>MKVN01000029.1:0-539 GCA_001898855.1 Micrococcales bacterium 73-13
ATTTTGTGTGCGTCTCTAATGTATATTGTTTAGGCCCTTGTTGATGGCCCCGAAGCCGTCACTGGTGTCAAGCGCCAAGCTATTCACTTCAAGCGTTTGAGCCTTACCGATCATGTCGTCAAGGTTCCCCGTAACGCCAGACAAACCTTGTTGGCCAAGGCTGTTACCTCCTCTGATGTCAAGACCAAGTTCGCTAACAGCACTTGGGGCAAGAAATTGGCTGCCAAAAAGGCCAGAGCTAACACTACTGACTTTGATCGCTTCAAGATCACTGTCCTCAAGAAGAGAGTAAGTTTGTGTTTTTTTTTTTGTCCTCGTTTGGATCGTGTTTAGGAAGCTTGGAATGATTTTTTTAAAAAAAATATTGGTCGTTCCAAATATGAACGGGAGGCCTCATCCGTCCTCAAGCGGATGGGTTCATCCAGTGCTTTATGGGAAGCAACACACCCTTGTGGTGAGTCATCTTCTTCTCACTGGACATTTTAATATGTACAGTGTGAATGCGGAGGACGAGTATTTGTTGCAAATTTCCTGCACAA
>MKVN01000029.1:952-1194 GCA_001898855.1 Micrococcales bacterium 73-13
CAAACATTGCAGAGACGTCGCTCACCGTCGACGGCATCCGATACGTCGTCGACTCGGGCTACTACAAGCTCAAGACGTACAATCCAAAGATCGGCATGGACGCGCTCCAGATTTACCCCATTTCGCAGGCGAACGCCAATCAGCGCTCGGGGCGCGCCGGTCGCACAGGCCCAGGGTGCGCTTTCCCGCCTTTCTTTATTGCTTTTTGGCTATTTTTCTAATGCTTGGCGCGCAGTGTCTGC
>MKVN01000029.1:1450-68377 GCA_001898855.1 Micrococcales bacterium 73-13
CAGCGCATCGCGTTCCACATCCTGCAGACGCAGTCCTTCGACGTGAGCCGGCTCGCGCAGCTGCTCACCGAGGTGCGCGAGCGGGTCCGCTTCTGCGAGGTGTGCGGGAACGTCGGCGAGGAGGACCGCTGCGCCATCTGCCGCGACCCGCGGCGCGACCAGGGCGTCGTTTGCGTCGTCGAGGAGCCGAAGGACGTCGCCGCGATCGAGCGCACCCGCGAGTTCAGGGGCCTCTACCACGTGCTCGGCGGCGCCATCAATCCGATCAACGGCATCGGCCCGGACAGCCTGCGCATCGCCCAGCTCGTCTCGCGGCTCGGCGACGGCACCGTGCGCGAGGTCATCATCGCGACGAATCCGAACGTCGAGGGCGAGGCGACCGCCGTCTACCTCTCCCGCCTGCTGCAGTTCCCGGGGCTCGCGGTCTCCCGCCTCGCCTCCGGCCTGCCGGTCGGCGGCGACCTCGAGTACGCCGACGAGGTGACGCTCGGCCGGGCGTTCGAGGGGCGCCGGCTCGTCGGCTGAGCCATAGGGCATTCATCCCGAGCGGGTAGGCTGTCCGACCGTGCTCACCCCGGAGATCCCCGTCGACGCGCGGCTGGTCGCCTTCGATCTCGATGACACGCTGGCGCCGAGCAAGTCCCCGCTCGACCCCCGGATGGGCGAGACGCTCGCCCGGCTGCTCGCCGTCGTGCCGGTGTGCGTCATCTCCGGGGGGCAGTTCGCGCAGTTCGAGTCGCAGCTCGTCACAGGGCTCGAGGCGGCGGCCTCGGCGCAGCAGGCGGCGTTCGGCTTCGGCCGGCTGCACCTGATGCCGACCTGCGGCACGCAGTACTACCGCTGGGAGGACGCCGAGTGGCGCCGTCAGTATGCCGAGGAGCTGACGCCCGAGGAGTCCGCCGCCGCGGTCGCGGCGGTCGAGGAGGAGGCGCGCCGACTCGGGCTGTGGGAGCCGGCGAACCCCGGCGTCACGGTCTGGGGCCCGGTGATCGAGGACCGCGGGACGCAGATCACGTTCTCCGCGCTCGGCCAGGCGGCGCCGGTCGACGCGAAGCGGGCGTGGGACCCGACGAACGAGAAGAAGAACGCGCTCGCCGCCGCGGTCGCGGCGCGGCTCCCCGGCCTCGAGGTGCGCTCCGGGGGGAGCACCTCGATCGACATCACCGCGAAGGGGATCGACAAGGCCTACGGCATGCGACGTCTGACCGAGCTGTCCGGCATCCCGCTCGAGCAGATGGCGTTCGTCGGCGACCGCCTCGACCCGGACGGGAACGACTATCCGGTGCTCGCGCTCGGCGTGCGCTCGGTCGCCGTCGAGGGCTGGGAGGACACCGCGGCGGCGGTCGAGCGGTTCCTGGTGGGCCGCGGCACCGGGCCGATGTCTGCGATCCGGGAGTCGGACCGCGGCTGAGGCGGCCGGCCGGTCCCGACCGCCCCGATCCGCGCTGCCGCCGGCCCCTCCGGCCCGGTAGGATTGACCACTCGTGAGCCTCATCGTGCAGAAGTTCGGCGGCTCGTCGGTCGCCGACGCCGCGAGCATCCGCCGGGTCGCGCAGCGCATCGCCGCGACCCGTCGCGCGGGGCACGACGTCGTCGTCGTCGTCTCGGCGATGGGGGACACCACCGACGAGCTCCTCGACCTCGCGAACCAGGTCGTCGAGGGCCATCCCGCGCCGCGCGAGCTCGACATGCTGCTGACCAGCGGCGAGCGCATCTCGATGGCCCTGCTGGCCATGGCGATCAAGGGGCTCGGGCTCGAGGCGCGCAGCTACACCGGCAGCCAGGCCGGCATGATCACCGACGAGCGGCACGGCAAGGCGCGGATCCTCGAGGTCGCGCCCCGGCGCATCCAGGAGGCGATCGCCGACGGCGCGATCGCGATCGTGGCCGGCTTCCAGGGCTTCAACCGCGAGACCGGCGACATCACGACGCTCGGCCGCGGCGGCTCGGACACCACCGCCGTCGCCCTCGCGGCGGCGATGGACGCCGAGGTCTGCGAGATCTACACCGACGTCGACGGCATCTTCACCGCCGACCCGCGCGTCGTGCCGAAGGCGCACAAGGTCGACCGGATCACCACCGAGGAGATGGTCGAGCTCGCCGCCGCCGGCGCGAAGGTGCTCTACATCCGCGCCGTCGAGTTCGCCCGGCGGCACGGCGTCCGGATCCACGTGCGCTCGTCGTTCAGCGACCTCGAGGGCACCATCGTCACGAACCGCACCGTCCCTGCAGAGGGGGAGACCGTGGAAGAACCCGTCGTCGCCGGCGTCGCGACCGACCTGTCCGAGTCGAAGATCACCATCGTCGGCGTGCCCGACGTGCCGGGCAAGGCGGCCCAGATCTTCACGATCGTCGCCGACACGCTCGCGAACATCGACATGATCGTGCAGAACGTCAGCACCACCCGATCCGGCGAGACGGACATCTCGTTCACGCTCGCGAAGTCCGACGTGCCGGCGGTGCTCGCCGCGCTCGAGGCCGCGCGCGCCGAGGTGGGCTTCGCCGAGCTGCTGCACGACGACGACATCGCCAAGGTCTCGGTGGTCGGCGCCGGCATGCGCTCGAGCGCCGGCGTCTCGGCGAAGCTGTTCACGGCGCTCTACGAGGCGGGCGTGAACATGGAGATGATCTCCACCTCCGAGATCCGGATCTCGGTCGTCACCCGCGCCTCGGCGGCGGCGACGGCCGCCCGCGCGATCCACGCCGCCTTCGGCCTCGACGGCGAGGCGGACGCGGTGGTGTACGCGGGCACCGGGCGGTAGGTTCTGCGGGGGTCGCGCGTCGGCGATGCTGTCGGCGGGCGCCGGTAGAATCGGGGGCTATGAACGAAGCAGGCGTCCGTCTCGGCGTCGTCGGCGCGACCGGTCAGGTCGGCGCCGTCGTGCGCGAGCTCCTCGTGGCCCGGAGGCTCCCGATCGCGGAGCTCCGGTTCTTCGCCTCCGAGCGCAGCGCCGGCAAGACGATCGAGTTCGCCGGGCGGCAGATCGTCGTCGAGGACGCCGCCACCGCCGATCCGTCGGGCCTGGACATCGCGATCTTCTCCGCGGGCGCGACGATGTCGCGCGTGCAGGCGCCGCGGTTCGCCGCCGCGGGCGTCGTCGTGATCGACAACTCCTCGGCCTGGCGCCGGGACCCGGAGATCCCGCTGGTCGTCGCCGAGGTGAACCCGCACGCGATCGACGAGGCGCTGACGGGCCGCGGCATCATCGCGAACCCGAACTGCACGACGATGGCCGCGATGCCGGTGCTCAAGGTGCTTGACCGCGAGGCCGGGCTGGAGCGGCTCGTCGTGAGCACCTACCAGGCGGTCAGCGGCGCCGGGCTCGCCGGCGGCGAGGAGCTCGCCGAGCAGGCGCGCGCCGCGGCGGCCCAGGACCTGATGGGGCTCGTGCACGACGGCTCGGCCGTCGAGCTGCCGGAGCCGCACAAGTTCGCGCGGAACATCGCGTTCAACGTGATCCCGCTCGCCGGCTCGATCGTCGACGACGGCTCCGCCGAGACCGACGAGGAGCAGAAGCTGCGCAACGAGTCGCGGAAGATCCTCGAGCTGCCCGAGCTGCGCGTCGCCGGCACCTGCGTCCGCGTCCCGGTGTTCACCGGGCACTCGCTGAGCATCAACGCGGAGTTCGAGCGGCCCATCTCGCCCCAGCGCGCGACCGAGCTGCTCGCGGAGGCCCCCGGCGTGCAGCTCGCGGACATCCCGACGCCGCTGGAGGCGGCCGGCGCCGACCCGAGCCTGGTCGGCCGGATCCGCGAGGACCGGAGCGCGCCCGAGGGCCGCGGCCTGGCGCTGTTCATCTCGAACGACAACCTGCGCAAGGGCGCCGCGCTGAACGCGGTCCAGCTCGCCGAGCTGGTCGCCGCCCGCCTACCCGCCCGGACCCCGGCCTGAGCCGCGAGGAGCCCGAGGAACGCCCGGGTAGGATCGAGGGCGTGAGTTCGCACGTCGATGTCGCCCTGATCGGCGGCGGGATCATGAGCGCGACCCTCGGCACCTTCATCCAGCAGCTCGAGCCGACCTGGACGATCGCGATCTACGAGCGCCTGTCGGACCTCGCCCAGGAGTCGAGCAACCCGTGGAACAACGCGGGCACCGGCCACGCCGCGTTCTGCGAGCTGAACTACACGCCGGAGCAGCCCGACGGCACCATCACGGTGACGAACGCGATCAAGGTGAACGAGCAGTTCCAGGTCTCCCGTCAGTTCTGGTCCTACCTCGTCGAGCAGGGGATCCTGCCGGAGCCGAAGCAGTTCATCAACCCGGTCCCGCACATGACGTTCGTCTGGGGCGCGGAGAACGTCGAGTTCCTGCGCCGCCGGCACGCGGCGATGGTCGCCCACCCGCTGTTCGCCTCGATGGAGTTCACCGAGGACCCCGCCGTCATCCACAGCTGGGCGCCGCTGCTCGTCCTCGGCCGGGCGAAGTCGCAGCCGATCGCCGCGACCCGCATCGTCGGCGGCACCGACGTCGACTTCGGCGCGCAGACCCACGATCTCGTCCGCGGGCTCACCGCGCGCGGGGCGACCGTGCACACGGAGCAGCGCGTCACGCGGCTCAAGCGCCAGAAGAACGGCAACTGGCAGCTGCGGATCCGCAACGAGGTCGGCGGGACGCCGAGCGTCACGACGGCGAGGTTCGTCTTCGTCGGCGCCGGCGGCGCGGCGCTGACGCTCCTGCAGAGCTCCGGCATCAAGGAGATCAAGGGCTACGGCGGCTTCCCGATCGCGGGCGAGTTCCTCCGCACGAGCGACCCGGAGATCGTCGGCCGGCACCACGCGAAGGTCTACGGCAAGGCCGCCGTCGGCGCCCCGCCGATGTCGGTGCCGCACCTCGACCTGCGGATCGTCGACGGCGAGGCGAGCCTCATGTTCGGCCCCTACGCGGGCTTCTCGACGAAGTTCCTGAAGCACGGCTCGCTCCTCGACCTGTTCGCGAGCCTGCGCCTGCACAACGTGTTCGTCATGCTCGGCGTCGCGTTCAAGAACTTCGGGCTGCTCAAGTACCTCGTCTCCGAGGTGCTCGCGACCCGGAAGAAGCAGAACCGGGCCCTGCTCGAGTTCGCGCCGGACGTCGACGCGGACAAGTTCGAGAAGATCGTCGCGGGTCAGCGCGTGCAGATCATGAAGAAGGACGCGAACGGCAAGGCGACGCTCCAGTTCGGCACCGAGGTCGTCGCCGCCGCCGACGGCTCGATCGCCGGCCTGCTCGGTGCCTCGCCCGGCGCGTCGACCGCGGTGCCGATCATGCTCGACGTGCTCGAGCGCTGCTTCCCGGACCGGATCGCCGACTGGCAGCCGAAGCTGCAGGCGATGGTCCCGACCTACGGCAAGCACCTCGCCTCCGACGAGGCGCTCATCGCCTCGACGATCGCCGAGACGTCGAAGGCCCTGCAGCTGACCTGAGCCGTCGGCTTCCCTCGCGGCGGCTCGGCCAGCCGCTAGCATCGTCGGAACGCCGACGAGACAGGAACTTCATGACCGGTGTCCTCTCCGAGCCCGCCGACGAGCTCGATCTCCCCGCCGCCGTCGTCCCGAAGGGACGGTCGCTCGCCCAGCCGGACAAGGTCGTCCCGGCGACGCGTGCCGGCTTCACCTGGCGGAAGTCGGCCTCGGCGGCCCGCGTCGAGAACTTCCTCCGGCTGTTCACGCCGGAAGTGATCGACCAGCCGCTCATCCGCGTCGGCTCGAAGCACGACGGCGGCTACCTCATCCCGGATGACCTCGACGGCATCGGCTACGTCATCTCGCCCGGCGTCGGCCCCGTCGTCGACTTCGACGCGGACATGGCCGCGCGCGGCATCGACGTCGTCATGCTCGACGCGTCGGTGAAGGGCCCGCCGCTGCAGCACCAGCGGTTCCACTTCAAGCCGCTCTTCCTCGACTCCTATGTGTCGGCGACGACGACGACGATCGATGCCGAGGTCGCGGCGCTCCCGCCGGACGTCGACCTGCTGCTCGAGATGGACATCGAGGGCTCCGAGTGGAAGGTCATCCACTCGATGTCCGAGGCGGCGCAGCGCCGATTCCGGATCATGGCGATCGAGTTCCACCCGCTCACCGAGGCGGCGCACAAGTGGCGCCTGCCCGACTTCGAGTCCGGCATCCGCAAGCTGCTGACGACGCACCGGATCGTCCACGTGCACCTGAACAACGCCTCGAGCGCCGTCCGCCTCGGCGGGCACCGCGTCGCCGACGCGATCGAGGTGACGCTGCACCGCCGCGACCGCTCGGCCGCCCACCCGGGCGAGCAGGTCACCCTGCCGCATCCGCTCGACACCGCGAACCTCCCGATCCTGCTCGACCACAAGCCGCCGCGGATCTGGGGCGGGGCGCGCTGACCGTCCGATTCCTGCTCGCCGCGTGGACCGGCGTCATCCTCTGGATCACGCTGAGCCCAGGCCAGCCGACTGACGGCGGCTGGGTCGTCGACTCACTCGCGTGGCTGCACGAGCGGGGGCTGCCGGGCTGGGTCGACTACGACCTCGTCGAGTTCGTCGCGAACGTCGTGCTGTTCGTGCCGTTCGGTCTGTTGCTCTCAGTGCTGTTCCGGCATTCGAGTCGCGGCACCGCGTATCGGGATCCCGTCGCCGGGATCGTGTTCCCGACGGTCTGTTCGCTCGCCCTTTCACTGACCGTCGAATTCGCGCAGGCCGTCTTCCTGCCGGCGAGGTTCGCGACCGTCTCGGACCTGGTGGCGAACACGCTCGGCGGGCTGCTCGGCGCCATCGTCGCGGCGCCGATTCGCCCCGGGACCCGGTCCTCCCCGCGTCCGGTCCGCGGCGCGCTACCCTAGCCCGCGGGGGTCGGGGCGCATGACGGGTGTGCAGGTGGACCAGGAGCATCGGAGCGGTACGCCGCGCCGGCGCGACTGGGCGCGCGCCTACGCAGGCCGGGTCGCGGTCACCGACCTGCTCGTGGTGGTCTGGGCTGTCGTCGCGGCTCAGTTGCTCCGGTTCGGTGTCAGCATCGACGACGAGGCTCGACTCATCCAGGGCGGCACGATCACGATCAGCTATGTCGCCATCTCGATCGTGCTCGCGCTCGGCTGGATGCTCACGCTCGCCGTGTTCCGGACCCGTGACGCGCGCGTCATCGGTGTCGGCGCGACGGAGTACCGGCTCGTCATCCAGTCGACGCTCTGGCTGTTCGGCCTCGGGGCGATCGTACTGTTCCTGTTCAAGATCGACATCGCGCGGGCGTATGTGCTCATCGCCCTGCCGCTCGGGCTTCTCGTCCTGCTCTTCAGCCGGTGGCTCTGGCGGCAGTGGCTCAATGCGAAGCGCCGTTCCGGGGCGTACAGCTATCGCGTCCTGCTCGTCGGTTCGCTGGATTCGGTGGAACGGCTCGCCCAGGAGCTGTCCCGCGCCCGGTTCGCCGGATATCGGGTGGTGGGCGCGGTAGTGCCTGGCGCCCTTCGCGACGAGGGCCGCCTCCCGGGCACCGACATCCCGATGCGGGCCGACATCGACGCGATTCAGGCCACCATGGGCGAGCTCGACGCCGACACGCTCGTGATCGCGAGCAGCGACCGGCTCTCCGCCGACAAGGTGCGGGAGCTGTCCTGGGGGCTCGAGCCCGGGCGCCAGCACCTCGTCATGGCGCCGAGCCTGACCGACGTCGGAGGCCCGAGGATCCATGTGCGACCGGTCGCCGGATTGCCCCTCCTGCACGTGGAGACGCCGACCTTCATCGGCCCGCAGCTGTTCCTCAAGCGCGGGTTCGATCTCGTCGGATCGTTCCTGCTGGTCGTCATCCTCTCCCCGCTGCTCATCGTCATCGCATTCTGGGTCCGGCTCTCGACGCCGGGCCCGGTGCTGTTCCGTCAGGAGCGTGTCGGGTTCCGCGGTCGGCCCTTCCTGATGCTGAAGTTCCGATCGATGGTCGCCGACGCGGAGGCGCGGCTTCCCGGCCTGCTGGACCGGCACGACGCCGGCAACGAGGTGCTCTTCAAGCTGCAGGACGACCCCCGAGTGACCCCGATCGGTCGGTGGCTGCGGCGGTACAGCCTGGACGAGCTGCCGCAGCTCTTCAATGTCCTGGGCGGGTCGATGTCGCTCGTTGGCCCCCGGCCCCCGCTCGCGCGAGAGGTCGAGTCCTACGAGCAGCATGTCCACCGCAAGTTCCTCGTCAAGCCGGGCGTGACCGGGCTCTGGCAGGTTTCGGGCCGGTCGAGCCTCTCCTGGGAGGAATCGGTGCGGCTGGACCTCTACTACGTCGAGAACTGGTCGATCACCGGCGATCTGCTCATCCTGTGGCGGACGGCGAAGGCGGTGCTCGGGAGGCAGGGCGCGTACTGAGCGATCGGCCCGGCAGCGCCCCTCCCGACTCCGGCAACACTACGGCTAATCGCGATGGCTTCCCCTAAGACTCCGGCGTGGAATCGCGAGATTGCTCTCGAAGACGCGCTCGGGCGGGAGTGGGATTGCAATCCTGCAACCCACCAGACGGCTATCTCGCGATCAATGGACGACGCGGAGGGTGCCGGCCGCGCCTCCCGACACGCGAACGGGCACCTGGCAGTTCGATGTACTCGCCTGGGCTGCGAGGAGGCTCGCAGGCCAGGCGCTGCTGACTCCGCTCGTGGTCGCGTGGTCCTCGACGCCGGCCTGGCTCAAGCTCGCGCGGAGACGGCCATCGCCAGTTCGGCCGCATACGCGTCGCAAACGGCTTCCCAGCTATAAACCTCCGACGCCCGCTGCCGTGCGGACCAGCTCAATGACTCACGCGCATCCGGTTGGTTCATCAGGCGGAGCACATTTGCGGCGATCGTGTCGGAATCAGTGAAGGCACCACCCGGGCCCAGAACCTCGCGGTTGAATATCGTGTCCCGCGCGAGTATGGGGGCACCCGCGGCCATGGCCTGAACAAGCGACGGATTCGTCCCGCCGACACTGTGGCCGTGAAAGTAAAGACCGGCATGCTGCCAGAGGGAATGCAGCAAGGCGTCGTCGCGGAGGTGACCAAGCCAGGTCACGTTCTCGTGGGTGTGGGTGAGGTCGGCGGCGCGGTGCTCCAGTTCGCCCCCATATCCTTCCGAGCCGACGATGACCACCGGATGGCGGCTGGCAATCTCAGGGACGGCGGCGAAGAACTCGGGGATCGAGTTCTCCGGCACGAAACGCGCCACAACCAGGACGTAGCCGCGAGGTACGAGTCCATCGGGGACCGGCATCTCGGGGACCGGCTCGCCGCCGTAGGGGATGAACGCGCCGTCTCTGCCGAATTCGCTCTGCCAGCGCTCCTCGATCCGCTCCGAGTCGAACACGAGTCGGTCACCCCAGCGCGCAGTCAGACGGGCACCAGTGCGGAATACCGTGCGAGCGAGCCTGCCCCACTTCGCGCGCTCCCATTCGATTCCATCGACATTGACCACGGTCGGAATGTTCGCGCCGCGAAGGAGAGGGAGGAAGTAGCCGTTCGCGACGTTCATGACGAGAGCGACATCTGGTCGAAGCCGACGTGCTGCCAACGTCGAGGTGTATCCGAAACTCAAGGTACTCAGAGATCTCCGCTCCCACCCGCCGGTGCGCACGGCGTGGATACGCGGGTCTCCATCAGGGGGAGTTGCCCCTGGACGGTCACGCCCGTAGACCGTCACGTCCCAACCGCGGTCGGCGAGCGAGGGGGCTATGTGTCGAACAGCGGTCTCGAAGCCGCCGTAGTAGCTCGGGTATCCACGGGTGCCGATGATGGCGACCTTCACTCGCGCGGTCCGTTGCTCAGCGCTTCCGCGTAGACGTCCTCGATGCGGTCGACCATGTTGCGCGATGAGTACGCAGACAGATCGCGTTCAGCGAGCTCCGAGCGGTAACGGCCCGCCTCGCCGCGCAACATCAGGTGGTCGATGGCGTCGAAAAGGGACTCGCTGTCTGCGGCCGGGAGCGTCCATACGCCAGGGCCGACCAGGTCAACGAGCGCTCCTCGGCCGGTGGTAACCAGTGGAGTACCGGCGCGCAGTGCTTCGAGCGCGGAGAGCCCCATAGTTTCCGGAACGAGTGAGGGGGCGATTGCAATCGTCGCAGCTTGCAGCTCCGCCTGGACCTCATCAGGCGTCATGAGTCCAAGGTACTTCACCGACGAATCGGCACTGGCCGCCTCTTCCACAAGCGTCTGCAACTCCCCGGATCCGGCGATCCGGAGCGTGAGACCGTGATCCTGGGGGAGGCGGTGCCAGGCCTCAAGCAGGAGCAAGAGCCCCTTCGTCGGATGGAGACGACCGGCGAAGAGAACGGTGTTTGGGCTCCGATCTACGAAGCGCAGCCCTGCGGAGTCGGTGCCCCACGGAATGACGCGAATCGACGATTCGGCGATCCCGGCAGTCATCATCACCCGCTGGCTATAGGTCGACGGCACGATGAAGAGGTTGACGGCCGCGACGTAGCGTCTCCGGAAGAGCAGGTCCTCAACGGTGCAAAGGGTCGAGGCGAGGCGGCTGTCACGAATGCACCTGTACTTAATCGCGGGAGTCGTCACCCGCCGGCCAACGCAGTCCATGCAGACCTCGCCATCCCGGTAGAGCGAGTAGCAGGGCGCGGCGAGCTTGAAGTCGTGCAGGGTCATGACGGTCGGCCCGTCGAAGACTCCGAGCACGGACGGCGACAGCTGATGGTAGATGGAGTGGAGGTGGACGATGTCGGGTGCGAAATCTGCGACGACATCGCGGAGCGCACGTCGCGCCGACGCATTCCAAAGCAACGCTCCCGCAGAACGAATGCGGTCGAGGCCGCCGTCGGCGGCCGCAAAGACGTGGCCGCCCGCTTCCGCGACGTCCTCGCTCGCAAAGAGTTGCACGTCATGGCCGCGGTCGGAGAGTTCCGCAGTCAGCTCGGTGACGTGCCGTTCAACCCCGCCGAGGAAACGTCGGAACTTCGAGACCATAAGGATTCGTGACACCGGGCGCCTCCTTCCGCGAATTCAGGAGCGAGACGGCCATCGACACCGCGAGCACGACTAGCCAAGAGGGCCGGATCGACACGTAGCTGTAAACGGACACCAGGGCATAGGCCGCCAGATAGCCGAACCAAACCGTTGTGGCGATGCTCAGCGTCCTGAACATGAGTCGTCGCGAGACTGTAAGCGCGACACCGAAGATTACCGAGGAGAGCACCAGACCCACCCAGCCAAAGTCGAGAAAGAAGCCCCCGAACAGAGTGGGCGGAAGGCCACCTAGAACGTCGGGGTCGCGGCCTAGCAGCTGGGTCACGAGGCGGTCGGATCGCTCGACGCTTGAGTTGAAGAAGTTCCCGATGTCGCCGAGCAGGATCTGGCCACCGAGCGGCTGTCCATTGGTCGCATCGATGGCGAGCGCGGCGACCCGGGGACCGGTCTGCAGGGCCAGGTCGGTCGATCCGCCCCAGCCTTCAAGGTTGCGCTCCGTCAAGAACGCCGTCGCAACATCGGCACCGCCGGATGCGAGCGTCCGTATCGAGCCGAATGCGCCAAGTGCAACGAGGCCGGCGGCGGCGACCACGAGGATCCAGACGAGCCTCGGCCTCCGGAGTTCGATGTACAGGATTGCTCCGGCGACCACGCCCATAAGCAGTAAGGAGCGACTGCCGGTCAGGAGCAGACAGAAGGTGGCCAAGAGTGCGAGCAGGAACCAGCGTCGACGGATGGTGCCGCTGATCCACTTGATGAGAGTGACGATGATCGTTACCTGGAGCACGGGCAGTATCAATGGCCAGATGCGCCCGAGCGCGCCGTAGTTCCCGTTGATGCGAGCGCCATTGACATCGCCCGAGAGCAGCGGGATGTCACCCGTGACATAGTTCACGGCGCTGAGCAGCACTGCGAGCAAGCCGAGCGCGAACAGGAGGCTGTCTCCGGCGTCCCGAACGCTGTGACGACGCTCGGGACTCCGACTCGCTCCGAGCGACCCGAGCAGGAGCCCGAGCAGCAGGGCGAAGGTGCCGACCAGCAACACCATCCAAGTCGCGGCCGTCGGATTGACGTCAAAGACCGGGTACTGGCGAGGGACCATCCCGTAGACGTAGAGCAGAACGACGGTAGCGAACACGATCGCCAAGCCGCCCGCAAAGCCTCGTGAGCTGTTCGAGTATCCCGCCAGGGCCGCCAGGGCGACCGCGAGCAGGAGTAGTGGTGGGGCGCCTGTCGGTGCCAGCATCGCCGCAACCGCCGCAGCGATCAGCGCCGACAGGCTCAGGACCGCGAAGGCTATCACCGAGAATGAACCACTCCTGGCAGGTATCACGACTCGCCGCCTAGGTAGATCCGCTCATAGACACCCGCCACACTCTCAATCCCCAGGGTGTCCACCTTCGAGAGGTATGCGCCGGGGCGGCCGGCCAGACCGTCGCGGAGCCGCGCTGCCAAAGTCGGCACGTCCCCCGGAGTTATGAGCTGGTCGAGGTTCTCATCAATCAGGTCGACGATACCGGGGATCTTTGTGGCTACGACCTGGCAGCCCGCCACGAGTGCCTCAGCGAGTGCGTTCGGCATTCCCTCTGCGTAGCTCGGTAGTGCGAAGACATCCGCGGCGAAGTAGTAGTCCGGCAAGGTGTCGGCAGGCTGATGACCGAGCGTGCGGACAGCGAAGCCATCATCGATCAGCCCTTGGAGTTGGCTGGGGAGGTCGCCGTCGAGCTCCCGGTAGAAGCCGTCGAGCGGTCCGACGAGCCAGAGCTGAGCAGCGCGGTCGTCAAGCAGCCGCCAGGCTTCGAGCAGATCCACGATGCCCTTGTGCCGCACGAGATACCCGACGAACAGAACCATCCGAGTTCCGGAGCGCAGGCCAAGCTTCGCCCGAGCGTCGCGCCGTCTGGCAGGAGTGCGAGTGAATCTAGCCTCATCGACGCCATTGGGGATGAGGCGGACCTTCGCCTCGAGACCGGCCTCGATGGCGCGACGGCGCGATTGCTCGCTAAGTGTGACAACGACATGCGCGAGACGGAGCGACAGTCCGTACAGCCAGCCGAGCGGCAAGAGTCCGACCCGTCGGCTGTACACCGTCTGGGGGTCGTCCTCGCCATCGCGAGTCGTCTTGACGATGACCCGCGCCCTTACCAACCTCCCGGCGAGCACCGGTGGGATGGACCACCAGTAGGCGCCGTGTACGTGAACGGCCCTTGGTCTGGCGAAGAGGATATGCGCGAACGCGGCGGACCCAAGCGCGAGCGAGGAGAGACCGCGAGAGATCGCGCCGGCGGGCTGCCAGCCTCGGAGAATTCGGCGAACGCGGACTCGACCATCACACGAACTACCGACCCCGGCCTGGTCCAGGGTGAGCGCCGTAACCAGCCAACCGCGGCCCGCCAATCTGCTCGCCAGCAGCGTGGCTTGGGCCCCTGCGCCGCCGTAGACGGGGGGCATCTGGGAGCAGACCATCACGACGGTCCGTTGGCGAGCCTTCATGCTTCAAGCACCGTTGCCGCTAGACGCGGTGCGCTCCAGCGCTCGAACACCCGATCACGGGCGCCGATCCATGCCTCATCCACCACCCGACGGATTGCCACGTCGATCGCCCGAGCCCAGTCGGCCGGGGAGTGCCCGTCCACGACGCTGGCGATCAGGTCGAGGTCCTCCCCGAGCAGAGTCTGCACCGCAGGCAGCCGCGGAACGACCGGAATGACATCGTGCGCGAGGTACTCGAACACCTTGTAGAACGCCTTGCGTCGACTCCATTCGGAATCCACCTGGGGAGCCAGACCCACGAGTGCCGCTTCCAACTCTGAGTTCTCAGCTTCCGGCGACCAGACCATCTCCCGGACCCGACCGGCCGTCCTGTTCACAGCGGCTCCCACGACGGCCAGTGACATAGCGCGGTCGGTAAGCAGGTCAAGCGCCGGGTAGACCTCCGTCCGGACGCTCTCGTACGTCGAGGGGCTGCCAACCCAGACAAGCCCGGTGCGAGCGCCGCGGGACGCCGGCTTGGGCCCGACTCGGGGGGCTGGACCTGGAAACACCTCAACATCTTGCGCGCCGAGCGCGCGGAAGTCGTCGGCCAAGAGGTCGTTGGTCACGACGACGCGTTCACAAACCGGAAGCAGACGGCTAAGGCGGCGCGACGTTCGCCTCGCTTCATCCGGCCGCTGGGACGGGTATCCCAAGTGAATCGCGTCATCACACTCGAATACGATGCGCGTGCCGCGGCGACGAAGGGCGGTGACGAACCATCCAGGCGGTGCCACTTTTTGCAGGAGGACGACATCCGGGGCTTCCACGAGGACTCGCGAGAGGAGGCTCGCCGGCCAGAGACGGTGACCGTGCGCGATGAGGCGCGATGTGCGCCAGCCCGCATTCGACGCGACTCGAAGCACCGACGCCACACGGATCCGCGAGCTCGCTACCGAGTCGTCGCCGACCGTCAACGCGACAATCGACCTCCTAGAGTCGGCCATTCAGCGTCTCCCGGATCTGGGTGCGCGTGGACGGGCTCAGGAGCAGCACGCCAGAACTCAGCAGCACAATCAACGTTCCGCCAATGACTGACGGCCAGAATTCGTAGGAAAGGCCGAGCGCGACCAAGATCGCATAGATCAAGATCGAGATTCCGACGAGCGTGGCGCACTTCCAGAGCAACCCTGCGTGAGTCCGGATCGCGCGCCGGAACTCATTCCAGACGGCGGTCCGCCGAGAGATCCAGAGGATAACGCTCAGGCTCGATATCGCGCCGATGCTGCTCGCGCTCGCGACAGCGAGACCCGGAATCCAGATCGCCAGCAGAAAGGTGGCCCCAATCGTCGCGACGAGCCCTGCGCAGGAGGCGAGAAGCAGGCGAGCGTAGTGGCCGTGCGTGTAGATGTGGGCGGTGAACACGCCTGCGATCGAATTCGCGGCGACCCAGGGAAGCTGCAGGAGGAGGACATCGGTCACGTAGCGACTATCGGCGGCACTGAACTCGCCCCGCTCAAAGAGGATTACCACGGCAGGGAATGCCAGCGGCACTGCGACAGCGACGACCACCGAAGTCAGGAGGGTCGTGGCCGCGGTCGTCTTGCCAAGCAGTTGAGCCGCTTCCATCCATCTCTTGCCCGAAACGTGGCGGGCGAGGGCGGCCGTCGCGGTCACGGCGAGCCCGAAGGCGCTGAAGAGCAGGAGACCTTGCGCTGTCTTCTGTCCGAAACCGAGGGCTGCTGTTGCGCCGGCCGCGACGGCCAGGCTTAGGACCCGCTCCAGCAGCGGCTGCAACTTCGAAACCAAGGTGAATCCCACGACGCCGATGAAGAGCCGAGAACCGATGGGTCGGCCCTCCGCCCAACGAACTGCGCCGCGTGACCCGACGGCCGTCGCCATCCACTGCGCGGCGTACCCCGCGCTCACCGCCACTCCGAGGAGGAGGGGGCCGAGCCCTGCAAAGCCGAGCAAGGTGATCGCGAGCAGCGCGATCCCGTTCGACACAGGGCCGATCCCGGCAACGAAATAGCGTCGACCGATGTATGCCCTGGCCTGCGGCAGCCCGGTGGCTCCCGCGAACAACTGCGACGGGGCGGAAACGAGCAGGAGAATCTGGAGATCTCCGCTGGTCAGGGCGAATGCAGCGACGACCTGCAGGACCGCTGCCAAAGCGCCGAGAAGGAGCGGGAGGCGCGTGCGAGCGATTGCCTCGCCATGAATGCCAGCGATCTGAAGCCGCGGGACGAGGAGGGAGGTCACGAGGGTGAACTGGACCACAGTCCCGAAAGTGACAACGGCCCAGGCGGCCTGGAAGTCGTCTGCGAGGGGGCCAAGGCCGAGTTTGCCGGCGATCAGGGCCTGAAAAGCGAAGCCGACGACCACATTCGCCAGTGAGAGGCTCGTGGTGATCCCGCCGGCAGCAACTGCGGAACCTCCCGTGGTGGTGGCTGGCCCACCCGCGCGATCTAGAGTCGCGTCGTCCGACGAGGTCGTCTCCTCAGGATCGGTCACGGCGCCGCTCGGCAAAGTAGGCGTACTCCCTCGAGAGTCCCTCCGCGATTGAGACCGTCGGGCGCCAGCCGAGCGAGGCCTTGGCTCGCTCGTTTGAGCCGCCGGTTCGTTGTGCGTCGCCGACTACTCGGGGTTCGAAGCGGACGGGCACAGGGGCCCCATGGATCTCCTCGAGGAGCCTGATCGTGTCCCGCACGGTGACGCTGCTGCCGCCGGATATGTTCATGACCTCACCGGGAGACAGTGAAGCGGAGGCGGCGAGAAGATTCGCCTGGACGACGTCATCGACATAGGTAAAATCGCGGACTTGCTTCCCGTCCCCGTAGACGGTGATCGGTTGCTGGTTCAGAGCGGCATCGATGAACCGCGAGAAGGCCATGTCGGGTCGCTGCCGCGGCCCGTAGACAGTGAAGTACCTCAGCGAGACCGTCTGGATTCCGAACTGCAGCCCGTAGAGAGTAACCAAATGCTCCGCGGCCAGCTTGGAGACGCCGTAGGGGCTTACCGGACGGGGGAGATCGTTCTCTCGCGTCGGATACTGAGGTGCATCTCCGTATACCGACGAGGACGATGCGTAGACGACACGCGGGGGAGAAGCTTGCGCCCTGACGGCTTCGAGCAAGGTCTGGGTGGCCAGGACGTTTCGCTCCGTGTAGCGCTCGAAGTCATTGCCCCACGAAGCGCGAACGCCCGGCTGGCCGGCGAGATGAAAGACGACGTCGATCCCCTCGAGCAGAGGTTTCAGGTCGAGACGCAGAAGGTCTTCGGCAAGGAAGAGCAAACCCCTTGCCTGCATATCGGTCGCATTACGCCGCTTGAGGGCCCGATCGTAATAGTCGGTCAGCGAGTCGACCCCAACGACGCTGGCGCCTTCCTCGAGGAGCCGCCGGGCAAGCGTGCTCCCTATGAAACCGGCCACACCTGTGACCAGTGCGCGCATTGGCTCCCTCTCGCTCCTCGACCGAATGCAAGCCCAGCGTACGGTGCGCAGAAGCATGCGGTCTTTCGGGCGCGGGGAATCGATGGCTTGGTATGGGATGCTGTAGCCGGCCGAAGCAAAGGAGTTGCTGGGGAGATGGAACTGCGGGACTATCTTCGCGTCCTCCGCAAGCGGTGGTTTCTGGTGCTCGGAGCTGCATTGCTTGGCGTTGGTATCGCCGCAGTGACGTCCCTTCTAATCACGCCGAAGTACCAAGCTTCGACACTGTCGTTCGTCTCGGTTCAGAACGGCGGGACTGTCCAAGAGTTCGCGCAGGGCACGACTTACGCGCAGAACATCATCAAGTCGTTCACCGACGCCATCACGTCACCGAGGGTGCTCGACGCGGTGGTGAACGATCCTGACCTGCATCTCGACGAGACAGCCTCACAACTCGCGCTCGATGTGTCCGCCTCGGCCACCTTGAATACCGTGAACATGCAGATCAGCGTCACTCGGACCGACCCCGTCGAGGCGGCGAATATTGCGAACGCTATCACCGCGTCATTCCGCGAGCAGGCATCGATCCTCACCGAGCCTTCGACTGGCGAGGCGTCGCCGGTAGTTGTGACAATCCTCACCCCAGCAGAGGTGCCGCAGGAGCCCATCTCCCCCAACACGCGGCTGTACCTGAGCTTGGGGCTGCTGATTGGCCTGATCGTCGGCCTCGCCGTCGCCATCCTCATCGAAGTCCTCGACACCCGGATCCGCGGCGAGGCCAACGTCCGACAGATCACCGACGCCCCGATCCTCGGCGGCATCGCGTTCGACAAGCTCGCGCCGAAGCGGCCGCTCATCGTCCAGTCGGAGCCGAACAGCCCGCGCGCCGAGGCGTTCCGGAGCCTGCGGACGAATCTGCAGTTCCTCGACGTCGAGGGCGGACCGCGCAGCTTCGTCGTGACGTCGTCCGTCCCGTCGGAGGGCAAGTCGACGACATCGGCGAATCTCGCGATCGTCATGGCGCAGTCCGGTGCGCGAGTCCTGCTCATCGACGGGGATCTGCGCAGCCCGAGCGTCGCCGATCTCTTCGGCATCGAGGGCGGGGTCGGGCTCACCGATGTACTCATCGGGCGGGCGCGGCTCTCGGACGTCACGCAGGCCTGGGGCCTGCGGAACCTGTCGCTGCTACCGGCCGGCGCGATGCCGCCGAATCCGAGCGAGCTGCTCGGCTCGCAGGCGATGGTGAACCTGCTTCGCCACGTCGAGAAGGAGTACGACGTCGTGCTCATTGACGGGCCGCCGCTGCTGCCGGTGACCGACTCGGCGCTGCTGTCGAAGCAGGTCCGTGGGGCGCTCCTCATCGTCGCCGCAGGCCGGACGCACCGGGGCCAGGTGCACGGCTCCGTCGAGGCGCTGCAGAACGTCGGGGCGCACGTCGCCGGCGTGGTGCTCACGATGCTGCCGACCCGGGGTCCCGACGCGTACGGGTATGGCCGCTACGGCTACGGCGCCTACGGCTACGGCTACGGCTACGGCCGGACGGCGCAGGCCGGCTTCAGCCAGATCATCTCGCCCGCCGAGTCGCCGGGTCGCCGGCAGAGCTCGGCGGTGCCGCCTTCGGGGCCGGCGCGCACCACGGCGCAGGCCCGCCAGGAGTCCGTCTGACCCCGACCACCGACCGGCTGAACCCTGAGCCGCCCGCCCCGACCAGGACCTGACGTGAGCGCTGACACTCCGGCCGAGCCGTTCCGGATCCTCGTCGTGTGCACCGGGAACATCTGCCGGTCGCCGGTCGCCGAAGCGCTGCTGCGGTCCGCGCTCGGGCGCGTCGCGGCCGCCAGCGGTGACTCCGGCTGGCTCGCCATCGAGGTCTCGAGCGGCGGGACGATGGCGATGGTCGGCCGTCCGATCGAGCCGGCGATGGCGGCGGCGCTCGGCGCCACCGAGCTCGAGGCGTCCGGCCACGTCGCGAGCCAGGTCGACCGCGACCGAATCGCGGGCGCGGATCTCGTGCTCGGGCTCGCGCGCGAGCACCGCCGCGACCTCGTCGCCATGCTGCCGAGCGCGAGCCGCCGGATCTTCACGCTCGGCGAGTTCGCCCGCCTGCTCGAGGATGCGGCCGACGCCGGGACGATCGAGCTCGCCGACGGTGCGACCTCGGTCATCGCGGCCGCGGCCGACGCGGCCGCGATGCGGCGGGGCTTCGCGATCGCGCCGGACGACCCGACCGTCGACGACGTCATCGACCCGTACGGGCGCTCCCCGGACGTGTACGCGTCCTCGGCGAGCACGATCCAGGAGCTCGTCCACCGCATCGAGCGGGTGCTGCTGACGCAGGTGGTGGCGGCATGACGCGGCGGCGCGCCCAGTCGGACGGGCGCAGGACCTGGTGGATCGTCGGCATCACCGCGTTCGTGCTCGTCGACATCGGGCTCGTGTGGTGGGCCGTCGGCGGCGTCGGTCGCGGCGTCGACACGTCCGCCGAGGCCCTGCCGCTCAGCTCCTTCGCGCCGGCACCGACCCCGCGTCCCGCATCGGCCCGCGCGACGCCGACGCCGACCCCCACACCTGACCCGATCGTGCTCGCGGCGATGGCTCGCCGGATCGTCCCGATCGACGCGACCCGGGCATGGCGGACGGCGAGCGTCGGCTGTCCCGGCGGCGCGTCGATCGAGTGGAGCGAGGACGCCGGCGCGAGCTGGACCGCCTGGTCGGCCGGCGACGATGTCGCCGGTGTCGGCGACATCGTCGCGTTCGGCGACGGGAACACGGTCGGCATCATCGCCGCGCTCGCCGGCGACTGCCGCCAGGAGTATCGGATGAGCTTCACCGGCGGCGAGTTCTGGGCGGCCTACCCCGGCGAGCAGCCGGACACGCCGATCATCGAGCCGACGGCGGGCACGGCGCTGGTCGTCGCGGCCGGCGCGGTCGCGTCGCCGTGCGGGCCGATCTCCGAGTACGCCGTGGGCAGCGGCGTCGCCGTGCTCTGCACCTCGACCGCACTCGCGATCGCGGCGGCGGACCTGAGCGGCTGGACCACGGCCCGCCCGGACGGCGCCGCCGTCGCCGTGACGAATCTCGGCGACGGCTACCTCGTCGCCTCCCGCCGGGCAGCCGGCTGCGTCGACGGCCTCCGGTTCGCGACGGTCGACGCCGCCGGCGCCGTGAGCGAGGGGCCGTGCCTCGCCGCCGCGGGGGACGAGGCGACCTCGGTCGAGCTCGGCACCGCACCCGACGGGTCGGTCTGGATGTGGCTCGGCGACCGAGTCGCCGTCTCCGGCGACGGCGGCGCGAGCTGGGCAGGACTCGGATGAGCGCCGAGACCGCCGCGCCGATGCGCCGCCGCCGACCCCGCCAGCATCGCCGGCACGTCTGGCGCTGGGTGCTGCTCGGCATCCTCGGGCTCCTCCTGCTCGTCGTCCTCTGGATCGTTGCCAGGGGCCTGATCGCGCGGGACCAGCTGACCGGCGCAGTGCCGATCGTCGAGCGGGTGCAGACGCAGATCGCCTCCGGCGGAGACGCCGACCTCGACGCGACGGCGAGCGAGCTGCAAGCCCGCGCCGACACGGCCGCCGCGCTCACCTCCGATCCCATCTGGCGGGCCGTCGAGCTCGTGCCATGGATCGGCCCGAACCTCACGGCGTTCCGGGAGGCCGCCGCCGCCGTGCAGACGATCACCGACGAGGCACTGCCCCCGCTCGTCGACCTTGCGGGGCGGATCGATCTCCGCGACTTCGTCCCGAAGGACGGCATCGTCGACCTCGCGCCGATCCAGGCGCTCCAGCCCGCACTCGCGGACGCCGGTGCGGCGGTCGCGCTCGCCGCCGAGCAGGCGGGAGCGATTCAGACGGCCGGCACGATCCCGCAGATCGGCGAGGCCGTCGGCCAGCTCGTCGACGTCGTGAATCAGGCCGACGCGCTGATCGGCGGGACGAACGGCCTCGTCCAGACGCTCCCGGCGATGCTCGGCGCCGACGGCCCCCGAACCACCCTCCTCATGGTCCAGAACAACGCGGAGCTCCGGGCGACCGGCGGCATCCCGGGCGCCGTCATCGAGCTGCGCACCGACGGGGGCCGCATCGAGCTCGGCCGGTTCTCCTCCTCGACGACGATGGGGGAGTTCGCGCAGCCGGTGCTGGCGCCCACCGACGTCGAGACGCAGCTCTACGGCGACCGCTTCGCCCGCTTCATGCAGAACGTGACGGTCACGCCCGACTTCGCCCGCTCGGGCGAGCTCGCCGCAGCGATGTGGCACGAGGCATACGGCCAGGACGTCGATGCGGTCGTCTCCATCGACCCCATCGTGCTGTCCTACCTGCTGCGCGCCACGGGCCCGCTCGAGCTCGCCGACGGGACGCCGCTCACGTCCGACAACGCGGTCGAGCTGCTGCTCAACGAGGTCTACTTCCGGTTCGCCGACCCCGTCGCGCAGGACGCGTTCTTCGCCGATGCCGCCGGCACCGTGTTCCAAGCGGTCACGCACTTCGCGGGAGATCCGACGGCGTTCATCGAGGCCGTCGGCGAGGGGGTCGCCGACCGCCGCGTCTACGTCTGGAGCGCGCACCCCGACGAGCAGGCGGTCATCGCCGGCTCGCCGCTCGCCGGCCTGCTGCCGACCAGCGACGGCACCGCGAGCGGGTTCGGGATCTATCTCGCCGACCTCACCATGTCGAAGATCGACTGGTACCTCGACACGGCGATCGCCGTCGGCGGGGCGCAATGCCCGGAGTGGGGCTCGCACTCCTACTACGAGGTGCGCCTGACGCTCGACTCCGCGATGCCGCCGGGCGGCGACGGCGTGCCGGACTACGTCGTCGGGCCCGCGGTCGGGGCGGACGCCCGAGGCACCGCGGTGACCCAGGCGTATCTGACGATGCCGGCAGGCTTCCGGGTCTTCCAGACGGTCGTCGACGGCGGCGACGCCGCGATCGGTGTCGTCGACGCCGGCGACGGCTATGCGCGGTACTCGATCACGCTCGTCACGCCGCCGCAGGCGACGACCGAGGTGCTGCTGCGGATCTGGGGCAATGTCGACGCGCCGTCGAAGGTGCGCCTCGTCCACACGCCGACCGCGCACCGGTTCGAGACGACGACGACCTCGGTCGCGTGCCCGACGCCGGACGAGATCCCGACGGACGACCCCGGCATCATCGCCCTCGCTGACATCGGGGCGGCGAGCCCAGGGCGCGGATCGTAACCCGACGTTTACGTGAGGAAGTTGCGAGTCCCCCCGAACGTGGGTTAGCTTCGACTACGCCGGGACCGGACTGTTCGTCATTTCCTCGTTCGGATCCAGCGATTGCTCGACACCATCCGACCATGGCGGGAATGACGGAAGAGACGAACATGCTGAAGAAGGCTTCGATCATCGCGGGCGCCGCGCTCGCGCTCGGCCTCGCCCTCGGAGCGCCGGCGGCGGCGATGGCGGACCCCTACGCCCCCGTTCCCGGCGAGCAGACGCAGTCGGTGGCCCCTGGCGCGACGGTGACGCTCACGACGGCCGGCTGGCTTCCGGGTGAGCTCATCACGATCACCTACCCCGACTCGTTCACGCTCGCGGCGTCGACCACGACGACGGCGAGCGGTTCCGGCACCTCCGCGGTCTCGTTCGCGACTGGCTCGTCCTCCGGGACGTTCAGCGTCGTCTTCACCGGCGCGACGAGCGGCACCGTGTCCTTCTCGGTCACGGTCGACCCCGCGCTCGCCTACACCGGCACCCCGGACCCGACCCCGTACCTTTGGCTGGGCGGCGGCCTCGCGGTCCTCGGCGCCGCCGCGATCGTGACGGTCGTAGCGGTCCGCCGGCAGAACGCCAAGGAGTCCGCGGGCGTCTGACCCACGATTCGATCGAAGGCCCGGTCCGCCAGGATCGGGCCTTCGTCGTTTCCGCGGCTTGTACTGGCATCGAACATATGTTCGAATGTCGGCATGCGATGGAACGGCCAGCGACTGGGGGCGGCGGACGACGGAGCCCTGCCGGGCCTCGAGCGCGACCGCCTCGCCGGCCTCGTCCGCACGGTCGAGACACCGGAGTTCGCCGGCATGCGCTTCCACGAGGTGCTCACCCGGACCGCCCTGAACCACGTGCCGGGCACCTCGAGCCGGATGCCGCTCGCCTGGACGATCAACCCGTATCGCGGCTGCAGCCATGCGTGCTCGTACTGCTTCGCCCGCCCCACGCACCGCTATCTCGACCTCGACATCGGCGAGGGCTTCGACCGCGACATCGTCGTGAAGGTCAACGTCGCCGAGGTGCTGCGCCGCGAGCTCGCCCGGCCGACCTGGGCCCACGAGCACGTCTCGCTCGGCACGAACACCGACCCGTACCAGCGCGCCGAGGGTCGGTATCGGCTGATGCCGGACATCATCGACGCGCTCGCCGACAGCGGCACGCCGTTCTCGATCCTGACGAAGGGCACGCTGCTGCGCCGGGACCTGCCGCGGCTCGTCCGAGCCCGGGCGCAGGTCGACGTCGACGTGAGCCTCTCCATCGCCGTCTACGACGACGCGCTCGCCGCCGAGCTCGAGCCCGGGGCGCCGAGCCCCAAGGCGCGGCTGGACACCGTCCGCGCCGCCGCCGACGCCGGGTTCGCCGTCCAGGTGTTCCTGATGCCGGTGCTGCCCTACCTCACCGACACCCGGGAGCACCTCGAGCGCGCCGCCGCCTCGGCGAAGGCCGCCGGCGCCGCGAGCGCGATCTATACGGCGCTGCACCTGCGCCCCGGCGTCAAGGAGCTGTTCATGGACTGGCTCGCCCGAACCCGGCCCGAGCTCGTGCCGCGGTACCGGGTGGTCTACGAGCGCGGCGCGTACGCGCGGAAGGACTACCGCGAATGGCTCGGCGCAAAGGTCCGACCGATCCTGCGCGCGCACGGACTCGCGTAGCGTTGGGGCCGATGAGCAAGCTCTACTTCCGCTACGGCGCGATGAACTCGGGGAAGTCGACCGCGCTGCTGCAGGCCGCCTACAACTACGAGGAGCGCGGCCAGCGGGTGCTGCTCGCGAAGCCGCTCATCGACACGAAGGGCGACCGCTCGATCGTCTCCCGCCTCGGGGTCACCCGGAAGGTCGACTTCACGCTGACCCACGACGACGACGCGCACGCCGTCTTCGAGGCGGAGCGGGTCCGGGTGCGCGCCGAGTCGGGTGCCGACGTCGCCTGCCTGCTCATCGACGAGGCCCAGTTCCTCACGACGGCCCAGGTCGACGATCTGCTGCGGATCGCGACGATCGAGGACGTGCCGGTCATCGCCTACGGCATCCGCACCGACTTCCAGACCGTCGCCTTCCCCGGCAGCCGGCGGCTGCTCGAGATCGCCCACTCGCTCGAGGAGCTGAAGACGATCTGCCGCTGCGGCCGGAAGGCCCTGTTCAACGCCCGCAAGGTCGACGGCCGGTTCGTCTTCGACGGCGACCAGGTCGCGATCGAGATCGGCGAGGTCGTCTACGAGTCGCTCTGCGCCGCCTGCTACCTGCAGGAGTCGGAGGGGCTGCTCGCCGGCGACTGGTGGCCGCGCGGCGGCTACGCGGTCGAGCCGGATTGAGCCGACTCCCCCGTTCGGGGGGTAGGTTCTCCCCATGGGAACGATCTACTACGCGGGCACGCCGATCGAGATCGAGGACCGGGCGCTCGCGCACCTCAAGGTCGTGATCGCGACGAAGCTGCGACGCGACGAGAGCTTCACGCTCTCCTGGCAGCACCCGGACGACCAGCCCCATGGCCGATCGACTCTCTGGCTGCACCCGTCGATCCCGCTCCGCTTCGTCTTCGACGACCCCGAGCCGGTCGAGCTCAACCGCCTCTGGCTCGAGGAGCTCTCGAACTCCGCGAACTCCTCGGGCGGCATCCAGCTGATCGCGGAGCAGGTCGGCGCCGTGACGGAGCCGACGCCTACCGTGGACGAGGGCTGAGCGTCAAGCCCCTGGGCGGCGCCCGGCGCCCGGGGCAGGCTGATGCCCACATCGCGAAACGGAGGTGCGTAATGCCTGCCGACGGCGACGGGCTGCCGCCGATCGAGGAGTGGTGGCCGGGCCTGACGATCGGTGCGAAGCACGCTGTGCTGAGCCGCATCGACGGTCCGCTCGACGAGCGCGTGCGCGAGGAGATCGAGCGCATCACGGGGCGGCACGTCCCCGAGGGCGCGATCCTCGACCACGTCGAGATCGGCTTCGTCGAGACGCAGCAGCAGCCGGTCGACTGAGGTGCGCCGATGGCCGCCGCGGTGGAGCCCCGAGCCCGCGCAGACCGGGCCGAGCACCGCTGGCCGGCCGTCGCCGCCGTGCTCTTCTCCCTGGTGATCTACGCGCTGCTGCCGAGCGAGTTCACCCCGTGGCTGCGGATCTCGGTCGTCGCGGTCTGCGTGCTGCTGCTGGTCCCGCTCGTGCTGCTCAACCCGCTGCGGCTGCGCCGCCAGACCCGCTGGTCGCGCTGGGCGTCGATCGCGCTCGTCGCCGTCCTCGCGGCGGCCAACCACGTCGCGCTCGTGCAGCTCATCATGGCGATGCTCGCGACGCGCCAGGACTCGGACGGCACGCTGCTGCTCGCGGCGACGCAGGTCTGGGTGCTGCACGTCGTCGTGTACGCCCTGCTCTACTGGGAGATCGACCGAGGGGGACCGGTGGTGCGCGCCCTCGCGAGACGGCAGGACATCCCGCGCGCCGACATCCGCTTCCCGCAGGACGAGGACGCCACGACGGTCTCCGAGGTCGCCCGCCGGTCCTCGGAGCGCTCCGGCTGGACGGCGAACTTCATCGACTACCTCTACTTCTCGCTCTCGAACTGCATGGCGTTCAGCCCGCCCGACGCGGTGCCGCTCAGCTCGCGGCTCAAGGTCCTGGTCGCCCTGCAGGCCTTCGCGGCGTTCGTCGTGCTCGTGCTGGTGATCGCCCGGGCCGTCGCACTGCTCGGCTGACGCCGCGCCCGCCGGCTCAGGCGGTGCTCGAGGTCTCCGCCTCGTCCTCCTTCGGAGCCTTCGGCTCCGGCGGGATGATGAGCCCGGCGGGGCTGCTCGCCAGCAGGATCATCTCCTCGACCCAGGCGCGGTTCAGTCGCGGCGCCCGGCCGCCGAAGAACTGGAACTGGATCGGGACGGACGGATGGATCCAGAACGTGCGGCGGCCGTTGCCGCCGCCGGCCTCCACGTCGAACATGAAGGCCTCGTTGCGCCGCAGCTTCGTCATGACCGCGACTCGCAGATGCGCCAGCGCGCGATCGTCGAGCTCGACGGACGTGGCGGTCGCGCCATAGATGAACTTGCCCACGTCGGAGCCTAACCACGCCCGGTTGGGAAAACACACCGAGTTCCGGAAATCAAGCCCCTCCTCGGGGGACGACCGTCGGCCTAGCGTCGCAGCGGGGCGCCGACCGGGCGCCCGAAGGGGAGAGACGCACCATGCCGCACGGACGCGGGGCGAACAGCCTCAAGGACAAGGAGCTCTACGAGCGGATGCGCGACGAGGGCGCATCGAAGGAGAAGGCCGCCAGGGTGTCGAACGCCGCGGCGCGCGAGGGCCGCAGGACGGTCGGCCGGCGCGGCGGCGAGTCGGGCAGCTACGAGGACTGGAGCGTCGAGCGGCTCCGCGGCCGGGCGAAGCAGCTCGGCCTCCACGGCTACTCGGGCAAGCGCAAGTCCGAGCTCATCGACCTGCTGCGGCATCACTGATCGCCGGGCCGTCCCCCGGCCGTAACACCGGCGGGCGGCGTCAGCGCCCCTGCGCCTCGCCGATCGTGATGAGCACGAGCGCGAGGATCGGGACCAGCGCCATGCCGCCCATCAGCCAGGCGAACGCGACGTTGCGCGGATGCGTCTCCCGCATCCCGATCGCGCAGGCGAGCATCGTCAGGTAGAGCAGCGTCTCGAGCCCGATGCCGGCCCACGGGATCAGGATCTGGAGCGTCAGGGTCGCCGTGAGCATGAGCACGGCGACCAGCCACAGCACGCCGGCGGGGATCAGCCACTGCCGCCGGCGCCCGGTCCACAGGGCCGGCTGGTTGCGGATCGCGAGGGGGTCCCGCCGAGCGGCGTCGCGCGCGGCCATCGTCAGGCCTTCGGGATGCGGGTGACGAAGAACGCGATGCCGACCGCGGCGGCGAGGCCGCCGACCGCGAGCATCAGGATCAGGGTCGTCATCTCCATCGGGCACCTCCTCGGTCTGCGCCGGGTCGCCGGCGCGTCGTCCGAGACGAGGCTACGACCGGCGGGTCCCGGGCGCAGCGGGGTTGACATCGCGCCGGGAGCGGGTTCACCCTCGGAGCCGCGGAGGGCTAGCACGACCCGCCCCCGCTCGGCAAGCCCGTTCCGGCCCGCTCCCTCCGGGCATATCGTCGCGTCATGACGACGACGCGGGCTGCGCAGACGACGTCGACGACGAGGGCGGCCGAGCGCCGGCTGCGCAAGGGCAGCACGGTGGTGCGCTGGATCACCACCACCGACCACAAGGTCATCGGCCATCTGTACCTCATCACATCGTTCGTGTTCTTCCTGATCGGCGGCGTGATGGCGCTGCTCATCCGCGCGCAGCTCGCGGCGCCCGGCCTGGACCTCATCCAGACCGGGGAGCAGTACAACCAGCTGTTCACGATGCACGGCACGATCATGCTGCTGATGTTCGCGACCCCGCTGTTCGCCGGCTTCGCGAACGCGATCATGCCGCTGCAGATCGGGGCGCCGGACGTCGCGTTCCCCCGGCTGAACGCGCTGGCCTACTGGCTGTTCCTGTTCGGCTCGCTGATCGCGGTCGGCGGCTTCCTGACGCCGCAGGGTGCCGCCTCGTTCGGCTGGACCGCCTACGTCCCGCTCTCCGACGGCGTCTCGGCGCCCGGTCTCGGCGGCAACCTCTGGGTGTTCGGCCTCGGCCTCTCCGGCTTCGGCACGATCCTCGGCGCGGTGAACTTCATCACGACGATCATCACGCTGCGAGCGCCGGGGATGACGATGTGGCGGCTGCCGATCTTCGTCTGGAACACGCTGATCACCTCGCTGCTGGTACTGCTCGCGTTCCCCGTCCTCGCCGCGGCGCTGCTCGCGCTCGGCGTCGACCGCGTGTTCGGCGGCCAGATCTACAACGCCGACGCGGGCGGGCCCATCCTGTTCCAGCACCTGTTCTGGTTCTTCGGCCATCCCGAGGTGTACATCATCGCGCTGCCGTTCTTCGGCATCGTCTCCGAGATCCTGCCGGTCTTCAGCAGGAAGCCGATCTTCGGCTACAAGTCGCTCGTCTTCGCCACGATCGCGATCGCCGCGCTCTCCACGACGGTGTGGGCGCATCACATGTACGTCACCGGCTCCGTCCTGCTGCCGTTCTTCGCCCTGATGACGATGCTCATCGCCGTGCCCACCGGCGTGAAGATCTTCAACTGGGTGGCGACGATGTGGAGGGGGTCGGTGACCTTCGAAGCTCCCCTGGTCTGGGTCATCGGCTTCCTCGTGACGTTCGTCTTCGGGGGACTGACTGGGGTCATCCTCGCCTCGCCGCCCCTGGACTTCCACATCTCGGACACCTACTTCGTGGTGGCGCACTTCCACTACGTGGTGTTCGGCACCGTGGTGTTCGCGATGTTCGCCGGCTTCTACTTCTGGTGGCCGAAGCTGACCGGCCGGATGCTCGACGACCGGCTGGGCAAGGTGCACTTCTGGCTGCTGTTCATCGGCTTCCACATGACCTTCCTGATCCAGCACTGGGCCGGGGTGATGGGCATGCCTCGGCGCTACCGCTCGTACCTGGAGACGGACGGGCTGGGCTGGATGAACGCGCTGTCGACCGCGGGCGCCGCGATCCTCGCGATCTCGATGCTGCCGTTCTTCTACAACGTGTGGATCACCTGGCGCCGCGCGCCCAGGGTCACGGTCGACGACCCGTGGGGCACCGGCCGCTCGCTGGAGTGGGCGACGAGCTGCCCGCCGCCGCGGCACAACTTCACCTCGATCCCGCGGATCCGGTCCGAGTCCCCGGCGTGGGACCTGCACCATCCCCTCCCGTCCGCGCAGGTCCAGTTCGGGCTCGGCCCGGGCAAGGACGCTCCGGATCGGCCGGTGGTGGACGTCGCGGACGACGAGGTGCGCTGAGGGCCCTCAGAGGCCGCCCGGGTCGAGGGCGTCGAGGACGTCGTCCTCCTCGACGACCTGCTCGTCGTCCTCGTCGTCGTCCGCGAGGACCCAGTCGGTCTCCATGTCGTCGACCTCGGTCTCGTCGTGGTCGGGACCCTCGACCGGCTGATCCTGGCGGTGGTGCTGCCGGTCCGCGTCGAGGCTCGGCCCTCCGCCGCCGGGCTCGAGCTCCGGTTCGGTCGGGGTGGGCATGCGGTCGTCCATGGTTCGTCTCCTCGGTGCTCGATGTGCGTCCATACGAGCCTGACGGCCGGCGGCCCGGCCGGGCAGGGGCTTGACATCCCCGGTCCCGGGGGCTCCCCTCCCTCGCCCGGCTCGCGGAGCGGGTCCGCGGCTCAGGTGGTGGTGCGGCGCCCGGTGATGAGCCGGAGCAGGAACATGATGATCGCGATGACGCCGAGGACGATCGCGACCCAGATGAGCCAGTTCGCGGCGGCCCAGAGTCCGCCGGTGATCGCGAGCCCGATCGCGATGATGAAGATGATGATCGCAGCGAGGGTCATGACATCCCTTTCCGCCCCCGGTCCCGGCCGACGGCGCCCGTCACGCTACCGATGCCGGTGGCGCCGGCGCAGGGGGTTGACGCCCGGCTCGCGGGGGTGGTACCCGGCTACTCGCCGTCGCGGCCGGCGCGGCGCAGCCGCCGCTGCACCCGCGCCGGCAGCAGCACCCAGAGCGCCGCGATGACGAGGACCGCGGCGATCGCGGCGAGCACCCCGGCGAGCAGTCCGCTGACCAGCTCGACGACGAGCAGCATGATCCCCGCGAGCGTGACGCCGACGCCGATGAGCGCCGCCGTGGCGAACCGGCCGCCCAGGGCCACGAGCGACTCCTTCGCCTTCATGCGGAAGAGCCGGCGGTGCAGCAGGACGGGCGTGAGGCCGACGATGGTGGTCGCGACGGCGACCGCGACCAGCGAGAGGTAGATCCCGTGCGCGACCGGGGGCAGATCCTCGAACCTCGGCTGGAAGGCGGCGGCGAGGAGGAAGCCGGTGATGATCTGGCTGCCGGCCTGGATGACGCGGAGCTCCTGCAGGATGTCCGTCCATTCCCGGTTCCGGCGCTCGCGCACGGTCTCCGACGGCTCGGTCGACTGCTCCGGCTCGGCGGCGTGCTTCGCTTCGCTCACAGCAGGGGTCTAGCACGGGCCTCGGGGGGTGGCAAGCCCGTGCCGCGGCGCACTCGCTACGGCCGGAGGAGATCAACGAGGACAGCTGCTCCGGCTGCTCGGCTGACGCCCGCTTGACCTTGACGTAGCGTCAACCCGTACCGTCGATCCCGGCGGCGGAGGAAGCGAGGCGGGCGTGGAGCGGTCGATCCAGGAGGTGGCGCGCGCCGTCGGCACGACGAGCCGCACGCTGCGCCACTACGACGAGATCGGGCTGCTCCCGCCCAGCCGCGTCGGAGCGAACGGCTATCGGTACTACGACCGGGACGCCATGACCCGACTGCAGCGGATCCTGCTGCTGCGCGAGCTCGGGCTCGGACTGCCGGCGATCGCCGAGGTGCTCGCCCGCCGGACCGACGCGCCGTCGGCCCTGCGGACGCACGTCGGCCTGCTCCACCGCGAGCAGGAGCGGATCGGCCGGCAGCTGCGGGCGATCGAGCGGACGCTCATCGCCATCGAGGCAGGAGAGGAGATCACGATGGAGAGCATGTTCGACGGATTCGACCACACGGCCTACCGGGAGGAGGTCGAGGAGCGCTGGGGCGCGGCGGCGTATGCGACGAGCGCCGCCTGGTGGGAGGCGAAGTCGCCGCAGGAGCGGGCCGAGTGGCAGCGCCGCCAGCGCGAGCTGTTCGCCGACTGGATCGCGCTCGCCGAGTCCGGCGCCGACCCGACGGGGCCGGAAGCGCAGGCGCTCGCCGAGCGCCACGCGGCGTGGCTGCGCGCCATCCCGGGCACTCCGGCGACCGACCCGGCGACGCGTCGCGCCTACCTCGAGGGGCTCGCCGGGATGTACGTCGCCGACCCGAGGTTCGCGGCGAACTACGGGGGCGCGGAGGGGGCCGCGTTCGTCGCCGCGGCGCTCGCGGGGTACGCTGCCGAGCGGCCGTGAACACGGGGCCCGCTCGGAAGTGGGAGGATTTGAGGGAACGGCCCTCGAGCCTCCTGCGCCGAGCGGGCCGATCCCCACCGAATGGAGTGCCGCTGTGCCTGTGCTGGATGAGAGCCTGATCCCGATCCTCGACGAGGTCGTCCGACGCAACCCCGGCGAGGTCGAGTTCCACCAGGCGGTCCGCGAGGTGTTCGAGACCCTGGGGCCGGTCGTCGCCAAGCACCCCCAGTACGCCGACGACGAGGTCGTGCGCCGTCTGTGCGAGCCCGAGCGGCAGATCATCTTCCGGGTGCCGTGGGTCGACGACAGCGGCCGGGTCCAGCTCAACCGCGGCTTCCGCGTCGAGTTCAACTCCGCCCTCGGCCCGTACAAGGGCGGGCTGCGGTTCCACCCCTCGGTGTACCTCGGCATCGTGAAGTTCCTCGGCTTCGAGCAGATCTTCAAGAACGCGCTGACCGGCATGCCGATCGGCGGCGGCAAGGGCGGCAGCGACTTCGACCCGAAGGGCAAGTCGAACGGCGAGATCATGCGGTTCTGCCAGTCCTTCATGACCGAGCTCTACCGCCATCTCGGCGAGTACACGGACGTGCCCGCCGGCGACATCGGCGTCGGCGGCCGCGAGATCGGCTACCTCTTCGGCCAGTACAAGCGCATCACGAACCGCTACGAGTCCGGCGTGCTCACCGGCAAGGGGCTGACCTGGGGCGGCTCGCTGGTGCGCACCGAGGCCACCGGCTACGGCGCCGTGTTCTTCGTCGACGAGATGCTGAAGCAGACCGGTGAGAGCTTCGACGGCAAGCGGGTCGTCGTCTCCGGCTCCGGGAACGTCGCGATCTACGCGATCGAGAAGGTCCACCAGCTCGGCGGCCGGGTCGTCGCCTGCTCCGACTCGAACGGCTACATCGTCGACGAGCAGGGCGTCGACCTCGACCTCGTCAAGGACATCAAGGAGACCCGCCGCGCCCGCATCAGCGTCTACGCGGACGAGCGCGGCTCCGCGCGGTACGTCGAGGACGGCTCCATCTGGGACGTCCCGTGCGAGATCGCCCTGCCCTGCGCCACGCAGAACGAGCTCGACGCCGACGGCGCCGGCCAGCTGATCCGCAACGGCTGCCGGATCGTCGCCGAGGGCGCGAACATGCCGACCACGCCGGAGGCGACCCGCGCGCTCGTCACGGCCGGGGTGCGCTTCGCCCCGGGCAAGGCCGCGAACGCCGGCGGCGTCGCGACCAGCGCGCTGGAGATGCAGCAGAACGCCTCGCGCGACACCTGGACCTTCGAGCACACCGAGGAGCGCCTCTCCGACATCATGCGCTCGATCCACGACCGCTGCCTGGAGACCGCCGACGCCTACGGCGCGCCCGGCGACTACGTCGCCGGTGCGAACATCGCCGGCTTCATCAAGGTCGCCGACGCGATGCTCGCCCTCGGCCACATCTGAGCCGGAGACCGAGGCTTGCGCGGCCGGGCTCGACCGCAGGTCAGGGTCGAGCAGCCGGCGCAGCCGGCGTGTCGAGATCCGGGCGCCGCCGGACCGACGAGGGTCCCTGATCAGGCCAGGAGCCTGCCGACGATCACGATGCGCGGATCGGGCGGGGAATGTTATTCTCGAAAACAGACGGTCGTCAAAATATCGCCGTATCTGTTCGGGAGGTTCATCATGGTCGCCGGAAGCCAGCCGCAGGGCAGCGATCTCAAGCGGATCAGCGTGCAGCGCGGAGATGCGTTGCCGCTGGCCCCCGGTCAGACCTCGAAAGCGCTGCGCTACTCGGGCGTCGCGGTCGAGAACACCGACGTCGTCGGCCTGTGGTTCGGCCGGGTGCACACCGCGGTCGGCGAGCACTCCGATCCGCACCACCACGGGGAGGCGGAGACCGGCGGCTTCGTGCTGCAGGGCCGCGGCTACATCCGCTTCGGCGAGCGCTACGGCGAGATCATCTACTTCGAAGAGGGCGACTTCGTCTATGTGCCGCCCTTCGTGCCGCATATCGAGGGTAATGCGAGCCGCTCCGAGGAGCTGATCTGGCTGACGACGCGCACCCCGGACAACATCGTCGTCAACCTCGCGGATCAGGATGTGGTCGAGCTCGAGCTCGACTACGTCGACTGAAGGCAGGCGACCGCCTGGATCTCGATCAGGGCCTCCGGCTGCCATAGCCGTGTGACGCCGATGCCGGCCATCGCCGGATACTCGGTGCCGGCGAGCTCGCGCCAGATGCGCCCGATCTCGCGACCGTGGCGTCGGTAGTCATCGACGTCGGTGAGGTAGATGGTGACGTCGACGAGATCGGCGGGTGCTCCTCCGGCGGCGCGCAGCGTCGTCAGGACGTTGCCGAAGGCGCGCGCGAACTGCTCGACGATGCCCCCTGGCACGATCTCGCCGTGCTGGTCCAGCGCGGTCTGGCCGCCGAGGTACACGAAGGAGTCCGCCACGACGCCGTGGGCGAAGCCGATCGGCTCGGCGAGCTCCGGTGGGTTGACGATCCTCCGCGGCACGGCGTCCTCCGTAGTATTTATGTTGATCTTGTGACGAACGTCGCAAGACTGTAATACTGATTCTATCGCGTCGGATCGTCGGATAGGAGACCGCATGACAGGGGAGCGTCTGCGCTCCGGGCCGACCTCCGAGATGCTCCTGGACGCTCTCGAGCTCGCCGAGGTCGATCCGCTGCTCCTTGATCGCGCCTACACGGCGGTGCCGCAATACGTCCCGTGGCCCAAGGCCTACGGCGGCGACACCGTGGCGCAGGCGGCCGCGGCCGCGATGCGCACGGTCGGCGAGGACCGGAGCCTGCACTCCCTGCACGGCTCGTTCCTGCGCCCCGTCGAGGTCGGCGTGCCGGTGCGCTACGAGGTCGAGCTGCTGCGCGACGGCCGCGGCTTCTCGACGCGGAGCGTGCGCGGCATCCAGACGGAGCAGTGCGTCTTCGTCGGCACCGCCTCCTTCCAGGTCCCCGAGGAGGGGCCGGGCTATGCGCCAGAGATGCCGCGAGTCCCCGGGCCCGAGGAGCTGCCCTCTGCTGCCGAGCGGCTCGCCGGGGTCGAAGGAGCGGCGGCGGCCTACTGGTCCTCCGGCCGCAGCTTCGACCACCGGCACCTCCCCGGTCCGCTCTACATCCGGATCGAAGGGGGCGTCCAACCGCATCAGGCCGTGTGGATCCGCGCCTTCGAGGCGCTCCCGGACGAGCCGCGATTGCATCAGGCCGCACTCGCCTATGTCTGCGACTACACGATCCTCGAGCCCTCGCTGCGGGCGCTGGGCCTGCATTGGTCCTCGCCGGGGCTCATGACGGCGAGTCTTGATCACGGGATGTGGTTCCACCGTGCCGCCAGAGTCGACGACTGGCTGCTGTACGCCCAGGAGTCGGCCGGCGTGCAGTCGGCCCGTGGGCTGAGCATCGGCCGCTTCTTCAGCCGCGGCGGCGAGCTGGTCGCGACGGTGGCCCAGGAGGGCCTCCTACGCCTGCGGTGATCTCGCCTCGATCGAAAGGATGCCCCCGATGTCACTGACGCCATCGGCGCACGCCGACACCTTCGCACGCGACAACCTGCCCCCGAAGGAGCTCTGGCCGAAGCTGGAGTTCCCGCTGCCCGAGCTCCGATATCCGGAGCGCCTGAACGCCGCGGCGGCACTGCTCGACGAGACGATCGAGCGCCTGGGCGCCGATCGCATCGCGATCCGGATGCTCTCGCCCGGCTCTGACGACGGCCCGGCGCGCGACGGCGAGACCTGGACCTACGGCGAGCTGCGGCGGCGGGTCGACCGTCTCGCCCGGCTGCTCGTCGAAGACCACGGACTGCTGCCCGGCAACCGGGTCCTGTTGCGGATCCCCAACAACCCCTGGGTCATCGCCTGCTGGCTCGCCGTCGTGAAGGCGGGCGGCGTGGTGGTGACGACGATGGTCGCCTGGCGCGGTGCCGAGCTGCAGAAGGTGGCCGATCGCGTCCGGCCCCGCATCGTGATCGTCGACCACCGATTCCGGGAGGAGCTGAAGGGGCTCGCTGAGCCGGGGACGCGCGTGCTGGTCCTCGGCGGAGCGGACGACGAGGTGATCGGCGCCTCCGCTGCGAAGCGGGACGGGTTCGAGGCCGTAGGCACGGCGGCCGACGATGTCGCCCTGCTCGGCCCCACCTCCGGCACCACCGGCCAGCCGAAGATCACTATGCACTTCCATCGCGATGTCCTCGCGCTGGCCGACACCTTCGCGCGCCATGTGCTGCGTTTCGAGCCCGACGACGTCGTGGCGGGATCGCCGCCCATCGCCTTCACCTTCGGCCTCGGCGGGCTCATGGTCTTTCCCCTCCGCTTCGGCGCTTCGGTGGTCCTCATGGAGCGGTCCAGCCCCGCCGCGCTCGCGGACGCGGTGGAGAGGTTCGGCGTCACGGTGCTCTTCACCGCGCCCACCGGATACCGGGCGATGCTGAGCGAGGGGCGGGCCGAGTCGCTGCGCCGGCTTCGGATCGGCGTCTCCGCCGGCGAGCATCTGCCTGCCTCGACCTGGCGGGCGGTCGAGCAGGCGAGCGGTCTCCGGCTGGTGGACGGGATCGGCGCCACCGAGATGCTGCACGTCTTCATCTCCGCGAGCGGGGAGGAGATCCGTCCCGGATCCACGGGTCGAGCGGTCCCCGGCTTCCGCGCCGCGATCCTCGACGAGGAGGGCAGGCGACTGCCCCCGGGCACGCCGGGGCGCCTCGCCGTGGTGGGCCCCGTCGGCTGTCGCTATCTCGACGACGAGCGCCAGTCGTCGTATGTGCAGCACGGCTGGAACATCACCGGTGACACCTATCACATGGACGAGGACGGGTATTTCCATTACCACGCCCGCTCGGACGACATGATCGTCGCCTCGGGATACAACGTCGCCGGCCCGGAGGTCGAGGCGGCGATCGACGCGCATCCCGCCGTGGCGGAGTCCTGCGTGGTCGGTCGGCCGGACCCCGAGAAGGGCGCCATCGTCAACGCCTTCGTGGTGCTGCACGACGGGACTTCCGCGGACGACGCGACACGCGAGTCGATCCTCGGCCACCTCCGCACGGTCCTGGCCTCCTACAAGCTGCCCCGGCGCATCGACTTCGTCGCCTCGCTGCCGCGGAATGCGAGCGGCAAGCTCATGCGCTTCCTGCTGCGCGAGCGCGCCGAGGCCGAAGCGGCGGCGCAGTACCGGCAGATCGAGCAGCGGCATGGGTAGGCGCATCGCCGTCGTCGGCGGCGGCCCGGCCGGGCTGTACTTCGCGATCCTGGCGAAGCGGCTGGACCCGAGCCACGAGATCACGGTCTGGGAGCGCAACGCCCCCGACGACACGTTCGGTCTGGGCGTGGTGTTCAGCGACGAGACGCTCGGGGGCATCGAGAACGCGGACCCGGTGTTCTACGCGGCGATCACGCGGCGCTTCGCGCGATGGAGCGACATCGACATCCACTTCGACCACTCCGTCCTCACGATCGGCGGCCAGGGCTTCGCGGCCTCCAGCCGCAAGGAACTGCTCATGCTGCTCCAGGAACGGGCGGCTGCGCTCGACGTCGACGTGCGATTCCGCGTCGAGGCGCCGCAGGTCGACGAGCTCGCCGAGGACTACGAGCTCGTCGTCGCCGCCGACGGCGTCAACTCCGGGATCCGCCCGCACTACGCCGAGACCTTCCGACCGTCGCTGGACCGGCGGCCCTCCAGGTACATCTGGTTGGGCATCGACCGCGCGATAGAGGCCTTCACCTTCCACATCAAGCGCACGCCCTGGGGCGTCATCCAAGTGCACGCCTATCCCTACTCCGCGACCGAGAGCACCTTCCTGGTCGAGATGAACGAGGAGGTCTGGCGCCGTGCCGGCTTCGACGCGACCGAGAGCGAGGTCTTCGGGCCAGGCGTGAGCGACGAACGATCCGTCGCGCGGCTCGCCGACATCTTCGCGGAGGAGCTCGACGGCGCGAGACTGCTGACCAACAACTCGAAGTGGATCACCTTCACCACCGTCCGCAATGAGCGCTGGTCGCATGACAACGTCGTGCTCGTCGGCGACGCCGCGCACACGGCGCACTTCTCGATCGGCTCCGGGACCAAGCTCGCGCTGGAGGACGCGCTCGCCCTCGCGGCGAACCTGCACGAGCAACCGGACATCCCCGCGGCGCTCGCGGCCTACGAGGCCGAACGGCGTCCGGTCGTGCTCTCCCTCCAGCGCGCGGCGCAGGCCTCGCTGGAGTGGTTCGAGCACATCGAGCAGTACGTCGACCAGGAGCCCCTGCAGTTCGCCTTCAACCTGCTGACGCGCTCCAGGCGGATCACCTTCGGCTCGCTCGCGCTGCGCGACCCCGAGTTCGCGGCCCGGGTGCAGGCCGGCTTCGCCGATCGCGACGGGGCGGAGGAGGTCCCTGCGCTCTTCCAGCCCTTCCGGCTGGGAGAGCTCGAACTGAAGAACCGCATCGTCGTGTCCGCGATGGACCAGTACTCGGCCGTCGATGGGGTCGTCGGCGACTTCCATCTCGTGCATCTCGGCTCCAAGGCGATCGGCGGTGCCGGTCTCGTCATGACCGAGATGGTCGCGCCCTCCGCGGAGGGCCGGATCTCCCTCGGGGACGCCGGACTGTACACCGACCAGCAGGCGCAGGCGTGGGAGCGGGTCGTCGACTTCGTGCACGCCACGACGACCGCGCGGATCGGGCTGCAGCTGGGACATGCCGGCCGGAAGGCGGCCACGAAGCGGATGTGGGAGGGCATGGACGATCCCCTCGACGCCGACGGCTGGGAGCCGATCAGTCCCTCGGCCCTCCCGTACGGGCCCGGCAGTCGGGTGCCGAGGGAGGCGAGCCGGGAGGACCTCGCCCGGATCCGGCACGACTTCGTGGCGGCGGCCCGTCGCGCCTCCGACATCGGCTTCGACGTCCTCGAGCTGCACGCCGCGCACGGCTACCTGCTCTCCTCCTTCCTCTCGCCGGTGTCCAATCGGCGCACCGACGAGTACGGCGGTCCGCTGGAGCATCGGCTGCGCTATCCGCTGGAGGTCCTCGACGCGGTGCGCGCGGCATGGGACGGCCCGCTGCTCGTACGGATCTCCGCGCACGACTGGATCTCCGGCGGCAACACCGACGAGGACGCGGTGGAGATCGCCACGGCCCTGATCGCGCATGGCGCCGATGGCATCGACGTGTCCAGCGGTCAGGTCGGCAAGCAGGAGCAACCGGCCTACGGGCGCAGCTACCAGACGCCCTTCGCCGACAAGATCCGCAACCGGGTCGCCGTCCGCGCCGGCGTACCGGTCATCGCCGTGGGCGCGATCTCCTCGGCCGACGATGTCAACTCCATCCTGCTCGCCGGCCGGGCCGATCTCGTGGCGATCGGGCGGACGCACCTGTGGGACCCGCACTGGACCCTGCATGCGGCGGCCGAGCTCGGCTACCGCGGTGATGCCGCCGCCTGGATCCCGCCCTACCGCGCCGGCTCACGGCGGCCGCCGGCGGCTCGCACCGATGCGGTCCGGCCGAGGCTCGAGCTGCTGCGCGGCGCCGCGGAGCCCGATGTGGTGCACAGTCGGTGGATCGAGGGCGAGGTGGTCGTCCTCGACGGCGCAGCGACGATAGCCTCGGGAATCGAGAAGAGCGCGGAGCTGCGGGGGTGATGAGGACGGCGACACGCACCTCCGAGGTGGCGACGACCGACGCCGGACGTCGTCGCCGTCGCCGCGGCCGCTTCCTGCTGCTGCGGCTCCTGCAGGGCGTGCTGACCCTGCTGGTCGTCTCGATCCTGATCTTCGTCGCCACGCAGCTCCTGCCGGGCGACGTCGCGCGCGTGATCCTCGGCGACGCCGCGACGCCGGAGCGGCTCGCCGCGCTGCGCGTCCAGCTCGGACTCGACCTGCCCGTCCATCAGCAGTATCTGAACTGGCTCGGAGGCGTGCTGCGGGGCGACCCGGGCCAGTCGCTCGTCACGGGTCGTCCGGTCCTCGACATGGTCGGCGTGCGCCTGGTCAACTCGCTGACGCTCGCCGGCGTGGCGATGCTGGTCATGCTGCCGCTCGCGCTGCTGGCAGGCGTGAGCGCGGCGCGGCGGCGGGGCAAGCTCCTCGACCGGCTCTTCCTCGGCACCTCGATGATCGCGAACGCCACCCCGGAGTTCGTGATCGGCTCGGTGCTCGTCGTGCTGCTCGGCACGACGGTCTGGCCGATCCTCCCGCCCGTCGCGCTCCTGCCGACCGGACAGAGTCCGCTCATGCACCTGCCCTCGATCGCGCTGCCGGTCCTCACGCTCGTGATCGCCGGCGGCGCGTACCTCGCGCGGCTGGTCCGGGTGTCATTCATCGATGTGATGAGCAGCGAGTACATCCAGATGGCGAAGCTGAAAGGGCTCTCGGAGCGTCGGATCGTCTATCGACACGCCCTCCCGAACGCACTCGGCGCGGTCATCCCCGCGGCCAGCCTCGTCGCCGCGATCACGATCGGCGGGATCGTCGTCGTCGAGTACCTCTTCGCCTACCCGGGGATCGGCTCGCTTCTGCTCGAATCGATCAGGTCCCGGGACCTGCCGGTCATCCAGGCGGTCGTGCTCATCATCGCGGCCTCCTACTTCATCCTCAACTTCCTCGCGGACACACTCGCGGGGGGACGGGATCGCAGGGCGTGAGCGCCGACATGGACATCCCCTCCGGCTCGCCGACGGCCGGGCGCGCATCCCGGGCACCCGGCATGGCCCGCCGGTTCCTGCGATCCGGCCAGGTCCGGCTGGGCGTCGGCCTCGTCCTCGCGACGACGGCCTTCGCCCTGCTCGGCCCGCTGCTGACCCCGTTCGACCCGCTCAGATCCGTCTCGATGGCCTATGCGCCGCCGGATGCGGCGCACCCGCTCGGCACCGACAATCTGGGCCGGGACGTCCTCTCCCGCCTGATGGCCGGCGGGATCCACCTCGCCTGGATGGCGCCGGCCGCCGCCATCCTCGGCGTCGGCAGCGGCGCGGCCATCGGGATGATCGCAGCCTTCCGCGGCGGGATCGTCGACGCCGTGCTGATGCGGACGATGGACGTCCTGCTGGCCTTCCCCGGCATCCTCTTCGCGCTGCTCTTCGTCTCGATCGTCGGGCCGCAGCCCTGGCTGCTCATCCTGATCACCGCGATCGCGCTGATGCCCGGCTGCGCGCGGGTCATCCGCGGCGCCACCCTTCCCTTCACGGCGAGCGAGTTCGTGCTCTGGGGGCGAGCCGTCGGCCTCGCCCCCCGGAGGATCCTCGTCGGCGAGATCCTGCCGAACGTGACCTCGCCTCTGATGGTCGAGTTCGGGATCCGGCTCATGCTCGCCGTCGGCCTGCTCGCCTCCTTGAGCTTCATCGGCTACGGCATCCAGGCGCCGACGCCGGACTGGGGCCTGATGGTCAGCGAGAACCGGTCCGGACTGTCGATCCAGCCCCTCGCCGTCGTCGCACCCATCATCTTCATCGTGCTCTACACGGTCGGCGGGAACCTCATCGCCGAGGGCGCCGCTCGAGTGATCGGCCGCACCGAGGGGAAGGTCCGATGACCGGCAGCGAGGTCGAGGTCTCCGGCCTGGAGGTCGCCGTGGAGGCGACCGGGGCCCTGATCGTGGACGACGTCTCCCTTCGTCTCGCCAGCGGCCACGTGATGGGCGTCGTCGGCGAGTCGGGATCCGGCAAGAGCACGCTCGCGCTGGCCATGCTCGGATACGCCAAGCAGGGGGCGCGGATCTCCGCCGGCCACGTCGTCGTCGACGGTGTCGACCTGCTCTCGCTCTCCGAGCGCGAGCTGCGCGCGGTTCGAGGGCGGAAGGTCGCCTATGTCCCGCAGGACCCGGCCACGGCGCTGAACCCCGCCCTCAGCATCCGGACGCAGCTCACCGAGGGGCTCGGCCGTCGACGGGAGGTCTCGCTGCCGGCGCTCCGCGAGCTGCTCCGCGCGGTCGGGCTGCCGGACGACGACGGCTTCCTGAAGCGCCGGCCGCGAGAGCTGTCCGGCGGCCAGCAGCAGCGGATCGCGATCGCGATGGCGATCGCGGCGGATCCTCGGCTGGTCGTCTTCGACGAGCCGACGACCGGGCTCGACGTCTCGACGCAGGCCCGCGTGCTCGAGCTCGTGCGCCGGCTGTGCCGCGAGCGGAGCATGGCCGCGGTCTACGTCTCGCACGACCTCGCGGTCGTCGCCGACGTCGCGGACACGGTCATCGTCATGTACGCCGGCCAGGTCGTCGAGGCGGGCCCGACGCGGGATGTCATCACCCGGCCCAACCACCCCTACACCCGGGCCCTGCTGGCCGCGGTGCCCTCGGTGGGCGAGCGCCACCGGCTCATCCCGATCCGCGGGCGGGCGCCGGCGGTCGGCGACGCGACGCCGGGCTGCAGCTACGCGCCCCGCTGCGGCTTCGCGATCGACGCCTGCCGCACCGCTGATCCGCCCCTGGCTGCGACCTCGGGCGGGAGACTCGTGCGGTGCATCCGTCATGAGGAGCTGGCGGCGAAGCCCTCGGTCACCGACCGGGTCCCCGACCTCCGCGCGGCGGCGGCGGGTGATGGCGACTTCCTCCGAGTCTCGGGGCTGAGCGCCTACTACGCCGGCCGGCAGGTGCTGTCCGACGTGTCCTTCGGGCTCGCCCGCGGCGAGTGCCTCGCCGTCGTCGGGGAGTCCGGCAGCGGGAAGACGACGATGTCGCGCTGCCTGATCGGCCTGCACGGCGAGCAGGAGGGGGACTACCGCTTCGACGGAGCCGCGATGCCGGCGAGGGCGGAACGACGGTCCGCTTCGACCCGCCGGCAGCTGCAGTACGTCTTCCAGAACCCCTACGGTTCGCTGAACCCGCGGCGCAGCATCGAGCAGAACCTCACCGCGCCGACCCGCGACCTCCTCGGGATGGACGCCGAGGCCTCCAGGCGGCGCGCACGCGAGGTGCTCGACCGGGTCGAGATCCCCGCCGCGCTCCTGGCAAGGTATCCGGGGGAGCTCTCCGGCGGGCAGCTGCAGCGCGTCGCGATCGCCAGGGCGCTCGCCTGCGAGCCGAAGCTGCTGCTGTGCGACGAGGTCACCTCGGCGCTCGACGTCTCGGTGCAGGCCTCGGTGGTCGAGCTGCTGCGATCGCTGCTGGACGACGGGCTGTCGATGATCTTCGTGACGCACAACCTCGCGGTCGTGCGCAGCATCGCCGACCGGGTGATCGTGCTGAACGGGGGTCGGATCGTCGAGTCAGGGGGCACCGAGGAGGTGCTGTCCGCGCCCACCCACCCCTACACGCAGGCCTTGATGACCGACACGCTCGACGTGCCGAAGTCGACATCGATCTAGTGTTGTTGTATCGATAGACACAAAAAGGATATATGCTGAATGCGCCGGCCGTCGCAGGGACGTGTGACTCGTACCCCGCGGCGATTCGATGAGGAACCGGTGATCGCCCTCCCGGCGGTGCGCGCGGCGCAGAAGGCGGAAGAAGGAGGAAGGCATGCATGACGAGGTCGTCGCCGCCGTGCAGCGCTACGTCGACGGCGTGCGCTCGGGCGATCCCGGACTCGTGAAGGACGCCTTCCGCTCAGATGCGGTCATGTGGGGATACCTCGGCGAGCAGTTCGTGACCATGTCCGGCACCGCGTTCGCCGAGCAGGTCGTGGCCGGCTCGCCGGCCCAGGACGGGCGCTACGTCGCCGAGATCCACAGTGTGCGGGTCGCCGGCGGCGTCGCGACCGCGATCCTCGACGAGCACGCCTATCTCGGCGCGGACTTCCGGAACCATCTCGGTCTGATCCAGGCCGACGGCGCCTGGCGGATCGCCAGCAAGATCTTCTCCACCACCGAGCACCTCTCCACTACCGAGAACGGGGATTGACATGCAACGCATCGCACACTCTGTCGGAGCCGTCGGCGGTCGCCGTCGGCTGACGACCCGTTTCATCGCGGCCGCCGCCGGGGTCTCCCTTGCGGCGACCATGGCGGCCTGCTCCGCGCCGACGGACCCGGGACAGCAGCCGAGCGACGACCCGGCCACCGTCAGCACCCTGGTCTACGGCGCCATCGGCGGGGCCAACGACACCGCCCAGCCGTATCTGAGCGACCTGTCGACCATGTCGGTCGCGATCCAGAACCAGCTGTACGAGGGCCTGACCCGGCTCGGCACCGACGGCGCCGTCGAGATGGCGCTCGCGGAGTCCCTGGAGCCGAACGACACCCTCGACGTCTGGACGGTGCATCTGCGTCCGAATGTGAAGAAGCACGACGGCACGCCCTTCACCTCGGACGACGCGCTGTGGAGTCTGGACTACATCCTCGACCCGGCCAACGCCTACAGCGCCGCCGCCGAGCTCGCCTTCGTGGACCCCGCCGGCCTCAAGAAGATCGACGACCTGACCTTCGAGATCCACCTCAACAAGCCGTACGGGCCCTTCGCGGCGACGCTCGCCTCGTTCCGCCTGCCGATGGCGGGCAAGGGCGCCTCGGCCGACAACCCGATCGGGACCGGCCCCTTCAAGCTGGAGTCGGCCGACAGCACCGGGCAGCGCTACGAGCTCACCCGCTTCGACGACTACTGGGACCAGAAGCCGGGCTTCGAGCACCTCACGATGGTGGCATTCAACGATCAGGCGGCGCTGGTCAACGCGCTGCGCGGCGGGCAGGTCGACGTGGTGGGCGCGGTCCCCTTCACCGAGGTCAAGGCGCTGGAGGCCACGCCGGGCCTCGATGTCCTGGTCAGCGAGAACGCGCAGAAGGTGTTCCTCTCCTTCCGGGTGGACCTCCCGCCGTTCGACGACGTCCGGGTCCGCGAGGCGATGCGACTGATCGTCGATCGGCAGCAGATGGTCGACGTCGCCTTCGGCGGCTTCGCCTCGATCGCCAACGACATCAACGGGAACAACACCTCCTGCCCGCCCCCCGATGTGCCTCAGCGCAAGCAGGACATCGCCAAGGCGAAGCAGCTGCTGGCGGATGCGGGCGTCTCCGATCTGACGGTCGAGATCTCCACCGACAACGGCTTCTCCGGCATGATGGAGATGATCCAGGTCTTCGCACAGAACGCGGCCGACGCCGGTGTCACGGTGATCCCGAACCAGCTCGACACGGCCACCTTCCTGAACAAGTGGACGGAGTGGCCGGCGGTTGCCAGCGTCGCGCAGAACATCTACTTCGCGATCCCGACCAGGTACTACCTGGCCGGCGGCGGCAACAACACCAGCCACTGGGCCGACCCGGAGTACGCCGAGATCGCCGCGAAGCTGTATGCGACTGCGGACCCCGACGAGCAGTGCGAGTACATCACCGAGCTGCAGCGCATCGAGTACGAGCGCGGCGGTGACGTGATCCCGGTCTACCCGCAGGCGATCACGGTGCACTCCGAGAAGGTCAAGGGGCTGCAGCAGGATCTGTACAACCGCTCGTCCTACCGGTTCAACGGCGTCACGATCGAGTCGTAACGACATCGGATCATCCCTCGGCACCGCGCCGGGGATCCCGGTATCCACCGGGATCCCCGGCGCGGTGCATCGGCTAGCCGCCCGCGCCGTCCGGGCGCATTTCAACGAAGGAGCAAGCATGCACGAGATCGTCGACTTCCGGACTCCGGACACCTGGCCGAACCTGTCCGAGTTCGAGGCGGGGATGGACCAGAACTCGCCCGACGCCACGAGCGCGCTCGCCGGCAGGACGATCGCCCTGCACTACGAGAACGGCCGGGTCGCTGAGTATCAGCTCGGCGAGCGCGAGCTGAGCTGGACGGTGCGCTCCGGCGAGCCGCCGCGGCCGGGCTGGGGGCCCTACTCGGCGCCGTATGTCGCCACCGAGTTCGCGCCGGAGCTGTTCTACGTGCTGTCGAGGGACGACCGGGCCGGGGCCCCGAAATTCGTCATCAGCGTGCTGGACCTGGCCGCGGGGATCGCCACCACGATCTTCGGCGAGGTGACCTCGACGGAGGGGCGCGGATCGCTGGAGGTCCACTTCGAGCACGCGGGCATCGGCAGCCCGAGCGAGCGCCGGCACGAGCGCACCGGCGTCATGGACGGCAAGCGCACGCTCTGGCGCTACAGCGACACGCATCTCTACGAGCACATCTACGTCAACGCCGGCACCTTCGGATGGCACGCCGTGACCGGACCGGAGCAAGGCGCGGCGGAGATCGTGCCGTTCCGCGCCTATCAGATCCGCGAGGACATCATCCTGATGTGGTTCCGCGAGGGCTATTGGACGCTGACGGCCAGCGGCCTCATGGATCTGAGCGATATGCGGCTGGCGATCAGCGGCTGGGGCTGGGACTTCCGCGGCCGGAAGCCCCGCGGGGCGCTGACGCTGCTCGGCGCCAGAGGCGTCCTCCTCGGCGAGGTGACCTACCCCCAGGTCTGACCACGGCACGGGGGAGGGCGGCGGTGCGGTGCGCCGCCGCCCTCCCCCGTGCCGTTCAGTGCTTGCGACCGGGACCGCTGACCACCTGCGGCGCCGCGACCGACTTCAGCCCCTCGACGCCGAACTCCAGCCCGTAGCCGGAGCCTTTCACGCCACCGAAGGGCACCATCGGGTGCAGCCCGCCGTGCGCGTTGATCCAGACCGTGCCGGACTGCATCCGGGTCGCGTAGGCGCGGGCCTCCGTCGGGTCGCTCGACCACACCGAGGCGCCGAGGCCCACCTCGGCCGCGTTGGCCCTGGCGAAGGCGTCCTCGACGTCGGTGTAGCGGATGATCGGCAGCACCGGCCCGAACTGCTCCTCGTCGACGAGGGCGACGCCGTCGGTCACATCCGCCACGAGCGTCACGGGGTAGAAGAGCTCGCCCAGCTCCGTGGCCGGCGCCCCGCCGGTGACCACCCGGCCGCCGTGCGCCTTCGCATCCTCCACGAGGCGTTCGACCGTGTCGAACTGCGCCTTGTTCTGCAACGGCCCGAGGACGTTGCCCTCGTCGAGGCCGGGTCCCATCGGCGTCTGCCGCGCTACCTCGGCGAGCGCCTGCACGACGTCCTCGTAGACCGAGTCGTGCACGTAGAGCCGTTTCATCGCCGCGCAGGTCTGCCCGGTGTTGATGAAGGCGCCCCAGAAGAGGTCCTGGGCGATGGCGCTCGCGTCGGTGCCGGGCAGCACGATCCCGGCGTCGTTGCCGCCGAGCTCGAGCGTCACCCTGGCGAGGTTGCCGGCGGTGCTCTCGACGATACGGCGCCCGACCTCGGTGGAGCCGGTGAACATGACCTTGGCGACGTCGGGGTGAGAGGCCAGCCGTGCGCCGAGCTCGCCGGGGCCGGGGACCGCGATCAGCACATCGGGCGGCAGCACCTCGTTCATGACGGACACCAGTGCCAGCACGCTCAGCGGGGTGTTGCTGCTCGGCTTGATGACGACCGTGTCGCCCATCCGCAGCGCCGGGCCGATCTGCCAGACCGAGATCATCATGGGCCAGTTCCACGGACTGATGGCGCCCACGACGCCCAGCGCCTTGTAGACGAGCTCGGCGTGCAGGTGCTCGTCGTCGATGAGCACCTGGGGCTCCAGCGCGGTGGCGGCATTGGATCGCAGCCACGCGGAGCAGCCGCCCACCTCGAATCGCGCGTTGGGGCCGTTCAGCGGCTTGCCCTGCTCCCGAGAGAGGAGTCGGGCGAGCGCCTCGGCGTTCGCATCGATGGCGTCGGCCGCCTTCCGGAGATACTCGCAGCGCTGCTCATGCCCGAGCGCCTCCCAGGCGGGCTGCGCCGCCTTGGCCCGCGCCACGGCGTCGTCGAGGTCCTCGCAGGACCGAACGGGTGCCCGACCGATCACCTCGCGGGTGGCCGCATCGAGGATCTCGCGGCCCTCGCCGTCGGCCGCCTGCACACGCTCGATCAGGGCGGCCTCGGCCGGGAACTGGATGGGATCGGACATCGGCGTCTCCTTCGGCTCCGTGTCGCCGATTATAGCGTAGATGAGTCGGTCGTAAACTGGACGTTATGGGAATCGGCTCGCAGCTCATCGTCGAGGGGCTGACCGCCCCGGCGGAGATCCGAATCGACGAATACGGGATCGCGCACCTGCGCGCGCAGTCCGAGCCGGACCTGTTCCTCGCCCAGGGCTTCAACGCGGCCAGGGACCGCCTCTTCCAGATCGACCTCTGGCGCCGCCAGGGGCTCGGGCGGCTGGCCGCGGTCTTCGGGGACGAGTTCCTTGAGCGGGATGCCGCTGCCCGGCTGCTGCTGTATCGCGGCGATCTCCGGCTCGAGTGGCTCGCCTACGCGGACTCGACCAGGCGCGTGTGCACCTCCTTCGTCGCGGGGATCAACGCCTACATCCGAATGGCACTCGAGGATCCGGAGCTGCTGCCGCCGGAGTTCGGCGCCATCGGCTACCTCCCCGAGGTCTGGGATCCCGCCGACATCGTGCGCATCCGCAACACCGGGGTCTACACCAACGCGATCGACGAGGTCGTCCGCGCCATGACCGTCGCGAGGTACGGCGCCGCCGCCGACGACCTGCGGCAGCGGCGGATCCCGGCCGATCCGCTGAGCCCGCCGGAGGGACTCGACCTGGCTGCTGTGTCGTTCGAGGACCTCGGGCCCTACCTCGCCGCGATGCTGCCCCCGGCCTTCGCGCCCCATCAGGAGGGGCTGCCGACCGAGGCTCCCGACGGCAGCAACAACTGGGCCGTGCACGGCTCTCGGACGGCCACCGGGCGTCCCATCCTGGCGAGCGACCCGCACCGCGACGCCGCCTCGCTGCCGGGACTCCGGTATCTGGTGCATCTGAGCTGCCCGGGGCTCGACGTCATCGGCGGCGGCGAACCGCATCTGCCGGGGATCTCCGTGGGCCACAACGGCCATGCCGCCTTCGGCTACACGATCTTCTTCGCCGATCAGGAGGACCTCTACGTCTACGAGCTCGACCCCGAGGATCCCGAGCGCTATCGGTACGGTGACGGCTGGGAGGCGTTCCGGCTCGTGCAGGAGGAGATCCCGACTCGGACCGGCGACCAGCCGGTCACGCTGCGCTTCACGCGACACGGGCCGGTGCTCCGTCACGACCCGGCCTCCCGACGCGCCACCGCCCTGCGCGCCGCATGGCTCGAGCCGGGCATGGCGCCCTACCTCGGCTCCCTCGGCTACATGCGCGCGCGGAGCTGGCAGGCATTCCTGGACGGACTGAACGGCTGGGGCGGACCGGGGGAGTACCTCATGTACGCCGATGCGGACGGCCGCCTCGGTTGGCGGGCAGCCGGGCTCGTCCCGCATCGTCCGAACTGGGACGGCACGTTCCCCGTCCCCGGCGACGGGCGCTACGAATGGGACGGCTGGTGCGCGCCCGAGGAGCTGCCGGGCGAGGTCGATCCGGAACGAGGCTTCACCTCGACCGCGAACCAGTACCCCTTCGCGCCGGAGGATCCGCTCGCGGGGCGAGTAGGTCGGGTGTGGCCCTCGGGTATCCGCAAGCACCGCATCGACGCGGTGCTCGCGCAGCGATCCGCCGTGACCGTCGCGGAGATGTTCGCCCTGCAGGACGATGTCGTGGACGTCCTGGCGCCGCGCGTCATCGCGGCGGCGGCCGCCATCGCCGACGCGCACCCGCTGCTGACCGAGCTGCGGGGCTGGGACGGACGGTTGGAGGCCGACTCGCATCAGGCGCTCGTCTACGAGCTCTGGGTGCGCGAGCATCTCACCCCGGCGCTACGCCGTCACGCGATCGCCGCATTGCTCCCGCCTGCGTCGCGCGGGGACTTCGAGGCCTACCTCGCCACCGTCCCCCCGCCGAAGCGTGACGACGAGCTACTCGCGGCCCTTCTCGAGACCGGCGCGGATCATCTCGCCGCGATCGTGACGGACTCCCTGGAGCGCACGAGACAGGACCTCCTGACACGGTTCGGGCTGCGCGATGCGACGGCGGTCTGGGGGGACCTGCATCGCGCCCGAGCCGATCACCCGCTGCGGCGGCTCCTGCCGGGCCTCGAGGACGAGCTCCTGACCACCGGCGATCGGCCGACCGGTGGCAGTCCGAACACCCTTCGGCTGAGCATGTCCGACGCTGCCTACCGGAAGATGGTCGGCGCGACCTTCCGCGTGGTCGTCGACGTCGGCGGATGGGACGGTTCCCTCGCCATGAACTCCCCGGGACAGTCCGGCGATCCGCGGAGCAGGCACTACCGGGATCTGGTGACCCGCTGGATCGACGGCGATCCGCTACCGCTTCGATACACGCGTGCGGCGGTGGACGCGAGCACCGTCGGGCTGATCCGGCTGCTTCCGGCGGGGTAGCGGCGGCACCATCGTGGCCGTCTCGGCTCGACTGCGCCCTAGCGTTCACGGTGGATCAGAGCGAGCGCGTGCTCTCGGGCGAGCGGGCGCAGCTGACTGTCGAGCTCGTCGAAGAGGGTCGCCGCCGACTCCCCCTTCCAGGCGGGAGGCAGCAACGACAGCGGCAGCCCGGGGTCACGGTAGGGGAGACGTCGCCACTCGGTGAGCATGGGCAGATAGAGCTGGAACGCGCGCTGCGGCGCGAGACCCGATCGTCGCGCTTCGGCCAGCGCCGGCTGGTAGCTGGCGAGGAAACTGGTGTAGAGGGCTGCGAGCTCATCCAGGTTCCACCAGGAGCGGACCTCCTCGCTCAGCTCGCGTGCCGTGACGTAGCGGCCGGCGAAGAGGTCGATATAGGAGTCCAGGCCACGGCGTTCCAGAGTGTGCTTGGCCTCCGCGGCGATCGTGGCCGGCGCGATCCATACACCGGGGTTGAGCGTGCCGAAGCCGAGCCTCGTCAGGCTCGTGCGGATCTCATGCCGTTTGTCGCGCTGCGACTCCGGGACGGAGAATGCCGCGAGCAGCCAGCCGTCCTCCAGCGTCGCCCGATTCCGCTCGAAGATGCGCACATCGCCCTCGGCGAGCACGTCCTGCGTCGCGGGGGCGAGCGCGTAACCGGCAGCGCCCCCTCGCTTCTCGCTGACGAGCACCCCCCGACGCTTCAGCCGGGAGATCGAGGAGCGCACGGCTTGGTGGTCGGCGCCGAGGTCTCCCATCAGCGCGACGACGGTGGCGATGGACAACCAGTTGCCCTCGGGCCGGGCGTACAGCGCAAAGACGGAGATGATGAGGGGCGCCATCCGGGAGTCACGCTCCACGCCCCTCCGTGAGGGCGTCGTGGTCACAGCATCACGATAGCGCAGCGTGTCCCCCGAAGACGCCCGCCTGGATCACCAGGGTTATGAGAAAGAGCCCGTCCGAAGGACGGGCTCTTTCTCATAACGTCGGGGTGACAGGATTTGAACCTGCGGCCTCTTCGTCCCGAACGAAGCGCGCTACCAAGCTGCGCCACACCCCGAAGGACTCAGCGAGTCTACCGGATCGTGGAGGCCGGCTCGTGCCCTGCCGACCGGTCAGCGGCCGCCGACCAGGGTGACGACCACCGCCTCCGGCGGGCAGGCGAAGCGCACCGGCGCGTAGATCGAGGTGCCGACCCCGGCCGACACCTCCAGCCAGGCCGAGCGGCGGGCGTGCCGCCAGGTGGAGAGGCCCTGGGCCTGCTCCCGGGGGATGTCGCAGTTGGTGACGAGGGCCGGCAGGCCGGGGACGCGCACCTGGCCGCCGTGCGTGTGGCCGGCGAGGATCAGGTCGGCGCCCTGGGTGGTGAACGCGTCGAGCACCCGCCGGTACGGTGCGTGGGCGACCGCGACGGTGACGGCGCGCTCCGGCGGCGGCTCCTGCTCCGCCAGCTGCTCGCGCATCTCCTCGACGAGCCCCGGGAGCAGGTCCAGCCGGTCGCGTCCGATGTGCGGGTCGTCGACGCCGATGAGCTCGAGCCGCGAGCCGCGCAGGTCGATCGCGCGCGCCCGGTTGCCGAGGTCGAGCCAGCCGAGCTCTCCGGTCAGGTAGCGCTCGAGCGCCGCGGTGTCGAGCCGCTCCGGCGGGCGCCGGTCCCGGCTCGGGCCGAGGAAGTAGGCGAACGGGTTCCGCGCCGACGGCGCGACGTAGTCGTTCGAGCCGTGCACGAAGGCGCCGGGCGTGCCCCGCTCGCGGAACGGCGCGAACGCGCGGCGCAGTCCCTCGAGCCCGCGCTCGTGGCCGAGCAGGTCGCCCGTGGACACGACCAGGTCGGGCTCGGTGATCGAGGCGATCCGCGCCAGCCAGTCCTGCTTCTCCCGCTGCCACGGGGCCATGTGCAGGTCGCTCAGGTGCAGCACCGTGATCGGCCGGGCGCCCGGGGCGAGCACCGGGACGATCTCCTGGCGCAGCTGGAAGCGGTTCCGCTCGATGAGCGCGCCCCAGGCCAGCGCCGCGGCGCCGGCCGCCGCGACCACGCCGAGCGCGGTGCCGACCGCGCCGACGCTCCGCCTTCCGATCACGTGGGCGGCGGCGTCGGGACGCACTGGCTCGGGTTCGAGCTGCTCAGCGTGACGGTCAGGGTGACCTTGGTGGTGTGCGTCACCTGGAGGCTCGCCCCGGCCGGTGTCATGGCGTTCACCGGCAGGCCGCTCACCGTCGGGTCGGTCGGCGTGTAGGACGCCGGCGCGCCCGGCGCGGGCTGGTACCCCGAGGGGCAGACGCCGACGACGGAGACCAGCGGGAAGTCCGCGGTGACGAGCGTGTTGTTCGCCGCGCTGACAGGGCTGCCAGTGACGTCGGGGAGGACGGTCATGTTCTGCAGGCTCTTGGAGAGCGTGATCGTCGAGCCCGCGCCGACGCCCTCGCCGGCCGCCGGGTTCTGGGCGGCGATCGTGCCCTTCGGCTGGTCGGAGTTCGCGTCGCCGCCGTCCTCGACCACGAAGCCGACGTCCTCGAGCACCTTCTTCGCCTGCTCGAAGGTCAGGCCGAGGTTCGACACGTTCGGGACGACGACCTTGCCGCCGGTCTCGTACTTGCCGCTCGGGGCGGGGAACGCCCCGCCGCCGAAGCGCGCGTTGAGGAAGCCCATCAGCTCGCGCGTGATGTCGTGCCGGACGAGCCGGATGGCCGAGGGGATGCCGTCGACCCAGAAGCCGTACATGCTGAAGTGGCCGGTGATGTTGCCGGTCCAGACGATCGTCGCGTTCGTCGTCGTCGAGGAGGCGACCCAGGTCTGCTCCGACTCGCCGCTGGTGCCCGTCTTCGAGAGCATCGGGACGCCGTCGCCCGGGTCGGAGAGCTGGCCGGTGCCGTTCGCGGTGTTCCCGACGAGCACGTCCGCGACCGTCGCCGCGATGTCCGGGTCGACGGTCTGGGAGCACTTCGGGCTCTGGCCCGGCTGCATCACGCCGTCGGTGCCCGCCCAGGCGTCGATGATGATCGGCACGCAGGTGCGGCCGCCGCCGGCGATCGTCGCGTAGGCCGTGGCCAGCGACAGCGGCGCGATCTCGTTCGTCCCGATGACGCTCGTCGGGTTCGTCTGCAGCGGGGTCCCGTCGGCCCGCTGGCTGGCCATCATCTTGCCGGCCAGCTCGTTGATGTCGCAGAGGTCGAGCTTCGTCGCCATCCGCAGGAAGACGCCGTTGATGGAGCCCCAGGTGCCGGAGCGGACCGTGTAGTTCCCCGACTCGTGCGCGTCGTTGACGACCTTGGTGTCGACGCCGGCGCCGTTGCAGCGGTCGTGCCACGCGCTCGCGGGGATCATCCCCTCGCCGCCGTTGATCACCTCGTTGACGCCGTGGCCGGTGACGAGCCACTGCGTCAGCGTGAAGAGCTTGTAGGTCGAGCCGGCCGGGAACCCGGTGGAGGTGCCGTAGTCCTTGTTCGTGTTGAAGTTGACGGCGGTGGACGTGAGGGCGTCGTCCGGCTGGTAGGCGTCGTCGAAGACCTTGTTCTGCACCATCAGGCGGACGCGCCCGGTGTCCGGCTCGACGGTGACCGCCGAGGCGCCGAAGTCGAAGTCGGTGATCCAGTTCGGCGCCCAGGACCACACGATGTTCTGGGCGGTGACCTGCGACGGGTAGTCCATCGTGGTGTAGAGCGTGTAGCCGCCGCGGCGCCAGTTCTCCTGGCGCTCGGCGACGGTGTTGCCGAGGAACTCGAAGTCCTTGACCGACTTGACCACGTAGTCGCAGAACCAGCGCACCTCGGCCTGCGCCGTCCGGCAGCCCTGCTGCGGCACGACGCCGTTCGCGACGAACTCCGGGGTGACCTCGACGGCCATCGCCTCGTCGTACTGGGCCTGGGTGATGTAGCCCTCCTGGAGCATCGCGCTCAGCACGTAGTCGCGGCGCGCCTGGTTCGCCTCGAGCCGCTCGGCCGTGCCCTCGGGGTCGTCCGCGTCGACGTAGAGATTGCGCAGCTCGGGGTACTGCACGATCGCGATCAGCGAGGCCGCCTGCGCGAGGTCGAGCTGCGAGGCGTGCACGCCGAAGTAGCGCTGCGCGGCCGCCTCGATGCCGTAGGTCTGGGCGCCGAAGTACGCGATGTTCAGGTAGGCGGTGAGGATCTCCTTCTTCGTGTACCGCTTCTCGAGGGCGATCGCGATCTTCATCTCCTTGAGCTTGCGATCGAAGGTGGTCGCGGTCGCCTCGTTGTAGGCGGCGGTTCGCTCCTCGTCGGTCGGCATCTCGTAGGCCTGCTGCACGAAGGTCTGCTTCACGAGCTGCATGGTCAGCGTCGAGGCGCCGGACTCGATGCCGCCGGAGGTGACGTTGCCGATCATGGCGCGGATCACGCCGGGCAGGTCGACGCCGCCGTGCTCGTAGAACCGGCGGTCCTCCGCCGCGATGAGCGCGTCGACGACATTGGTGGAGATCTGGTCGTAGGCGACCTGCTCGCGGTTCTGGTCGAAGATCGTGGCGACCTGGACCCACTCGCCGTTGTCGCCGTGCGCCATGATGACGTTGCGCTCGGGGAGGGCGTCGAGCTCGAAGTAGTCGGGGATCGAATCGAAGACGCCGATCGCGCTGGAGGCCGCGACGCCGGTCAGCGCGACGGCGGGCGCGACGGTGATCGTGAGCAGGACGCCGGCGGCCGCGCTGAATCCGACCAGCCCGAGTACCCCGGCGACCCAGTTCCGGCGCGGAGCGTCCTGAGCGGCCATAGAATCCAGGGTACGGGATGCGCTGACGCGCCTAGCTGAACGGACGCCGCGAGATGACTGCCTGGGAGTACACGGTCACGCCGCTCCTGCTCCACCAGGAGGCCAGGATCCTCGACAACTGGGGCGCCGACGGCTGGGAGCTCGTGACGGTCCAGCAGGGCCCGCAGGGCGGCCTGATCGCGTTCCTCAAGCGACCCGCGGCGTCCGCGTCGCCGAACCAGTAAGGACTCACATGGGTGCCATCGCCGACCGTATCGCCGAGCTCGGGCTCGAGCTCCCGCCCGTCGCCGCGCCGGCGGGCGCCTACGTCCCGGCGCTCGTGACCGGCAGCCTGGTCTACACCTCGGGCCAGCTCCCGGTCGTCGACGGCGCGCTGCTGGCGACCGGCAAGGTCGGCGCGGAGGTCGCGCCCGAGGACGCGGCCGGCTGCGCGCGCACCGCGGTCCTCAACGCGCTCGCGGCGGCGGGCGCCGCGATCGGCTCGCTCGACCGCGTCACGCGGGTGGTCAAGGTCGTCGTCTTCATCGCCTCCGCCCCGGACTTCACCGCGCAGGCGACCGTCGCGAACGGCGCGTCGGGCGTCCTGCTCGAGGTCTTCGGCGAGGCCGGCCGGCACGCGCGCTCCTCCGTCGGGGTCGCGGTGCTCCCGCTCGATGCGCCGGTGGAGGTCGAGCTGGTCCTCGAGTTCGCGTGAGCCGAGGCAGGCTGCGACAGGACAGCCGGCTCGTCGAGCCCGGCGACGTGTTCGTCGCGCTCGACGGCGTCGTGCCCGCTCGCGGCGAGTGGGTCGCCGACGCCCTCGCGCGCGGCGCCGTCGAGGCCTGGGTGGACGCGGGGCTCGCCGGGGTGCCGGACGACGCCAGGGTGCGCGCGTTCTCGCCGCTCGTCGACGCGGTCGGCGAGCTCGCATCCCACTGGTACGGCCGGCCGTCGGAGGCGCTCACCGTCTTCGGCGCGACCGGGACCAACGGGAAGACCTCGACGGTGCAGCTGCTCGCCCAGGCCTGGGCCGCGCTCGGCCGGCGGGCCGCGACGGTCGGCACGCTCGGGGCCGCGATGCACGGCGACCCGCTGACGCTGAACGGGTACACCACGCCGCCGGTCACGCGGCTGCACGAGCTGCTCGCGGACTTCCGCGACCGCAGCGCGACGCACGTCGCGATCGAGGTGTCCTCGCACGCACTGGAGGAGCGCCGGGTCGACGGCGTGGCGTTCGACGCGGTGCACTTCTCGAACCTCACCCGCGACCACCTCGACTACCACGGCTCGATGGAGCACTACGCCGCCCAGAAGGCCAAGATCTACCGGCTCCGCGGCGAGCCCGAGGCGGTCGCGATCGGGAACCTCGACGACCCGTTCGTACGCGCGACCTGGGAGGGGCTGCCCGCGGGACGGGAGCGGGTCGGGCTGACCTCGGCCGGCGCGCCGGGTGCGACGATCCGGGCCGAGCGTCTGCGGTACGAGCGGGACGCCACGCGATTCGAGCTGGTGACCCCCGAGGGCGCGGTCGAGGTCGCCACCGGGCTGATCGGCCGGTTCAACGTCGACAACCTGCTCGCCGTCGTCGCGGAGCTGCGGCGCGAGGGCGTCCCGCTGGCCGAGATCGCCGCGATCGTGCCGCTGCTGCTGCCGCCGAACGGCCGCATGTGGCGGATCCAGCCGGACCCGGCGCTGCCGCTGGTCGTCGTGGACGCGGGCCACACGCCGGACGCGATGCGTCAGGCGCTCACGGCGATCGGCGAGGTCGGCTACGACCGGGTGATCTCCGTGTTCGGCGCGACCGGCTCGCGGGACGCGGGCAAGCGGCCGGAGATGGCGCGGGCGGTCGAGGCGCTGTCGGACGTCGTGATCGTCACCGACGACGACGTGCACGACGAGGACGGCGACGAGATCGTCGCCCAGCTGCTCGCGGCGATGGCGCGCCCGGACGCCCCGACCGTGATCCGTGACCGGGGCGGCGCCGTCGAGCACGCGATCCGGCTCGCCGCGCCGGGGGACGTCGTCATGCTGCTCGGCAAGGGGCACGAGCCGATGCAGATCGTCGCGGACCACGTCGAGGTCCCGTACTCGGACATCGAGACCGCCGAGCGGGTGCTCGCGACGATCATCGCCGAGCGATGAGGGCCGTCGGTCCTCGGGCGGGGGAAGGCGCCGGAGGAGATCTCCGGGTCGATCTCGTCCTGACTGGTGACGTGCGTGCGCCGGCGTCGGCGCCGTCGATGATCGATCGGCCGCGACTCGGGAGGGGACCGGAGTGCCCATGGATCCGCCGCCGCCCGCCCCCGGGGCCGGCGGGTCGCGCCGGGGGAGGGCGTGAGGTGCGGTGCCCACCGGATCGCATGACGCGCCCACCCCGCTCGAGCTGCAGGTGGTGCTCGGCGCGATGAGCATGATCGGGGCGGGGGCCGCCGAGGAGGCCGACTCGGACCATGCGCTGATCGCCGCTGCGCGGGCCGGCAGCGCGGCGGCGGCCGGGACCGTCATCTCCCGGTACGCCCCGTACCTCCTCGCCCGCGCCCGGTCGATCGCGAGCGGCACGCGCCTGGATCCGGAGGACCTGCTCTCGGCGGCGATCGTCCGGCTGCTCGAGCTCTGGCGCGCCGGTGAGGGTCCCGACGGGGGCGTCGCAGCCTATGTCGTCCGCGCGATGACCAACTCGGCGATCGATGCCTCGCGCTCGCCCCGATCGCGCGTGCTCTCGCTCGAGGCCGCGATCGACGCCTCGCCCGCGGAGGAGCTGGCGCTCGCCCGCGAGGACTCGAACGTGCGCCGGATCGACCTGTACCAGGAGTTCCGGATCATCCGGTTGGCGCTCGCGACGCTCGACCAGGACCATCAGGCAGTCCTGACCGAGATCGTCATCCACGGCCGCAAGCCCGGCGACGTGGCGGCGGAGCTGGGTCGCAGCCCGGCCGCGGTCTCCCGCGAGCTCTATCGCGCGAAGCAGGGCCTGCGCCGGGCCGTGCTCGTGCAGCTGCTCGACGAGGGCGACGCCGAGTGCCGGGCGAACGCCCCGTCGATCCCGCTCGCGGTCCAGCTCGACCCCGGCGATCACCGGGCGGACGACCGCGGCATGCGGCACGTGCTCGAATGCGAGGCCTGTCGCCGGAACTGGCGGCGGTTCGCCGGGCTCGTCGGCGGGCTCGGTCTGCTGCCGGCGGCCGTGCTGGCCCAGGCGGTCGGGACCCCTTCGGCCGCATCGGCATCCACCGGCGGCGACGCGCCGTCGTCGCGCCCGGATTCCGAGCCGTCGAGCGCGCCGATCGCGAGCGCGCCGGCTTCGGGGACGTCGGCTGCGGGAGCGCCGGCCGCGGGCGCGCCAGTCGGCCCCGCACCGCCGGCCGCGGGCACGCCGTCGGCCATCGGGCCATCGGGCCGGTCCGCCGCGCCCGCCGTCGGGGCGGGCCGAGTCGCCGCGCGGCTCGCGAGCCGCCGGGTGCTGGTCGCCGGTGCCGTGGCGCTCGCGGCCGCCGCGGTCGTCGGCGCGGCGGCGCTGCTCGTCCCCGCGCACGAGCAGCCCGGGTTCGCGGCCGGCGGGCAGGTCCCGGTCGTCCTCGCGCCGGAGGCGGACTTCACCGCGTCCGTCGCGCCGGGGTCGATCGATCTCGCCTTCGACGTCCCGGGGGAGGACTGGTGGCGCTTCGAGTCGGTCGGCCTCGTCCTGCCGGAGGGCGTGCGGCTGGTCGCGGTCCCGGCGGGCTGGACCTGCGACGGAGGCGGTCCGTGGACCTGTGCCGTCGCCGAGGATCGGCCCACGGGCGGTCGGCTGCGGCTCGCGGCGGCGGACGGCTCGACGCTCGACGGACGCCCGTTCGGCCTCGGCATCCGGGCGATCACGGACGGCGGCGTCCGGGTCGACGCGAGCGCGGAGGGGTACCTGCGATGAGCCGCGGGGGCCGGCCCGAGTCGTGAGCCGGAGATTCGCGCACCTGCCTCGTTCCTTGTGGATGGAGTCGTGCTGCGGCACGCCCCGGATCGTCCGCAGAGGGGAGCCCATCGGCATGACCACCGCAACGTCGCGTCGCGCGAGGCGCCGCGCCTCCCTGCTCGCGAGCGCCGCCGCCGCGGTCGCCTTCGGGTCGCTCCTCCTCGCCAGCTCGGCCCTGGCGGCCGGGACGCCGGGCTCCGGGCCGACCGCGGGCGGCACGACGGTGAGCTTCACCCTGCCGGGCGTCGTGTTCGCCCCGACGCAGATCTCGGTCGCCGACGACTACGCGCTCGCGATCGACGGCGACGGCACGGTGGTCGGCTGGGGGAGCAACGCGGACGGGCAGCTCGGCGCGGGCGTTCCGAACCCGGCGACCGCGCCCACGGCGATTCCCGGCCTGCCGGCCGCCCCGTGGGCGGACGTCGTCGTCGCGAGCAGCGGCTTCAGCCTGGCGCTCGGCACCGATGGGCGGCTCTGGACCTGGGGGAACAACGCCCAGGGCCAGCTCGGGCACGGCACCGTCGGCGGGACCGGTCCGCCGGCCGTCGTCAACCCGGTCGGGGTGAGCTTCACGGCGGTCGCCGCCGGCACCACCGGATCGCACACGCTCGCGCTCGCCTCCGACGGCACGATCTGGGCCTGGGGCGCCAACTCGCACGGCCAGCTCGGCGACGGCACCACGATCGACCGCAGCGCCCCCGTCCAGGTCGACGCGTCCGGCGTCGGCAGCCCGGTGTTCACGGCGGTCTCGAACGGCGGCAGCGTCAGCATGGCCCTCGACGCGGTCGGCACGCTGTACCACTGGGGCGCGATCTGGGTCGACGACGGCCTCGGCGGCGTCGTGCCCGCCGACGCGCCCACGCCGGTGCCGGTCGACATGACGGGCCTTCCGGGCGTCGGCTGGAGCTCCGTCTCGGTCAACCGGGCCCACGCGGTCGCTGTCTCCACGACCGGCGAGGTCCACGCGTTCGGCATCGCGGCGAGCGACAGCGGCGTCGAGAGCTCGAGCTCCATCCCGACGCCGATCGACGTGTCCGGGCTGCCGGTCGGCACGACCTTCACCCAGGTGCTCGCCGCGAGCGACTTCAACCTCGGGCTCGCGGCGAGCGGCGCCCTCTACGCCTGGGGCCACAACGGCGCCGGCCAGCTCGGCGACGGCACGACGACGACGAGCTGGGCCCCGGTAGGGGTCGTCGGCATCCCGGCCGGCAGCGTCGTCTCGTTCGGGGCGAGCTTCCGCCAGGGCAGCGCGGTGCTCTCCGACGGCTCGCTCCTCCAGTGGGGGATCGTCCACGGGCCGACCCCGGTGGACACGCTCCCGATCGCGACGCTGACGATGCTCGGCGCGGGTTTCGACGGCGTCGTCGCCTCGGCGCCGATCCTCGTCTCCGGCACCACCTGGAGCGTGCAGACGCCGCCGCATGCCGCCGGGGTCGTCGACGTCGTCGTCGCCTACCGGGTCTCGACGAAGGCCGGCATGACGATCGAGACCTACCCCGCGAGCTTCGAGTATCGCGACGCGCCACCGGCGATCGCGACCACGACGCTGGTCGCGGTGACCTCGCCGTCCACCGCCCCGATCGTCGGCCCGGCGGACGTCACGCTCACCGCGGTGGTCACGGCGGCGGACGCCTCTGACCCGACCGGCAGCGTGCTGCTCTGCGTCGCGGTGTCGACCTGCCGGAGCGTCGCCGTCTCGGACGACGGCGCGGGGCACGTCACCGCCGCGGCGACCTTCGCCGCCGTCGCCGTCGGGACCTATACGCCGTCCGCCGTGTTCACCGCGACCGGGTCGTACTCGGACTCGGCCGGCACGACTACCCTCGCCGTCCTCGCGACGGGCTCCGGCGGTGGCGGTGGCGGTGGCGGCACGACCGGCTCCAGCGGCGTCACGACCAGCCTCGCCTTCACCGGCAACCGGTTCCTCCCGGTGCTCGGCGCGACCGCGGCGGGGCTCGGCCTCGTCGGGGCCCTGATCGTCGCCGCGAACGCGATCGCCAGGTCGCGCGTCGCCCGCGCGGGAGCCCGCACGACGACCACGGACTGAGCGCGGGCGACGGCCTCAGGCCGTCGCGTCCCACGGCAGCGACCCCGCACGGCGCCGTCCTGGCGGTCGTCGCGCGTCGCAGGTGCCCGAGGTGCCGTGGGCCTCCGCCCCGGTCAGCGCCGCCGCTTCGGCAGCCCCGCGGTGATGGAGGTCGTCGCGGGGGAGCCGCTCATCTCCTCGATGAGCTTCATCACCGCCGGGTCGGCGAGCGTCGTCGTGTCGCCGATCGGGCGGCCCTCGGCGACGTCGCGGAGCAGGCGGCGCATGATCTTCCCGCTGCGGGTCTTCGGCAGCTCGGTGACGATGTAGACCTGGCGCGGCCGCGCGATGGCACCGATCTCCTTCGCGACGTGAGCGCGCAGCAACTCGGAGAACTCCGCGTCGGTGTGCTCCTCGCGACGCGACTGCTTGACGATGACGTAGGCGACGACGGCCTGGCCGGTCGTCTCGTCGGAGGCGCCGACGACCGCCGCCTCGGCGACCATCGGGTTCGCGACGAGCGTCGACTCGATCTCCGTCGTGGAGAGCCGGTGGCCGCTGACGTTCATGACGTCGTCGACCCGGCCGAGGAGCCAGATGTCGCCGTCCTCGTCGACGTGCGCGCCGTCGCCGGCGAAGTAGACCCACTTGCCCTCGTCCGGCCTGGAGAACTTCGACCAGTAGGTCTCGAGGTACCGCTCGGGGTCGCCCCAGATGCCGCGCAGCATGGACGGCCAGGGCTCGGTGACCGCGAGCAGCCCGCCGTTCGGCGGATCGACCCGCACGCCCTCCTCGGTGAGGATGTCGATCCGCACCCCGGGCACCGGCAGCTGGGCCGACCCCGGCTTCAGCGTCGTCAGGCCCGGCATCGCCGAGATCATGATCGTGCCGGTCTCGGTCTGCCACCAGGTGTCGACGATCGGCGCCCGCTCCCCGCCGATGACGTCCCGGTACCAGACCCAGGCCTCGGGGTTGATCGGCTCGCCGACGCTGCCGAGGATGCGCAGCGACGTCAGGTCGAAGCCCTGCGGGATCTGCCGGCCGAGCTTCATGAAGCTGCGGATCGCGGTCGGCGCGGTGTAGAGGATCGTGACGCCGTGCCGCTCGATGAGCTCCCACCAGCGGCCCGGGTGCGGCGTGTCCGGGGTGCCCTCGTAGAGGAACACGGTCGCCGCGTTGGCGAGCGGCCCGTAGACGACGTAGGTGTGGCCGGTCACCCAGCCGATGTCGGCGGTGCACCAGTAGACGTCCGACTCCGGGTGCAGATCGAAGACGTTCCGGTGCGTGAACGCCGACTGGACGAGGTAGCCGCCCGAGGTGTGCAGGATCCCCTTCGGCTTCCCGGTCGTCCCCGAGGTGTAGAGGATGAACAGCGGGTTCTCCGCCTCGAAGGCCTCCGCCGCGTGCTCGGCGGGCGCCGCGCGGAGCGCGTCGTGCCACCACAGGTCGCGGTCCGCGTCCCAGGCGATGTCGTTCTCCCCCCGCCGCACGACGAGCACGTGCTCGACGGTGCTCGCCGAGCCGAGCAGCCCGAGCGCCTCGTCGACGGCGGGCTTGAGGGCGAAGACCTTCCCCTTGCGGTAGCCGCCGTCGGCGGTGATGACGACCTTCGCACCGGCGTCCAGGATCCGGTCGTGCAGGCTCTGCGCGGAGAACCCGCCGAAGACGACCGAGTGCACCGCGCCGAGTCGCGCCACGGCGAGCATCGCGACGACGGCCTCGGGGATGAGCGGGAGGTAGATCGCGACGCGGTCGCCCTGGCCGACGCCGAGCGCGGCGAGCGCGTTCGCGGCGCGCTTGACCTCGGCGGTCAGCTCCGCGTACGTGATGGTGCGCACGTCGCCGGGCTCGCCCTCCCAGCGGATCGCGATCCGGTCGCCGAGGCCCGCGTCGACGTGCCGGTCGAGACAGTTCGCCGCGACGTTCAGCTCGCCGTCGGCGAACCAGCGGGCGACCGGCGCGCCCGACCAGTCGAGCGTCTGCGTGAAGGGCTTCGCCCAGGTGACGCATTCACGGGCCCGGTCCGCCCAGAACCCGAGCCGGTCCTCGCGGGACTGGCGGTAGAGGTCCGGGTGGGCGATGCTGCCCTCCGCGATCTCCGCCGGCGGCGGGAACCGCCGGGCCTCGGTCAGCAGTGACTCGATCTCGTAGCTCGACACGCGCACATCCTAGGTCTGGGCGGCGCGATCGGGCATCCGGAGTCCTTCGCCGCCTGCTCCCACCTTGCCGCGGACCCACAGCGGTTTTCAAGCGGCCGTTCAGGTCGCGCCCTGGCCACGGCTCGGCCGGCGGCGTAGCATCGAAGCGCCGGTCCCCCCGGTACGCGGCTCGGACGTCCCCCCGCACCGAGTCGCGCAGGCGGCGCCTCCGACATCCCCCGTCTGGAGGCGCCGCCCCTCTTTTCCCTCGCGGGCCGCCGACGCTGCGTAGTCTGGAGGAGGAGGTGGTTCGATGCCGCTCGAAGGGGAGTACGGTCCGAGCACGTCGGATTGGGCGCGGGCCCAGGCCGAGGCGTACGAGGCGTCCGGGGGTCGCGAGGCCACCACGCTGGCCGACACCGGGATGCCGGTCGTCGTGCTGACGACCGTCGGCGCGAAGTCCGGCCTGCTGCGCAAGACCGCGCTGATGCGCGTCGAGGACCACGGGCGCTATGCCGTCGTCGCGTCCCGCGGCGGCGCCCCGGAGCATCCCCAGTGGTACTGGAACCTCCTGGCGAACCCGCACGTCGAGCTCCAGGACGGCCCGGTGCGGCGCGACTACCAGGCGCGGCAGCTGGACGGCGTCGAGCGGGACGAGTGGTGGGCGCGCGCCGTCGCGGCCTACCCGCCGTACGCGGACTACCAGGAGCGCACCGATCGGGTGATCCCGGTGCTGCTGCTGGAGCCGATCGAGGGCTGAGCTCTGCCGCGCCGCGCGCCGCTCGTCGGTGCGCGGCGTTGCGCCGTCCCTCACAGCGGTCCGGGGAGCTGGTCGCTCCACCGATCGACTCGCGGCGCCGGCTGTCGCGTCCGCGGTCGCGGCTACCGTGCCCGCATGAGCGCGATCACCCCGTTCGTGGCCGGAGCGCCGCCCGTCGCGGCGACCGCACGGCGTGCGGGCGCGCACGCGTTCGGCCCCCTCGCGCCGCTCGTCGGCGACCCTCGGGTGACCGACGTTTTCGTCAACGGCGGCGAGGTCTGGGCCGATCGCGGTCGCGGTCCCGAACGGCTGCCGGCGTCCGGGATGGACGCCGAGGCGGCGCGGGCGCTCGCGGTCCGGTTGATCGGGCTCGCCGGTCGGCACGTCGACGAGGCCGCGCCGTGCGTGGACGCGCGCCTGGGCGACGGCGTGCGGGTGCACGTGGTCCTGCCGCCGATCGCGCCGGCCGGACCGCTGGTCTCGATCCGGCTGCCGGCGCTCGAGCCCTGGAGCCTCGAGCGGCTCGACGCGGCCGGGTTCCTCCCGGGGCGCACGAGGGCGCGGATCGAGGCGCTCGTCGCCGAGCGGCGGAACGTCCTGGTCAGCGGCGCGGCCGGCTCGGGGAAGACGACGCTGCTGTCCGCGATGCTCGGCCTCGCCCGCCCCTCCGAGCGGATCGTCGTGATCGAGGACGTCGGCGAGCTCCGGGTCGACCATCCGCACGTCGTCGCCCTCGAGACGCGGCAGGCGAACCTCGAGGGCGCCGGCGCGATCGGGCTCCCGCGGCTGGTGCGCGAGGCGCTCCGCATGCGGCCCGACCGGCTCGTGCTCGGCGAGTGCCGCGGGGAGGAGATCCGCGACCTGCTCGCCGCGCTCAACACCGGCCACGACGGCGGAGCGGGGACGATCCACGCCAACTCGCTCGTCGACGTCGCGGCGCGGCTCGAGGCGCTCGGCGCGCTCGCCGGGCTCTCGCCGGACGCCGTGGCGCGGCAGGCGGTGAGCGCGCTGCACGCGGTGATCCACGTCGAGCTCGGCCCCGCCGGCCGTCGTGTGGCCGCGATCGGGCGGCCGCGCCTGGACGCCGGCGGACGGTTCTCGATCGTCGAGGATCCGGGATGACGGCGCGCCCGTCCGAGGAGGCGCGGGGGCTGCGCGGTCGGCGGCGGTCGTCGGCCGGCGACGTCGCGCTCGCCGAGGTTGCCGCGCTCGTGCACCGGCTCGCGGTGCTGCTCGCCGCCGGAGTGGCGCCGGCGGCGGCCTGGCGGCATCTCGCTCGCGCCCCCGACGCCGGCGCGATCGCGGACGCGGCGGCACGGGCAGGGCCTGGCGGCATCGCCGTCGCGCTCGCCGCGGTCGGGCGCCGGCCGGCGGGGACGCGCCGCGGCCGAGCCGGGCCCGGCCCGCTCGGCGCCGCTTGGACCGGGCTCGCAGCGGCGTGGACGGTGTCGGTCGCGGCCGGAGCGCCGCTCGCCCCGACGCTGCGCGGCTACGCGGAGCTGCTCCGCGGCTTCGCGGCGGCCGAGCGCGGCGCCCGCGTCGCGCTCGCGGGGCCGCGAGCGACCGCCCGGCTGGTGCTCGTGCTGCCCGTCGTCGCGCTCGCGTTCGGCGCGCTGCTCGGACAGGACGTGCTCGGCGTGCTCGTCGGCACCCCGCTCGGCTGGGCCTGCGTCGCGATCGGCGGGGCGCTCATGCTCGCGGGTCGCGCCTGGACCGGCCGGCTGCTCCGCGCGGCCGCCGGCGGCGACCGGCTGCCGGGGCTCGTCGAGGAGCTGACCGCGGTCGCGATGGGCGGCGGGGTCTCCGTGCCGCGAGCCGTCGAGATCGTGTCGGTCGCGCTCGAGCGATGCGGGCTGCCGGTCGACGCGGCAGGGTCGACGACGATCCTCGAGCTCGCCGCGGCGTCCGGCGCGCCTGCTGCCGAGCTGCTGCGGGCCGAGGCGGAGGAGCGCCGCAGGACGGCGATCGCCGAGGCCGCGGAGCGCGCCGAGCGGCTCTCCGTCGCGCTCCTGCTGCCGCTCGGGATCTGCGTGCTGCCGGCGTTCGTCGCGGTCGGCGTCGTCCCGATGATGGCAGGGATCGTCGGCACGACGCTGGCTGCGGTGTGACGGGGCTAGCCTGAGCGTGCACCACCCGCTCGATGAGGAGATGAGGACCCGACCATGGTCGACGCCCCCGCGTTCGTGCTGCCCGATGCCGCGCTCGCGCGCTTCCGCGAAGTGCTGCCCGCCGACGCCGTCCACGTCGACGAGGCTGACCGTGACCAGCTGCGCGACCCGTACTGGTTCCAGGAGGACCGCAGCTACGACTCCTCCGCCGTGCTGTACCCGACGACGGTCGAGCAGATCCAGGCGATCGTGCGGATCGCGAACGAGTACGGGGTCCCGATCTGGACGAGCTCGCAGGGGCGCAACAACGGCTACGGCGGGCCCTCCCCGAGGGTGAAGGGCTCCGTGCTCCTCTCGCTGCGACGGATGAACCGCGTCCTCGAGATCAACCGCGAGCTCGCCTACGCGGTCGTCGAGCCGGGCGTGCGCTGGATGGACCTCGCCGACGCGCTGATCGAGGCCGGCGCCGACGACCTGCTGCTCTCGACCCCCGACGTCGGCTGGGGCAGCATCGTCGGCAACTCGATGGACAACGGCGTCTCCTACCTGCCGAACGGCGCCGACTTTATGGCGCCGACCGGCATGGAGGTCGTGCTGCCCGACGGCGAGCTGCTGCGGACCGGCCTCGGCGCCGCGCCCGGCAACAGGTCCTGGCACCTCTACAAGCGGGGGCTCGGCCCGACGCTCGACCCGTTCTTCGCCCAGTCGAACTTCGGCATCGTCACCCGGATGGGCGTGTGGCTCATGCGCAAGCCCGAGGCGATGGCCTCGCTGCAGCTGGCGATCCCGCGGAACGACCAGCTCGGCCAGGCGATCGACATCATCCGCGAGCTGCGGATGAGCGGGGCGATCCGCGGCGTGCCCGGCGTCTACTCGTTCCCCGTCATGGCGTGGCAGGTCCCGGAGCTCGGCGAGTACATGGGCGGCAAGGGCGCGCTCCCGGAGGAGGAGCTCCAGCGCCTCGCCGAGGAGTCGGGCCTCGGCCGGTGGAGCGTCGGCGTCGGCGTCTGGGGCGACGCGCCCGTCGTCGAGCACCACGTCAAACGGATCAAGGAGCGCTGGGCCGAGATCGAGGGCTCGCGGGTCAGCCACGAGGGCCGGTACACGCGAGACGAGTGGGGGCCGTTCGACGTGTTCCGCGACAAGATCAACGGCGGCCATCCGACCCTCGAGATGCTCGACCTCGTGCCCGACGGGATCGGGCACCTCGCGTTCTCGCCCGTGATCCCGCTCGTCGGCGAGGAGATCCAGAGGTTCGAGCGGCTCATCAGCGCCTACATGCTCGAGCACATGAACGCGAACCTCTCCGCGGGCATGACGATCATCAACGACCGCTCGCTCATCATCGTCGTGAACCTCGACCTCGTCCTCGACGACGAGGAGCAGGTGAGGAACGCGTACAAGACGATCAAGCACATGGTGGAGCACTTCGGGAAGCTCGGCTACACCGAGTACCGCGCCCACCTCGAGATCATGGACATCGCCTCGGCCCAGTACTCGTTCAACCACCACGCCTACCGCCGCTTCGTCGAGACGATCAAGGACGCGGTCGACCCGAACGGGGTCATCTCGCCGGGACGCCACGGCATCTGGCCGGCGCGCTACCGCGGCGGCCTGCCGCCCGGCGAGCGCTGAACCCTCCTCCACAGCCGATCCGGACGCGCGACGGCCCGCAATTCGGGGATCCGCCGGCACGGACGGCCCCGGAGGAGGGCAGGCTGGTCCCGCTCGTGCCTCGGCAGCGGTCCGCGATGCGGCCGCTCGGAGGGAACGGAGCATGAGCGATGGGGCATTCCATGAGGCGCCGGGTCGTCCCCGGCCTGCGACGGCACGGCTGGATCGGCGGGCGGGGCGTCGATGCGGCCCGACCCGGCTGGCAGGCCGTCCTCGCGCGAGCGCGCTCGGAGGACACCGGTGCGACGACTGCGGAGTTCGCGATCGTGACGATGGCGGCGGTCGGCTTCGCCGGCCTGCTCGTCGTGATCCTGCGCTCGGACGGCGTGCGGGCGACGCTCGAGGCGCTCGTCACCCGCGCGCTGGGCTCCGCGGGATGAGGCGCGGCGACGCGGGCGGCGTCACCGCGGAGTTCGCCGTGGCGCTGCCGGCGGTGGCGGTCGTGCTCGCGGCCTGCGTCGGCG
>MKVN01000029.1:68478-122570 GCA_001898855.1 Micrococcales bacterium 73-13
GCTGGCGAGCCGCGCACGCTGCGGAGCTGGCGCGAGGGCAAGCTCGTCTGCGTCGCGGCCGAGGCGCAGCGGCGATGGGCGCCGGGCCTCCCGCCGCTCGTCCTGGGGGCGTCGTCGTGCGCGCTGGCGGACGGCCGCTGAGGCCGGACCCGCGTGCCGTCGGGCGATGGGACGCCGAGCGCGGAGCCGGCACCGTGGCGACCGTCGGCCTCGCGGCCGCGACGCTGTGCCTCGCGGCGCTGCTGACGCCGCTGGCGACGGCGGCGGTCGCCCGGCACCGCGCCGCCGCGGCCGCGGACGCCGCCGCCCTGGCCGCGGCGGCCGCCTCCGCCGGGCTCGTCGCCGCGCCGGACGGGGCGCCGTGCGGGCTCGCCGCCGTGCTCGCGGAGCGTCACGGCGCCGTGCTGCGGGGCTGCCGGATCGAGCCGGGCTCCGCGACCGTGGAGGTCGCCGTGGGCACCGCCTTCGGCCCGCTCGTGGTCCGGGCCACCGCGGGCGATCCCGGCGAGGCGTGAGGCCGGCTTGACAGCCGCAGGGGAATCGGTGTGTATGGTGGCTGCTCGCAGGCAGTCCGTGTCGTCCAAGGGGAGAGGTCCGAGTGGCGGGGAAGAAGCTCGTCATCGTCGAGTCGCCGGCGAAGGCGAAGACGATCGGCCAGTACCTGGGCGAGGACTACGAGGTGCTCGCCTCGATCGGGCACATCCGGGACATCCCCAAGCCGTCGGAGCTGCCGCCGGAGCTCAAGAAGGGGCCGTTCGGCGAGTTCGCGGTCGACATCCAGGACGGCTTCACGCCGTACTACGCGATCTCGCCGAAGAGCGCGAAGACGGTCGCCGAGCTCAAGCGCGCGCTGAAGGGCGCGGACGAGCTCTACCTCGCCACCGATGAGGACCGCGAGGGGGAGGCGATCGCCTGGCACCTGCTCGAGGTGCTGCAGCCGAAGGTGCCGGTGCGGCGCATGGTGTTCCACGAGATCACCAAGGAGGCCATCGCGGCGGCGAAGGAGTCGACGCGCGAGATCGACACCGCGCTCGTCGACGCGCAGGAGACGCGCCGGATCATGGACCGCCTGTTCGGCTGGAAGGCCTCCGACGTCGTCCGCCGCAAGGTCGGCCAGGCCGCCCAGTCGGCGGGCCGCGTGCAGTCGCCGGCCGTCCGTCTGGTCGTCGAGCGCGAGTGGGAGCGCATCCGGTTCCGCTCCGCCGAGTACTGGGACCTGCTCGCGACGCTCGACCCGGGCTTCAGCGCCTCGCTGGAGCGGCTCGGCGACGATCGGGTCGCCGGCGGCAAGGACTTCGACGACCGCGCCCAGCTGGTCAAGCGCGCCCGCGTGGTCGGGGAGGAGGAGGCGCGACGCCTCGCGGAGCTGCTCGGCGCACCGGGCACCGAGTTCGAGGTCGTCTCCGTCGAGTCGAAGCCGTTCACCGCGAAGCCGGGCAAGCCGTTCACCACCTCCTCGCTGCAGCAGGAGGCCGGCCGCAAGCTCAAGTGGTCGTCGAAGCACGTCATGGACGTCGCCCAGTCGCTCTACCAGAACGGCTACATCACCTATATGCGCACGGACTCCGTCGCGCTCTCCGCCCAGGCCGTGGCCGCGGCGCGCGCGCAGGCCACCGCGCTCTACGGACCGGCCAGCGTCCCGGACAAGCCCCGCCTCTACGCCAGCACGAGCAAGAACGCGCAGGAGGCGCACGAGGCGATCCGGCCGTCGGGAGAGCGGTTCCGCACCCCCGCGTCGCTCGCCGGCGAGCTGCGCGGCGACGAGCTCCGCCTCTACGAGCTGATCTGGAAGCGCACCGTCGCATCCCAGATGATCGACGCGACGAAGTCGACGACGACCATCACGCTCGTCGCGGACGCCGCCGGCGAGCGCGCGGAGTTCGCCGCGAGCGGCACCGTCGTCCTCATGCCCGGTTACCTGCAGGCCTACGAGGAGGGCCGCGCCGAGGAGGACGCGGAGGCGGAGGCGGACGACGAGCGCCGGCTGCCGGACGTCGCGGTCGGCGCCCGGCTCGCGGTGCGCGCCGTCGAGCCGAAGGGGCACGCCACGAAGCCACCCGCCCGGTACACCGAGGCGAGCCTGGTCGCCAAGCTCGAGGAGCTCACCATCGGGCGTCCGTCCACCTACGCGAGCACCATCCAGACGATCCAGAACCGCGGCTACGTCCGCAAGCTCGGCCAGGCGCTGGTGCCGGAGTGGGTCGCCTTCCCGCTGGTCGCGCTGCTCACGGACGGCTTCGGCGAGTTCGTCTCCTACGAGTACACCGCCGACCTCGAGGAGGATCTCGACCGCGTCGCGCGCGGCGAGCTCGACCGGGTGGACTGGCTCCGGAAGTTCTACTTCGGCGAGGACGGCCGCGAGGGCCTCGTCGAGGCGATCGACACCGCGCTGGAGACGGTCGATCCGCGGGTGCTCAACGGGCTCGCGATCACCGACGCGATCACCGTCCGGGTCGGCAAGTACGGCCCGTTCCTCTCGGTCGACGACGGCGGCGAGAAGCCGCGGGCGGTGAACATCCCCCCGGACATGACGCCCGACCAGCTCACCGTCGAGAAGGCGATCGAGCTCGCCGCGGCGCCGGTCGTCGGCGACCGCGTGCTCGGCGTCGACCCCGCCACCGGCTACGAGATCGTCGTCAAGGACGGCCGCTTCGGGCCCTACGTCTCCGAGGTGCTGCCGGCCGAGCTCACGACGACGAAGTCCGGGAACAAGAAGGCCGGCGCCCCGAAGCCGCGCACCGGATCGCTGTTCCAGGACATGCGCGTCGAGACGATCGATCTCGACACCGCGCTCCGCCTGCTCGCGCTGCCGCGCGTCGTCGGGGAGGATCCGGACAGCGGCGAGCCGATCACCGCGCAGAACGGCCGGTACGGCCCGTACCTGAAGAAGGGCGCGGACTCCCGCTCGCTCGAGTCCGAGTCGCAGATCTTCGACATCACGCTCGAGGAGGCGCTCGCGGTCTACGCGCAGCCCAAGCAGTTCGGCCGCCGCACCGCCTCCGCCGCGCTCGCCGAGTTCGGCCCCGACCCGGTCAGCGGGAAGGCGATCAAGCTGAAGGACGGCCGCTTCGGCCCGTACGTCACCGACGGGGAGACGAACGCGACGATCCCGCGCGGCGAGGACCTCGCGACGATCGACCACGACCGGGCGGTCGCGCTGCTGCAGGCGCGCCGCGACCGCGGACCCGCTGCACCCCGCGGCCGGGCCGGAGCGAAGAAGGCGGCGTCGAAGACCAAGGCGGCGGCGAAGTGACCGGCCGGCGGGTCGGCTAGCCCGCGGGTCCGCTGGGCCTCCGGAGACAGGGATCGGGACCGCGCATGCCAGGCCTCTTCATCACGTTCGAGGGCGGCGACGGCTCGGGCAAGTCGACGCAGTCGGCGCTGCTCGCGGAGCGGCTGCGGGGGCTCGGGCACGAGGTCGTGCTCGCCCGCGAGCCGGGCGGGACCGAGCTCGGCGTCGAGATCCGGCACCTGGTGCAGCACCGGCGCGGGCACGTCGCGCCCCGCGCCGAGGCGCTGCTGTACGCCGCCGACCGCGCCCACCACGTGGCGACGGTGGTGCGTCCGGCGCTCGAACGCGGCGCCGTCGTGGTGCAGGACCGCTACCTCGACTCCTCGATCGCCTATCAGGGGGCCGGCCGCGAGCTGGACCCGGAGGAGGTGCGCGACCTGTCGCTGTGGGCCGCCGAGGGGCTGCTGCCGGACGTCACCTTCCTGCTCGACCTCGACCCGGCGGCGAGCCGGGAGCGGCTCGGGGCGACCGAGCGCGTCTACGACCGGCTCGAGGAGGAGGGCGGCGACTTCCCGACCCGGGTGCGCGAGAAGTACCTCGGGCTCGCCGCCGCGGAGCCGGAGCGCTTCACCGTGCTCGACGCGGCGCTGCCGGCGGAGGCGCTCGCCGACGCGGTGGCCGCCCGGGTCCTGCCGCTGCTCGGATGAGCCGGCCGCGGCGGGTCCGCGCCGTCGCGATCCGCCGCGCGAGGTCCGTGGTCCGGGCTACGGTGGAGGCGTGATCGGACGGGACGAGCTGACCGGCCAGCACGACGCCGTCCGCGTCGTGGAGGCGGCCGCCGCCGACCCGGAGACCCTCGCGCACGCCTGGCTGATCACCGGTCCGCCCGGGTCCGGGCGCTCGACGCTCGCATATGCCTTCGCGGGCATGCTGCTGTCGCAGGGCGAGGAGGACGGCGGCGCGCGGGCGCGCGCGATGGTCGAGGCGAGGACCCACCCCGACCTCAGCGCGCTCGCGACCGACCGCGTCGTCATCACCATGGACGAGGTGCGCCGGCTGGTCGCCGCGAGCCAGTTCTCGCCCTCGGTCGGCCGCTGGCGCGTCGTCGTGATCGAGGACGCCGACCGGATGGCCGAGCGCACGTCGAACGTGCTGCTGAAGGCCCTCGAGGAGCCGCCGCCGCGGACGGTCTGGGTGCTCTGCGCCCCGAGCGAGGCGGACCTGCTGCCGACGATCCGCTCCCGGGTCCGCGGGCTCCGGCTGCGCGTGCCGGCCGTCGAGGACGTCGCCCGGCTGCTCGTCGAGCGCGACGGCGTCGAGCCGGCGCTCGCCGAGCGGGCCGCGAGAGAGGCGCAGTCGCACATCGGCATGGCGCTGCGGCTCGCCACCGACGAGGAGGCGCGCCGGCGCCGGGAGCGCACCGTCGAGCTCGCGCTCGGCATCCGCGACGCGGGGGACGCCGCGCGCGCCGCGGCCGAGCTGCTCGACATCGCGAAGGCCGACGCGGAGTCGTACGGCGCGCAGCTCGACGAGGCGGAGCGGGACGCGCTGCTGCGCACGCTCGGCGTCGAGCCGGGCGGCACCGTGCCGCCGCCGCTGCGCGCCCAGGTCCGGCAGCTGGAGGAGGACCAGAAGCGGCGGGCGACCCGCAGCCTGCGCGACGGCGTCGACCGCGTGCTGGTCGACCTGCTCTCCGTCGGCCGGGACGTGCTGCTCGCCGGCCTCGGCGTGCCGGACGCGCTCATCAACCGCGCCGCCGAGTCCGCCGTCCGCGCCGCGGCACGGGACCTGCCCCCGCCGGCGGCGCTGCGCGCGCTGGACGCGGTGTCGACCGCCCGGCGGCGCATCGACGGGAACGTCCCGCCGCTGCTCGCGCTGGAGGCCATGCTCATGTCGTTCCGTGGTGCGAATCGGTAGGCTCGCCGCATGCCGCGCCGACCGTCCCTCCGCCGTTCCCGCGCCCTCGGCGCCGCTGCCGCCCTCGCCGCCCTCGCGCTGCTCGCGGGCTGCTACAACGGGGGCGACCCGTTCGGCTCGCGGCCGTCGCCCACCCCGACCCCGACGCCGCAGCCGACGTCCGACGGCCCCTTCGCGGCGTATCTGAACCAGACGGTCGACTGGACCTCCTGCGGCGGCGGCTTCGAGTGCGCGACCATCTCCGCCCCGATGGACTGGGAGAACGAGTCCGACCCCCGCTCGGTCCAGCTCGCGGCGGTCCGGCACCGGGCGACGAGCCCCCAGCGCATCGGCACGCTGTTCGTGAACCCCGGCGGCCCCGGCGCCTCCGGCGTCGACTTCGTCCAGCAGAACCTCGACTGGTTCCTGAGCCCCGACGTCGTCGCGCGCTACGACGTCGTCGGCTGGGACCCGCGCGGCGCGGGCCGCTCGGCGACCGTGACCTGCTTCACCGACCCGGACGACATCTCCGACTTCCTCTACTCCGTGTCGAGCGTCGACCCGAGGAAGGACCCGGACGGCTGGATCGACGAGCAGTTCGCCGACGGCCGCAAGTACGTGGACGCCTGCACGGCGAACACCGGCGAGGTGCTCGAGTTCGTCGACACGCTCTCGACGGTGCGCGACCTGGAGCTGATGCGCACGCTGTCCGGCGACGAGCAGCTGCACTTCCTCGGGTACTCCTACGGCACGGCGATCGGATCGATCTACGTCGACGAGTTCCCCGACCGGGTCGGCCGCGTCGTCCTGGACGGCGTCGCCGACCGGCAGACCTCGCTCGCGGACCTCGTGATCGGCCAGCAGGCCGGGTTCGAGCTCGCGCTCACCCACTTCGTCGAGGGCTGCCCCGAATTCGCCGACTGCCCGCTGAGCGGCGATCCCGCGGTCGACCTGCCGCGCATCCACCAGCTGATGGAGCGGTTCCAGGCCTCCCCGGTCTCCGACGGCTCGCCGGCCTCGGCCGGCCGCGCCATGACCGGCCAGTCGCTGAAGACCGGGATCCAGCAGGCGCTCTACTCGGAGAGCCTGTGGTCGAGCCTCTCGACCCTGTTCGCGGAGGTGCTGCGCTCCTCGCCCGTGACGCAGACGGCCTGGCAGCTCGCCGACATGTACAACGACTTCACTCCGGGCGTGGGCCTCGGCTCGAACATCCAGGACGCGCTGACCGCGGTCTACTGCGTCGACTACCCGGTCGAGACGGATCCGGCCGTGCTGGAGCAGACCCAGGCCCGGCTCGTCGAGGTCGCCCCGACGCTCACCCTCGACCTGCCGGTGACGCCGGACGTGATCTGCTCGCAGTGGCCGTTCGGCTATCGCGGCGGCCAGCACCAGACGCTGCGCGGGACCGGCGCGGCCCCGGTCCTGATCGTCTCGACGACCGGTGACCCGGCCACGCCGTACGAGAACGGGGTCCGGCTCGCGAAGGACCTCGAGTCCGGCGTGCTGCTGACCTTCGACGGCGAGGGGCACACCGCCTACAGCGCCTTCGGCAACGCCTGCGTGGTGCGTGCGGTCGACGCGTACCTGCTCGACGGCACCGTCCCGAGCGACGGGACGCGGTGCGAGGCGGACTGATCCGAAGCGGGGGACTTGCCTTTTTTCTACGAATGTAGAAATATCGCGGTAGCAACCGTGAGATCCACGGTCTACATGCGTAGGAAATATTGGTCGACGTGGACCGAGTTCGGCAAGAGCCCGCATCGAGGGGGCCCGCGAGATGAGCGGCGTCTTCCTGCTGCAGCAGCTGCTCAACGGCATCAGCTTCGGAGCGCTGCTGTTCCTCATCGCGAGCGGCTTCACGCTCGTGTTCGGCCTGATGCGGATCTCGAACCTCGCGCACGGCGCGTTCTACCTGGTCGGCGCCTACCTCGCCGTCGTCACCGTCGCGGCGACGCATAGCTTCTGGCTCGGCCTGCTGGTCGGGGCCGTCGCGGCGGCCGTCGTCGGCCTCGGGCTGGAGCGCGGGCTGCTGCGCCGGGTGCGCGGCCGCGAGATGCCCGAGGTGCTGCTGACCGTCGGCGTGCTGTTCGTGATCGCCGACCTCGTGCTCTGGATCTTCGGCGGCGACCCGAAGTCGGTCAACTCCGGCAACGGCGCGCCATCCGGGGCGCTCGTGATCGGCGACTTCACCTACCCGCAGTACCGGCTGTTCATCATCGGCGTGACGCTCGTGATCGGCGTCGCGCTGTTCCTCGCGCAGCGCTACTCGAAGTTCGGCGCGATCGTGCGGGCCGGCGTCGACAACCGGGAGGCGGCCTCCGCGCTCGGCATCGACATCGACCGCGTCTTCACCTGGGTCTTCGTGCTCGGCGCCGCCCTCGCCGGGATCGCCGGTGCGATCGGCTCCGGCCTGCTCAGCCTGAGCCCGACCTCCGGCACCGAGATGCTGCTGTACGCGATGGTCGTCGTCATCGTCGGCGGGCTCGGCAGCATCACCGGCGCCGCGGTCGGCGCCGTGCTGATCGGGCTCATCGACGCCTTCACCAAGGTGCTCTTCCCGGAGTTCGCGTACTTCACGATCTTCGCCCCGATGGGGCTGGTCCTGGTCTTCCGCCCGCAGGGCCTGTTCGGACGGGCCGCATGAGCGCCCGCACCGCCGTCGTGAAGTGGACGGTCATCGCCGCCCTGGTCGCCGTCGCCTTCGTCCTGCCGTACGTGCTCGGCAGCTACTACGTCTCGCTGCTGTCGATCGCGCTGGTCGCCGCGATCCTCGCGAGCAGCATCAACGTGCTCGCCGGCAACGCCGGGCTCGTCTCCCTCGGCCACGCCGGCATCGCCGCGGCCGCCGGCTACGGGCTGGCCTGGGCGTACCGACAGGGCTGGGACCTGTGGGGGCAGCTCGGCATGGCGCTGCTGATGACCGTCGTCGCGAGCGTGCTGTACGGGCTCATCTCGATGCGCACCCGTGGCATCTCCTTCCTGATGGTCACGCTCGCCGCCGGGATGATCGTCTACGGCATCGCCTATCGCTGGTCCTCGGTGACCGGCGGGACGAACGGCCTGCCCGGCATCCGTCGGCCCGCCGGGATCGCCGAGTACTGGCAGTTCTACTTCCTGGTGCTGCTCGCCTTCCTGATCGTCACCATCGCGCTCATCGTCGTCGGACGCTCGTCGTTCGGGCTCACGCTCAAGGGCATCCGGGACAGCGAGACCCGGATGGTCAGCCTCGGCTACAACGTGCCGCTGTACAAGTTCGGCGCGATGCTCGTGTCCGGTGCCGTCGCCGGCATCGCCGGCGTGCTCGCGGTGTGGCACAGCGAGTTCATCAGCCCGGTGGCGGCCGGGTTCCAGGAGTCCGCCATGAGCATGATCATGGTCGCCCTCGGCGGCATCGGCACCGTGCTCGGCCCGCTGGTCGGCGCCGGGCTGGTCGTCGCCTTCCAGCACATGCTCTCCAGCGTGTTCGAGCGCTGGCAGACGCTGCTCGGCGTCCTGTTCATCCTCTCCGTGATCTTCGCGCCGCAGGGCATCGTCGGCGGGGTCTCCGACCTCGTGCGCCGCATCCGGCGTCGGAGCGGCACGCCTCCCCGCGAGGTGCTGGCCGTCCAGTTCCACCCCGATCCGCAACACCGAGACACGAGTCGAAAGGACAAGTGATGATCCGCAAGATCTCCGCGGCCGCGGGGGTGACGCTCGCCGCGGCATTGGTGCTGACGGCGTGCGCGCCGTCGTCCGGCCTCTCCGGCGGTGGCGAGGCCACCGACGGCCCGGCCGACACCGGGCAGACCTTCAAGATCGGCGTGCTCGCGCCGATGACCTCCTGGGCGGGCGCCATCGGCGTCGACATGCAGCAGGGCTGGGACATGTTCCTCGCCGACCAGGGCCAGGAGATCGGCTCCTTCAAGATCGAGACCGTCTGGGAGGACACCGCCAGCGATCCCGACACCGCGCTGACCAAGGCCCGCAAGCTCGTCCAGGAGGACCACGTCGACCTCGTGATCGGCCCGGTGCTCGCCAGCGAGGGCCTCGTCGTCGGCGACTACCTGACGCAGGCCGGGGTCGTGAACCTCGCGATGACCGCCGCCGACGACCTCACGCAGCGGCTCGCCTCGCCGATGGTGATCCGCACCGGCTCGTTCACCGCGAGCCAGATGTCGTTCCCGGTCGGGGACTGGGCGTCGAAGCAGGGCTACAAGACCGCGGCGACGATCTGCGTCGACTACGCCTTCGGCTGGGAGAGCTGCGGCGGGTTCGTCTCCGCGTTCACCGCGGCCGGCGGCACCGTCACCAACCAGCTCTGGTACCCGGGCGACGCCTCGGACCTCAGCAGCTACGTGAGCCAGCTCGGCAGCCTCGACGTCGACGTCATCTTCGTCGGCTCGGCGGGCGGCACCGACAGCTCGAACTTCTTCCGCACCGCCAGCGACTTCGGCCTGCTGACGAAGACCCCGATCGTCAGCAACTGCTGCACGACCGACCAGGCGATCCTGGAGGACGTCGGGGACATCGCCCTCGGGCAGATCTCCGGGTCGTTCTACGCGGAGGGCAACGACGACCCGGTCGTCGCCGGCTTCGTCGAGCAGTACGAGTCGAAGTTCGGCGTCCTGCCGTCGCTCTACTCGTTCGCCGTCTACTCCACCGGGCAGATGGTCTACGACGTGCTCGGGAAGGCGAGCGGCAAGCCGACCGGCCAGGCGCTCGCGGACGCGATCCGCGGCGTCGACCTCGGCTCGACGATCATCGGCTCCGGCTCGCTCGACGAGTACGGGAACCCGGTCGGCCCGGTGTTCATCCGGCAGGTCGTCAAGCGCGCCGACGGCAAGCTGGTGAACGCGGTCATCGAGACCTACGACGACGTCAGCCAGTTCTGGACGTTCGATCCGAAGGCGTACCTCGCGAACCCGCCGTTCAGCCAGGAGTTCCAGCAGCAATGAGCTCCGCCTCGGTCGTCTCCTCGTCGCCGGCTCCGGTCGGCGACGAGGAGACGGCCCTCGTGCTCGACGGGGTCACCCGTCGGTTCGGCGGGCTGATGGCGCTCTCCGGGGTCAGCCTCATCCTGCCGCGCGGCGGCCGGCTCGCCGTGATCGGCCCGAATGGCGCCGGGAAGACCACGCTGTTCCGCCTGATCTCCGGCGAGATGCGCGCCAGCGACGGCACCATCCGGCTGTTCGGCGAGGACGTGTCCCGGGTCGGCGAGCGCGCCAGGGCGCGCCGCGGCATCGCCCGCACCTTCCAGGTCTCGAACCTGTTCGCCGACCTGTCGGTGCTCGACAACGTGCGGATCGCCGCCCAGGCGCGCAGCAGCCGCCCGCGACGCTTCTGGTGGCCGATCGGCGACCGGGACGCGTACACGCTCCGGGCGCGCGAGATGCTCGACCGGGTCGGCCTCGCCCAGCGCGGCGGCGACCGGGTCGCGGACCTGTCCCACGGCGAGCAGCGGCAGCTCGAGATCGCGATGGCGCTGGTGGTCGGGCCGCGGCTGCTGCTGCTCGACGAGCCGGCCGCCGGCCTCTCGGCGGCCGAGCGGAAGGTGCTCCGCCGGCTGCTCGAGGAGCTGCCGGAGGGGCTGAGCCTGCTGCTCATCGAGCACGACATGTCCCTGGCGCTCGAGCTCGTCGACCACGTGCTCTGCCTGGACAACGGGGTGCCGCTCGCCTACGGCACCCCCGACGAGATCCGGGCGAACCCGGCCGTGCAGGCCGTCTACCTCGGGAGGAGGGACTGATGGCCGAGCCCGACGACCTCGAGGAGGCCGCGGCGCCGCTGCTCGTCGTCGAGGACCTCGACGTCGGCTACGCGACCTCGCACGTGCTCGACGGCGTGAGCCTGACCATCGGCGTCGGCGAGTCGCTCGGCATCCTCGGCCGCAACGGCATGGGGAAGACCACGCTGGTGCGCGCCCTGATGGGCCTGAAGCCGCCGACGGTGACGGCCGGCAGCGTCCGCTTCGACGGCCGCGACATCCTGGGCCTCGCTCCGCACCGCGTCGCGGCGCTCGGCCTCGGCCTGGTCCCGCAGGGCCGCCAGGTGTGGGGGAGCCTGACCGTCCGGGAGAACCTCCGCATCATCCCGGCCCGACGCGCCGAGCCGGGCGAGGAGCCCTGGACGATCGACCGCGTCTTCGACTTCTTCCCGCGCCTGGCGGAGCGGGAGCGCTCCTTCGCCAGGACGCTGTCCGGCGGCGAGCAGCAGATGCTCGCGATCGGCCGGGCGCTCATGACGAACCCGCGGCTGCTCGTGATGGACGAGCCGTCCGAGGGTCTCGCCCCGGCCGTGCTGCGGGTCATCCGCGACCGGCTGCAGGAGCTGCGCGCGCTCGGCCTGTCGGTGCTGGTGGCCGAGCAGAACGTCGACCTCGCGCTGGCGCTCTCCGACCGGATCGCGATCCTCGGCGAGCACGGGACCGTCGCCTGGGAGGGCCCGTCGCGGCGGCTCGTCGCCGACCCGGCCCCGATCCACGCCCACCTCGGACTCTGACCGCAGAACGAAAGGAACGACCTTGACCGTATTCGACCGACTGGAACCGGATCCCTCGAAGGCCGACCACCTTCCGTACGCGCCCGCCGTGCTGGTGCCGGCCGGGTCGGAGTACTTCTTCCTCTCCGGCGTCAGCGCGGTGCCGCTCTACCACGGCCACCCGCACCTGCCGGAGGAGACCGCGCTGCCGGACGACGCCGGCGAGCAGACCCGCCGCATGATGCGCACGATGACCGACCTGCTCGCGCGGCTGGGCCTGAGCTGGTCGAACGTCGTCCACATGTACGAGTTCCTCACCGACATGCGGGACACCGACGCCGTGCACGGCAACATGTACCGCCACCTCGTCGAGCTGCCCGACGCCGACGAGAGCTGGACGCCCGCCTCGACCCTGATCGGCGTCAACCGGCTGAGCACGCCGGGTGCCAGGGTCGAGTTCGACATCATCGCCGCCAGGCCGCCGTCCGGCCCGGTCGGCGCCCGCCCGCGCCCGGCCCGCGTCGAGCTGCCCGGCCACGGCCCGATCGCCTCGGTCGCCAGCGACGAGGAGCTGCTCTGGATGTCCGGGTCGACCGCGATCGACTTCTACCACCACCACCCGCACATCGAGGACGAGGAGGACGTGCCGTACCGCGCGAGCGGTCAGGTGGCGAAGATCTTCGACATGTTCGACCCCGTGCTCGACTTCATGGAGGTCGGCTGGGGCGATGTCGTGAAGCTCTACGAGTGGGCGACCGACTCGCGGGACCTCGCGGCCTTCGACGCCGAGATCGGGCGGCGCCTCGCGGGACTGCCCTCCCACCCGCCGCGGACCACGGTCGACATCGACGCGCTGAGCGGCCCGCCGGCCCGGCTCGAGCTGGAGATGATCGCCACCCGCGGGCCGCGGCCGACCGCGCCGGCCGGCCCGGGCTCGCCGGTCGTCGAGCTGCTCCACCCGCAGCCGGAGAAGGCGCACCTCATCCCGTACGCTCCGGCGGTCCGCGTCGCCGACGCCCCGCTGCACTTCCTGTCCGGCCTCGGGCCGCTGGCCACGGGCGCCGCGGGGGAGATCCCGGACGACATCCAGCTGCAGACCCGGATGACGATGGACCGGCTGGACGCCGAGCTCGCGGCGCTCGGCCTCGGCTGGCGCAACGTGGTCAAGATCATCGAGCAGGTCATCGACATCCGCGAGATCGACGAGATCGGCGCCGCGCTCGCCGAGCGCTACGGCACCTCCTGGACCCCGGCGGTGACGCTGACCGAGGTCGACGCGCTGCCGCACGAGGGCGCGCGCGTGCAGCTCGACGTCATCCTCGCCGGCTGAGCCGGCCGTTGCGGTGCCGGCTCAGCCGGCCGGCACCGCGACCGGATCCGGCTGCAGGTGCCGGATCCGGTCGAGGACCGTGTCGACGATGCGCACCTGGTTGATCGGCGAGGTGGTCCTCGGGTCCAGCAGCGGCACGACCTGGAGGCCGGTGGTCAGCCACAGCAGCTCGTCGACGACGAGCGCCGTCGCCACCTCCTCGCGGATCTCCCCGGTGGACCGGGCGAGCTCGAGGTGCTGCTCGAAGAAGTGGCGCCAGATCGCGTGCGAGTCGGCGTGCACCTTCATGAGCACCGGGTTCGAGGCGGCGCGGTCCCAGAACGCGACGGCGACGCGGGACTCCACCTGCCGCTCGCGATCGAGCGGCAGCATCTCCATGCACAGCACCCGGATCGCCGCGAGCCCGGTGCGCTCGCCGGTGGCGAGGGCGGCGCGCTCGTTGATCCGGTAGAACGTCCGCTGGAAGGCGGCGACGAGCAGCTCGTCCTTGTTGACGAAGTAGTGCTTGAGGCCGCCGTTGGCGAAGCCCGCCTCGGCCGCGATCTCGCGCATCGTCGCCGCCGCGAAGCCGCCCCGCGCGATGATGCGCCAGGTCGCCTCGACGATCTCGATGCGACGCTGCTCGTGGTCGACCTGCTTGGGCATCCGTTTCTCCTCTGCCACCCTATCGTCTCCGCAGGGAGACGAACCGAGCCTCCGCTCGAACCCGGTAGACTCTCCTGCGGCCCGCACGCGGGCCAGGCCGCCTTAGCTCAGTCGGCAGAGCGATTCACTCGTAATGAATAGGTCAAGGGTTCGATTCCCTTAGGCGGCTCCATCTCACCTCCCCCTCGTCCAGAGGCCTCCCCCTTTCCCGATGAACGGGAGTCCAGGATCGCGTTGCTACACTCGCCGGGATCACAAGGGAGTGATGTCATGACCGGTGCGTACCGCAAGTACCTGTTCCCCCACGATGACGAGCGGCTCGCGGGCATCCGCGGCGCCGACGCCTACGAGTACCGTGAGCTCGCCAAGCTCGACCCCTTCACCGGCGGTCTGATCCGGAACTGGACGCCGCTGTACCCGGCGGAGTTCGAGGGCATCACGACGGACGGCCAGGTCATCCCCGGGCTGTTCCCGATCGACGCGCCGGTGCCCGCCGAGGAGGCGGCGCCGACCGCTGCGATGGCCGACGCGGCCGAGGCGCTGCTGGCCCTGCTCGACGGAGCGCAGCGCGAGCGGCTGCGCTACCCGGTCGACGCGGTCGAGTGGCAGTCGTGGTCGAACCCGGAGTTCATGATCCACGACACCGGGCTGCGCCTGGAGTTCCAGTCCGAGGCGGTCCGGGAGGCGGTGCTCGACCTCGTCGGCGCGAGCCTCGGCAGCGAGGGGCTGCGCCAGGTCCGCACGCTGATGCGGATCAACGGCTTCCTCGGGGAGGTCAACGACCTGGAGAGCGTCATGAACGAGTTCTCCTACCACTTCGCCCTCTACGGCGAGCCGTCGCTCACCGAGCCGTGGGGCTGGCAGCTCTTCGGCCACCACATGGCGACGAACTGCTTCGTGTGGGGCGACCGCTTCAACCTGACGCCGACCTTCATGGGCGCAGAGCCGAACGAGATCGACGGCGGCCCGTTCAAGGGCGCGACGGCCTTCACCGGCCGCATCCGCCTGGCGCGCGAGCTGATCGGCAGCCTGAGCGACGAGGAGCGCGCGGCCGCCCGCACCTACGACCTGATGGAGGCTCCCGAGATGGCGCCCGGGCGGGTCGACCCCGGCGACGAGCGCCACCTGGGCGGCGCCTTCCAGGACAACCGCGTGGTGCCCTATGAGGGCGTGCGGGTCGCCGAGCTGAGCCCGCACTCGCAGGACCTGCTGCTCGCGCTCGTCGCGGAGTCGCTGACGCACTGGCCGGAGGGACCGGCGAAGGCGCGGCTGCGCCAGGTCCGGGAGCACCTCGCGGACACCTGGTTCGACTGGATCGGCGGCTTCGGCCCGGACGAGCCGTTCTACTACCGGATCCAGAGCCCGGTCGCCTTCTTCGAGCTCGACCACCACTGCGGCGTGTTCCTGAGCAACCGGCATCCGGCGGTGTTCCACATCCACACCGTCGAGCGGACGCCGAACGGCAACGACTACGGGCGGGCCTGGCTCCGGCAGCGCTGAGCCGCGCCGGTCGGGCGGCGCTCCCGAACGGCCTAGGGTGGTGAGGGGCACGGCGCGAGGAGGCGGCATGATCGAGCGCGAGTCGCGACGCACCAGCGTCGCACTGCTCCTCGTGACGGTCCTCCTGGTCGCGGCGAACCTGCGCCCGACCGTCCAGGGCGTCGGGCCGCTCCTCGACCAGATCGGCCGCGAGACGGGGCTGACGCCGACCCTGCTCGGCCTGCTCGGCGCGCTGCCGCTGCTGATGTACGCGCTCGTGTCGCCGCTCGCGCACAGCCTCAGCCACCGCTTCGGCATGAACCGCACGATGCTCGTCGCGCTGATCGGCCTGCTGGTGGCGACGATCGTGCGCTCGATCGACGCGGGCCTCGCGCCGCTGTGGATCGGCACGATCCTGACCGGCATCGCGATCGCCATCGGCAACGTCCTGATGACCGCCATCATCAAGCACTGGTTCCCGGACCGGCTGCACGCGCTGATGCCGATCTACACCTCGATCCTCTCCGGCACCGGCGCGATCGCCTCCGGCCTCGTCGTCCCGATCTCGCATCTCGCCTGGGGCGACGGCACGGCGGGCTGGCGCCTCGCGCTGCTCGCCACCGGCGTCCTCATCGTCCCCGGCATCGTCGTGTGGCTGATCGCCATCGCGCGCACCGGGCCCGACCGGGTCGAGGGCGAGGCCCCCGAGCCGCGCGCCCGGGGCATCTGGCGCGACTCGACCGCCTGGCTGGTCGCCGGCTACATGGGCTTCCAGGGCGCCGGGTTCTACATGATGGTCACCTGGCTGTCCCCGCTGTCGATCTCGTACGGCACGGGGGAGGTGCAGGCCGGCGTCGAGGTCATGGTCGTGCAGCTGTTCGGGATCCTCGGCGGGCTGGCGATGCCGTTCCTGCTGCGCGGCCGGGGGCGCCGCTGGACGCCGGTGGCGCTGCCGCTGCCGGCGCTGCTCGGCCTCGCCGGGCTGCTGCTCTGGCCGCAGGTCACCTGGCTCTGGGCGGCGATCTTCGGCACCGCGTCGGGCGGCATGTTCGCCGTCTCGATGTGGCTCACCGCCGACCGGGCGCGCGGGCGCAACTCGGCCACGGCGCTCTCCGGCATGGCGCAGTCGGTCGGCTACGCCGTCGCCGGCCTCGGCCCGATCGCGTTCGGCGCCCTGCACTCGCTCACCGGCGCCTGGGTGCTCTCGCTGGGGCTGGTCGCCTTCTGCATGCTCGCCCTGTTCGTCGTCGGCTTCCTGCTGCGCAACCACCGCTACGTGCTCGACCGGAAGGACGCCGCCGACGAGCCGTCGGCGCCGAGCGCGACTCAGGCCCCGTAGCGGGTCCCACCAGCCGGCGCTCCACGATCTCGGGCTGACGGTCCGCGATCACGGCGACCAGGCGCTCGACGGGCGCCTCGAGATGCCCGGCCTGCTCCTCGCCCCTCATCCTCGACCGCTCCTCTCGGTCACTCCCGCCCGGTCGGCGTCGTCGGGAGGGCGCGCTCCGGGAGGAGGTTGCCGAGGCCGCCGTCGGACGCGGGGCGCCTCCTCCTCGCGACGCGTCGGATCCACTTGGTGAGCTCGACGACGACGGGCAGCAGCAGCGCCCACCCGATCGCGACGATCCACTGCCGGCCGGTGAGCGGCACCGTGCCGAGCAGGCCGCCGAGCCCGCTCCACTGCACCGCGAGGACCGTCATCGCCGCCGGGATCAGCAGGATCTTCAGCGCGCCGGCGATCGGGGCGGTGAGCCCGGAGTCCGGGGAGCGGCGCATCACCAGCGCGCTGAAGACGGTGCCCAGACCCATCACGGCGAACGCCATGGTGACCGGGGCGCTGGGCTGATCGGGACTCGGCTCGCCCGGCGTGAGCAGCAGCGCCGCGAGCGTGATCCCGAACAGCACGGCGCCGTAGAGCAGCCATTCGGCGACCGCGCGCGGGTTCGCGATGCCCTCCTTCGTGCGGCGCGGCGGCCGGGTCATGATGTCGTCCGAGGTCGGGTCGATCATGATCATGACGATCGGCACGGCGCACACGAAGAAGTTCAGGTAGAGCACCATCAGCGGCGTCAGCGGCATCCCCGAGTTGATGTCGAAGATGCTCGCGACCAGGAACAGCAGCACCAGGGAGAAGAGCTGCGTCATCTGGTAGCGGACGTACGCCGTGATCTTGTCGTAGATGCCCCGGCCGAGCCGGATCGCGTTGACCAGGGTGCCGAAGTTGTCGTCGGTGAGGATCATCTTCGCGGCCTGCTTGGTGACCTCGCTGCCGGAGCCCATCGCGACGCCGATGTCCGCCTGCTTCAGCGCGGCGGCGTCGTTGACGGCGTCCCCGGTCATGGCGACGACCTGCCCGCTCTCCTGCATCAGCCGCGCGAGCCGGAGCTTGTCCTGCGGGGTCACCCGGCCGAAGACGTGCAGGCGCGGCAGGGCGGTCTTCAGCTCGTCGTCGGTCATCGCCTGGATCTCGGCGCCGCTGATGGCGCCGGGCCCGAGGCCGAGCTCGGCGCCGATCGCGCCGGCGGTGATCGCGTGGTCGCCCGTGATCATCCGGACGTCGATGCCGGCCGCGTGGGCGACGCGCACCGCATCGAGCGATGACGGGCGCAGCGGGTCGATGATGCCGACCATCCCGACGAACCGGAACTGCTCGACGTGCCCCATCGGGTCCGCCCGCACGGCGTCCTCCTGGCCGGTCAGGACGCGGATGCCGAAGGCGAGCACCCGGAGCCCCTGCTCGGACATCTCGCGGTTCGCGTCCAGGAGCTCGGCGCGGACCCGCTCGATCGGCGCCTCCGTGCCGTCGACCAGCTGCGCGTGGCTGCAGCGGTCCAGCACAACGTCCGGCCCGCCCTTGATCAGGCCGACGAACTGCCGACCGTCGCCGAGCGGCACGTCGTGGTAGGTGACCATGAACTTGTAGTCGGAGTCGAACGGCACCTCGGCGGCCCGCGGATAGGCGCGACGGGTCTCCTCCGCGTCCACGCCGAGCTTCGCGGCGAGCACGACCAGGGCCGCCTCCGTCGGATCCCCGACGACCTCCCCGGTGTCGGACACCGTGGCGTCGGAGTCGAGGCAGAGCCCGTAGGCGAGCCGGGAGAAGTCGGGCACCGGCATCCCGGCGGCCCCGGTGATCCGTCCCGACTTCTCGTAGCCGTCGCCCGAGACGTGGAACCATTCGCCGCGGTAGTAGAGCTTGCGCACCATCATCTCGTTGAGGGTGAGCGTGCCCGTCTTGTCCGAGTTGATCGCGCTGGTCGCGCCGAGGGTCTCGACGTCTCCGAGGTTCTTCACGACGGCCTTGGCCTCCGCGAGCCTCTTCGCGCCGAACGCGAGCATCGCCTGCACGAAGGTGGGCATGCCGGTCGGGATGGCGGACACCGCCATCGCGATCCCCAGCAGCAGCACCGCCTGCAGCGACTGGCCGCGCACGACGCCGATGATCGCGATGATCGCCACCGCGATCCAGGCGATGGCGCCGAGCACCTTGGTCAGGGAGCCGAGCTCCCGCTGCAGCGGCGACTTCGACGGGGCGACCGCCGACAGCATGGACGCGATCCGGCCCATCTCGGTGTCCATGCCGGTCTCGGTGACGACCATCGTCGCGGTGCCGCGGGTGATCGACGTGTTCTGGAAGAGCATGGCGGTGCGGTCGCCGAGGGTCACGTCGTCGCCGTCGATCGCGGCGCTGCCCTTCGGGATCGGGGCGCTCTCCCCGGTCAGCGCCGCCTCCTGCGTCTCGCACGTCGCCGACCTCAGGATGCGGCCGTCCGCGGGCACCAGGTCCCCGGCCTCGAGCTGCACGATGTCGCCGGGCACCAGCTCGGTCGCCGGGATCTCCGCGAGGCTCGCGTCGCGCAGCACCCGCACCCGCGGGGTCTGCATCTTCGCGAGGGCGTCGACCGCGGACAGCGCCTTCAGCTCCTGCTGGGTGCCGAGGACGACGTTGAGGACGACCAGAGCCGCGACCATGATGCCGACCGGCAACTGGCCGATGACGAGGCTCGCGACGGCGACGACGACGAGCATCAGGTTCATCGGGTCCCTGAGCTGCCGGAAGGCGATCGTCCAGCGGGTGGGCGGCGGCTCCGAGGCGATCCTGTTCTCGCCGTGCTCCGCCCGGCGGGCGGACACGCTCGCGGCGTCCAGACCGCGATCCGGCTCGACGCCGAGCGCGGTCGACACCTCTGCGGGCGCCATCGCGTACCAGGGCCGCTCGGCGCCGGTCGGCTGAGGGGATTGGCTCATCGTTCGGCTCCCGTATCTATCTCCCATGGCGGCCCGCACCGGTCGTCCGGTCCGCGGCCGCGCCGCGTCGTGCGGGCGCCGCGCCGGGGCATGACGCGCGAGGCCATCACCGTTCGGGTCATGGCGTCCGGGCATGACGCTACGGAGTCCGACGATAGCCGTGCAGCAGTCATAACTGAGGGAATTCGCCCGAGAACGCCGCACGAGCACCCCCCGGTCCCTATAGTCAGGTCACCGGCGGACGGGGTCCGCGGTTCTGGCACGGCCTGCGGGCCGAGACGGAGCACGTCACGGAGCGACGAGGGGGTGACGAGGATGGCGAAGAAGAAGGACAAGAAGAAGGACAAGAAGAAGAAGGGCAAGAAGGGGAAGAAGAAGTAGCAGGGCTGGGTGCCGCATGGCCTGCGGGCGCATGCGGCCCTGTCCCCTCCTGCGCGGACGCCGATGTCGCATCGGAGCGAAGGGGCTCCCGCTACCGCGCGCGGCGCTCCGGCGGCCCGCTCAAGCAGCGGATCTGAAGTGACGAGGGAAGTGCAGATATGGATTCGGACACGAGCTCCGAGGACGGCCGGCTCACGCTCGACGAGGAGCAGCAGCAGGCCCTGACGCGCCTGACGGAGGAACCCCCTCCGCACGGCGATCGCGCGAAGGCGATCCTCGCGCTCGCCGAGTCGAACGACGTGGACCAGGCGGCGAGCCGGTCCGGGCTCACGTACACGCAGGTGCGGTACTGGGCCGCGCGGTTCCAGGCCGGGGGTCTGGAGGCGGTGCTGCCGGCGGGGGTCCCCGCGCCGGCACCTGCGGAGGAGGCTTCGTCTCCGGCACCTGCGGAGGAGAGCGCGTCGCCGCCCCCTGTCGAGGACGAGGTCGCCCTCGAGAGCGATGCGTCCGAAGAGGGCGAGGCGATGGAGGTCGCCTCGGAGCCGGAGGGCTCGCTGCCGGGCGGGGACCCCGCGTCGCCGCAGGACGAGCAGCCCGAGCCGGAGCAGCCGCCGGCGTCGGAGCAGAAGTCGAAGAGATCGAAGAAGAAGAAGAAGTCGAAGCAGCAGCGCCAGAGGTCCGAGAAGAAGCAGAGCGGGAAGAAGCGGAAGAAGAGCAAGAAGAAGGACGAGCAGCGGAGCAAGAAGAAGCAGGACAGGAAGCAGAGCAGGAAGAAGCGGGACAAGAAGTCGAAGCAGCGCCAGCGGTCGAAGAAGCCCGCCAAGGGGGCGAAGCGCTCGTCGAAGCGCAAGAAGCGCTAGGCGTCGTTCCGGGCTCCGAGGACCGGCGTCATCGAGGTCGGCTGCGCAGGCGAGGGGGCAGCGCGTGATCATCGTGGCCGCGGCGCTCGTCGTCGCGACGCTGGTCGCGATGACGCTCGGCTGGGTGAAGCCGGTCATCGCGCTCGGCTCGGCCATCGTCGTCGCGGGCCTGGTCGGGATCGCCGCGCCGCGCGACCTGTTCTCCGGGCTGAGCAACGGCGGCGTGATCACCGTCGGGGCGATGCTGGTGATCGCGCGGGGCATCGTCCAGACCGGGCTCGTCGACCGCGTGACCCGTGCGCTGCTGATGAGCGTCACGAGCGCCCGGCGGGCGTTCCTCCGGCTCGCGGTGCCGATCGGCGTCGCGTCCGGGCTGATGAACACGACCCCGATCGTGGCCATGCTGGTGCCGGCGAGCAAGCAGCTCGAGCAGACCCGCTCGATCCCGGCGCGCGAGCTGATGCTGCCGCTCGCGCACCTGACGACGCTGACCGGGTCGATCACGCTGATCGGCACCAGCTCGAACCTGTTGATCGCCGGAATGGCCGGCGATCGCGGCATCGACATGACCATGCTGTCGTTCGCGCCGATCGCGCTGCCCGTGGCGCTCGTCGGGATCGCGCTGCTCGCGCTCGTCGGGCCCCGGATGCTGCGCGGATCCGGCCTCGTGCGGGCCGAGCAGCGCGGATGGCGCGTGGAGCTGCCGATCGGCGAAGGGGCGCTCGCGAAGGGCCAGACCGCGGATCGGCTCGGGCTGACCACCGCCCGCGACTACCGGCTGACGGCGGTCAAGCGCGCCGGCGACGAGCTCGACCCCGCGACCGTCATCGCCGTGGCCGACGTCCTGGTGTTCGAGGCGACGGAGCTCGGCATCCAGTCGCTCTGGGCCAGTCCGCTGTTCGGGCTGTCGCCCCGGCACCTGTTCGCGGTGTCGGTGAGGACGGGCGACTCGGGCACGCTGCACGATCTCGAGGCGGACGAGGACATCGAGGTGATCGCGGCGCAGACGACGGAGCCGCTGCGTCGCACTGCGCTGGTCCCCGGCGCCACCTGCTACGTCGCCGCCCCGAGCGCGGAGGTCGTGGATCGCAGCGAGCACGTCGCCCTCTGGCAGAGCGTGGCCAGCCGGGTGCCGCAGCCGGGCGACACCTGGAAGGCGGTGGCGATCCTGGTCGCGGTGGTGCTGCCGGCCTCGTTCGGGCTCGTGCCGATCGAGATCACCTCGGTCGGCGGCGCGCTGCTGATGGTGATCGCCCGGGTGCTGACGCCGCGGTCCGCGGCGCGTGCGATCGACTGGAACGTGCTGGGCGTCCTCGCGGGATCGGTGGGCCTCGGCGTGATCGTGCTCGAGAGCGGCCTGGCCGATCTGCTCGCCGACGCGATCCGGCAGCTCGTCGCGGGCAACGCGGCCCTGGTGATCCTCGTCTTCGGCCTGGTGACCGCGCTGCTCACCAATGTCGTGTCCAACGCCGCCGCCGCGTCGATCCTCACCCCCGTCGGGATCGCGGTGGCGACGGAGGTCGGCATGAACCCGGTCGTCCTGCTGGCGCTGATCGGCACCTGCATCTCGTTCACCTTCCTGAACCCGTTCGCCCACCAGACGAACCTCATGGTGATCGGGCCGATCGGCTACACGCGGGCCGAGTTCGCCAGGTTCGGGGCGCCGTTGATGGCGGTCGGGCTCGTGGTCGCCTGCGGGACGGGCATGCTGCTCGCGTCGATCCGCTGAGACGCGGACCGAGAGCCGCATGATTCGGGGCAGGCCGCCCGCGGTCCAGGACGGCGTCATCCGGCCCTGACCGGCGTCCGCCGCTAGCCGCGCGGCCGGGTCTCGAACGGCCAGCCGGTGTAGGCCTCGGCCAGATAGGCGGCGCCGTGCCGGCTGGTCGCCACCATCTCGAGCTCGCCGAGCCGGCGGCGCTCGTCGAAGTCGTTCGCGCCGGGCGCCGTGTGGAGCATCGAGGTCATCCACCAGGAGAAGTGCTCGGCCTTCCAGATGCGCCTCGACGCCGCCTCGGGGTAGGCGTCGAGGCCGTGCTCGGATCCGCTGCGCACCAGCTCCTCGATCGCCCGATGCAGCAGCACGACATCGGCGAGGGCGAGGTTCATGCCCTTCGCCCCGGTGGGCGGCACGGTGTGCGCCGCGTCGCCGACGAGGAGCGCGCGCCCGCGGCGCAGCTCGTGCGCGACGAAGCTGCGGAAGCGCAGCACGTCGCGCTGGAAGATGGGCCCCTCGTGCAGCCCGCCGCCGGTCCTGGCCTGCAGCTCGTCCCAGATCTCCCGCTCGCCCATCGCGTCCGGGTCGAGCTCCGGGTCGCACTGCAGGTACATCCGCTGCACCGTCGCCGAGCGCTGCGAGATCAGGGCGAAGCCGCGCTCGGTCGTCGAGTAGATGAGCTCCGGCGAGCTCGGCGGCGCCTCGCAGAGGATGCCGAACCAGGCGAACGGGTACTCGCGGAAGTAGCCGCCGGTCTGCGAGCCGGTGACCGCCTCCCGGACCAGCGAGCGCGAGCCGTCCGCGCCGACCACGACGTCGGCGCGGATCTCGATCGGCCGCCCGTCGGGCCCGGCGGCGTGGACGACCGGCGCGTCGGTGTCGACGCCCTCGACGGAGGTCGCGCCGACGCCGAATCGCACGTCGCCGCCCTCGCCGAGTCGCAGCGCGATGAGGTCGATGAGCGCCTCGTGCTGCGGGTAGAGCCAGACCGAGCGGCCGACGAGCCCCTGGAAGTCGATGCGATGGCCGACGCCGTTCCAGCGCAGCTCGATGCCGTCGTGCCGGGCGCCGACCTCGTCGACGCGGCTGCCGCCGAGCGAGCGCAGCAGCTCGACCGAGGACTGCTCGAGGATGCCCGCCTTGATGGTCCGCTCGATGTCCTCCCGGGTGCGCGGGTCGATCACGATGGAGTCGATGCCGGAGCGGTGCAGCAGGGCCGACAGGGCGAGGCCCGCCGGGCCGGCGCCGACGATCGCGACGCGGGTGCGGATCTGCTCGGTCATGCTCGGCTCCTTCGCCACGGGGAGGACGCCCCGAGCCTGGCGGGTCGGCCGGTGCGAGCGCGAGCGGGATTCCACTCAGTGGAAGCCAGGCGAGATCCCACGATCAGGCATGCCGGGCGAGCTCCCGGGACACGCCGCTGGCGGCGAGCCGGACCGCGAGCTCGTAGCGCGGGTCCACCGGGCGCTCGCTCGGCACGATGATCGAGATCGCGGCGACGACGGCGCCGCTCGCGTCCCGGATCGGCGCCGCGACCGAGGCGGCGCCCGCGGTCATCTCGTCCCTCGTCGTGGCGATCCCCTCCCGCCGGATCCGCGCGAGCCGCGGCGCGAGCTCCTCCGCGGTCGTCATCGTCGCCGGCAGCAGCCGGCGCGGCGGCGCTTCGAGCACCCGGGCCAGCAGCTCCTCGCCGCCCCAGGCGAGGAGCACCAGGCCGACACCGGTCGCGTGCAGCGGCAGCCGCCGGCCGACGTCCGCGAGCACCACGACGGAGTCCCGCGCGGTCAGCCGGTCGAGGTACAGCGCCGCGAGCCCGTCGAGCACCGCGATCTGGACGTTCTGCCGGGTCAGCTCGAACAGGTCGTCGAGGTAGGGCCGGGCCACCTGCCGCAGCGCGCCCGGCGCCGGGTGCCGGGTGCCGAGCCGCCAGAGCCGCAGCCCGACCTGGAGCTCGCCGTCGGCGGTCCGCTCGAGACCGCCCCACTCCACCAGCCGCGCCGCGAGCCGGGAGGTCGTCGACAGCGGCAGCCCGGCGCGGCGGGCGAGCTCGGTCAGCGGCAGCGAGCGCCGGCCCGGGCCCTCGAAGGCGTCGAGGATCGCGAACAGGCGCTCGGCGACGCCCCTGGCGTCGTTCGCTCGGCCGGCCATCGCCCCAGCATCGCACGACCGGTCCGCCGGTCGGTCGGCGGGATGCCGGGACCGGGGGGATCGGGCGCCGGGCCCCCGCGCTCAGGCGTAGACGCGGGAGATCGACTCGATCACGACCGCGGGCCGCTCCTGGCCCTCGATCTCCATGACGGCGTCGACGTGGATCTGGTAGCCGCCCTGGACCTCGGCGACCTTCCGCATCGTCGCGACCAGGCGGACGCTCGATCCGGCGGGGACCGGCGAGGTGAAGCGCACCTTGTCGAGGCCGTAGTTGACGAACGTCGACGCGTCGCGCACCTCGAGGATCTCCGACCACAGCGGGACGAACAGCGAGAGGGTGAGGAAGCCGTGCGCGATCGTGGTGCCGAACGGGCCGTCCTTGGCCCGCTCCGGGTCGACGTGGATGTACTGGTGGTCGCCGGTCGCGTCGGCGAAGGTGTCGATCCGCTGCTGCGTGACCTCGAGCCAGGAGGAGGCGCCGAGCTCCCGGCCCTCGAGCGAGGGGAGGTCCGCGACGGCGACGGTCATGACGGGCATGGTGGTCCTTTCAGAGTCCGAGGAGGCGGATGGCGTTGTCCTTGAGGATCTTGGCGCGGACCTCTTCCTTGAGGTCGAGGCCGGCGAAGTCGCTGCGCCAGCGGTCCGGGGTCAGCAGCGGGAAGTCGCTGCCGAACAGCACCCGATCCTGCAGGAAGGAGTTCGCGGCGCGCACGAGCTGCGGGGGGAAGTACTTCGGGCTCCAGCCGGACAGGTCGATCCAGGCGTTCGTCTTGTGGGTGGCGACGGAGATCTGCTCGTCCGCCCACGGCACGCTCGGGTGCGCGAGGATCAGGGTCAGGCCGGGGTGGTCGGCGAGCACGTCGTCGAGCAGCATCGGGTTCGAGTAGGCGAGCTTGAAGCCGAACGCGCCGGGCGTCCCGGCGCCGATGCCGGTCTGGCCGGTGTGGACGACGACCGGGACGCCGAGCTCGGCGAACGCGGCCCAGAGGGGCTGGATCGCGTCGTCGCGCGGGTCGAAGCCCTGCACCGTCGGGTGCAGCTTGAAGCCGCGCGCGCCGTGATCGGCGACCAGCGAGCGGGCGAGGTCGACGGCCGCCGGCCCCTGCAGCGGGTCGACCGAGCCGAAGGGCACGAGCACGTCGGCGTGGTCGGAGGCCTCGGCGATGATGTCGCGGCTGCTGATCGGCCGGTGGCCGCCGAGCCGGGTGGTCGCGTCGACGGTGAACACGACCGCGGCCATCCGGCGCTCGCGGTAGTACGCGGCGATCTCGGCGAGCGTCGGCTTCTGCGTCTCGGCGCGGAAGTACTTCGCGCTGGCCTCGAGGATGTCGGCCGGCAGCGCCTGATGACCGTCGTCGGACACCTCGATGTGGACGTGCGCGTCGATCGCCTCGATGGCGTCGACGTCGATCTCCGGGCGGTACACGGCGACCGCTCAGCCCTGCGTCGGCTCGCGTCGCAGCTCGGCGGGCAGCTCCGGCCAGGGGGCCTCGCCGACCGACTGCAGCCGGCCGTGGAGCTCGCCGCCGAGCTCGGTCTGGATGTCGTCGGCGGTCCAGCCGCCGTCGTGGTACCAGGACTCGATCGCCTCGGGGTGGGACCAGAGCTGGATGCGATCGCCGCCGACGCCGATCGCCTGTCCGGTCACGTCCTGCGCCTGATCGGAGGCCAGCCACACGATCAGGCCCGCGACGTCCTCCGGGGTGCCGAAGCCGAGTCCGTGGCGGAAGAACGCCGGCATCGCCGCCCCGGCCTCGCTGGCCTCCACGGCCGCGGCGAAGTAGGGGATGGTCCTGGTCATCGCCGTCGCCGCGACCGGGATGACGGCGTTGGCGGTCACCCCGGCCTTGCGCATCTCGATCGCCCAGGTGCGGATCATGCCGACGATGCCGGCCTTCGCGGCAGCGTAGTTGGTCTGCCCGAAGTTCCCGCGCTGACCGGTGGGGGAGCCGATCGCGATGATGCGGCCGGGCACCGCGTGCTCCTTGAAGTACGCGAACGCGGCCCGGGCGCAGGTGAACGTGCCCCGCAGGTGCACGCCGACGACCGCGTCGAAGTCCTCGTCGGTCATCTTCAGCAGCGACTTGTCCCGCAGGATCCCGGCATTGGTCACCAGGATGTCGAGCCGACCGAACTCCCGGATCGCGGTGTCGACCAGCTGCTGGGCGACCTCCGCCGACCCGACCGGGGCGACCGCCGCGACTGCACGGCCCCCGGCGGCCTGGATCCGCGCGACCACCGCCTGCGCCGCGGCCTCCGAGACGTCGTTGACGACCACCGCGGCGCCCGCGGCGGCCAACGCGCCCGCATACGCGGCGCCGAGGCCCGCACCCGCACCGGTGACGATCGCGACCTTCTGATCGAGGGAAATGGACATGGGCAGCGCTCCTTCGCGGTGTCGCCGCGAGATTATCAGGTTTCCTGGCTATCGGGGCGGTGCTCGCCCCGATCCACCGCTCGGCCGCTCGGCCCGGATGCTGGCAGATCGCCAGGTTTCCTGGCATTCTCGTTGCATGTCGCCCCACCGCGAGGTGTCCTTCCTCTACCTGCTGAAGCAGGCGGAGCTCGCCGCGCGCAAGCGCCTGGACGAGGTCGTCGAGACCGCCGGGATCACCGCCACGCAGTACGCCGCGCTCACCTCCCTCGAGCAGCAGCCGGACCTCACCGCCGCGGCGCTCGCGCGGAACTCCTTCGTCACGGCGCAGACGACGGCCCAGCTGGTGCGCGGGCTCGAGGAGCGGGGCCTGATCGCCCGGCATCGCGACCCGCGCTCGCGCCGCCAGGTGCTGCTCGTGCTCACCGACGCCGGGCGGCGGCTGCTCGACGGACTGCGGGACGCGGTCGACGAGATCGAGCGGCGGATGACCTCGGGGCTCACCGCCGGCGAGCTCGCCGGCGTCCGCGCCGGCCTCGAGGCCTTCCGGGCGGGCATCGACCCCGACCGGGCGGCGGCGCGGGAGGCCGGCGCCCCCGCGACGCGCTGAGGGCGAGGCGCTCGGCCGGCCGTCGCTACCGGGCGGATCGCGTCCGGCGCGCCCCGGTCGTCGCGACGAGGAGGCCGAGGACGGTGGCCGCGGCGATCGTGACGCCCATCACGAGCGTCGAGGCGCCGAAGGCGGCCGAGACCAGGATCGGGGGGATGGAGCCGAGCACGAACTGCCCGGCGCCGGCCACCGCGGCGGCGGTGCCCGCGCCCCGTTCGAAGGGCTCCAGCGCGAGCGCGGTGGATAGCGGCGTGCCGGCCATGTAGCCGAACATCCAGAGCAGCAGGCCGAGCTCGAGCAGCCAGAACGGGCCGTGCAGCAGCGCCGCGGCGAGGACCATCCCGGACGCGACGACGGCGAGCGCGATCGTCGCGTTCAGCATGCGCCGCGGCGAGAGACGGCCGACGAGCCAGCCGCCGGTCTGGCCGCCGATGACCCCGGCGAGCGCGTTCAGCGCGAACCAGAGCGAGAACTGCGCGAAGTCCATCCCCCATTCCTCCTGGAGCACCAGGGACACCGGGGTGATGTAGGCGAGCAGGGCGACCATCATGACGACCGTGACCGTCGCGTACCGGAGGAACTGCGGGCTCCGCGCGAGCGCGCGCCAGGCCTCGCCGCGCTCCGCGGAGCGCCCGTGGATGCGGCGTTCGGGCTGCAGCGTCTCCGGCACCCAGAGCACCGTCGCGACGACCAGCAGCGCGCCGAGCGCCGCGAGGAACACGAACGTGCCGCGCCAGTCGGTGAAGGCGAGCAGGCCGGCGCCGACCAGCGGCGCGACGATCGGCGCGAGGCCGAAGACGACGGTGAGCCGGGAGAAGATCCGGGCGAGCTCCTCGCCCGAGTAGAGGTCGCGGACGATCGCCCGGCCGATCACGATGCCGGCCGCGCCGAGCAGGCCCTGCAGCACCCGCGCGACGACGAGCAGCTCGATGCTCGGGGCCAGCACGCAGGCGAGCGTCACGACGACGAAGCCGATCGTGCCGGCCAGGATCGGCCGCCGGCGCCCGACCCGGTCGCTCAGCGGGCCCCAGACGAGCTGGCCGACGCCGAGGCCGAGCAGATAGCCGAGGATCGTGAGCTGCGTCCCCGCGTCGTCCGCCCGCAGCTCCGCGGACAGTCGGGGGAGGGCCGGCAGGTAGGTGTCGGTGCCGAACGGGCCGAACGCGCTGAGCAGTCCGATGGTCACCAGCAGGGCGATGCGGCGCGGTCGCTCGGCTGGCACCGGTCCACGCTAGCGGCCCCGGCGCGCGGGACGCGCATCGCCGGTGCCGGGTCAGTGCGTCAGGATGCCGTAGTCCGCGATCGCCTCGCTCACCGTCTGCGCGGTGCGGCGCAGCGCGTCGAGCGTCTCGCGCTCCCGGGGCCAGCCGGTGGGCACGACGGCGGAGAGCACCGCGACGGTCGTGCCGGCCCGGTCGGCCACCGGCACCGAGATGCCGGTGGCGACCGACTCGATCGAGCCGGCGAGGATGGCGTAGCCGTCCCGGCGCACCGCGTCCAGGCGCCGGCCGAGCGCCGCGGCGTCGGTGATGGTGGACGGCCCGACCGGCGGCAGCGGGCGTGCGAGGATGCGGTTGCGCAGCGTCTGGCGGCCGAAGGCGAGCAGCACCAGCCCGGAGCTCGACGCGTGCAGCGGGAGCCGGCCGGCGACGGTCGTGACGTTCGAGACGGCGTCCGGCGCGGAGAGCTGCTCGATGACGAGCACCTCGTCCTGGTCGAGCACGCCGAGCTGGACGTGCTCGCCGATCTCGGCCTGGGCGCGCTCCATCGCCGGCAGCGCCGCCTGGCGCAGCGCCAGCGCCCGCGACCCGCGCGTGGTGAGCTCCCAGAGCCGCATCCCGATCCGGACGCGACCCTCCAGATCGCGCTCCAGCAGGCCGGTGCGCAGCAGGTCGCCGACGATGCGGTGCGCGCTCGACATGGGCAGGCCGGCGCGGCGCGCGACCTCGCTCGGCGAGAGGTCGGTGTGCCCGCGATCGAACGCGCCGAGGATGCGCACCACCCGTTCGACCATGGAGTCGCCGGAGCCGGAGTTCGCCATGCTCGAGTATCCCATTCATCGGGAAGCGGCGCACCGGTCGGCTGCCGGGATGGCATCATGTCGCCATCGCACCGGCAGTCCAGCCGTGCCCGCCGACCCGGCGGCGGGCGGCGCGTCGAAGGAGACCGACATGACCGACACCACCGTCGCGCCCGCGCCGGAGAGCCTGCTGGCGGCGCCCGACCAGGCGACGCAGCAGGAGATCGTCCGCGAGATCGAGGAGGTCCATGCCGCGCACGCCCGGGCCGTCGCCGACGGGACGTACCGCGGCGGCCAGACCCTCTACGACTTCCCGCCGTACCGCTCGAGCATCCTGCGCCACCCGACGAAGAACCCGAAGCTCGTCGACCCCGAGACGATCGAGCTGACCAGCCCGGCGTTCGGCCAGCGCGACGTCGCCGCGATCGAGGCGGACCTCACGCTGCAGCACGCCGGCGAGCCGCTCGGCGAGCGCATGGTGGTGCGCGGCCGCGTGCTCGACGGCTGGGGCCGTCCCGTGCGCCAGCAGCTCGTCGAGATCTGGCAGGCGAACTCGGCGGGCCGCTACATCCACAAGCGCGACCAGCACCCGGCTCCGCTCGACCCGAACTTCACCGGCGCGGGCCGCGCCATCACCGACGACGACGGCTGGTACGAGTTCACGACCATCAAGCCGGGCCCCTACCCGTGGCGCAACCACCGCAACGCCTGGCGGCCGGCGCACATCCACTTCTCGCTGTTCGGCAGCGCGTTCACGCAGCGGATCGTCACCCAGATGTACTTCCCGGGCGACCCGCTCTTCCCGCTCGACCCGATCTACCAGTCGATCCCCGACCAGCAGGACCGGGACCGGCTCGTCGCGACCTACGACCACGACCTGACGGAGCCCGAGTTCAAGCTCGGCTACCGCTGGGACATCGTCCTGACCGGGCAGCATCGCACCTGGTTCGAGCCGGAGGGGGACCACCGATGATCGTCTCGACGCCCGAGGGGCAGCGCATCCCCGCAACCGGCGGCCAGACCGTCGGCCCGTTCTTCGGCTTCGGCCTGCCCTACGAGCACGGGAACGAGATCGCCCACCCGTGGAGCCCCGGCGCGATCGTGCTGTCTGGCGCCGTCTACCAGGGGGACGGGAACCCGATCCCGGACGCCATGCTCGAGATCTGGCAGGCGGACTCCGACGGCAGCATCCCGCAGGCCCGCGGCTCGCTGCACCGCGACGGGCACGCGTTCACCGGCTTCGGCCGCACCGGCACGACCGACGAGGGCGGCTACCTGTTCTGGACCCGCAACCCGGGCTCGGTGGACGGGGCGGCGCCGTTCTTCGCGGTCATCGTGTTCGCCCGCGGCCTGCCGGACAAGCTGCACACCCGCATCTACCTGCCGGACGACGAGGCCGCGCTCGCCGCGGACCCGCTGCTGTCCTCCCTGACCCCGGAGGAACGCGCTACGCTCGTCGCGGTCCGCACCGAGGACGGCGGGCTGCGGCACGACATCCACCTGCAGGGGGAGAAGGAGACGGTCTTCCTTGCCTATTGAGCCGGGTCCGGCGGTCGGCATCGATGCCGGCCTGCTGAGCCCGGTCTCGGCGGGGGCCGACGCGGTCGTCGCCGACGCCGCCGTCGCCGCCGCGCTGGTGCGCGCCGAGGTCGCGCTCGCGCAGGCGCTCGGCTCGCTCCGCGTCGCCCCGGCCTCGGCCGTCGCCGCCGTCGAGCGCGCCGCCGCGGGCCTCGACCTCGATCCCGCCGATCTCGCCGCGGCCGCGGTGCGGGACGGCAACCCGGTCGGGGCCGTCGTCGCCCGGCTGCGCGATGCGGTCGCCGACCCGCAGGCCGCCGCCTGGGTGCACCGCGGCGCGACGAGCCAGGACATCCTCGACACCGCGCTCGCGATCGTCGCGCGCTCCGCGATCGCCGTCGTGGTGGAGGACCTCGATCGGGTGGTCGCGGGCCTGGCCGCGCTCGCCGCGCGCCACCGGGGCACCCCGGCCGCCGCGCGCACGCTCACGCAGCACGCGGTGCCGACCACGGTCGGCGCCCGCTTCGCGGACTGGCTGGTGCAGGTCGCCGACGCGCGCGACGAGCTCGCCGGCCGTGCGCTGCCGGCGCAGCTCGGCGGCGCGGCCGGGACGCTCGCCGCGCTCGTCGAGGAGCTCGGCGCCGAGCCGGTGTCACGACTGCCGGTCGAGTTCGCGCGCGCCGCCGGCCTCGACCCGGCCGAGCTGCCGTGGCACACCCGCCGCACCGCCGTGACCCGGCTCGGCGACGCGCTGACCCGGACCACCGACGCGCTCGGGCGCATCGCGGCCGACGTCGCGACGCTCGCCCGCACCGAGATCGGCGAGCTCGCCGAGGGCGCCGGCGGCGGCTCCACCGCGATGCCGCAGAAGCGCAACCCGGTGCACAGCGTCCTCATCCGCTCGGCGGCGCTGCGCGCGCCGCTGCTCGCCGCCGAGCTGCATCTCGCCGCGGCGAACGCGGTGGACGAGCGCCCGGATGGCGCCTGGCACGCCGAGTGGCCGACGCTGCGGGAGCTGCTCCGGCTCGCGCTCGGCGCCGCGGCGCACGCGGCGCTGCTCGTCGAGGGGCTCGCCGTCGACACGACCGCGGTCGCCCGGAACCTCGCGGCCACGCACGGGCTCATCGTCTCCGAGCGCCTCATGCGCGCGCTCCGGCCGCGGCTCGGCGTCCGCGAGCTGCAGGGCATCGTGGACCGGGCCGCCGGCGGCGAGGACCTCGCCGCGCTGCTCGCGGCCGAGCCGGCGCTCGCCGGGCTCGACGTCGCGGCCCTGCTGGATCCCGCCGGCTACCTCGGCCTCGCCGTCCGGTTCGTCGACCAGGCGCTCGCCCGCGCCGCCGCGCCGCCATCCGAGAGGAACCCATGACCGTCCCCGCCATCGTCGCCACGACCCACGAGTCGAACGAGTCCGGCCCGCTGCTCGTGCTCGGCCCGTCCCTCGGCTCGGACTGCGCGATCCTCTGGGAGCTCGTGGTGCCGCTGCTGCGCGACCGCTACCGGATCGTCAGCTGGGACCTGCCGGGGCACGGCAGGTCGCCGGCCACCGCCGAGCCGTTCACCCTCGCCGACCTCGCCGACGCCGTCGACGCGCTGGTCGCCGAGCTCGGCGTCGACTCCGCCTACCACGCGGGCGTCTCGATCGGCGGCGGCACCGGCCTCGAGCTGGCGCTGCGCCACCCCGACCGGTTCCGGAAGATCGCCCTGGTCTGCTCGAACTTCCGCTTCGGCGGCGACGAGTGGCCGGACACCTGGCGGCAGCGGGCCGAGACGGTCCGCACCCGGTCGACCTCGGCGCTGATCGTCGGCTCCGGGCAGCGCTGGTTCACGCCGGAGAGCGTCGCGGAGCACCCGGACACGGTCGGCCGGCTGTTCCACGCGCTGCAGGACGCCGACGACGCGACGTACATGCTGTGCTGCGAGGCCCTCGCCCGCTTCGACGCCGAGCCGCGGCTCGCCGAGATCGCGGTACCGGTCCTGGACGTGTGGGGCGACCAGGACATGACGATCGCCCGGTCGGACGCGGAGCAGCTGGTCGCGACCGTGCAGGACGGCACGCTCGTCGTCGTCCCGGACGCGGCGCACCTGGGCACCGTCGACCAGCCGGCGGCCGTCGCTTCGGCGCTGCGCGGGTTCTTCGGATGAGCACCGACGAGACCCGCCGCGAGCAGGGGATGGCGGTGCGCCGGGCGGTGCTCGGCGACGAGCACGTCGACCGGGCCAACGCCGGCATCACCGAGCTCACCGCCGACTTCCAGGACTTCATCACCCGCACCGCGTGGGGGGACGTGTGGTCACGGCCGGGGCTCGCGCGCCGCGACCGGAGCATCGCCGTGCTCTCCGCGCTGATCACCGCGGGCAACTTCGAGGAGGTCCCGATGCACTACCGGGCCGCCGTCCGCAACGGGCTCACCCGAGAGGAGCTGATCGAGGTCGTGCTGCAGTCCGCGGTCTACGCGGGCGTGCCCCGCGCGAACCACGCGTTCAAGCTGCTGCAGCAGACCCTCGGCGACTGAGATCGGACGCCGCCCCGATCAGCCCTCTGCGAGGATCGGGTCGGTCTGGGCGAGGGCGGCCAGGAAGCCCTCGAGCATGCCGAGGCCGACCATCTGCTCCAGGTGCTCGGCCGAGTCGAAGCCCGCGCGCATCGTCATCCGCGAGCCGCCGTCGAGCGGCTCGACGCGCACCGAGAACCGGTTCCACGCCAGCTCGCCCGCGGGCTCGCCCTCGGCGTCGCTGAAGCCGTTGTCGATCTCGAGCCGGTGCGGGGCGTCGATCTCGAGGAACCGCCACGCCGCGTAGTCGGTGCGCTCCCCCTCGGGGGAGGTCATGTAGTAGATCGACCGACCGGGCACGGTGAAGTCGTGGCGGACGAACGTCGCGGGGTAGCCGGGCGGCCCCCACCAGCGCTCGAGCTTGCGCGGGTCGGACCAGAGCTCCCAGACCCGCTCGACGGGCGCGGGGAACTCGGCGACGACGGTGAAGGCGTCGGCCTCTCGTCGGGTGTCGGTGACGGGCATCGCGTGCTACCTCCCTGCTTCCGATCCCTCGGCCTCGCCGAGGATCGCGTCCATCCGGTCGATCCGTCCGCGCCAGAGCGCCTCGTACTCGTCGAGCAGCGTCCGCGCCCGGTCGATCGCGTCGAGGACCGGGCCGACCAGCTGCTCGCGGCCCCGGCGCCGCTTGGCGACGAGCCCGGAGCGCTGCAGCACCGCGACGTGCTTCTGCACCGCGGCGAAGCTCATCGCGTACCGGTCGGCGAGGTCCGTGACGTTCTGCTCCCGTCCGATGACCCGCCGGACGATGTCGCGGCGCGTGGCATCGGCGAGAGCCTGGAAGATCCGATCGACCTCGGCCTCGGCGTCCGCGAGCAGATTCACAACCATTTGGTTGCATATTAAGCGGCGGGGCGGCGAGGCGCAAGGGATGGAGACCCCGCGCCGAGCGGCGTACCATGGTGTTTGCGATGCGAACGAACGTTCGTAGAGCGAACAATTCGACCGGACGAACGGAGCCGACTTGATCGACAAGGTCGTCGAGGACATCGACGCGGCCATCGCCGACATCCACGACGGCGCGACCGTCATGATCGGCGGCTTCGGCCGGGCCGGCCAGCCCGTCGACCTCATCGACGCGCTGCTGCGGCACGGCGCCGGGGACCTGACGATCGTCAGCAACAACGCCGGCAACGGCGACGTCGGCCTCGCCGCGCTGCTGCAGGCGGGCAAGGTCCGGAAGATGATCTGCTCCTTCCCCCGGCAGAACGACTCCTGGGTCTTCGACGGGCTGTACCGCGCCGGCGAGATCGAGCTCGAGCTCGTCCCGCAGGGCAACCTCGTCGAGCGGATCCGCGCCGCCGGTGCCGGCATCCCGGCGTTCTACAGCCCGACCGGCGTCGGCACGCTCCTCTACGAGGGCGTCGAGACGCGCGAGTTCGGGGGGCGCGAGTACGTCCTCGTCGAGGCGCTGCACGCCGACTTCGCCCTGATCCAGGGCTATCGCGCCGACCGGCTGGGGAACGTGCAGTACCGCAAGACCGCCCGTAATTTCGGCCCCCCGATGGCGACCGCCGCGACGACGACGATCGTCCAGGTCGACGAGGTGGTCCCGGTCGGCGACCTCGACGCCGAGTCGATCCCGACGCCGGGCATCTTCGTCGACCGGGTGGTCCCGGTCGGCTGGCGCGAGTGGACGCCGGACGGGCGGTACGTCGGCGGCCTCGTCGACGTCAACGGCCAGCCGGTCGAGACCGGCATCGACCCGCACGAGGGGCACACCAAGGCGACGGACCACAAGCCGTCCGGGACGGAGGGGACGCGCTGATGGCGACCAGGATCAGCCGCGCCGAGCTCGCGGCCCGGCTCGCGGCGGACATCCCGGACGGGGCCGTCGTGAACCTCGGCATCGGCGCGCCGACGCTCGTCGCCGACCACGTGCCGTCGGACCGGGAGATCATCCTGCACACCGAGAACGGCATGCTGCGGATGGGCCCGGCGCCCGACGCGGCGCACGTGGACCCCGACCTCATCAACGCGGGCAAGCAGGCGGTCACCGAGCTGCCCGGCGCCTCGTACTTCAACCAGTCCGAGTCCTTCGGCATGATGCGCGGCGGCCACCTCGACTACTGCGTGCTCGGCGGCTTCGAGGTGTCGGCGACCGGCGACCTCGCGAACTGGTCGACCGGCGAGCCGGGCGCGATCCCCGCGGTCGGCGGCGCCATGGACCTCGCCCTCGGCGCGAAGCAGGTCTTCGTCATGATGGACCTCTTCACCAAGGACGGGCGCCCGAAGCTCGTCGCGCACTGCGCGTACCCGCTCACCGCGCGCGGGAGCGTGTCCCGCGTGTACACCGACCACGCGGTGTTCGAGATCGCCCCGGAGGGCGTCGCCGTCGTCGACGCGTTCGGCGACACGACCGTCGCCGAGCTCGAGGGCCTGCTCGGGCTCCCCCTCATCGATCGGACCACCCCGACCGGCGGCTGAGGAGGCCGCGGGCCCTCTCGAGACCGGTACGCAGACAGGAGCACCCCATGCCAGCCTCATTCGTCTACGACGCCGTCCGCACCCCGTTCGGCCGGGCCGGCGGCGCGCTCTCCGGCGTCCGGCCCGACGACCTCGCGGCGGTCGTGATGCGGGCGGTCGTCGACCGCGCCGGGCTCGACCCCGCGCGGATCGACGACGTGATCCTCGGCGACGCGAACCAGGCGGGCGAGGACAACCGGAACGTCGCCCGCTTCGGGGCGCTGCTCGCCGGCTTCCCGAGCACCGTGACCGGCGCGACCGTCAACCGGCTCTGCTCCTCCGGCATGGAGGCCGTCATCCAGGGCGCCAGGGCGATCGAGTGCGGCGACGCCGCCGTCGTGCTCGCCGGCGGCGTCGAGTCGATGAGCCGGGCGCCGTTCGTCGTGGAGAAGTCGCCGCGCGCCTGGCCCGCGGTCGGCAACCAGACGCTGTGGAACACCTCGATCGGCTGGCGGATGACGAACCCGCTGCTGCCGAAGGCCTGGACCGTCTCCAACGGCGAGGCGGCCGAGCAGGTCGCGCGGCTGCGCGGCATCGGCCGGGAGGCGCAGGACGAGTGGGCGGTGCGCTCGCACCGCCTAGCCGCGGAGGCCTGGGCCGACGGGCGCTACGACGCGGAGATCGTCCAGGTGCCCGGCGCCGAGCTCGCGCGCGACGAGGGCATCCGCGACGACACGTCGATGGCGGCGCTCGCGAGGCTGAAGCCGCTCTTCGCCCGGGACGGCGACGGAACCGTGACCGCGGGCAACTCGTCGCCGATCAACGACGGCGCCGCGGCGCTGCTGCTCGGCGGCGAGGGCGCGTTCGACGCCGAGCCGCTCGCCCGCATCGCGGGCCGCGCCGTGCACGGCACCGACCCGGACGTGTTCCCGCTCGCCCCGATCGAGGCCGCGGACAAGGCGCTCGCGAGGGCCGGCCGCAGCTGGGCCGACGTCGACCTGGTCGAGCTGAACGAGGCGTTCTCCTCCCAGGTGCTCGCCGATCTGCAGGGCTGGCCGGACCTCGATCCGGCGAAGGTGAACGTGCACGGCGGCGCCCTCGCGATCGGCCACCCGCTCGGCGCCTCCGGCGGACGGGTCATCGGCCACGCGGCGCACGAGCTGGCGCGGCGCGGCGGCGGAGTCGCGGTGGCGGCGCTGTGCGTCGGGGTCGGACAGGGCCTCGCCGTCGTCCTCGAGCGGTGAGCGGGCTCCCGCCGCCGGAGGCGGCCCCCGACGGCCGCCTCGAGCCCGCCGCCGAGCACGTCCGATCCCTCGCCCGCGGCCTCTCGGTGATCCGGGCCTTCGACGCCGCGCGCCCCGCGATGACGCTCAGCGAGGTCGCCGAGGCCACCGCGCTCAGCCGCGCGACCGCGCGGCGCCTCCTGCACACGCTCGAGACGCTGGGCTACGTGCGCAGCGACGGCCGCGCCTTCGCGCTGACGCCGCGGGTGCTCGAGCTCGGCTTCGCCTACCTCTCGGCGCTCACGCTGCCGGAGATCGCGCAGCCGCATCTCGAGCGGCTCTCCCTGCAGCTCGACGAGTCCGTCTCCGCGGCCGTGCTCGACGGCGACGAGATCGTCTACGTCGCGCGGGTGCCGGTGCGCCGGATCATGAGCGTCGCGATCACCATCGGCACGCGGTTCCCGGCGGCGCGGACCTCGATGGGGCGGGTGCTGACCGGCGGCGGCGACTGGGCGATCTCCGACGAGGAGCTCGAGCAGGGCCTGCGCTCGATCGCGGCGCCGCTGCATGGCCGGGCCGGCGTCGTCGCCGCGGTCAACGTCTCGACCTCGACCTCGCGGGTCGGCCGCGAGGAGCTCCTCGAGCGCCATCTGCCGGCGCTGCTCGCGACGGCCGGCGCGATCGACGCCGAGCTCGCGGCGGCCGGCCTCTGATCGCCGGCCCGCATCCGCCCGGGCCCGAGGGGGCCGCGGGAGCCAGCGGGACGGCTTAGGCTCGGAGCCATGGGTCGCCGTGCGCTGTTCGTCGTCGACGTCCAGAACGACTTCACCGAGGGCGGCGCGCTCGGCGTGACCGGCGGTGCCGCGGTCGCCGGCCGCATCACGCAGTACCTCCGGGAGCACGGCGACGACTACGACGTCGTGTTCGCCTCCCGGGACTGGCACGACGGCGCCGGGGACAACGGCGGCCACTTCTCGGACGCGCCCGACTTCGTCGACTCCTGGCCGCCGCACTGCGTGGCGGGCACGTCCGGCGCGCAGTACCACCCCGCGCTCGACGCGAACCGCATCGACGTCCACGTGCTGAAGGGCCAGGGCATCCCGGCCTACTCGATCTTCGAGGGGCGCACGCACGACGGGCGCGACTTCCCCGAGGTGCTCGGCAGCCACGGCGTGACCGACGTCGACGTCGTCGGGATCGCCACCGACCACTGCGTCCTGGCCTCCGCGCTCGACGCGAAGGCCTCCGGCCGCACGGTGCGCGTGCTCGCCGACCTCGTCGCCGGCGTCGCGCCGGAGTCCTCCGCGGCCGCCCTCGCGCGCCTCGCCGCCGAGGGCGTCGAGGTGGTCCCCTCCGGGCTCTGATCGGGCCTGTTCCCGACGGATCGGCGATGCTGGCGGGAGGAAGGGGCGAGGGCGGACCGCGCTCAGGGCTCGGCGCGGAGCACGAGGAGCAGGAGGCGGCGGAGCTCGGCGGCGTCGGCGGGGGCGAGCTCGGCGACCAGCAGCTCCTGCACCCGGCCCACCCGCGGCCGCAGCGTCTCGAGCGCCTCGCGGCCCTCGGGCGTCAGTTCGAGGACGTTCCGCCGCCGGTCCCCGCCGTCCCGGACGCGGGCGATCAGCCCGCCCCTGGCCATCCGCGTCACGAGCTCCGCGACCGTCGAGCGGTCGACCGAGATCTCCTCGCCGAGCTCCTTCTGGCTCGCGCCCGGCATCCGGTCGAGCACCGCGAGCACGCCGTACTGCAGGCTGGAGATCCGGTCCGAGGCCTCCCGCGCCCAGATCGCCGCGTGCAGCTGCTGGGCCCGCCGGATGAGATGGCCGATGTGGCGCTGGGGCTCGGGTGCGTCGTCCATGGTCGCCTGATCGTCGGAGGCCGCGATGCGGCCCCTCAACCCTACGGTCTCCGGATGCCGCACGCGGCTAGCCGGCGACCGGCAGCAGCGCTCGGCCGAGGAACGCCGTCAGCTCGTCGTGCGCGTCGAGCGGCAGCACCTCCGCGACGTACTGGTCGGGGCGCACGAGCACGATCGCGCCGCGCTCGCGGTCGATGCCGCGCTCGTCGAAGACGTCCGGTCCGCGCTTCAGGTCGGGGGAGAACGCCTTCTCGTAGTCGCGCAGGCCGAAGCGCCCGACCCTCGGCAGCAGCGCGGCGGGCAGGTCGCCGGGCTCGATCTCGCGGTGCCCGCGCTGGTAGACGCCGCGGACGTCGACGACGGCGTCGGGGTCCGCGCCCGCCGGCGTGAGCCGCGCCACCGGTGAGGCCGGCGAGGCCAGCAGCTCCATGAGCGCATCGAACCGCGCCTCCGAGCGGTCGGCGAAGGCGTAGAGCCGCCAGGCGCCGTCCGCCTCGTGCACGTGGCCGAGCTCCATCGCCTTCGCGTCGCAGACCCGCACCACGGGCGCCGAGTGGAAGCGCATGCCGACCGGGAAGCCCGTCGCGAGGGCCTGGTGCGCCCCGTCGCCGATGAGCGCCCCGGCGGGGTAGTGCGTGCCGAGCCCTGCGGTGTACCGCTGCATCCGGACGAAATAGGCCTGCAGCTCCTCGGGGTCCACGCCGCCGCGCTCCGGGTGCTCCGGGTCGCGGGCGCCGGCCGCGACCATCGCGGACCACTCCTTGTCGAAGTCGATGAGGATCTGCGCGATGCGCTGCCGCTCGTCCGAGTAGGTGTGCAGGAGGGCGGGCGCCGCGCGGCCCTCGAGCACGGCGGCGAGCTTCCAGCCGAGATTGAAGCCGTCCTGCATCCCGACGTTCATCCCCTGGCCGGCCTTCGCGCTGTGCGTGTGGCAGGCGTCGCCGACGAGCAGCACGCGCGGCGTGCGGGCGTCGTCGTCCGGCACGTCGTCGAACTTGTCGACGAGCCGCTGGCCGACCTCGTAGATGGAGGACCACGCGATGTCGGCGGCCTCGAGCGTGTAGGGGCGGAGCACCTCCTGGGCGACCCGCAGCACGTCCTCCACCGGGGTCGCGCGGATCGCGCCGTCGTCCCCCTCCGGCACCTCGCCGAGGTCGACGTAGAGCCGGATGAGGTGGCCGCCCTCGCGGGGGATGAGCAGGATGTTCCGCCCGTTGCCGCCCTGGATCGCCGACTTCAGCCGGATCGGGAAGTCCGTGATCGGGAGCATGTCCATGACGCCCCAGGCGTGGTTCGCCGCCTCGCCGCGCAGCTCGCGCCCGATCGCGGCGCGAACCGCCGAGCGCGCCCCGTCGGCGCCGACGACGTACTTCGCGCGCACCGCCCGCTCGGCGCCGTCGGCTCCGCGGAGCGTCACGCGCACCGGGCGGTCGGACTCGCCGTCCGCCTCGACCTCGACGTCGACGCACTCCCAGCCGTAGTCGACCTCGAGGTGCGACGGCGAGCCGCGCATCACGTCGAGGAAGTAGTCGTTGATCCGGGCCTGGTTGACGATGAGGTGCGGGAACTCGCTGAGCCCGTCCTCGGTGTCCTGCACCCGGCCGGTGCGCACGATGCGCGAGCGATCCCGCGGATCGGGGCTCCAGAACGTCGTCTCGTTGACCCAGTAGGCCTCGCGGAGGATCTTGTGGCTGAAGCCGAACGCGTCGAACATCTCGACCGAGCGCACCGCGATGCCGTCGGCCTGGCCGTGGGTGAGCGGCCCGGAGCGCCGCTCGACGACGCGCGTGTCGATCCCGGGGAAGCGGCTGAGCTGCGCGGCGACCGTGAGCCCGGCCGGGCCGGTGCCGACCACGAGCACGTCGACCTCCTCGGGCAGGCCGGGTCCGCGGGCCGCGGCGCGGGCCGCCGCCCGGGGGTCGAGCGGCTGGAGGTCGGGGTCGCCGATCACGTATCCGTCGGTGTGGAACTGCATGCGAGAAAGATACTCCGTATACGGAGTATTGCAAGGGCCGGGCGGCCCATGCCGCCCGCGGCTCGGGCAGACTGGTCGGGTGCCCCGCAGACGGGGCCGACCAGGAGGTCATGATGCCGCTGCCCGAGTTCCAGAACCCGCCCGCCCTCGTCCCGCCGCTCGGGCCCTACTCGCACGTCGCCCGCGCCGGCGGCATCGTCGCCTTCTCCGGGCAGAGCGGGCACGCGGCCGACGGCTCGCTCGCCGAAGGCCTCGCGGCTCAGCTCGAGCAGGCGATCGCGAACGTCGGGCACGCGCTGGAGGCGGAGGGGCTCGGCTACGAGCACGTGCTCAAGATCACGGTGCTGCTCGCCGGACCGGAGCTCGTGGAGCCCTTCGAGGCGCACGCCGGCCCGAGGTTCCGCGAGCTCTTCCCGCTCGGGCTGCCCGCCTCGACGCTGATGGTGGTCCAGCAGCTCGCGCATCCGTCGATGCTCGTCGAGCTCGACGTGCTCGCGCATCTGTAGCCCGTCGTCGCACGGCCGGCGGCGCGGAGGCCGGCGCCGGACGGAAGGCTAAAGTAGCGACGTGAGCGTACTCGTCCTCCCCGAACTCGATGACGTCAACGGCGCCGACGGCGCCGTCGACACCCAGCGGCTGCGCCGGGTCTTCGGCCGGTTCCCGACCGGGGTCACGGCGATCTGCGTCGTCAAGGACGGCGTCCCACTCGGCTTCGCCGCGAGCTCCTTCAACACGGTGTCCGCCGACCCCCCGCTGGTGTCGCTGTGCGTGCAGACCGGTTCGGGGACCTGGCCGAACGTGCGCGACTCGGGGCGCATCGGGGTGTCGATCTTCGCCGCCGACCAGTCGCTGCTGTGCCGGCAGATGGCCTCCAAGACCGGCGACCGGTTCGCGGGCGCGGCCTGGTCCGAGGGCGAGGGCGGCGCGCTGCTGATGGCCGGCGCGGCGGCCTGGATGGAGACCACGATCGAGTTCGAGCAGACGGTCGGCGATCACGAGGTCATCATCCTGCGCGTCCACCGGCTCGGCGTCGACGGGGACAAGCATCCGCTGGTGTTCGGCGACTCGAAGTTCCAGGAGCTGAAGGAGCTCGTCCCGCCGAAGCCCGGCGACGAGCCCGGCGCCCGCGCCGTGCAGGAGTCGCTGCTGTCGCTCTCGCTCGGCTGGTGGTGAGCCGGCCCCTCGGGGATCCCCGCGGCTGAGGAGGCTCAGACCAGCAGCTGCGTCTTCGCGAGCTCGCGGTAGAGCGGCGTCGTCTCGAGCAGCTCGCGGTGCGTCCCGACGCCGATCACCCGGCCGTGGTCGAGCACGACGATCCGATCCGAGTCCACGACGGTCGCCAGCCGGTGCGCGATGACCAGGAGCGTGCGCCCCGCCGCGACCGCGTCGATCGCCTCGCGCAGCAGCCGCTCGTTGCGGCCGTCGAGCGAGGCGGTGGCCTCGTCGAGGAGCAGCAGCTCGGGCGCGGCGAGCAGCGCGCGGGCGATGGCCAGCCGCTGGCGCTCGCCGCCGGAGAGCAGCACGCCGCCCTCGCCGACCTCGGCGTCGAGCCCCGCGCGCTCGAGGACCTCGTCGAGGTTCACCGCACGCAGCACCCGCTCGCAGTCGGCGGCGGAGGCGTCCGGCGCGCCGAGCAGCAGGTTCTCCCGGATGGTCCCGGCGAGCACCGGCGCGTCCTGCTCGACGTAGCCGATCCGCGACCGCAGCGCGATGCGATCGAGGTCCCGGACGTCCTCGCCGTCGACGCGGATGGCGCCGGCGTCGGCCTCGTAGAAGCGCTCGACGAGGGCGAGGATCGTCGACTTGCCCGCCCCCGACGGCCCGACGATCGCGGTCCGGGCCCCGCGCGGGGCCTCGAAGCTCACGCCGCGCAGCACGGGCTCCGCCGAGGTCGCGTAGGAGAACGTGACGTCGTCGAACGCGATCGCCGGCGCGTCCGCGGACGCGCCGGTCGACCCGGCCGCTCCGCCCGCGGCGGCGGACGCGTCCGACTCCACAGGCAGGTCGACGATCTCCTGGATCCGGCCGAGGGCGCCCAGGGCCTGGTTCACGGCGGAGATCGCGCCGAAGAAGTTCGCGATCGGCATCAGCAGCATGAACAGGAAGATCGCGAAGGACACCAGGGCCGCGATCGTCAGGTCCCCGGAGGCGACGCGGAGGCCGCCGACGCCGAGCACCGCGAGCAGGCCCACCTGCCAGGCGATGCCGGCGAAGGGCAGGATCGCCGCCGAGGCCGTGGCGACCCGCAGCCCCGCGCGGTAGGCGGCGACCGACTCGCGGTCGATCGCCGCGATCTCCCGCTCGGTCGCGTTCGCCGCCCGCACCGTGCGGATGCCGGTGATCGCGCGCTCCACCGCCGAGGTGAGCGCGCCGACCCGCCGCTGCGACTCGCCGGACGCGCGACGGATGCCGCCGGCGAGCGCCCCGACCGCGCCGAACGCGACGGCGATCACGCCGACCACGATGAGCAGCAGCACCCAGTCGATGAACGCCATCGCGACGACGGCCCCGATGAAGGTGAGCGCGCCGCCGATCGCCTCGACCAGCCCCTGCGTGAGCACGGCGCGCAGCAGCGTCGCATCGGCGCCGACGCGCGACACCAGGTCCCCGGTGCGGCGGGCGTCGAACTCGGGGATCGGCAGGCGCAGCATCCGGGCGATGAGCGCGCGGCGGGTCGACAGCACGACGGACTCGCCCATCCGCTGCAGCAGGTAGTGCTGGATCGCGCCGAGCACGGCCGAGAGCACGACCAGGCCGAGGACGATCCAGACGCTCGGCCCGAGCGGCTCGCCCGCCTGGACGTCGGCGATGATGAGCCCGACGACGAGGGGCATCGCCAGCGACGCCGCCGAGGCGAGGACCGAGAGCACGATCGCGAGAGCGAGGGTGCCGCGGTCGGCGAACAGGTGGGGGAGGAGCTGACGGACGGTCGCGCGCGGACCGTCGGGGGAGCGTCGTGCCACCCTGCCATTCTGCTGGGCGCCGGCTGGACGTCGCGCTAGTGGTGGAACGCGGGGACGATCAGCCAGATGCCGAACGCGATGATCCCGCCGAACGCGACGAAGCACACGACCGCGAACGCGGTCGCCGCGCGCGGCCGGCCGTTGAGGTTGACCTCGTCCTCCTCCTCGTCCCGCTCGTCGGCGACGCGGCCCGGGCGGGTCGGCGTCGCGAGCATCCGGATGCCGAGCCCGACGACCAGGACGATCGCCAGCGACGCGACGATCGTCACGCCGAGCACGGTCAGCAGCGAGAGCCAGTCGATCATCGCGACCCCGTCCGCTTGCCGCGCCGCTGCGGTCGGATGGCGACCGCCTCGGCGGCCTCCGAGACGTCGCTGACCACGTTGTGCGCGCCGACCGCGGTGCGCCGGGAGACCAGGAACATCGCGGTGAGCGCGACGGCCCCGACGACCGCGCCGATCACGACGCCGAGCTCCCCGAGCTTCGAGAGCAGCGCGAACAGCGCGCCGGCGACGGCCGACGCCGGCAGGGTGAGGATCCAGCCGGCGGCGACGCGGCCGGCCGTGCCCCAGCGGACCTTCGAGCCGCGCCGTCCGAGGCCGGAGCCGATCACCGAGCCGCTGGCGACCTGGGTGGTCGACAGCGCGAACCCGAGGTGCGAGGAGGCGAGGATCGTCACCGCGGTGGAGGTCTCGGCCGCGAAGCCCTGCGCCGGCTTCACCTCGGTCAGGCCGGTGCCGATGGTGCGGATGATCCGCCAGCCGCCAGTGTAGGTGCCGATCGCGATCGCGACGGCGCAGGCGATGACGACCCAGAACGGCACGCCGGCGCCGGCCGGGAGCATGCCGGCGGAGATGAGCGTCAGCGTGATGACGCCCATCGTCTTCTGCGCGTCGTTCGTCCCGTGGGCGAGCGCGACCAGGGAGGAGCTGAAGATCTGGGCGATCTTGAACCGCCCGCGTCCGTCGGGGTTCCCGTCGTGCCGCCGCGTCACGGCGTACACCAGCCGGGTCGCGAGGAACGCGGTGAGCCCGGCCACCAGCGGCGCGACGACCGCCGGGATGATGACCTTCGCGACCAGGGTGTCCCAGCCGATCGCGCCGAGGCCGGCGCCGACGATCGCCGAGCCGATCAGGCCGCCGAACAGCGCGTGCGAGGAGGACGACGGCAGGCCGAACAGCCAGGTCGCGACGTTCCACACGATCGCGGCCATCACGCCCGCGAAGATGAACGCCGGCGTGATCGCGATGCCCCCGCCGGATGGGTCCTCGTTGATGATCCCGTTCGAGATGGTGAGGGCGACGGCGGTCGACAGGAACGCTCCGACCAGGTTCAGCACGGCCGCCAGGGCGACCGCGGTGCGCGGCTTCAGCGCCCGCGTCGCGATCGGCGTCGCCATCGCGTTCGCGGTGTCGTGGAAGCCGTTCGTGAAATCGAAGATGAGAGCGATCGCGATCACGAGGACGACGATCCACGGCTCCACCGAGCCAGGCTAGCGCCTCGTCCACCTCCCGTTCACCCCCGCACCTGCGGGTCCTCGCGGCTAGGCTCGACGGGTGCCCGACACCGCCGCGCCGGTCATCCGCGCCCATCGGCTGCGGAAGGCCTACGGCGAGACGGTGGCCGTGGACGACGTCTCGTTCGAGGTCGCGCCGGGCGAGGCGTTCGGCCTGCTCGGGCCGAACGGCGCGGGCAAGTCCACGACGATGCGGATGCTCGGCGGCGTCGCCGCGCGCTCCGGAGGCGAGCTCGAGATCCTCGGGATGGACCCCGATCGGCACGGGCCGGAGGTCCGCGCGCAGCTCGGCGTCGTGCCCCAGCTCGACAACCTCGACACCGAGCTGAACGTCCGCGACAACCTCGTCGTCTACGGCCGCTACTTCGGCATCCGCCGCGCCGAGGTCGCCCGCCGGGTCGACGCGCTGCTCGCCTTCGCCCAGCTCGAGGAGAAGGCGAGGTCGAGGATCGACGACCTGTCCGGCGGGATGAAGCGCCGGCTGACGATCGCCCGCGCGCTCGTCAACGAGCCGCGCATCCTGCTGCTCGACGAGCCGACGACGGGCCTCGACCCGCAGGCGCGGCACATCCTCTGGGACCGGCTGTTCCGACTCAAGGAGCAGGGCACGACGCTCGTGCTCACGACGCACTACATGGACGAGGCGGAGCAGCTCTGCGATCGCCTGGTCGTCGTCGACCAGGGCCGGATCATGGCCGAGGGCGCCCCGGCGGCGCTCATCCGGGAGCACTCGACGCGCGAGGTGCTCGAGGTGCGCTTCGGCTCGGAGCGCAACGCCGAGGTCGCCGCGGAGCTCGACGATCTGGGGGAGCGGGTCGAGGCGCTGCCGGATCGCGTCCTCGTCTACGCGGAGGACGGCGAGCACGTCCTCGCCGAGGTGGTCCGGCGCGGGCACCGGCCGATCACCTCGCTGGTGCGCCGCTCGTCCCTGGAGGACGTCTTCCTCCGACTGACCGGACGGAGCCTCGTCGAATGACCTCCGCCCCGGTCGCCGAGCGGGCACGGCGGGAGGCGCCCGGCGGCCGCAGCCGCCGCCTCGGCGCCTGGTACGTCCTCGAGCACGAGCTGCGCGAGATCCGCTCCTACGGCGTCGTGACGATCGCCGAGGCGCTCGGCGCGCCGCTCATCGCCTGGCTCGCCTTCGGCCTCGGCGTCGGCGCGCTGGTCCAGGCCGGGACGGGCTCGGCCGGGATCGACGGCGTCCCGTACCTCGCGTTCGTCCTGCCGGCCATGATGTGCGGGCTCGCCCTGCAGGTCTGGTCGCAGGAGGCGATGTTCGGCACGCTCATCGGGATCACCTGGCGCCGGACGTTCGTCGCGATGCGCGCGACCCCGCTGTCGGTGCCGCAGATCGCGACCGGGTTCGTCCTGTCGGTGCTCGTCCGGACCGCGACGGCGGCGATCCCCTACGCGGTCGTGGTCTGGATCGCCGGCGCGTTCTCCTCGCCCTGGGCGCCGGCCTCGGTCGCGGCGGCGCTGCTCGGCGCCGCCGCCTTCGGCGTCCCGCTGATGGCCTACGCGGCGACGATCCGGCGCGACACCGGGCAGCCGGCCATGGTGTTCCGGTTCGTGGTGCTGCCGCTGACGCTCTTCAGCGGCACGATGTTCCCGCTCTCGACGCTGCCCGACTGGCTGGAGTGGATCGGCTGGGCGAGCCCGCTCTGGCACTCCTCGCAGCTCGCCCGGGCGGCGGCCTACGGGACGACCGAGCCGGCCTGGCTCGTCCTGGTCCATCTCGGCGTGCTCGTCGTCCTCGTCGCGGCCGGCTGGTGGCTCTTCGTCCTGGGGCTGCGGCGGAGGCTCGAGCGATGAGCGCGGTCTCCGCCCTGTCCTCGGGCAACGCCAGGGCCGTGTTCGGCCGGAACCTGGTCGGCGCGCGCGGCGTGAACCTCTGGGTCATGGTCAGCGGCTTCTTCGAGCCGGTGTTCTACCTCGTCGCGCTCGGCGCCGGCCTCGGCGGCCTGATCGGCGTCGTCGCGCTGCCCGACGGGCGCGAGGTGCCGTACGCCGCGTTCATCGCCCCCGGGCTGCTCGCGGTCTCCGCGATGAACGGCGCGATCGCCGACTCGACGTGGAACGTCTTCTTCAAGATGCGCTTCATGCGGGTCTACGACGCGATGCTCGCGACGCGGCTCGGCCCGCTCGACGTCGCGCTCGGCGAGATCTCCTGGGCGCTGTTCCGCGGGGCGGTGTACGCGAGCGCGTTCCTGATCGTCATGCAGTGCTTCGGGCTCAACCTCGCCTGGACCGCGGTCCTCGCGATCCCCGCGGCCGTCCTGATCGGCTTCGGCTTCGCGGCGGTCGGGATGGGGATCACCTCCTGCCTGCGGACCTTCCAGCAGATGGACTGGATCCAGTTCGCGCTGCTGCCGATGTTCATGCTCTCGGGGACGTTCTTCCCGATCTCGCTCTACCCGGAGTGGGTGCAGTGGATCGTCCAGGCGCTGCCCCTGTGGCACGGCATCGAGCTCGTCCGCGGGCTCACCACCGGCGCGCTCTCCTGGGGCATGCTGCTGCACGTCGGCTACTTCGCCGTGATGGTCGTGCTCGGGCTGGTGTTCACCACCCGCCGGCTGCGGGCGCTGTTCCTGACCTAGCCTCCGCCGGCTCGCCGCGGCCCGGCCCGGTCGCTAGTCCTCGATCGACACGTCCTTCGTCTCCCGGGTGAGCAGCAGGGCGACGAGGGAGAGCAGCGCCATCGCGCCGAGGTAGACGCCGACCAGCCAGGAGCTGCCGCCGGTCGCGGCGACCAGCGCGGTCGCGATGAACGGCGCGACGGCGGCGCCGAGGATCGAGGAGACGTTGTACGCGATGCCGGAGCCGGTGTAGCGCAGCGCCGTGGGGAACAGCTCCGGCAGCAGTGCGGCCATCGGGCCGAACGTGAGCCCCATCAGCGAGAACCCGATCACCAGCCACAGCACCGCGCCGACCGTCCCGGCGCCCCAGAGGGGCACGAACACCGCGCCGAAGAGGATGATGAGCGCCTGGACGGTCACCAGCAGCCGCCTGCGGCCCACCCGGTCGGCGATCGGGCCGGACAGCAGCGTCGTCGCGGCGAACAGGACGCAGGTGGCGATGAGCATGACCTCGAACTGCTGGAACGTGAACGCCGCTCCGCCCGCCCCGTCGCCGAGGCCGACCGGCGACGGCTTGGTGCCGTAGGTGAGGCCCCAGGTGCTGACCAGGTAGAACAGCACGTAGGTGGCGAGCATGACGAGGGTGCCCAGGACGAGCTGGCGCCAGTGCGTGCGCAGGACGGCGCCGAGCGGCACGCGCACCAGCCGACCGGCGTCGGCGGCACGGGTGAACGCGGTCGCCTCGACCAGCCGGAAGCGCACCCAGAGCCCGATCACGACCATGACGGCGCTCGCCAGGAAGGGGATGCGCCAGCCCCAGTCCAGGAACGCCTGGGAGACCTGGCCGGCGGTCGCCGGGTCGGTGTTCGGCAGCAGCGCGTTGATGGTCAGGAACAGCCCGTTCGCGATGATGAAGCCGAGCGGCGCGCCGAGCTGCGGGAACGTGCCGTACCACGCGCGTCGGCCGGTGGGGGCGTTCTCGGTCGCCACCAGCGCGGCGCCCGACCACTCGCCGCCGAGCGCGAAGCCCTGCGCGAGCCGGAGCACCACGAGCAGCAGGGTCGCGCCCCAGCCGAACGCGGCGTAGGTCGGCAGGCAGCCGATCAGGAAGGTCGCGATACCCATCGTCAGCAGGGACGCGATCAGCGTCGACTTGCGGCCGATCCGGTCGCCGAGGTGGCCGAAGAAGACCGCGCCGATCGGACGCGCGACCATCGCCGCGCCGAACACGGCGAAGGAGGAGAGGATCGCGACGGTCGGGTCCGCGGAGGGGAAGAACAGCGCCGGGAAGACCAGGACGGCGGCGACCGCGTAGCCGTAGAAGTCGTAGAACTCGATCGTGGTGCCGACCAGCGAGGCGAGCAGCACGCGGTGCGGCGGGTTCACGCGGGTCTCGGCCGCGGCGGTCGCGACGGTGCTCGTCACGGCCGCTCAGTCTAGCGTCGGGCGTCGCCCCGGGCCCGCAGCCCGCGCAGGATGATCGCGGTCTCCAGCGCCGCGTGCGCCGCCTCCGCGCCCTTGTCCTCGCGGGAGCCGGGCAGCCCTGCCCGGTCCAGCCCCTGCTGCTCGTCGTCCAGCGTGAGCACCCCGAAGCCGACCGGCTTGCCGGTCTCCAGCGCGACCCGGGTCAGGCCGCTCGTGGCCGCGTCGGCGACGAAGTCGAAGTGCGGGGTGCCGCCGCGCACGATGACGCCGAGCGCGACGACGGCGTCGGCGCCGGCCTCGAGCGCGGCCTTCGCGACCACCGGCAGCTCGAAGGAGCCGGACACCCGGACGAGCTCGACGCCCGCGCCGGACGCCTCGAGCACGCGCCGCGCGCCCGCGATGAGTCCATCGGTGATCGCCTCGTGCCAGCGCCCGGCGACGATCGTCACCGCGACACCGGTGCCGTCCAGCTCGGTCAGCTCGGTCCGCCCCGCTCCGCTCATGCCCCGTCCTCCGTCCGCTCGGCCAGTCTCGCCAGGTCCTCGTCGCTCGGGAAGCGATGCCCGAGCCGGTCGCGCTTCGCGCCGAGGTAGCCCCGATTCTCCTCCCGGACGCCGACCAGCATCGGCACCATCTCGGCCACCTCGATGCCGTGCTCGGTCAGCTGCTCGACCTTGTCCGGGTTGTTCGTCATCAGCCGCACCCGGGTCGCGCCGAGGTCGGCGAGGATGCCGGCGGCGCCGCCGAAGTCGCGGCGGTCGGCCGGCAGTCCGAGCGCGGTGTTCGCGTCGACGGTGTCGAGCCCGTCCTCCTGCAGCCGGTACGCGCGCAGCTTGTCGACGAGCCCGATGCCGCGGCCCTCGTGGCCGCGCAGGTAGACGACGACGCCGCCCTCGGCGGCGATGCGCTGGATCGCCGCATCCAGCTGCGGCCCGCACTCGCACTTCAGCGAGCCGAACGCCTCGCCGGTCAGGCACTCGGAGTGCACCCGGACCAGCGGCGTCTCCGGGATCGGGTCGGCGATGAGCGCCACGTGGTCGTGCCCGGTGACCGCGTCGCGGTAGGCGCGCACCCGCAGCAGGCCGTGCTCGGTCGGCATGTCCGCCTCGGCGCGCAGCGAGACGCGCGGCCGCTGGACCTCCTCGGCGTGCACCTCGCGCCCGGAGACGAACGCGATGAGGTCGGCGATGGTGACGACCGGCAGGCCGCGCTCCTCGCCGAGCTCGAGGATCTCCGGCAGCCGCATCATCGAGCCGTCGTCGGTGACCAGCTCGCCGATCGCGCCCACCGGCGGCAGGCCGGCGAGCCGCACCAGCTCGACGGCCGCCTCGGTGTGCCCGGCGCGCTCGCGGACGCCGCCGTCGACGGCGCGCAGCGGCAGGATGTGGCCGGGGCGGATGAGGTCGGCCGGGCCCGAGTCCGGGTCGGCGAGCACGTTGAGCGTGCGGGCGCGGTCCGCGGCGCTGATCCCGGTGGTCACGCCGAACGCGGCGTCGACGGACACCGTGTAGGCCGTGCTCTTGGGGTCCTGGTTCACCGCGACCATCGGGGGCAGGTCGAGCCGGTCGGCGAGGTCCCGCGGCATCGGGGCGCACAGGTAGCCGGAGGTGACGCGGACCATCCAGGCGAGCGTCTCCGGCGTCGCCAGCGCGGCGGACACGATGACGTCGCCCTCGTTCTCGCGGTCGGCGTCGTCGACCACGAGCACGGGCCTGCCCTCGCGGAGCGCCTCGAGCGCATCGGGGATGGTGGCGAGCGGCATCATGCCCTCCCGGTCTCGTGCAGGCGCGCGACATGGCGCGCGAGGATGTCGGTCTCGATGTTGACCCGGTCGCCGACGGCGAGCCGGCCGAGCGTCGTCGCCTCGAGCGTCTCGGGGATGAGCGAGACCTCGAACCAGTCGTCGCCGGCGTCGCTGACGGTCAGGCTCACGCCCTCGACGGCGATCGAGCCCTTCCGCACCACGAGCGGGGCGTGCTCGGGGTCGAGGGAGCACCGCAGCACCCGCCAGCGATCGCCGGGCCGGATCTCGAGCACCTCGCCGGTGGCGTCGACGTGGCCCTGCACGATGTGCCCGCCGAGGCGCGCGTCGGCGCGCAGCGCCCGCTCGACGTTGACCCGGTCGCCGGGCTCGCGCGCGCCGATCGTCGTGACGTCGAGCGTCTCGCGCATCACATCGGCGTCGAACCAGTCGCCGCCCCAGCCGACCACGGTGAGGCAGACCCCGCTGACGGCGATCGATGCGCCGTGCTCGACGTCCTCGACGACGAGCGGGGAGCGGACCGTGATCCGGGCGCCGTCGCCGCTCGGCCGGATCGCGACGACCTCCCCGACCTCCTCGATGAGTCCCGTGAACATCTCAGCGTCCCCTTCCGTCCTCAGGAGCAGCGCGCCCTTCGCGTGCGTGCCGCACGCCGACCCCTCCGGGCTCCCGGTCAGCGGGGGCGGAGCGCAAGGCGAGGGCGAGGTCGGGGCCGAGGCGGCGGACCTCGCGCAGCTCGAGGTCGATCGCGTCGCCGATCGCGGCGATCCCGAGGTCGCCGATCGCGGTCGCCGGGCCGCCGAGCAGCTTCGGCGCGAGGTAGACGGCGAGCTCGTCCGCCAGGCCCTCGCGCAGGATCGAGGTGGTCAGCCGGGGGCCGGCCTCGACCAGCACCCGCGCCGCGCCGCGCCGCCACAGCTCGTCGAGCACCTCGGCGAGCGGTCGGTCGCCGGCCTCGACGAGCCCGGCGGGGTGCCGGCGCAGCGCGGCGCCCGCGGGCACCGGCCGTGCGCCGACGACGACGGGCAGCGGCTGATGGGGGAGCAGGGCGCCGTCGTCGTCGCGCGCGGTGAGGGCCGGATCGTCGGCGAGCACGGTGCCGGTCCCGGTGAGGATCGCGTCCGACTCCGCGCGCAGGCGGTGCCCGTCGCGGCGAGCGTCCGGTCCGGTGATCCACCGGCTCGTGCCGTCCGCCGCCGCCGCGCGGCCATCGATCGTCGCCGCCCACTTGACGGTCACCCAGGGCCGCGCCCGTCGCGCCGCGGTCAGCCAGGGCCCGAGCAGCGCGTCGGCCTCGTCGGCGAGGACGCCGGAGACGACCTCGACCCCGGCCGCGCGCAGTCGCTCCGCGCCGCCGCCCGCCTCCGGGCCGGGGTCGTCGACGGCGTAGACGACGCGTCGGATCCCGGCGGCCGCGAGCGCCTCCGCGCAGGGTCCGGTCCTCCCGGTGTGGGCGCACGGCTCGAGGGTCACCACGGCGGTGTGCGCGGCGCCCTCGGGGGCACGGGAGAGGGCGTCGACCTCGGCGTGCGGGGTCCCGGCGCCGCGGTGCCAGCCCTCGGCGATGGGGCGCTCGTCGGCGTCCAGGAGCACGCAGCCGACCTGCGGGTTGCCACCGGTCAGCGGGCCCCGCGCAGCGAGCTCGAGGGTGCGCCGCATCGCCGCCACGATCCTGGCGTCGGCATCCATCGCTCGCCTCCCATGCGCCTCTCCTCCGGACTTCGACGGACTGCGCCGTCATCACCGTCGGCGCTGGAGTTCCACCAGCTCGGGCCCTCGGAGAGGGCTTCGCGGACTGTCACCGCCGGTTCGGAATTCCACCGACCCTGGAGCATGTTGCTGGACGAGTGTAACGCCGATCGGCGAGGGCTGTTCCCGCCCGCCCGGCTCCTCCGCGCTACCCGCGACGGAGGAGGCCGACCCGATCGTAGACCCGGGCGAGCGTCGCATCGGCGATCTCGGCGGCCCGGTCGGCGTTGCCGGCGAGCACGCGGTCGAGCTCGGCGGGGTCGTCGAGCAGCTCGAGCGCGCGCGCCCGGATCGGGCCGAAGGTCTCCGCGACCACCTCGGCGAGCCCCGCCTTGAACGGCCCGTACTGCTGGCCGGCGTACTCCGCCTCGATGGCGGCGATCGAACGGCCGGTGAGCGCCGAGTAGATCGTCAGCAGGTTCGAGACGCCGGGCTTCGCGGCCGGGTCGTAGCGCACCGAGGTCTCCGAGTCGGTCGTCGCGCCCTTGATCTTCTTCGCGCTGACCGCCGGGTCGTCGAGCAGCCAGACCACGCCGCGCTCGGAGGATGCCGACTTGGACATCTTGCTCGTCGGCTCCTGGAGGTCGTAGATCCGCGCCGACTCCTTCGGGATCTGCGCCCTCGGGACGACGAAGGTGTCGCCGAAGCGCGAGTTGAACCGATCGGCGAGGTCCCGGGTCAGCTCGACGTGCTGGCGCTGGTCGTCGCCGACCGGGACGATCTCGGTGTCGTAGAGCAGGATGTCCGCGGCCATCAGCACCGGATAGGTGAAGAGGCCGACGCTCGTCTTGTCCGCGCCCTGCCTGGCCGACTTGTCCTTGAACTGCGTCATGCGGCTCGCCTCGCCGAAGCCGGTGATCGTGTTGAGCACCCAGGCGAGCTCGGGGTGCGCGGCGACGTGCGACTGGACGAAGAGGATCGACTTCGCCGGGTCGATGCCGGCCGCGATGTACTGCGCCGCGGTGCGCCGGGTCGCCTCGCGCAGCTGCGCCGGATCCTGCTCGACGGTGATCGCGTGCAGGTCGACGACGCAGAACACCGCGTCGTGCGTCTCCTGGAGCTCCCGCCACTGCAGGAGCGCCCCGATGTAGTTGCCGATCTGGAGGGAGTCGGCGGACGGCTGCATGCCGGAGAACAGACGGGGCTTGGTCACTGCTCCATTCTCGCAGGATCGGC
>MKVN01000029.1:122597-126450 GCA_001898855.1 Micrococcales bacterium 73-13
CCGCGAGCTCCCGCGCGCTCCGCTTCGCGGCGCGCGCCCGCCAGGCCCGGCCACGCTCGCGGAGCCGGCTCCCGCCCCGCCTGCCGTTCGCCGGAATCCGCCGCCGGACTTCGGGAACGCTCAGATCGCGTAGTCGACGACGACGGGGGCGTGGTCGGACCAGCGGGCGTCGTAGGAGGGGTAGCGGTCGACCTTGTAGTCGACGACCGCCGCGGCGAGGTCGGGGGTCGCGACGTGGTAGTCGATGCGCCAGCCGGTGTCGTTGTCGAAGGCCTGGCCGCGGTTCGACCACCAGGTGTAGGGGCCGTCGACCTCGCCGGCCCAGCGCCGGCCGACGTCGACCCAGCCGAGGCCCGGCGCGACCGAGCCGTCGGGCCCCTCGATGGACTCGCTGGCGGCGCCGAAGAAGCGGTAGAAGTAGGCGCGCTCCTGCGGCAGGAAGCCCGCGTTCTTCACGTTCCCCTTCCAGTTCCTGATGTCCAGCGGCGTGGTGCCGACGTTGAGGTCGCCGAGCACGACGGTGAGCGGGTTGTGCTGCAGCAGCTCCGGGAGCCGCGCGGTCATCGCGTCGAGGAACTTGTACTTCTCGACCTGCTTCGGGGTGTCGGCCTCGCCGGAGTGGACGTAGGTCGAGACGACCGTCACGACGCGGTCGCCGACCTTGTAGTCGGCCTCGAGCCAGCGGCCCGCGCTGTCGAACTCGTCGGCGCCGAGCGCGATCCGGTGGATCTCCGGCTCGCGCGGCCCGTCGTCGTCGCGACTCACCAGCGCGACGCCGGCCCGGCCCTTCGCGGTCGCCGCGTCGTGGATGACATGCCAGCCGGGTCCCAGCAGCCCGACGACGTCGGCGGTCTCCGCCCGCACCTCCTGGATGGCCAGGATGTCGACGCCGCGATGCTCGAGCCAGTCGCCCATGCCCTTCCGGTAGGCGGCCCGGATGCCGTTCGCGTTGACGGTGGCGATTCTCAGGGGCTTCGGCACGGTCCGATGCTAGCGGGGGCGCCCGACATCGGCGGCGGCGGTTCCAGCGCCGGGTTGGCACATGCCGGGTCGGAGCGGGCACACTGAACGGATGGCCGGATTCCCCTCGCGCGCGCTCGCCTGGGTGCACCGGACCCGGCCGTGGCTGGTGTGGACCCGGTTCGCCGACGCCCGCGGCCTGCTGCTCGCGCGCGGCCTCGCCTTCCAGGCGGTGCTCGCCGCCTTCGCCGGGCTGTGGATGGCGTTCACCATCCTCGGCTTCTGGCTGCGGTCGTCGACGAACGCGCTCGACGCGCTGGTCGGCTGGATCAACGGCGCGGTGCCCGGGTTCATCGACACCGGCGACGGCGCCGGCGGCGCGGTGCAGCTGGACACCCTGCTCAAGGCGGGCACGCTCGGGTGGACCGGCGTCGTCGCCGGCCTGGTGCTGCTGTGGACGATCGTCGCGTGGTTCTCCGCGGCGCGCGAGGCGGTCCGCTCGGTCGCCGGCCTGCCGCGCCGGCCGGGCAACCCGGTGCTGCTGCGCCTCTGGGACGCGCTCATCGCCCTGATCTTCGGCGCGGCGATCTTCCTCTCGGCGGCGCTGTCGTTCGCCAGCACCGGGGCGACCGAGCTGATCCTCGGCTGGTTCGGGATCTCGCATCCGGGCGCCGCGGCGTTCTTCACGGGTGTCGCCGGCATCATCGTCGGCTTCGCGATCGACACCCTGCTGACCTACGTCTTCCTGCGCTACCTCGGCGCGATCGGCACGGCCTTCCGTCCGACCGTCGAGGGCGCGCTGCTCGGCGCGGCGGGCTTCGGCGGCCTGAAGGCGCTCGCCGGGCTGCTCGTCGGCGGCGGCGGGAGCAACCCGCTGCTCACCTCGTTCGCGGTGATCATCGGTCTGCTGTTCTGGTTCTTCCTGCTCTGCACGACGCTGCTCGTCGCAGCGGCCTGGGCCGTCGAGGCCGACCCGGCGCGCGCCGGATCGAGCCCGGTGCGGGCCGCCGGCCACTGAGCGGACTCAGGGCGCAGGCGCAGCCGACGCTACGGCCGCCCACGCATGATCGCCTGCTTGACCTCGGCGATCGCCTGGGTGATCTGGATGCCGCGGGGGCAGGCGTCGGTGCAGTTGAAGGTCGTGCGGCAGCGCCACACGCCCTCCTTGTCGTTCAGGATCTTCAGCCGGACCTGCGCCTCGTCGTCGCGGTCGTCGAAGATGAACCGGTGCGCGTTGACGATCGCCGCCGGGCCGAAGTACTGGCCGTCGGTCCAGAACACCGGGCAGGACGAGGTGCACGCCGCGCACAGGATGCACTTCGTGGTGTCGTCGAAGATCTCCCGGGCCGCGATCGACTGGCGTCGCTCCTTGCCCTTCTCCGGGTCGCTGTGCGCCATCAGGAAGGGGTTCACCTCGCGGTAGGACGCGAAGAACGGGTCCATGTCGACGATGAGGTCCTTCTCCAGCGGCAGGCCCTTGATCGCCTCGACGTAGATCGGCTTCGTGATGTCGAGGTCCTTCAGCAGCGTCTTGCAGGCGAGGCGGTTGCGGCCGTTGATGCGCATCGCGTCGGAGCCGCAGATGCCGTGCGCGCAGGAGCGGCGGAAGGCGAGCGAGCCGTCCTGCTCCCACTTGATCTTGTGCAGCACGTCCAGCACGCGGTCGGTGGAGTACGCCTCGACGTCGAAGTCCTGCCAGACCGGCTCCTCCATCGTCTCCGGGTCGAAGCGCCGGACGATCATGGTGACCGTGAACTGCTGGACGGCGCCCATCTCCTGGACGCTCACGTCGTGGCCGGCCGAAGGGTCGACGCCGTGCATCTCCTCGGCCATCAGTACTTCCTCTCCATCGGCGGGTAGATCAACTCGCCCTTGTCGTCCCTGACGAACACGACGGGCTTCCAGTCGAGCCGGATGTGGTCGTCCGGGTCGGGCGAGGTCGCGTCGCCGGTCAGATAGGCCATCGTGTGCTGCATGTAGCCCTCGTCGTCGCGGTTCGGGAAGTCGTCGCGCATGTGGCCGCCGCGCGACTCCTTCCGGTTCAGCGCGCTGTAGACGACGACCTCGGCGAGGTCGAGCAGGAAGCCGAGCTCGATCGCCTCCAGCAGGTCCGTGTTGAAGCGCCGCCCGCGGTCGTGGATGCCGATGTGCTTGTAGCGCTCGCGCAGGTTGTGGATGACGCCGAGCACGTGGCGCAGGGACTCGTCGGTGCGGAACACCTGGGCGCCGCGGTCCATCTCGTCCTGCAGCTCCTTGCGCAGCGCCGCGACCCGCTCGGCTCCGGTCGACTCGCGGAGCCGCTCGATGAGCTCGCGCACGCCCTTCGCCGGATCGGCCGGCAGCGGCGTGAAGTCGACCGACGCCGCGTGGGCGACCGCGTTGTTGCCCGCGCGCTTGCCGAAGACGTTGATGTCCAGCAGGGAGTTCGTCCCGAGCCGGTTCGAGCCGTGCACGGAGACGCAGGCGCACTCGCCTGCGGCGTACAGGCCGGGGACCGGGGTCGCGTTGTCCCTGAGCACCTCGGCGTCGTTGTTCGTCGGGATGCCGCCCATCGCGTAGTGCGCGGTCGGCATCACCGGCACCGGCTCGACGACGGGGTCGATGCCGAGGTAGGTGCGGGCGAACTCGGTGATGTCCGGCAGCTTGGTCTCCAGCACCTCGGCGCCGAGGTGCGTGCAGTCCAGCAGCACGTAGTCCCGGTTCGGCCCGGCGCCGCGGCCCTCGGCGACCTCCTGGACCATGCAGCGGGAGACGATGTCGCGCGGCGCGAGGTCCTTGATGGTCGGCGCGTAGCGCTCCATGAAGCGCTCGCCGGAGGCGTTGCGCAGGATGGCGCCCTCGCCGCGGGCGCCCTCGGTGAGCAGGATGCCGAGGCCGGCGAGGCCGGTCGGGT
>MKVN01000030.1:0-68413 GCA_001898855.1 Micrococcales bacterium 73-13
GCGCCTGACAGCAGACAGCGCCCCACATCGAACCGACGCCTCGACGGGGCCACTTCAAAACGTCACCCCGGGGCCAGATCAGGTTGACAAAGTCACGCAGACCTACTCAGGGCAGCCGGTGAGGTAACGCTGCCGACAAGGGGGCCCGATCGACAGATCTCCATCGCTCTCACCGGAAGCATGGCCGCCTACGACTGGGGCGTCGACGGCCGCCGCTTTGACGCCGATCAACCTCTCAGCGGCGCGCACGAGATCCGAGAAGGTGAACGCGTCCGACTCACCATCGACAACCAGACGACGATGTGGCACCCGTTCCACCTACATGGTCATACCTATCAGCATGAAGGCGGCGGCCCCCGGAAGGACACTTCGATCATCCTGCCGAAACAGACCCTCACCATCGACTTCGACGCCGACAACCCCGGCCTCTGGGTCGCCCACTGCCACAACATCTACCACGCAGAAACCGGCATGACCACGGTGATCGGCTATCGGGCGTGACTACGGACCCGGTCACGTCAGTGAACAGGTAACGGCGCCGTCGACCGGACGGGCCGTGGGTCAATGCGGTGTGACCGCATCGTCACACGACGCGGCTTGATTGTCGGTCAACCTGGCCGCGCCGCGGCCGCGGACGGCACCGCAGAAGCGGTCGTCCGTCCCGTCCGAAAACCTGTCCGTTTACTGCCCGTAGCCGTCCGTAAACGTCCAGAGATAGACTGAGCTCCAGACGGCAACTGCCGCCTGGAGCTCAGTAAATTGCTGGCCTCGGAAACCGGGAGTGCGGTCCCTAAGACCCCTCGGAATCAGACCCCGAAGTAGAGCTCGAACTCGTACGGGTGCGGGCGCTGCGCGAAGGGGAGCAGCTCCTTCTCCCGCTTGTACTCGATCCAGGTGTCGATGAGGTCCTGCGTGAAGACCCCGCCGGCCTGCAGGAACTCGTTGTCCGCCTCGAGCGCGTTCAGCGCCTCGCCGAGCGAGCCGGGCAGCTGCGGGATGCCCTTCGCCTCGTCCGGCGGCAGCTCGTAGAGATCCTTGTCGATCGGCTCGTGCGGCTCGGTCTTGGTGAGGATGCCGTCGACCCCGGCCATGAGCATGGCCGCGAACGCGAGGTACGGGTTCCCCGAGGCGTCCGGCGCGCGGAACTCGATGCGCTTCGCCTTCGGGTTCGTGCCCGTGATCGGGATGCGGATCGAGGCGGAGCGGTTGCCGGCCGAGTAGACGAGGTTGACCGGCGCCTCGAAGCCGGGGATGAGCCGGTGGTAGGAGTTGACCGTCGGGTTGGTGAACGCGGCGAGCGCGGCGGCGTGCTTGAGGATGCCGCCGATGTACCAGCGCGCGATGTCCGAGAGCCCGCCGTAGCCGGTCTCGTCGTAGAACAGCGGGCTGCCGCCGTTCCACAGCGACTGGTGCACGTGCATCCCGGAGCCGTTGTCGCCCATCAGCGGCTTCGGCATGAACGTCGCGGTCTTGCCCCACTCCAGCGCGGTGTTCTTGACGACGTACTTGAACTTCAGGATGTCGTCCGCGGAGGCGACCATGGTGTCGAAGCGGTAGTTGATCTCGTTCTGACCGGCCGTGCCGACCTCGTGGTGGCTGCGCTCGACCTCGAGCCCGACGGCGGCGAGCTTGAGGCAGACGTCGTCGCGGAAGTCGGCGAGCTGGTCGACGGGCGTCACCGGGAAGTAGCCGCCCTTGTACGGCGTCTTGTTCGCGAGGTTGCCGCCCTCCTCGACGCGGCCGGTGTTCCAGGCGGCCTCGGAGGAGTCGACCTCGTAGAACGAGCGGTTCTGCCGCACCTCGTAGCGCACGTCGTCGAAGACGAAGAACTCGGCCTCGGGGGCGAAGAACGCGGTGTCGGCGACGCCGGTGGAGGCGAGGTACTTCTCGGCCTTCTTCGCGACCTGGCGCGGGTCGCGGTGGTAGATCTCGCCGTTGCGCGGGTTGAAGATGTCGAAGACGATGACGAGGGTCCGTTCGGTCCGGAACGGGTCGAGGTAGGCAGTCGAGATGTCCGGGATGAGCTGGAGGTCCGACTCGTGGATCGACTGGAAGCCGCGGATCGAGGACCCGTCGAAGAGCTGACCGATGGAGAAGAAGTCCTCGTCGACGGTCGACGCCGGGATGTTGAAGTGCTGCTGCACGCCCGGGAGGTCGGTGAATCGGATGTCGAGGAACTTGACGTCGGTGTCCTTGATGAACTTCAGGACCTCGGAGGAATCCTTGAACAGGGGCTTGGACATGGGTGGAACTCCATCGATGGCGTGGTGCGACTGGGAACTCAGCCGCCACGAGGGTATTGGCCCGGTGTTTCGCCGGTGTTACAGGCCGTTGCCGGGGAGGTTTCGCGGGCTCAGCGGGGCCGCGGGGCGCGGGCCCGCAGCGGGTCCATGCCCTTCGGGATCGGCAGCGAGCGGTCGCGCTCGAGCGAGGACAGCCGGCTGTTCGCGGTGCGCACCTCGGCCCGGCGCAGCACGCGCTTGTAGCGGCGCAGCGTCGCCGGGATCCGGTGCAGCGGCACCGCGTCGGCGTCCGGTCCGACCTTGATGACGTGGATCGGGACGTTCGGCAGCACCCGCTGCAGGATCCGGCGCTGCTCGTCGACGAGGCGCTGGGTGCGGCTGGCGGGGCCCTCGGCGATGAGGGCGACGCCGCCCTTGCCGATCACCCGGTACACGGCGTCCTGGGTCTTCGGGTTGATGCCGACCGGCATCGAGTCGCCGGTCCAGCCGCCGCGCAGCGAGTTCTGGATCACGGCGCTGGCCGCGCCGGCCTGGCCGGCGATCCGGCTGTAGGCGGCGCGCTCCGCTCGCCGGCCCAGCACGATGAGGAACAGCAGCAGGCCGAGCAGCACGCCGGCGATGATGACGAGCACGAGCCCGATCACGTTGCCGGGCAGCAGCAGCAGGCCGAGCAGCACCGCGAGCAGGATCGGGGCGATGCCCGCGGCGAGCAGGATCCAGAGCGATGCGGGATCCTCGCGGACGGTCATCTTCAGGACCGTCCACATCTGGGCGATGCGTCCGGGCTCCTTCGGGGCCTTGCCGGTCGCGGTCGTCGTGCGGGCCATGCGTGCCAGTTTACGGGGCGCGCGTCGCCGCTCGATCCCCTCGCAGCGGGGGCGGTCCCTCACAGTCGGACGGTCTCGCGATCGCTCCCCGATGGAGCCGTCGCCGACGAACGCCGGCCCTGGCTCCCGGCAGAGTGGGCCCATGACCGGGCTCGAGCTGGACCAGTCCGCCGCCGTGCGGCTGTCGACCGCGCTGTGGCGAGCGCGGGGCGACCACGTGGCGCGGCTCGCGGCCGTGACGAGCACGCCGGACGGACGGGTGCGGGTCGAGGTGGAGGAGGGGACGACCCCGCTGCGGGAGGTGCTCGCGGGCGATCTGCGGCTCGGCGAGGCGGTCACCGTCCTGGTGCCGCTCGCCGGGGCGGTGGACTCCGTCTCGCGGGCGGGGCTCGTGCACGACGCCATCGGCGTCGAGGCGGTCCGCTTCGACGACCGCGGCGCGCCGGTGCTCGGCGCCTTCGAGGCCGCCCGGGTGCCGGATCCAGGCATGGATGACCTCGCCGCCCCTACCACCAGCGGCGGCGGCCGGCACGTCGCCGCCTACCGTCGGCTCGCCGAGGAGGTGCTCGACGCCGTGCGGCCGCTCGAGGAGGAGCGGGACCCGCTGCGGCTCGCCCGCGCGCTGCTCGCCGAGCTGGAGGTCGACGGCTCCGACGGCCTCGGCGCCTTCGCCGAGCGGATGCTCGGGATCGCCGCGCCGGAGCCCGTTCGCCTCCGCGTGCGGCCGGAGACGAGCCCGCACCCGGAGCCGGCGGTGAGGCCGACGCCTTCGTCCTCCGCATCGTCCGACCGTCGCGTCTCGCCGTCGTCGCACCCTCGCGTCCCGCCGATCGCGGCGTCCGGCCCGATCGGCCGCCGGTGGGCGCCCGAGCGCCGGCGGGAGATCGTTCGGCGCCTGCGCGGACGGCTGGGCGCCGTGCGCCCGCGGTTCTGGATCCCGGCGGTCGCCGTCGCATCGGCGCTCGTGCTCGCGGCCGTGCTCGTCCCGGCCGACCCCGAACCGCCGCCGCTGGCGCCCGCCCCGTCCGGCGCGCCGGCGCCGACCCATTTCGGGGAGCCCGCGGCGGCCGCAGCGGCGACCAGCTCGTCCGGACCGGCGACGATCCCGGCCGACCCGGCGGCGGCCGCGCTCCAGCTGCGCGCCGACGCCGTGACGGCGGACGTCGTCGACGACTACGGCGACGTGGTGCTGCTCCGCCTGGGGACGGCCGCGGGGGAGGAGGACGTGCTCATCGAGCGCGCCGACGCCGGCTGGCGTCTGCGCGAGACGCTGCCGGAGCCGGGATGACCGGCGGGCTCAGATCCCGAGGTCCGCGGCGAAGTCGCCCGCCTCGAGCCGGGCCTTGACCGCGGTGAGGTACCGGGCCGCGTCGGCACCGTCGATGATGCGGTGGTCGTAGGACAGCGCGAGGTACACGAACGAGCGGATCGCGATCGCCTCGGAGCCGTCGACCTCGACGACCGCCGGCCGCTTGGTCACGATGCCCGTGCCCAGGATCGCGGACTGCGGGAGGAAGACGACCGGGGTGTCGAACAGCGCCCCGCGGGAGCCGGTGTTGGTCAGCGTGAAGGTGCCGCCGGAAAGCTCGTCGGGCTTCAGCTGGTTGTTCCGCGTGCGGTCGGCGAGGTCCGCGATCTCCGCGGACCACTGCGCGACGGTCTTGCCGAGCGCGTCGCGGACGACCGGGGTGAGCAGCCCGCGGTCGGTGTCGACCGCGATCGAGACGTTCTCCGAGGCCGGGTAGACGATGCTGTCGCCGTCCACCGTCGCGTTGATGATCGGGTAGGCCGCGAGCGCCTCGGTCGCGGCGAGGGCGAAGAACGGCAGGAAGGAGAGCTTCTGACCGGTCTTCGCGAGGAAGTCCGCCTTCACCGCGTCGCGCAGCTGCGCGACGGCCGTCACGTCGACCTCGACGACGCTCGTCAGCTGCGCGGTGCTCGTCATGGAGAGCACGGCGCGCTCGGCGACCACCTTGCGCAGCCGCGACATCGGCGCGCTCGTGCCGCGCAGCGGCGAGACCGCCGGTGCCGCGGGTGCCGCCGGGGCGGCCTTCGCAGCCGGTGCGGAGCCGGCGGCGGCCGCGGCAAGGACGTCCTCCTTGGTGATCCGGCCGCCGACGCCGGTGCCCTGCACGGTCGCGATGGCGACGCCGAGGTCGTTGGCGAGCTTGCGGACGATCGGGGTGAGATAGCCGACCGTCTCGTCGTCGGCGTTGGGAGTCGCGGGAGCGACCGGCGCGGCAGCAGCAGGGGCAGGAGCCGGCGCGGGCGCGGACGGCGCGGCCGCGGGCGCTGCCGGGGCGGCGGGCTCGGGCGCGGGAACAGGGGCCGGAGCGGGCTCGGGGGCCGGCTGCGGCGCGACGACCGGCTCGGGCACCGGGGCCGCCGCGGGAGCGGCCGGCGCCTCGGCGGCGGGGGCGGCCGGGGCCTCGCCCGCCTCGCCGATCCGGGCGAGCACGGCCCCGACCTCGACGGTCTCGTCCTCGGCGACGAGGATCTCCTGGAGCACCCCCCCGACCGGCGAGGGGATCTCGGTGTCGACCTTATCGGTCGAGATCTCCACCAGCGGCTCGTCGACGGCCACGGTGTCGCCGACCTGCTTGAGCCATCGCGTGACGGTGCCTTCGGTGACGCTTTCGCCGAGTGCCGGGAGGACGACGTCGCTCATGGTGCTGTGCTCCTTCTACCTACTCGCGATCAGATCGCGTGCAGCGGCTTGCCGGCGAGGGCGAGGAATGCCTCGCCGAGCGCCTCGTTCTGGGTCGGGTGGGCGTGGATGAGGGGGGCTACGTCCTCCGGGTACGCCTCCCAGTTCACGGCGAGCTGCGCCTCGCCGATGAGCTCGCCGACGCGCGCGCCGATCATGTGCACGCCGAGCACCGGGCCGTCCTTGAGCCGGACCACCTTGATCGACCCGGAGGTGTGCAGGATGTGGCTCTTCCCGTTGCCGGCGAGGTTGTAGTCGTAGGTCGTGACGGCGTCCGCCCCGTGCGCCTCGACCGCCTTCGCCTCGGTGAGGCCGACGGAGGCGACCTCGGGGTCGCTGTAGGTGACCTTCGGGATGTTGACGTCGGGGACGACGATGGGCTTCAGCCCGGCGATCTCCTCGGCGACGAAGATGCCCTGCTGGAAGCCGCGGTGCGCGAGCTGCAGGCCGGGGACGATGTCGCCGACCGCGTAGACCCCGGGCAGGCTGGTGCGCAGCCGCTCGTCGGTGATGACGAAGCCGCGGTCCATCGTCACGCCCGCCTCCTCGAAGCCGAGGCCGGCGGTGGCCGGGCCGCGGCCGACGGCCACGAGCAGCACGTCGCCCTCGATGGTCTCGCCGTTCTCGAGCGTGACGGTCACCCCGTCGGCGGTCTGCGTCGCGGACTGGAAGCGCACGCCGAGCTTGAAGTCGATGCCGCGCTTGCGGAACGCGCGCTCGAACTGCTTCGAGATGGACTCGTCCTCGTTCGGGACCAGGTGGGGGAGCGCCTCGACGATCGTGACGTCGGCGCCCCAGGACTTCCAGACCGAGGAGAACTCGACGCCGATCACGCCGCCGCCGAGCACGATCGCCTTCCGCGGCACCGTCTCGAGCGCGAGCGCCTGCTCCGAGGTGATGATCCGGCCGCCGATCTCCAGGCCGGGCAGGGTCCGCGAGTAGGAGCCGGTGGCGAGCACGACGTGCTTGCCGGTGTAGGTGTCGGCGCCGACCTGGACGGTCAGCGGGGCGACGAGCCGGCCCTCGCCCTCGACGGTCGTGATCCCGCGGGCCTTGAGCAGGCCCTGCAGGCCCTTCCACTTGGACTGGACGACCTCGTCCTTGTAGGCCTGGACGCCGGGGACGTCGATGCCCTGGAACTCGGCCGTCACCCCGAACTTCGCGGCGTCGCGCGCGGCGTCGGCGACCTCGGCGGCGTGCAGCAGCGCCTTGGTGGGGATGCAGCCGACGTGCAGGCAGGTGCCCCCGACCTTGCTCTTCTCGATGAGCGCGACGCTCATCCCGAGCTCGGTGGCGCGCAGGGCGGCGGCGTAGCCGCCGCTGCCGGCGCCGAGGACGACGAGGTCGAAGGTCTGATCAGTCACGGTCGAATCCTCATATCTTCGTGAAGCGTTCCCTGAAGGCCCGGCACAACCCTACCGGTCTCCGGCGAGGTCCGCGGCGAGCGCGACGAGGCTGCGGACGGCGACGCCGGTGGCGCCCTTGTCGGTGTAGCCGTAGGCGCCGCCCTCGTTGTTCGCGGGCCCGGCGATGTCGAGATGGGCCCACGGGATCCGCGCGGCGCCGTCCTCGTCGGAGACCCGCCCGACGAAGTCCTGCAGGAAGGCGCCGGCGATGAACATGCCGCCGGCGGTCGCGCCCATCTTCACGTTCGCGAGGTCCGCGACGTCGGACTTCAGCTGCGGACGCCACTCGGGCCCGAGCGGGACCCGCCAGAGGTCCTCCCCGATCCGCCCCGCCGCGGCGACCAGTCGATCGGCGAGCGCGCCGTCGCCCATGACCGGCACCGTGCGGAAGCCGAACGCGTTCCGCGCCGCGCCGGTGAGCGTCGCGACGTCGACGATCGCGTCGGGGCGCAGCTCGCTGGCCGCGACCAGCCCGTCGGCGAGCACCAGCCGGCCCTCGGCGTCGGTGTTCAGCACCTCGACGGTGGTGCCGCCCTTGATCGTGATGACGTCGTTCGGCCGGATCGCGTGACGGCCGACCATGTTCTCCGCGACGCAGAGGAACGCGGTGATCGCCGTCGGCACGCGGAGCCGGGCCGCCGCGAGCGTCGCGGCGAGCACCGTGGCGGCGCCCGTCATGTCGTACTTCATGCCGACCATCGAGGCGGCGGGCTTCAAGGACAGGCCGCCGGTGTCGAAGGTGATGCCCTTGCCGACGAGCGCGAGATGGGCCGTCGCGCCGGCCGGCCGGTACTCGACGACGACCAGCCGCGGCGGGTGCTCCGAGCCCTGCCCGACGGCGAGGATCCCGCCGAAGCCGCCGGCGGCGAGCGCGTCCGGCTCGAGCACGCGGGCGGCGATCGGGACGCCGGCGGCGGCCAGGGCCTCGACCTCGGCCGCCGCGCGCGCGGCGAGCGCGGCGGGGACGAGGTCGTTCGCCGGGGTGTTGACGAGATCCCGGACCAGGTGCACGGCGCCCGCCGTCGCGGCGGCGGCGTCCACGGGCTCCTCGGACAGCGCGCCTGCGCCGGCCAGCACGATCGCGGTCGGCGCGGCCGACCTCGCGTCCGGCCTCGAGCGGTACCCCTCGAAGGCGTAGGCGCCGATCGCCGCGCCCTCGAGGATCGCGGCCGCCTGCTCCGGGCCGTCGAACGGCAGCGCCAGGACGACCGTCCCGACGCCGCGCAGCTGCCGGGTCGCGGCGCCGGCCGCCCGGCGCAGCGCGTTCGCGTCGGGCTCGTCGGCTCCGAGCCCGATCGCCGCGATCGAGCCGGCGGCGACGCCGCCGCCCGGGAGGCGGACGAGCTCGTCGGCGGCGCCCGTCGCGCCAACCGCGGCGAGCGGCTCGGCGAGGTCCGCGAGCGGGCCGTCGGCGAGGACGACCGGGCCGCCGTCGCCCTTCGCGACGGCGATCACGAGGACGTCGCCCTCGGTCTCGGCTGCGGGTCGTGAGGAGCAGGAGAGCACGGGGATCGCCACCTGATCATCCTAGGTTTCCGGCGGAGGCCGCCCGATCGGGCGTGTTCGCCCACAGCGTCGCCGCGTCCCCGGTGCGGCGGAGCTCCGCGCGTAGGCTGGTCGCATGCGCGATCCGGAGGAGCTGTACGAGGTCGTCGGCGACCTCGAGGGCATCCCGCGCGGCCTCGACCTGATCGCCGGCCTGACCGGGTTCGCCGACGCCGGCGGCGTCGTCACGCAGCTCGGCGAGCACCTGCTCGACGAGCTGGAGACGCACGAGGTGGTCCGGTTCGACAACGACGCGCTGCTCGACTACCGCTCGCGGCGCCCGATCATGACGTTCGACCAGACGCAGCTGACGGAGTTCCACCCGCAGCGGCTCGCGCTGCACCTCGTCGAGGACGAGATGGGGCGGCCGTTCCTGCTGCTCACCGGCTACGAGCCGGACCTCAAGTGGGAGCGGTTCGCCGCGGCGGCGATGGGGCTGATCGACCGGCTCGGCGTCGCCCGCACGACCTGGGTGCACGCGATCCCGATGCCGGTGCCGCACACCCGGCCGATCCGCGCCACGGTCAGCGGCAACCGCGCCGACCTCACCGAGGCGATGTCCATCTGGCGCCCGACGACGCGGCTGCCCGGCACCGCGATGCACCTGCTCGAGTACCGCCTGCAGGAGACCGGCCACGCCGTCGCCGGCTTCGTCATGCTCGTCCCGCACTATCTCGGCGACACGACCTACCCGGCCGCCGCGGTGACCGCGCTCGAGGCGCTGACCGCCGCGACGGGCCTCGTCTTCCCGACCGACGAGCTGCGCGAGGAGGGGCGCGAGTTCCTCGGCCGGATCGAGGAGCAGGTCGCCGACAACGCGGAGCTGCAGCGGCTGATCGAGTCGCTCGAGCGCCGGCACGACTCCTATCTGGAGGACAATCCGCTGCCGTCGCTGCTGACCGACAGCGAGGGGGGCCTGCCGACCGCTGACGAGATCGCCGAGGAGCTGCAGCACTTCCTCGCGATCCGGCGGGACGAGGGGGACCCCGGGTCCTTCGGGTGAGGTGGAAGCCCGCCGCCGTCTACGCGGCGGTGTGCCTGGCCTACCTCGCCGCCGTGATGCAGCGGTCCTCGCTCGGGGTCGCCGCGGTCGAGGCGACCGAGCGCTACGAGGTCGCCGCGACCGTGCTCTCGATGCTCTCCGTGTCGCAGATCGTCGTCTACGCTGCGCTGCAGATCCCGGTCGGGGTGATGATCGACCGCTTCGGGCCGCGGCTGCCGATCGTGCTCGGCGCCGCGACGATGGCGCTCGGACAGACCCTGGTCGCCGTCTCGACCGAGTTCGGGCTCGCCGCGGTGGGCCGGATGCTGGTCGGCGCCGGGGACGCCATGACGTTCAGCGCGGGCATCCGCGTCGTCTCGATGTGGTTCTCCGCGAACCGCGCGCCGGTGCTCACCCAGGTCTTCGCCCAGGTGGGGCAGGTCGGGCAGGTCCTCTCGGCGGTGCCGTTCCTGCTGCTGCTGCACGGCCCCGGGTGGTCGGCCGCGTTCCTCAGCGCCGCGTCGCTGTCGGTGCTCGGCGGCCTCGCCGTCCTGGTCGCGACCGCGACCGCCGGCGAGCCGCCGAACCCGTTCCATCCGGTCCGGATGGGGTTCGCCCGCACGCTCTCGAACCTCATCGAGGCGCTGCGCCGGCCCGGCACCCAGATCGGCTTCTGGACGCACTTCACGCTGCAGCCGAGCCTGACCATGTTCACGCTGCTGTGGGGGTTCCCGTACCTGACGGTCGCGGTCGGGTTCAGCCCGATGACCGCGACGATGCTGTTCGTCTCCACGGTGCTGATCGCGCTCGTGGTCGGCCCGCTGCTCGGGATCCTGTCCGCCCGGTTCCCATTCCGCCGGAGCAACATCTCGCTCGCGATCGTCGGATCGATCCTCGCGTGCTGGGTCGTCGTGCTGCTCTGGCCCGGCCCGCCGCCGCTCTGGCTGGTCGTCGTGCTCATCACCTGCATGACGATCGGGAGCCCGGGCAGCATGATCGGGTTCGACTACGCCCGCACCTACAACCCCGCGCGCTCCCAGGGCTCGGCGACCGGCATCGTGAACGTGGGCGGGTTCCTCGCCTGCTTCATGATCATGTTCCTGGTCGGGCTGATCCTGGACCTGCTCCGCGACCGCTCCGCCGGCGCGTCGCTCACCGCGCTGTACTCGCTCGACTCGTTCCGCATCGCGTTCCTCGCGCAGTTCCCGGTGATCGGCCTGGGGATCGCCATGATCCTGCGACTGCGCCGCCGCATGCGTCGATCGCTGCGCGAGGACGAGGGGATCACGGTCGCGCCGCTGTGGATCGCGGTCGCGAGGGCCTGGAAGCGCCGCGACGCGCAGCGCCGGGGCGCCGCCGGCGATGTACAATAGACGACCGGACCCTGTCAGGCCGTCCATCGCCCGCGACTCGCGAGCGGAGGACTTGACAAGGGTCCTACTCGTGCCCGCGACCCCCGGAGGATGAACGATGGCGAGGACGAAGGCGGCGGAGACGGTGGCCGAGCCCCAGACGGCCCCGGCGAAGCGCACCGCGGCGCCGGCGAAGCGCGCCGCGACGGCGGTCGCGGAGAAGCCGAAGGCGGCCGCGACGAGCGCCAAGGCCCCCGCCCCGACGGCGCCGGCCAAGGCGCCCGCGAAGACGGCTCCCGCCGCCGCGAAGGCCGCTCCGGCCGCGAAGGCCGCGTCGGCGGCGAAGACGGCTCCGGCCGCGACGAGGGCGCCCGCCAAGTCGACCGCGGCGAAGCCCGCGACGACGGCGCCCGTCGCGAAGCCGGCGCAGGCGAAGACCGCCGCGGCCAAGGCCCCTGCCGCCAAGGCGCCCGCGAAGACGTCGCCGCGGCGCGGCAAGGCCGCCGAGGCCACCGAGGACGAGGCCGACCTGCCGGTCGAGGAGATCGACGAGGACATCGAGGTCGACGAGGAGGCCGAGGAGACGGACGAGGCGGAGGCCGCCGAGCCCGCCGAGGACGCGGCCGAGCCGGCGGGCGAGGCCGGTCCGGAGACCGACGCCGACGCCGAGGAGGAGGACGAGGAGGGCGAGTCGACCGGCAAGGACGAGGAGCTCCCCACCGGCGCGATCCGGCTGAGCCTCGTCGACGACGAGGACGACGTCCCGCTGCAGTCGACGCAGATCACCGGCGCCACGGCGGACCCGGTCAAGGACTACCTCAAGCAGATCGGCAAGGTCGCGCTGCTGAACGCCGCGGAGGAGGTCGAGCTCGCGATGCGCATCGAGGCCGGCCTGTTCGCCGAGGAGAAGCTCTCGATGATGAAGGCCGACGAGCAGCGCTCCAAGCTCGGCCGCGAGCTCACCATGGTCGCCAAGGACGGCCAGCGGGCGAAGTCGCACCTGCTCGGCGCGAACCTCCGCCTCGTCGTCTCGCTCGCGAAGCGCTACACCGGCCGGGGCATGCAGTTCCTCGACCTCATCCAGGAGGGGAACCTCGGCCTCATCCGCGCCGTCGAGAAGTTCGACTACACCAAGGGCTTCAAGTTCTCCACCTACGCCACCTGGTGGATCCGGCAGGCGATCACCCGCGCGATGGCCGACCAGGCGCGCACCATCCGCATCCCGGTCCACATGGTCGAGGTCATCAACAAGCTCGCCCGCGTGCAGCGCCAGATGCTGCAGGACCTCGGCCGCGAGCCCACCCCCGAGGAGCTCAGCCGCGAGCTCGACATGACGCCGGAGAAGGTCGTCGAGGTGCAGAAGTACGGCCGCGAGCCGATCTCACTGCACACCCCGCTCGGCGAGGACGGCGACAGCGAGTTCGGCGACCTCATCGAGGACACCGAGGCGGTCGTGCCGGCCGACGCGGTCGGCTTCACGATGCTGCAGAAGCAGCTCGAGCAGCTGCTCGACTCGCTCTCCGAGCGCGAGGCCGGCGTCATCCGGATGCGCTTCGGCCTCGGCGACGGCCAGCCGAAGACGCTCGACCAGATCGGCGACACCTTCGGGGTGACCCGCGAGCGGATCCGGCAGATCGAGTCGAAGACGATGGCGAAGCTCCGCCATCCGTCGAGGTCCCAGGCGCTGCGCGACTACCTCGAGTAGGGCGCGCGTGCTCCGGGACGTCCTGGCCATCGCGATCGGCCGGCTCACGCGGCGGGCGCTGCTGCTCGTGCGCCCGGGCGGCGGCACCGCGATCCCGGGCCGGGTCGTCGAGCGGCTGTCGCCCGACCTGCTCGTCCGGATCCTGCGGCAGCCCCGGCTGGTCGTCGTGACCGGCTCGAACGGCAAGGGCACCACGACGAAGATGCTCGCCGCGATCCTGCGCGCCCACGGCGTCGACCTGTGGACGAACCGGATGGCCGGGAACATCACCCGCGGCCTGCTCAGCGAGCTGATCACCGTCGTCGACGCGCGCGGGCGCTTCCCGCACGAGCTCGCCGTGCTCGAGGTCGACGAGGCCTATTCGGCGGTGCTGCTCGAGCGGACCGGCGTGGACACCACCGTGCTGCTCAACGTCATGCTCGACCAGCTGCACCGCTGGGGCTCGCCGGACCGCGCCGCGGAGTACCTGGCGCGCACGGCGCGGGCGACCGGCGGCGCGCTGGTGCTGAACCGCGACGACGGGCACCTGCGGGCGATCGGCACCGACCCGGCCGGCGGCCTGCGCGCCGAGGTGCGCTGGTTCGGGCTCGCCCCCGCCCTGCTCGCGGCGCTGCCGCACGGCAACGGATCGGCGCCGTACTTCGGCCCGGATCACGGCGGCCCGGCGGTCGGCGCGAGCACGACCGAGGTGCTCGCCGTCGACGGCCGCAGCGCCGTGCTCGGGCTCAGCGGCGACGGCGAGCTCGAGGTCGGCCTGCCCTCCCCGGGGGTCCATCTCGCGGCCGACTCCGCGGCGGCGGTCGAGGCGGCGCGGGCGGTGCTCCGCGAGCGGTTCGACCCGGAGGTCGCCGATGCCGCGCTCACCGCGGAGACCTCGATGTTCGCCCGCGGCGAGGTCGCGGAGATCCGCGGCGTGCCGACCCGGCTGCTGCTGATGAAGAGCCCGCCGACCGCGCAGGCGAACCTCGACGTGCTGCCCGGTTCGCCGGAGCAGCTCATGGTCATCGCGGGGAAGGACCTGCCCGACCCCTCGCTGCTGTGGCCGGTGGACTGGAGCGCCGTGGACCGGGTCCGGGTCGTGACCGGCCAGCAGGCCCAGGAGATGGCGCTGCGCCTGGTCTACTCGGGCATCCGGGTCGACGAGGTGATCGAGGACGTCGGCCGGGCGGCCGAGCGGTTCACCGCGCTCCCGCCGCCGACGGACGGGCTGCGGACCGTGGTGTTCACCGCCGAGGGCATGCGGACCTTCCGCCGGCTGCTCGGCCTGCACGGCGCGTCCACGAAGGCGGCTCCGGAGGACGCCGCATGACCCCGCGCATCCTCCAGGTCTTCCCGACGCACTTCGATCAGAACGGCGACAGCGGGAACGTCCTCGCGCTGCGGCGCCGGCTCGAGTGGGCGGGGCACGCGGCGGCGGTCGTCGAGGTCGCGCCCGGCGAGCCGTGGCCGGCCGATCCGCCGGACTTCGTGCACCTCGGCGGCGGCTCGGTCGCCGCGCAGCTCGACGCGCTGCCCGCGCTGCGCGCCGAGGGGGAGCGGCTCCGCGACTGGGTCGCGGCAGGGGTCCGGGTGATCGCGGTCGGCGGCGGCTACCAGCTCCTCGCCCGAACGATCCGCTTCCCGGGGTCGAGCGGGCCCGTCGAGGGACTCGGGCTGCTGCCCGGCCGCAGCGTCGCGAACCCGGCGGCCGGCCCGCTGCCGGCCCCGGACCTCGTCAGCGGGCCCCTGCTGCTCGAGACCGCGGCGCACGGCGAGGTGCAGGGCTTCGTGAACCTCCGGCAGCGGTTCCTGCCCGACGAGGGCGCGCCGCCGCTCGGCCGGGTCGACGTCGGCCCCTGGCCGGATGCGGCGGAGGAGGGCTCGGCCGTCGGCGCGGTGCTCGGCAGCCATGCGCACGGTCCGCTCCTGCCGCGGAACCCGCGGCTCGCCGACGCGATCATCCGCGGCCGTCTGGCCGAGCTCGGCCTCGACTACGAGACCGGCGAGCCGCACGCGCTGGCCGACGCGCACGCGGCCGCGGCGCGCGCCGCGTTCGCCGAGCGCGCCCGCGCGCGCTGAGCCGCGCCTCAGAACTCGCCGATCGCCTCGCGGAAGCGCGGCATCAGGCCGGTCTTGACGCCGGACAGGCTCGGCTTCATCTGGAAGCCGCCGGTGTTCCAGTTGCCCTCGACGATCCCCACGCCGTCCGGCAGCACCGCGACGTCCCAGCCGACGAAGCGCACCTGCGGCACGACCCGCGCCGCCTCGTCGAGCGCGCGGATGATCTCCTCGTAGCGCGGCACCCGGAAGCCGACGATCGGCCGGCCGGTGACCGGATGCTCGGCGTAGGTGCGGGCCAGGATGTCGAACGCCGGATACCGCGCGACGCCCTCCTCGTCGAGGATCGTGTACATCCCGCCGGAGCCGAAGTTGTCGACGTCGGCGTCGTGGCCGAGCTTGAGCGCCGCGCACAGCACGTGCAGCCGCTCGCCGTCGAAGAAGGTGATGACGCGCAGCGTGTTGACGCTGCGCGGGGCGAGCGCGGCGAGGTCGGGGTGCTGCGCGATGAACTCCTCGACGAGGATGTGGCCGCTGGCCAGCAGCTCCTCGCGGAACGCGGCCGGGTCGCCCGCCTCCTGCGCCGTGCGGCGCCGCACGCCGTGGCCGTGCACCGAGTCGGGCTGCTTCGTCATGACGACCGGGTGGCGCCGCAGGAAGTCGGCGAGCTGCTCGGGCGTCGCGGTGCGCACGTCGAGCCAGTCCCGGCCGAGGAACCGGTCGAAGCGCGCGTTGAACTCCGCCTTGTCGGCGAGCAGATGCCGGTACTCCGGCTCGTTGTAGCGCGCGGCGATCCGGTCGAAGTGCGTGCTGGTCATGAACGTGGCGCGCTCGCGCGCGTTCAGCAGGTAGAACTCGTACTCCTCGTAGTCGAGGTAGCCGGCGCCGTACCGGATCGAGCACCGGACCATGTCGAGCAGCACCCCGAGCCGGGTCCGGCCGATCCGCGCCGCGATCTCGCGGGCGACGCGCCGCATGTTCGCGACGTCGAGGCTCCGCAGGCGCGCCAGGTAGTACTTGACGCGCCTCACGCAGCGAGTCTAGGCGTCGGCTCGCACCGGGCTCAGACGGCCGCGTCCTCGAGCAGCCGGTCCGACTCGTCGTGCCAGGCGATCGCGGTGTCGGCGAGCTTGTCGCGGAAACGGGTCGCGTGGTGGGCGCAGAACAGCAGCTCGCCGGAGGCGAGCGTGACCCGCACGTACGCCTGCGCGCCGCAGGAGTCGCAGCGGTCGAGGGCGGAGAGCTCGTAGTGGTCGGTCTCGTCGCTCAGGACACGGTCGGCGATCTCGGTCATCTCCTGCTCCTCACTGCTCCTCGCTGCTCTCGAGTGCGTTCGAGCACTGCGTGCAGCGACGTTCGCTGCCTAGATGTAAACACACGAACGTCTCGAACCCGTGTCAAACGCGTCACGGTTTCGCTACGGGCGGATCCCGCGGCGCCCTAGGCTCGCCGGGTGCGACTGTGCGTGTTCTCCGGCTCGAGCCCCGGACGATCCCCCGGCTACGCCGCCGCGGCGACGGCGCTCGGCGCGGAGCTCGCCGCGCGCGGCATCGGCGTCGTGTACGGCGGAGCGTCGGTCGGGCTGATGGGCGCCATCGCGGACGCCGCGCTCGCCGGCGGCGGCGAGGTGATCGGGGTCATCCCGCGGTCGCTGATGGACAAGGAGATCGGGCATCCCGGGCTCACCGAGCTGCGCGTCGTCGGATCGATGCACGAGCGCAAGGCGCTGATGGCGGAGCTCTCCGACGGCTTCGTCGCGCTGCCGGGCGGCGCGGGCACGCTCGAGGAGATCTTCGAGGTGTGGACCTGGGCGCAGCTCGGCCACCATCGCAAGCCGTGCGCGCTGTACGACGTCGAGGGCTACTACCGGCCGCTCGCGGCGTTCCTCGACCACGTCGTCGAGGAGCGCTTCCTGAAGCCGGTGCACCGGGGGATGCTCATCGTCGAGCACGACCTCGACGGGCTGCTGGCGGCGATCGGCGACTACCGCGCACCGCTGGCCGACAAGTGGATCGACCGGGGATCGCACTAGGCCGTTTCGCTGACGGGCGCCGTCGGCGGCCGCGCCTAGGCTCGCAGGCGTGGCGACGGAGTACTCGGCGAGGCACCTGTCCGTGCTCGAGGGGCTCGAGGCGGTCCGCAAGCGTCCCGGCATGTACGTCGGCTCGACCGACTCCCGCGGGCTCATGCACTGCCTGTGGGAGATCATCGACAACTCGGTCGACGAGGCGCTCGCCGGCCACGGCGACGCGATCGAGGTCGACCTGCATCGCGACGGCTCGGTCGAGGTGCGCGACCGCGGTCGCGGCATCCCGGTCGACGTCGAGCCGAAGACCGGGCTGACCGGCGTCGAGGTGGTGTTCACCAAGCTGCATGCCGGCGGCAAGTTCGGCAGCGGCTCCTACGCCGCCTCCGGCGGCCTGCACGGCGTCGGCGCCTCGGTCGTCAACGCGCTCTCGGAGCGGCTCGACGTCGAGGTGGACCGGGACGGCAGGACCTGGGCGATGTCCTTCCGGCGCGGGGAGCCCGGCGTGTTCGCCGACGGTCCGGACGGGCCGCGGCCGGACGCGCCGTTCACCCCGTTCGAGAGCGCCAGCGAGCTGCGGGTCGTCGGCAGGGTCGCGAAGGGCGTCACCGGCACCCGGGTGCGCTACTGGGCCGATCCGCAGATCTTCACCAAGGGCGCCGCCTTCCAGCCGGCCGAGCTCACCGACCGCCTCCGGCAGACGGCCTTCCTCGTCCCGGACCTGCGGCTCGAGCTGGTCGACGGGACCGCTCCCGAAGGACCGGTCGCCCAGACGTTCCACTTCGCGGGCGGCATCGGGGAGTTCGCCGACCACCTGGCCCCGGACGCGCCGGTCACCGACACCTGGCGCATCCAGGGCACCGGGCGCTTCGCCGAGACGGTGCCGGTGCTCGACGACGCCGGCCACATGGTCTCGCGGGAGGTGGAGCGGGAGTGCGCGGTCGACCTCGCGCTGCGCTGGGGCACCGGCTACGAGACCGTCGTCCGGTCGTTCGTCAACATCATCGCGACGCCGAAGGGCGGCACCCACACGACCGGCTTCGAGCAGGGGCTGCTGCGGTTCCTGCGGGCCGAGGCGGAGAAGCAGGCCAGGCGGCTCAAGCTCGGCGGCGACAAGCTGGAGAAGGACGACGTGCTGGCCGGCCTCACCGCCGTGCTCACCGTGCGACTGCCGGAGCCGCAGTTCGAGGGGCAGACCAAGGAGGTGCTCGGCACCCCGGCGGTGCGCCAGATCGTCGCGACCGTGCTCGCCGACGGGCTCCGGGCGCGATTCGACTCGAGCCGCCGCGACGACAAGGCGCAGACCGCGCTGCTGCTCGACAAGGTCGTCGCCGAGATGAAGGCCCGGGTCTCCGCCAGGGCGCACAAGGAGACGCAGCGGCGCAAGAACGCGCTGGAGTCGTCCAGCCTGCCCGCGAAGCTCGTCGACTGCCGCTCCAACGACGTCGCGCGCAGCGAGCTGTTCATCGTCGAGGGCGACTCGGCGCTCGGCACCGCGAAGCTCGCCCGCGACTCCGAGTACCAGGCGCTGCTGCCGATCCGCGGCAAGATCCTCAACGTCCAGAAGGCCTCGATCGGCGACATGCTCGGGAACGCCGAGTGCGCCGCGATCATCCAGGTGATCGGCGCGGGCTCGGGCCGCAGCTTCGACCTGGACGCCGCCCGCTACGGCAAGGTCATCATCATGTCCGACGCCGACGTCGACGGCGCGCACATCCGCACGCTGCTGCTGACGCTGTTCCACAAGTACATGCGCCCGCTGCTCGAGCAGGGGCGGGTGTACGCTGCCGTGCCGCCGCTGCACCGCGTGGTCGTGCAGCACCCCGGCAGCAAGCCGAACGAGATCGTCTACACCTACTCGGAGACCGAGCTGCAGTCCGTCATCGCCGGGCTGCGGAGGGCCGGCCGGCGCTACCAGGACCCGATCCAGCGCTACAAGGGCCTCGGCGAGATGGACGCCGAGCAGCTCGCGACGACGACGATGGACCGCCGCGGGCGCACGCTGCGGCGGATGAACGTCGCCGACGGCGCCGCCGCGGAGAGGGTCTTCGAGCTGCTGATGGGCAACGACGTCGCCGGGCGCAAGGAGCTCATCGTCGCGGGCGAGGGCTTCGACCGGGCCCGCGTCGACGCCTGACCGGCGCCCGCTCGGACCGCCCCGCGCCCGGGACGAGTCGGTAGGCTGCATCCGGGCAGCCCCCTTCCGCGACGATCGAAAGCGTGTGCCATGTCGACCCCTGAGACCGAAGTCCTCGACCCTGCGACCTCCTCCGCCCGGCTGGCGGAGATCGCGGCGTCGCACCCCCAGCTCGGCAGCGCCGTCGTCGGGCATCCGAACGCCTACCCCGGGCTGATCCAGTGGATCGCCGACAACGGCGACCCGGCGGCGCGCACCGCGGCACGCGCCCGGCTCACGGCCCCGGCCGGGTACGCCCCGGCTCCCGTCCGCCCGGCCGCGCCCGCGGTGCCCGGCAGGAACCAGGCGTTCCTCCTGCTCGGTGCCGGGGCCGGCGCCGCGCTCCTGGAGCTGGTCGCGGCGATCCTGATCGGCGCCGCCTTCGGCAGCTTCTCCGGCGGGGCCAAGGGGATGTTCGTCGCCGCGGTCGTGCTCGTCTGCGTCGCGCTGGTCGCCGGCATCGCCGCCGTCGTGCTCTCGCTCCTGCCGTTCGGCCGGGAGGCCGCCGCCCAGGGCTTCGCCCGTCAGGTGCGCATCGGCCAGATCGCCGGGTTCGGCGCGGCGGCGGCCGCGCTCACCACGATGATCTCGACGTTCCCGCTGCTCGGCCTGATGTGAGCCGTCGCGGCTAGGCGAGCCGCGGCGCCGCCGTCCGGCGGTGGATCAGGCGCCAGAGCGCGATCATCGACAGCAGCGGGATCACGATCCAGAACACGTTCGGGAGCACCCCGACGGCGAGGAATCCGAGCAGGTCGCCCGACTCGAGCGAGTGCCGGGTCTTCTCCAGCCCGCTCGCGGCCTCGATCGTGAAGTAGGCCACGGTCTTCCAGAAGGTCGCCGTCTGGATGATGAGCGCGAGGATCGGCACCCAGGGCTTGCGCAGGTTGCAGAACACGACGATCAGCCCGACCACCTCGACGAGGTTCATCCAGGACTGGGCCTCGCCCCACGCGCTCGAAGCCTTCCCGCCGTAGGTCATGTCGTAGGTCCCGTACCAGACGTGCCCGGCCCACAGCCAGGAGAGCGGCCCGCCGGTGTGCGAGACGGGGCCGAGCAGCACGTAGCAGGCGTCGTAGGTCTGGATCACCGCGGTGATGATGAGCCAGACCAGCACCCAGCGGGGGATGCCCAGCGGGGCCCTGGTCGGTGCCTGGGCGGTGGAATCGGTCACAGCGGTCCTCCGATCGCCCCGACGACGCCGTCGAGGATGGTTCCTGATGCATCGCGCTTCGCGCCCGGATCCGGCAGGGCACGGACCTCGCCGCCGGGTCCGTTGGCGAGCGCCGGGCCGGTGCCGGCCCAGGCCAGGGCGAGCGCCGACTCGCCCTTGAGGAAGGCGTGCGCGCGCACGCCGCCCGTGGCCCGGCCCTTCGCGGGGAACTCGGCCAGCGCCGAGACCTTCGCACGGCCGGGGTCGGCGCCGGCGAGCGTCGCGTCCGGCGTCGAGACGGTCGCCACGACGGCCTGGTCGTCCGGGGGGACCTCGCCGAAGAACACCACGCGGTCCTTCCCCGACAGGCCGATGCCGGCCATGCCGGCCGCGCCGACGCCCTGCGGGCGCACCAGCGCCGCGGAGAAGCGCAGCAGCTGGGCGCCGGCGGTGATGAAGACGAGCTCGTCCGAGTCCGGGCCCTGCCCGACGCCGACGACGGCGTCGCCCGGCTTCAGTGCGATGACCTCGAAGTCGGGCCGGCTCGGCCAGGCGCCGGGCGCGACGCGCTTGACGACGCCCTGCGCGGTGCCGAGCGCGACGGGCAGCTCGGCGGCGAGGTCGACCAGGCCGAGCACCTGCTCGCCGCGGCCGAGGTCGAGGTAGCCGGAGATGCGGATCCCCGCCGACAGCAGCGCCGAGGTCGAGGGCACGCTCGGCAGGTCGGCCGCGGTGAACCGGATCAGCCGGCCGGCGCTGGTGACGGCGCCGACGTCGGCCCGCGCCGTCGTGGCGACGCGGGAACGGACGGCGTCGTGCTTGCCGCGCCGCGCCGCGCGGGGGATCGCGAGCCCGTCGGCCTGGTTCACCCGGATCATGCGGCCGCTCGCCGACAGCACGACCTCGCACGGCGCGTCCGGCACCTCGAGCGCCGCGACCGTCGCGTCGCCCGCGCGCCTCGCCGGCGCCGTCGGCGCCGCGGTGGAGAGCACCGTCCGGCGCGGCGTGCCGAGCCGCTCGGCGGTCTCCTCGAGCTCGTCGCCGACCAGCGCGATCAGCCTCGATCGCTCCGCGAGGATCGCCTCCAGCTCCGCGATCTCGGCGACGAGCTGATCGCGCTCGGCCTCCAGCTCGACCCGGCTGAACCGGGTGAGCCGGCGCAGGCGCAGCTCCAGGATGTACTCGGCCTGCGCCTCCGACAGGTCGAAGACGCTCATCAGCCGCGCCCTCGCCTCCTCGGCGTCGTCCGAGGAGCGGATGAGCTGGATCACCTCGTCGATGTCGAGGATGGCCACCAGCAGGCCCTCGACCAGGTGCAGCCGCTCCCGTCGCCTCGCGAGCCGGTGCGCGCTGCGCCGGCGCACCACCTCGATCCGGTGGTCGAGGTAGACGCGCAGCAGCTCGCGCAGGCCGAGCGTCCGCGGCCCGCCGTCGACGAGCGCGACGTTGTTGATCGAGAACGACTCCTCAAGCGGCGTCGCGCGGTAGAGCTGCTCGAGCACCGCCTGCGGGCTGAAGCCGGTCTTCACCTCGATGATCAGGCGGAGGCCGTGCCTGCGGTCGGTCAGGTCGGCGACGTCCGAGATGCCCTGGATCTTCTTGGCGGAGACGCCGTCCTTGATGCGCTCGATGACCTTCTCGGTGCCGACCAGGTAGGGCAGCTCGGTGACGACCAGCGAGGGCCGCCGGCCGGAGCTGTCGATCGCGACCTTGGCGCGCATCCGGAACGAGCCGCGCCCCGTCTCGTAGGCCTCGCGCACGCCGTCGAGCCCGACGATCGAGCCGCCGGTCGGCAGGTCGGGGCCCGGGACGAAGCGCATCAGCTCGGCGACCGAGGCGTCCGGGTGCTCGAGCAGGTGCCTGGCCGCGGCGACCACCTCGATCAGGTTGTGCGGCGCCATGTTCGTCGCCATGCCGACCGCGATGCCGCTCGCCCCGTTGACGAGCAGGTTCGGGAAGGCCGCCGGCAGCACGGCCGGCTGCAGGAACTGATTGTCGTAGTTCGGCACGAAGTCGACGACGTCCTCGTCGAGGCCCTCGGTCATGGCGAGCGCCGCGGCGGTCAGCCGGGCCTCGGTGTAGCGCGCCGCCGCGGGCCCGTCGTCGAGGGAGCCGAAGTTCCCGTGGCCGTCGACGAGCGGGACGCGCATCGCGAAGTCCTGCGCCAGCCGCACCATCGCGTCGTAGATCGCGGAGTCCCCGTGCGGGTGCAGCCGGCCCATCACGTCGCCGACCACGCGGGCGCTCTTCACGTGCCCGCGATCGGGCCGCAGCCCCATCTCGGTCATCTGGAAGAGGATGCGCCGCTGGACGGGCTTCAGCCCGTCGCGGGCGTCCGGCAGCGCCCGGGCGTGGATCACGGAGTAGGCGTACTCGAGGAACGAGCCCTGCATCTCGCTCGCGACATCGACGTCCTCGATGCGCTCGCCGCCGGGCTGCTCGGCCGCCGGGGCCAGGGTGTCTTGGGGAGGAGTCATAGGATCGGCGTCATGCTACCGGGGCCCGTGGACGGCGCCGCGAGCCTTGCCGATGTGCTGCGCGATTGCCTCGCCGCGGCGACCGGGCGGCCGGCGCGGCTCGGCCTCCCGCCCGTCGAGCGGGCCGCGGTGATCCTCGTCGACGGCCTCGGCGCGGAGAGCCTGCGCGCCCGCGCGGGGCACGCCAGGACGCTCTCCGCCGCGATGGCGACCCGCGCCGACGTGATCACGACCGGCGTGCCGACGACGACCGCGGTCGCGCTCGCCACGCTGGCGACCGGGGCGTCACCCGGCGAGCACGGGATCGTCGGCTACACGGCGCTCGAGCCGGGCGCGGACCGGGTGGTCAACCAGCTGCGGGGCTGGGACGAGGGACTGCTGCCGGACGACTGGCTGCGGGTGCCGACCCTGTTCGAGGCCGCCGGTGCGGCGGGGCTCGAGGCGATCGCGCTCAGCGCGCCGCGCTATCGGCGCTCCGGCTTCACCAGCGCCGTGCTGCGCGGCGCCAGGTACCTGCCGGCGAAGACCGTCGAGGACCGCGCCGAGGCGCTCGCGGACATCCTCGCCGATCGGTCCTGGCGCGGCCTCGTCTACGCCTACATCCCGGAGCTCGACATGGCCGCGCACGAGCACGGCTGGGAGTCGAACGAGTGGATCACGGTGATCGAGCGCGTCGACGCCGCGGTGGGCCGGGTCGCCCGCGCGCTCGGTCCGGCGTCCGGCGTGCTGCTGACCGCCGACCACGGCATCCTCGACGTGCCCAGGCGGCGACGGATCGTGATCGAGGACGGCTCGCCGCTGTGGACGGGCGTGCGCCGCGTCGCCGGGGAGCACCGCCTGCTGCAGCTGCACCTGGCGCCGGACGCCGACCCCGAGGCCGTCGCGGCGCGCTGGCTCGACACGGTCGGGGCGGACGCCTGGGTGGCCACCCGCGAGGCCGCGATCGCGGCGGGCTGGTTCGGCCGGGTCGCACCCGAGGTGCTGCCGCGGATCGGGGAGGTCCTCGTCGCGGCGCGCAAGGGGGTCGCGTACTACACCGAGCAGGACTTCGCCGGCTCGGCCGGGCGGATGGTCGGCCAGCACGGCTCCTGGACGGAGGCGGAGACCCGCGTCCCGCTGCTGCGCTTCGGCGCGTTCGCCGGCTGAGGCCGGATCAGGCCAGATCGTCGTCGTCCGAGCGGGCGCCGAAGACGATCTCGTCCCAGCTCGGCATGCTCGGTCGGCCCTTCTTGGCGCCGAAGCCCCCGGTGCGCTGACGCGGCGCGGGCTCGGGCTCGATCGGCGACTCGTCGATCTCCAGGTCGAACTCGACGACGTGCACCGAGGCGCTCTGGCCGAGGTCCTCGTCGAAGGACGGCGCCTCGCGCTCGCCGCGCCGGCGCCGCAGCGCCTCCAGCAGGTCGGCGGTCTGGTCGTGCCGGACCGTCTCGGGGCGCGGCACCGGCCGGCTCCCGATCGGCGCGAGCACCGGGCCGCTGTCGATCATCGAGGACGGGTCGACCGCGAACGCGTCGGAGTCGAAGCGCCCCGCCTGGCCGGGCGGCTCCTCCTCGCGGATCGGCGTGACCGCGCGCAGCCGCGGGGCCTCGATCTCGTGGCCGGGATCCTGGCGGGAGAGGCCGACCGCCTCCGCGTTGATGGGGGAGAGGGTCTGGCGCTTGGGGTCGAAGTGCCAGCGGGCGTCGTGCTCGATCGCGCCGAGCAGGTAGCCGAGCTTGACGACCCAGCCGGTCGCCTCCTTCCACGCGCTCCAGCGCTCGCCCATCGCGTCCAGGATGTGCAGGCGCTCCAGGATCGCGTCGCCGAACGTCGTCGGCTGCGCGAGCGGGTCCGCCGAGGCGGTGTGCACCGGGATCGCGAGCGCCGACTCAACGACGAACTCGCGCTCGGCGAGCACCGGTCCCTCGAAGCGCTCGATGTACTCCAGCGGGGTGCCGGTGATCTGCGCGACGTCGTGCGCGCTCATGCCGCCGCGGATGTGCGCCTGGATCTCCTTGGGGCTCAGGCGCCGGGCGGAGCCCTGGTCGACGGAGACGGACTGCCGGACGCGGGCATGCAGGGAATCGTCGATCGGCAGGGCGTACCGCCCGCCGTCGCCGCCGGCGAGGATCAGCGACCCGTCCTCGACCCCGACGATGTGCAGTTCTTCCATGGGGAATCACCCTCCTCGCCGATTGCCGGCGCCTGCGGGAATGCTGCCACGGGACGGGCGCATTCCCCGGGAATAGCGCGGGCGCGCCGCGGGTTCGATGGCTCTGTCAGGGCTTTCACGGCCGGTTTGCGTTCGATAACCGATTCATGCAGACTGTCGCCGCCGATCCGCCTACCCGGCGAAACAAGAGTGGATGACGCATGGCGACCGACTACGACGCACCGCGGAAGACCGACGATGACAGCGAGTCCATCGAGGCCCTGAAGGAACGCGTCCCGGACGCCGCGAGCGCCTCGATCGACGTCGACGACGCGGACAACCCCGGCAGCTTCGAGCTCGCCGGCGCCGACCTCTCGGACGTCGACCTCGACGTCGTCGTGCTGCCGGAGCAGGCGGACGAGTTCACCTGCGTCAGCTGCTTCCTGGTCAAGCACCGCTCGCAGCTCGCCGTCGAGAAGGACCGGAAGCTCGGCGGCCCGATCTGCGTGGAGTGCGCCGCCTAGCGCTCTGCGTCCGCTCGCCGGCTACTCGGCCGGCCGCAGCGCGCGGACCAGCTCGTCCGGGTGCCGGGTCGAGACCACCCAGTACGGCGCCGGGTCCGCGGGGTCGGTGTTCTCGACGCGCACCACGTCCTTCGCGAAGCCGCGCAGCAGGACGTAGGCGCGCGCGTCGAGATCCCGACCGCGCGCGACGAAGGCGTCCTCGCCGCGCAGCGCGACGGCGGCGCCGACGAACTCGCGGGGGAGCGTCGCGCGGCCCGCCCGGAACGCGTCCGCGGTCACCTCGACCGTCGGGGTGGTGCCGAGCAGGAACGCGACGGCCGCGGCGTACAGCACGACCGCGGCGACGATGCCGACCGTCGTGTCGATCGGCAGGAACACGAGCAGCCCGGCCGGGATGAGCAGCGCGCAGGCGAGGAAGAGCCCGGGGCCCGGGATCAGCCGCTCGCGGTAGACGCTGGCGGCGCGGCGGTCGGTCGGCACGGGTCTGGGCACGCCTCCATTCAACTGCACTACCCTCGGAGGGTGCTCGACCACGTCTCCGTGCTCATCGCGTCCGGTCGGACGCCGGAGTACGCGCATCCGGGCGACGCCGGCGCCGATCTCTGCTCGGCCGAGGCCCTGACGATCGCCCCCGGGCGGCGCGCCACCGTCGGCACCGGGGTCTCGATCGCGCTGCCGGACGGCTACGTCGCGTTCGTCGTGCCGCGCAGCGGGCTCGCGGCCCGGCGCGGCATCACCATCGTCAACTCGCCCGGCACCGTCGACGCGGGGTACCGCGGCGAGCTCCGCGTGACGCTGCTGAACACCGACGCCGACGAGCCGTTCGAGATCGCGGTCGGCGACCGGATCGCGCAGCTCATCGTGATGCCGGTGTCGCGCGCGGAGTTCGTCCGGGTGGAGGCGCTCCCGGACAGCCAGCGCGGCGAGGGCGGGTTCGGGTCGACGGGAGTCGGAGGTCCGCGATGACGGATGCCCAGCAGACGGACGATGGCGCTCCCGAGGAGGAGCCGACGCCGAAGTCGGCGCCGGCCGACCGGGCCGCGAAGGGGCCGTTCGACGCGGGCGAGATCTCCGGGGTGCGGCCGTACGTCGACCTCGGCGGGGTGAAGATCGTGCCGCGCTCGGACCTGCACCTGCGGCTCGAGGTCGAGGAGCAGTCGAAGCGGGTCGTCGCGGTCGGCCTGGAGTACCACGGCTCGACGCTCCAGGTGCAGCCCTTCGCCGCGCCGCGCACGAGCGGCCTGTGGCACGAGATCCGCGGCCAGATCATGGAGCAGCTCGCCTCCCAGGGTGCGCGGGCGAAGCTCGCCAACGGACCCTTCGGCCCCGAGATCTTCGCGGAGATCCCGGTCACCGTCGAGGGGCAGCAGGGGATGCGTCTCGCCCGCTTCATCGGGGTCGACGGCCCGCGCTGGTTCCTGCGCGGCGTGATCGCCGGCCGCGGCGCGACGGACCGGGACGCGGCGGCCGAGATCGAGGACCTGTTCCGCTCGATCGTCGTCGTCCGGGGGGCGACGCCGATGCCGCCCCGGGACCTCATCCCGCTGCAGATGCCGGCGGCGCAGCCGCAGGCGGACGCGACGACGTGAGCGCGGACGGACCCGCGCCCGGCGGCGCTGAGCCGCAGCGCGGCCTGCGGGCGGTGGCCTCCGGCGAGGCGCCGACCGGCGCCGCGCTGCTCGCCGCGCTCGGCGGCGTGCGCGGCATCGTCGAGTCGCTGCTGCCGGGGCTCGTCTTCCTGATCGTGTTCGCGGTGACGAAGTCGGCGTGGCTCTCGGCGATCGCGCCGGTCGCGGTCTCGCTCGTCTTCCTGGTGCTGCGCGCGGCGCAGCGCGGCCCGCTGATGTCCGCATCCGCCGGGCTGCTGCTGGTCGGGATCTCGGCGGCGGCGGTGCTGCTGACCGGCGACGCGAACGAGAACTTCCTGCCCGGGATCTGGATCAACGTCGTCCTCCTCGCCGCGATGCTGGTCTCGCTGGCGGTCCGCTGGCCCCTAGTGGGGATCCTGTTCGGCGTGATCACCGGTGATCCGACGGGCTGGCGCGCCCAGCCGCGCGCGCGGCGCGGCGCCACGGCCGCCACCTGGGTGTGGGCCGCGCTGTTCGCCGCCCGGCTCGTCGCGGAGCTGCCGCTCTACTTCGCGCGGCAGACGGAGGCGCTCGCCGTCGTCAAGCTCGTGATGGGCATCCCGCTCTACGCCGCGGTGCTCTGGGTCACCTGGCTGCTGCTGCGCGGCACCCGCTCCGAGGCGAAGGCCGAGGCCCTCCCGGAGAACTAGGATCGAGGCATGGCTGTGAACAGTTTCGGCGCGAAGTCCACGCTCACCGTCGGAGGCACGGACTACGAGATCTTCCGGATCGACACCGTCCCGGGCCATGCGCGACTGCCGTTCTCGCTCAAGGTGCTGCTGGAGAACCTGCTGCGCACCGAGGACGGCGCGAACGTCACGAAGGCGCAGATCGAGGCGCTCGGCGCCTGGGACGCGAACGCCGAGCCGGACACCGAGATCCAGTTCACCCCCGCCCGCGTCATCATGCAGGACTTCACCGGCGTGCCCTGCATCGTCGACCTGGCGACCATGCGCGAGGCGGTCACCGACCTCGGCGGCGACCCGAGCCGGATCAACCCGCTCTCGCCCGCCGAGCTCGTCATCGACCACTCGGTCATCGCGGACCTGTTCGGCACCGAGAACGCGCTCGAGCGCAACGTCGAGATCGAGTACGAGCGCAACGGCGAGCGCTACCAGTTCCTGCGCTGGGGCCAGACCGCGTTCCAGGACTTCAAGGTCGTGCCGCCCGGGACCGGCATCGTGCACCAGGTGAACATCGAGCACCTCGCGAAGGTCGTCTACGACCGCGTGGTCGACGGCGTGCTGCGCGCCTACCCGGACACGTGCGTCGGCACCGACTCGCACACCACGATGGTCAACGGCCTCGGCGTGCTCGGCTGGGGCGTCGGCGGCATCGAGGCCGAGGCGGCCATGCTCGGCCAGCCCGTCTCGATGCTCATCCCGCGCGTCGTCGGCTTCAAGCTGACCGGCGCCATCCCCGCCGGGGTGACCGCGACCGACGTCGTCCTCACCATCACCGACATGCTGCGCAAGCACGGCGTGGTGGGCAAGTTCGTCGAGTTCTACGGCGCGGGCGTCGGCTCCGTGCCGCTGGCGAACCGCGCCACCATCGGGAACATGTCGCCGGAGTTCGGCTCGACCGCCGCGATCTTCCCGATCGACGACGTCACCCTCGACTACCTGCGCCTGACCGGCCGCGACGAGCAGTCCGTCGCGCTCGTCGAGGCCTACGCGAAGGCCCAGGGCCTCTGGCACGACGCCGCGCACGAGCCGGTCTACTCCGAGTACATGGAGCTCGACCTGGGCACCGTGGTGCCCTCGATCGCCGGCCCGAAGCGCCCGCAGGACCGCATCCTGCTCTCCGAGGCGAAGGCGCAGTTCGAGAAGGACATCCTCAGCTACGCCTCGGTGGAGACGTCGGACGACATCGTCGACCTCGAGTCCAAGCACTCCTTCCCGGCCTCCGACCCGGGCCCCGTGCCCGGCGAGGAGGACCACGACACGCACTACGAGGTGCTCATCTCCTCGGGCAGCCCGAACGGCGCCTCCAAGCCGGTCAGGGTCACCACGCCGGAGGGCCAGCGGTACCTGCTCGACAACGGCGCGGTCACGCTCGCGGCGATCACCTCCTGCACGAACACCTCGAACCCCTCGGTCATGATCGCGGCGGGACTGCTCGCGAAGAAGGCGGCGGAGAAGGGCCTCAAGCGCAAGCCGTGGGTCAAGACCACGCTCGGCCCGGGCTCCAAGGTGGTCACCGACTACTACGAGAAGTCCGGCCTGGACAAGGCGCTCGAGGCGCTCGACTTCTACACCGTCGGCTACGGCTGCACGATCTGCATCGGCAACTCCGGCCCGCTCATCGACGAGGTCTCGCAGGCGGTCAACGAGCACGACCTCGCCGTGACCGCGGTGCTCTCCGGCAACCGGAACTTCGAGGGCCGGATCAGCCCCGACGTGAAGATGAACTACCTCGCCTCGCCGCCGCTGGTCGTCGCCTACGCGCTGGCCGGCACGATGAACTTCGACTTCGAGACGGACGCGCTCGGCCAGGGCTCCGACGGCTCGGAGGTCTTCCTCCGGGACATCTGGCCCTCGCCGGACGAGGTGCAGGAGATCATCGACTCCTCGATCTCGCGCGACCAGTTCATCCACCAGTACGCGACCGTCTTCGACGGCGACGACCGCTGGCGGAACCTGCCGACCCCGACCGGTCCGATCTTCGAGTGGGACGAGCAGTCGACCTACGTGCGCAAACCCCCGTACTTCGAGGGCATGACGATGGACCTCACGCCCGTCTCCGACATCCTCGGCGCACGGGTGATGGCGACCCTCGGCGACTCGGTCACGACCGACCACATCTCGCCGGCCGGCTCGATCAAGCCCGGCACGCCCGCGGCGCAGTACCTCGACGCGCACGGCGTCGACCGCAAGGACTACAACTCCTACGGCTCGCGCCGCGGCAACCACGAGGTGATGATCCGCGGCACCTTCGCGAACATCCGCCTGAAGAACCTGCTCGTCAGCGCGGTCAACGACGGGGCCGTCGTCGAGGGCGGCTACACCCGCGACTTCACGCTGCCGGGCGGCCCGCAGTCGTTCATCTACGACGCCTGCCAGAACTACCGCGAGCAGGGCATCCCGCTCGTCGTGTTCGGCGGCAAGGAGTACGGCTCCGGCTCCTCGCGCGACTGGGCCGCGAAGGGCACCAGCCTGCTCGGCGTCAAGGCCGTCATCACGGAGAGCTTCGAGCGCATCCACCGCTCCAACCTGATCGGCATGGGCGTCGTCCCGCTGCAGTTCCCGGCCGGGCAGAGCTGGGAGTCGCTCGGCCTGGACGGCACCGAGATCGTGTCGATCCTGGGCCTGGAGGAGCTCAACGAGGGCCGCACGCCGAGGACGGTGCGCGTCGTCTGCGAGCCGAGCGAGTTCTCGCCCGCGGGCAAGCCGACGGTCGAGTTCGACGCGGTGGTCCGCATCGACACGCCCGGCGAGGCGGACTACTACCGCAACGGCGGCATCCTGCAGTACGTGCTCCGCTCGCTCGTCGCCTGAGCGCGATCCGGAGAATGCTCGGACCCACGATTTCAGAACTGCCCCTCGTCCTGGGGTGTCCCGTCGCGCTAACGTCCTGGTGAACCTGCTCACCGCGATTCCCGAGCTCGGAGGCAACATGAGCGGCACGACGCCCGCCGGCTGGTACGACGACGGCCAGCACCCCGGCCAGCACCGGTACTGGGACGGGACCGCGTGGACCGACCACTACGCGCCGGCGCCGGCATCCGCACCGTCTCCCACGGCGGCGTCCCCCGCGCCGCCGCCCGGCCCGCAGCCGGCGGCGAGCGGCCGCGGCCGGCTCTGGGCGTGGCTCGCGCCCGTGCTCGCCGTCGTCGTCGCCGGGGGCGTCGTGCTGGGCCTCTGGCTCGGCGGCGTGTTCGGCGGCGGGGAGCGCCCGAGCGACGTCCTGCAGCGCTGGGCCGGCGCGATGTCCCAGCGCGACTGCGTCGTGCTCTTCGCGACGACGACCCCGGAGTTCCGATCGGCCTTCGTCGGCGACTACGCGACCGCCGCCGAGTGCCAGGCGGAGAACGACCTCGACCCCACGGCGAGCGCGGCGTTCGAGGTGGTCTCCGAGTCGGTCCAGGGCGACGGGGCCGGCGTCGTCGGCATCCTCACCGGCGACGTCGGCAGCGCGGCGGGTCGGCAGGCGACGCTCACGCTCATCCGACTGGACGGGCACTGGGTCGTCGACACGTTCGAGCTCGCAGCGGACTGAGGCCGGGCGAGCGTACCCTGGAGCAGTGTCACTGCTCGAGTCGATCCGTGGCCCGAGCGACCTCGACGGGCTCTCGGACCCGCAGCTTGAGCAGCTCGCGGGGGAGATCCGCGAGTTCCTGGTGCGGGAGGTGTCGCGCACCGGCGGACATCTCGGCCCGAACCTCGGCGTGGTCGAGCTGACGCTCGCCATCCACCGCGTGTTCGACTCGCCCAGGGACGCCATCGTCTTCGACACGGGTCACCAGTCGTACGTGCACAAGCTGCTGACCGGCCGGCAGGACTTCTCCGGGCTGCGCCGCGAGGGCGGCCTCGCCGGCTATCCGCAGCGGGCCGAGTCCGAGCACGACATCGTCGAGTCCTCGCACGCCTCGAGCTCGCTGTCCTGGGCGGACGGGATCGCCCGGGCCTTCGAGCTGACCGGCCAGTCCGACCGATCCGTCGTGGCGGTCGTCGGCGACGGCGCGCTGACCGGGGGCATGACCTGGGAGGCGCTGAACAACATCACCGACGACAACGCGCGGCGCCTCGTCATCGTCGTCAACGACAACGGCCGCTCCTACGCGCCGACCATCGGCGGCATGGCCCGATTCCTCACGGACATCCGGACCCGACGCAGCTACCGGACCGTGTTCCGCAGCTCGAAGCGGTTCTTCCACTTCTTCGGCGCGCCGGGCCGCGCGCTCTACCGCGGCATCCGCGGCGCGACGCACGGCTTCCTCTCCCGCCTGACGAACAACACCCAGCTGTACTCGAACCTCGACATCAAGTACCTGGGACCGGTCAACGGGCACGACCTGCGCGCGCTCAGCGGCGCGCTGCAGCGCGCCAAGGACTACGGCGCGCCGGTCATCGTGCACGCCATCACGGAGAAGGGGCGCGGCTTCGACCCCGCCGTGCACGACGACGCCGACCAGTTCCACGCCGTCGGCCAGATCGACCCGGAGACGGGGGAGCCGCTCGACCGGCCGAGCTCGCCGGGCTGGACCAGCGTCTTCGCCGACGAGATCCTCGACATCGCGCGCGAGAACCCCAGGGTCGTCGGCATCACCGCGGCGATGCTGCGGCCGACCGGGCTGGCGAAGTTCGCGGAGCGCTACCCGGACCGCGTCCTCGACGTCGGCATCGCCGAGCAGCACGCGGCGACCTCGGCCGCCGGGCTCGCGTTCGGCGGCATGCACCCGGTGGTCGCGATGTACGCGACGTTCGCGAACCGCGCCTTCGACCAGATCGTGATGGACGTCGCGCTGCACCGCGCCGGCGTCACCTTCGTCCTGGACCGCTCCGGGGTGACCGGGCCCGACGGCCCATCGCACCACGGCGTCTGGGACCTCGCGGTGCTCCAGGTGGTGCCCGGGATCCGGATCGCCGCGCCGCGGGACGCCGTCACGCTGCGCGAGGAGCTCCGCGAGGCGGTCGCGGTGGAGGACGGGCCGACGGTCGTCCGCTTCCCGAAGGGCACCGCGATCCAGGAGATCGCCGCCCAGCGGCGCACCCCGGACGGCGCCGACGTGCTGCGCGAGGCCGCGCACCGCGACGTCCTGGTGGTCGCGGTCGGCGCCTTCGCGAAGCTCGGGCTCGAGGTCGCCGAGCGGCTCGCGCAGCAGGGCATCGGCACGACGGTCGTGGACCCGCGCTGGATCGTCCCGGTGCCGGCCTCCGTGGTCGACCTCGCGAGCGACCACCGCCTCGTCGTCACGCTCGAGGACGGGATCCGGGTCGGCGGGATCGGCACCCGGCTCCGCCAGGATCTGCGCGCCGCCGGGATCGACACGCCGGTCGACGAGCGCGGCCTCCCGGACGAGTTCCTGGGCCACGGCTCGCGGGAGCACATCCTGGAGCGGGCCGGGCTGACGGCGCAGACCATCGCCCGCGACATCACCGCGCAGGTGCTCGGCCAGCGGCTGCCGGTCGCCCGTCCGCTGCCCGAGGGCGAGGACCGGGTCATGACCGGCGTCATCGACCTCCCGGAACGCTGAGGCCTCCGGCGCCGAGGGTCGCCGGACGCTGGTCGGAGGCGAGCCGCCGGCGGTCGCGGCGCCGGGCGATGGCGACGATCGAGCCCCAGCCGACGAGCGCCGAGAGGGCCGCCGCCGGGCCGCCCCAGAGGAACGGGTAGTAGAGCCCTCCGGCAGAGCTCGGGATGGCCTGGAGGGCGATCAGGCAGACCACGGTCGCGATCGCGCCGATGACGTACCCGTGCACGGCGTGCACGACGAGGTGCAGCGGGAGGGAGGCCCGGCGCCGCATCGCGCGGCCGAGCAGCGCGGCGGTGACGGTGCCGACGATCGCCGCGGGCAGCGCCGTCATCACGCCGTAGATCCAGACCAGGTAGGCCCACATCCAGGTGCCTCCGAGCGAGTCGAGCCCGAGCTGGTCGTTCAGCGAGACGACGGTCATGAGCCAGTACCAGAGGAAGGAGACGACGAGGTACGCGCCGAGCGTCAGGGCGCCGCCGGCGATCGCCTCGCCGACGGAGAAGGCGGCCGGCTCGTGCGCGCGGGGAGAGGGACGGGTCACGGGACCATCCTGGCGCACCCGGCGCGCGCCGCGCGGGGGCTCGCTAGCCGACGCCCTTGATCACCGGGTGGTGGAACGTGTCGCCGAAGACCCGTTCGGAGGCCCCGACCCGGTCCAGGTACGGCGTCACGCCGCCCATCTGGAACGGCCAGCCGGCGCCGGTGATGACCGCGAGGTCGATGTCCTCCGGCGCGGCGACGATGCCCTCCTCGAGGATCCGGTGCGCCTCGTCGGCGAGCCCGTCCTCGATCTTCCGGCGCAGCTCCGCCGCGGTGTACGGCTCGGAGCCGGGGATCCGGTGCCTCGCGACGATCTCGCGGGCGAGCTTCGAGATGCCCTTGACGCGGCCCTGCTCGTCCTTGTCGACGAGCGCGCCGGCGTCGGCGAGCTCGGCGAGCGCCGCGGACGCCCGGTAGCGGTCGGGGAACGCGGCCGCGTGCGTGTCGAGCACGTGCTGGCCGACCTTCAGCCCGACCAGGTCGAGCAGCACGAACGGGTCCATCGGGAAGCCGAACGGCTGCTGCGCCTCGACGACGGTCTCGAACGGCGTGCCGCGCTCGACCGCCTCCATCGCGTCGGAGAACAGCCGGGTGAGCAGCCGGTTCACGACGAAGCCGGTGCCGTCCTTCGTGATGACGGCCGTCTTCTTGAGCTTCGCGGCGACCGCCACGGCCGTCGCGAGCGCCGCCTCGGAGGTCTTCGGCGCGTCGACCACCTCGACGAGCGGCATCACGGCCACCGGGTTGAAGAAGTGGAAGCCGACCAGGCGCTCCGGGTGCTCGAGCCGCGCGCCGATCTCGTCGACCGAGAGCGAGGAGGTGTTCGTCGCGAGGATCGCGTCGGGCCGGACGTACGCCTCGATCTCGGCGAACACCTGCTGCTTGACGGCGGTCTCCTCGAACACCGCCTCGATGACCCAGTCGCAGTCGGCGAACGCCGCCCTGTCGGTCGTGCCGGTCACGAGCCCCTTCAGCTTGTTGAGGTCGTCCGAGGAGAGCCGGCCCTTCGCGTGCAGCTGGTCGAGCTGGTCGTGGATGTAGCCGACCGCCTTGTCGATGCGGGCCTGGTCGAGGTCGGTGATGACGATCGGCACCTGCAGGCGCCGCACGAACAGCAGCGCGAACTGCTGCGCCATGAGCCCGGCGCCGATGATGCCGACCTTGCCGACCTTCTGGGCGAGCTCCTTGTCCGGCGCGCCGACCGGGCGCTTGCCGCGCTTCTGGACCAGGTTGAAGGCGTAGATGGAGGCGCGGAACTGGTCGCCGGAGATGAGGTCTGCGAGCGCCTCGTCCTCCGCGGCGAAGCCCTCCGCCCTGCTCCGCTTCGCCGCGCCGGCGAGCAGCTCGAGCGCCGCGTACGGCGATCTCGGCACCGTGCCGATCCGCTCCTCGAGCGTCTTGCGCGCGACCCTGATCGCGATCGGCCACTTGACGGTCCGCTCGATCGTGCCGGGCTGGTTCGGCCGCTCGACCTTGATCGTGCCGCCGAGCACGCCGTCGGCCCAGCGCAGCGAGTCCTCCAGGTAGTTGACCGGCGGGAAGATCGCGTCGGCGATCCCGAGGTCCTTGACCTGCTGCGGGCGCAGCGTGCGGTTCTGCTTGAGGGGGTTCGAGATGACCACCTCGATCGCGTGCTCGATGCCGATCAGGTTCGGCAGCAGCGTCGCGCCGCCCCAGCCGGGGATGATGCCGAGGAAGACCTCCGGCAGCGCGACGGCCGCGGCGGAGGCGTCGATCGTCCGGTAGTCGCAGTTCAGCGCGATCTCCAGCCCGCCGCCGAGCGCGAGGCCGTTGATGAAGGCGAACGACGGGACGCCGGTCTCGGTGAGCCTCGCGTACACGGCGTGGCCGAGCTGGGCGATGCGCAGCGCGCTCTCCCGGTCGGCGAGCAGCTCGATCTTCGAGAGGTCGGCGCCCGCGGCGAGGATGTACCGCTTGCCGGTCACGGCGATCGCGTCGATCTCGCCGCGGCCGGCGCGCTCCCGGAGTCCGTCGAGCACGCCGCCGAGCTCGGTGAGGGTCACCGGGCCGAGCGTGTTCGGCCGGGTGTGGTCCTTGCCGTTGTCCAGGGTGATCAGCGCGAGCGTGCGCCCGCTCGGCAGCGGGACGTCGCGCACGTAGGAGTGCGTGACGACCTCGTCGCCGCTGGAGGCGACCAGGGGCCCGAAGTCGATGCCCGCGTACTGCTCGCTGACCCGTTGCGTCCTCGCCACCGTCAGTCCCTCTTCCCGTCGTAGTGCGGGTTCTCCCACACGACCGATCCGCCCTGGCCGAGCCCGACGCACATCGCGGTGAGGCCGAACCGGACCTCCGGGTGCTCCTCGAACTGGCGGGCGAGCTGCATCATGAGCCGCACGCCCGAGGCCGCGAGCGGGTGCCCGACGGCGATCGCGCCGCCCCAGACATTGACCCGCGGATCGTCGTCCGCGATGCCGAAGTGGTCGAGCAGCGAGAGCACCTGCACGGCGAACGCCTCGTTCAGCTCGAACAGTCCGATGTCCTGGATGGTCAGGCCGGCCTTGCGCAGCGCCTTCTCCGTCGACGGCACCGGACCGAGCCCCATCACCTCGGGCTCGACGCCCGCGAAGGCGAAGCTCACCAGGCGCATCCGCGCCGGCATGCCGAGCTCGCGAGCGGCGTCGGCGGAGGCGATGATCGCCGCCGTGGCGCCGTCGGTCAGCGGCGAGGAGGTCGCCGCGGTGACGCGGCCGTGCGGCCGGAACGGGGTGCGCAGGTCGCGGACGCCCTCGAGCGTCGTCTCCGGCCGCATCCCCTCGTCCTGCGTGGCGAGGCCCCAGCCGGCCTCGGAGCGGATGGCGACCGGGATCAGGTCCGGCTGGATCTTGCCGGCTGCGTACGCCTCGGCGGTCTTGCGCTGCGAGGCCACGGCGTAGGCGTCGGCGCGCTCCTTGGTCAGCTGCGGGAACCGGTCGTGCAGCCGCTCGGCGGTGATGCCCATGTTCAGCGCGTCGGGGCTCACCAGCCCCTCGGCGACGAACCGCGGGTTCGGGTCGACGAAGGCGCCGTCGAGGGGGTGGCGCCCCATGTGCTCGACGCCGCCCGCGATCGCGACGTCGATCGCGCCGAAGGCGATGTTCCCGGCGACGTTCGTGACGGCGGTCATCGCGCCCGAGCACATCCGGTCGATCGCGTAGCCGGGGACGGACTTCGGGAGGCCGGCGAGGATCGCGGCGCTGCGGCCGATGGTGAGCGCCTGGTCGCCGACCTGGGTGGTCGCGGCGATCGCGACGTCCTCGACGCGGTCCGGGGGCAGCTCCGGATGGCGCTCCAGCAGTCCGACCATCGCCTTGACGACGAGGTCGTCGGCTCGGGTGCTCCAGTACTGGCCCTTCTCGCCGGCCCGTCCGAACGGGGTGCGGGCCCCGTCGACGAAGACGACCTCAGTGCGCTCGGCCACGATGCCTCCAGGATGCGAGTGCGGAAGCGACGTCCGCTCCTGTTCGATGTTAGGCCGCGCTAAACGAATCGGCGATTCGTTGTGCGGTGAGCGCAATCTGCCAGGGGCGTGCGCCGAGCGCTTTGAGCGCTTCCCCAATCGCCTCCGTCGTCGCCGGCTCCGGCGGGGCCCAGGCGAGACGACGGAGATGCTCCGGGGTGAGCAGGTTCTCCAGCGGGATCGCGAGCTCCTCGGCGATCGCGGCGACCGCCTCCTTCGCCGGGGCGAGCCGGGCGGCGGCCTCCGGGTTGCGGTCGGCCCAGGCGCGCACCGGCGGCAGCGCGTCGCCCGAGCCGCGCACCGCGGGCAGGTCGTCCGTGGTCCGGCCGAGCTCGATCGCCGCCCACCAGCGGTCGAGCTGGGTGCGGCTGGCGCGGCCGTTGAACTCCTTCAGGTCCGCGAGCGCGCGCTTCGAGGACGGCAGCAGCCGGGCGGCGGCCGCGAGCGAGCGATCCGGGACGAGGCGGCCGGGCGCGACGTCGATCTCCTGGGCGTAGGCGTCACGGGCGAGCCACAGCTCCCTCGCCACGGCGAGGTTGCGCTGCCCGCGCACGGTGTGCAGGTCGCTCATCCGCCGCCAGGGGTCGGCGCGCACCGGGCTCAGGTCGCGGCCGAGCGTCGCCGCGAACTCCTCGGCGGCGAACCCCGTCTTGCCCGCCTCCTCGAGGCGCACGGCGAGCGCGTCGCGCACATCGACGAGCAGCTCGACGTCGAGCGCCGCGTACTCGAGCCACTCCTCGCGCAGCGGACGGATCGACCAGTCGACGGCCGAGTGCGCCTTCTCCAGGTGGACCCCGAGCAGCTCCTCGACGACTGCGCCGAGCCCGACGCGCTCCATCCCGAGCAGTCGAGCGGCGAGCTCGGTGTCGAAGACGCGCCGCGGGTGGAGGCCGACCTCGCGCAGGCAGGTCAGATCCTGGGAGGCCGCATGGATGATCCACTCGTCCTCGCCGACGACCTCGCCGAGCTCGGACATCTCGCCGATCGCCGGCGGGTCGAAGAGGAACGTGCCCGCCCCGCGCCGGAACACCTGGATCAGATAGGCGCGCTGCGAGTAGCGGAACCCGGAGGCCCGCTCCGCGTCGACGGCGACCGGACCGTCGCCCTCGGCGATCGCGGTCACGGCCGAGGCGAAGGCGTCCCGGGTCTCGATCACCGGCCGGGCCCGCCGATGATCGGCCAGGCCGGCCCCGCCCGCATCGAGGGGCTCAGCGACCACGGGCGCTCCGGCGCGGCGCGAGCAGCGAGACGCCATCCGTCGACGGCGGGAGTCCGGCGAGCCGGCAGAGGAAGTCGCCCCATGCCTCGAGGTGCCGTCCGAGCTCGGCGTCGTCCGGGCTCCACGAGGCGCGGACCTCGATCTGCGCGCCGGCGCCCTGATCCGCGAGACCGCCGAAGCCGGTCGAGAGCACCGTCGTTGCGGTGCCGCTCGCCGCGTGGTGGGCCGCCTGACGGTCCGCGAGCGCGTCGACGAGCCAGGACCAGGCGACCTCGGGGAGCAGCGGGTCGGAGCCGATGTCGTGCTCGAGCGGCGCCTGCGCATAGCAGACCACACGGAAGTCGCCCTGCCAGGCGTCCGGCATCGAGGGGTCGCCGAGCACGATGAACCGGCCGGTGCCGAGCTCGGAGTCGATGCCGTGGCCGGGCGGTCGCACGTCCCCGGCGAAGGCGCAGGCGTTCGGGGCGAGGCCATCGGGGGAGGAGATCGGCTCCAGTCGCAGCTCGGCTCGAGGGCGTGCGCCCTCCAGCGACGCGACGGCGGCGTCCCAGCGCGCGCCGCCGGGGAAACCCTGCCCGGACGAGTCGGTCACGTCACGAGACTACGATTCGAGCGGGTCGGCCGTGTCGAGGCGCGCCGCCAGGAGGGAGCCGCCATGCGGGCACGGGCAGCCGTCGCGACGGGTGTCGGGGTCGCGGCGGCCGCGGTCGCCGCCGGGCTCGGGACGATGGCCTTCGTCTACGCCCGGCAGCTGGTGCGTCGCGCGCGGCACCCCGATCGGCCGAGCCGGATCGTCGCGTTCCGGCCGGACGTCCACGGCGGTCCGAGCGTGACGATCGCGCGCTACCCGGAGGCCGTGCGACCGGGCCGGTTCGGGCTCTGGTTCGACGACGACCGCGGCTACCTGCGCCTCGGCGGGGTGCTCGCCGAGGACCGCGCGAGGGTGACGCGTCGCGTCGACCTGGTCGAGCTCGGCCTGCCCGTCGCCGGGATGCCCTGCCGGGTGACGGGCTCATACTGGCGCGACCCGGCCGCGGCCGGGCTGCCGTCCGAGGACGTGCTCGTGCCGACGGAGCTCGGCCCGATGCCCGCCTGGTTCGTCCCACGGCGCGGATCCGCGCCGTGGGAGCAGGTCGCGATCCTGGTGCACGGCTGGCGCTCGAACCGGCTGGAGCCGCTGCGCTCGGTGCCGGCCGTGCGCGCCGCCGGCTGGTCGAGCCTCGTGGTCAGCTATCGCAACGACGCCGGCGCGCCCGACGGCCCCGACGGGAAGTACCACCTCGGCGCGACGGAGTGGCGCGACGTCGAGGCGGCGATCCGGCTCGCGATCGAGCGCGGCGCCCGGCGCATCGTCCTCGGCGGCTGGTCGATGGGCGGCGGCACCGTGCTGCAGACGCTGCTGCGCTCCGAGCTCGCGGGCCGCGTCGAGCGGGTGCTGCTCGACGCGCCGGCGCTGGACTGGCACGAGATCCTCGCCGCGTACGTCCGCCTCGAGCGCTTCCCGAGGCCGATCGGGCCGATCGCCGAGCGCATCCTCCGCAGCGGCGCCGGCGCGCGGCTGATCGGGCTCGACGAGCCGATCCCGCTGCGCGAGCTCGACGCGCTCGGCTTCGCGACGCGCCTCGCGCACCCGATCCTGCTGCTGCAGGGCGACGACGACCCCACGACGCCGGTGGACGCGGCGCGGCGATTCGCAGCCGCCAGGCCCGACCTCGTCCGGTACGAGGAATTCCCTGGTGCCGGGCACGTCCGCGCGTGGAACGCGGATCCCGAGCGATACGACGCGCTCGTCACGGCATGGCTCGGGCAGGACCCGCCGGGACCCTGACGGCGCCGGGTAGGCTCGCCTGGTGACGATCGAGGGCGCACTGAGCATCGCCTCGCGCTTCCCCCGGCTCACCGGCGAGCAGCTGCTCGAGCAGCTCGCGCCGCCGCGGCAGTTCGAGGGCGCCTCGCTCGACAACTATCGCCCCGACCCCGACTATCCCTCGCAGGCCGAGGCGGTCGAGGCCGTCCGCGCGTTCCTCGGCGGCGGCTCCGGCGGGGGCGGGGGATGGTTCCGCAAGAAGGCGGAGCCGCCCAGACCCGGGATCTATCTCGACGGCGGCTTCGGCGTCGGCAAGACCCACCTGCTCGCCGCGCTCTGGCACGCGACGAAGGGCCGCAAGTACTTCGGCACGTTCATCGAGTACACCGCCCTGGTCGGCGCGCTCGGCTTCCAGCACGCCGTCGAGCTGCTCAAGGGCACCAAGCTGTTGTGCATCGACGAGTTCGAGCTCGACGATCCCGGCGACACCCGGCTGATGAACCGCGTGCTCGGCGAGCTGGCCGAGTCCGGGACGCGGATCGCTGCAACCAGCAACACCCCGCCGCAGGCCCTCGGCGAGGGCCGGTTCGCCGCTCAGGACTTCCTCCGCGAGATCGACGCGCTCGCCTCCCGCTTCCGGACGGTGCGCATCGACGGCCTCGACTTCCGACGGCGCGACACCGCGGAGCACGCGATCGTCACCGCGGACGTCGCCGGCGCGCTTGAGCACGTCGAGGGGAACGTCGCGTTCGACTCCTTCGACGCGATCCTCGACCATCTCGCGCAGGTGCACCCGGCCAACTACGTCGCGCTCGTCGCCGGGCTCTCGGCGATCGGCATCACCGGCGTCCACGAGTTCCACAACCAGACCGACGCGCTCCGCTTCGTCGCGTTCGTGGACCGGCTCTACGACGCGCGGGTCCGCGTCATCGCCGCCGGCACGCCGCTCGACGAGATCTTCCCGGAGGAGATGCTGCAGGGCGGATACCGCAAGAAGTACCTGCGCGCGATCTCCCGGCTGGTCTCGCTGACCAGCGCCGCTCCGGTCTAGGTCTCCCCGGCTCGCCGTCCGCTCACTATGCTCGGCGCAGGGTCCGATCCCGGGAGGTCCATCGTGAGCGACACCGCAGCGGCAGGCTGGTACGACGACGGTCAGCACCCCGGCCAGGAGCGGTACTGGGACGGCGCCGCCTGGACCGACCAGTTCCGGCCCGCGGCCGCTCCCGAGCCGGTCGTCCCGCCGCCGGCGCCCGCCGCGCCGATCCACCCCCCGGCCTATCCGCCCGCCTACCCGCCGGCGCAGGGCGCGCCCGCCGGCTACCCGGTCGCCGCGCCCGCGCCGCGGCGGCGGGTGAGCATCTGGGCCTGGCTCGCGCCGCTCATCGTCGTCGTGCTCGCCGGCATCGGGGTCGGGGTCTGGCTGCTCGTCAGCGCGCTGATCGGCGCGCTCGCCGGACCCTCGGACGCGGTCGCGACCTTCAACCGGGCCTGGAACGCGAACGACTGCGACCAGGTGCTGGCCGTGGTGACGCAGAACTACCAGGACAGCGCCGACGGGCGCACCTGCGAGATGATCGCGAACGACCACAAGGCCGGCACCGTCTACTCGAGCCAGGTGCGCAGCGTCGAGGTGACCAACGGCACCGCGACCATCGTCGCGCGCGAGCAGTGGACGGACGGGAGCAGCGGCAGCCGCTACGACGAGCTCATCGAGTACCACCTCGTCCAGCGGGACGGGAAGTGGCTGATCGACGACTCGGTCGTCCAGGACGGCGACGCCTCACCGGTCGGATAGGCCTCCACGCTCCGGGACGGGCTGCTCGCCGTTCGGCATCCGACCGCGGTCAGTAGGGTGGCCCCGTGAGCATCGCGCCGCCCGGCTGGTACGACGACGGCCGGCACTCGGGATCGCTGCGCTACTGGGACGGCGCGGCATGGACGGAGCACACCGCCGTCGGAAGCCCGCCGCCGCCGGAGCGCGCCGGCCGCGGCTGGATCTGGGGGCTGCTGGCCGGCTGCCTCGGCTTCCTGGCGGTCGTCGGCGTCGGCACCTGGCTGCTGGTGACGTTCGCCCTGGACGCGGCCGCGGGCCCGCGGGGCGCGATCGACGCCTTCGACCGCGCCTGGGCCGGCGGCGACTGCGAGCTGCTGCGCTCCGTGACGACCGAGGCCTACCGGACGGCGGACGTCTGGGACGGCGACATCTGCGCCGCGATCGAGGCCGACCCGCCCGCGTACCGGATCGACGTCGAGGAGATCCGCGTGTCCGGCGACCGGGCGCTCGCCGTCACCCGAGAGCGATGGACGACCCCGGACGGCGCCTACGACGAGCGCTACGAGTACCGGTTCGAGCGGGTCGACGGGCGCTGGCTGATCGCCGCATACGCGCCGATCGACGGCAACGTCGCGCCGATCGGCTGAGCGCGACGGGGCTGGCGAGCGGCCCAAGACGTAACCGCCGCGAAACAGAACGCGGCGATTCGCGAAACGTCGGCTGGACAGACTGGGCCCCGTCACATCGGCGAGCCGCCGCGCAGCGGACGGACCGCCTCCATCGCAAACACGGAGGTTCAGCACTTCATGGACAGTGGAACCCTTGCCTGGGGCATCACGGCGGGCGCGCTGGTGCTCTTCATGACCCCCGGCGTCGCCTTCTTCTACGGCGGGCTGGTGAAGGCCAAGTCGGTCGTCAGCATGATGATGATGTCCTTCGGGGCGATGGCGCTCGTCGGCGTGCTGTGGATCCTGGTCGGATTCAACATGGCGGTCGCGCCGGACACCTGGAGCTGGGCGAGCAACCCCTTCACGGAGAACTTCGCGCTGCAGGGCGTCGGCGAGTCCGACCTCGTGCTCGCGTTCTTCGGATCGACGTTCGCCATCATCACCGTCGCGCTCATCTCCGGCGCGATCGCCGACCGCGCGAAGTTCGGCTCCTGGCTGGTCTTCGCCGGCCTGTGGTCGGTGCTGGTCTACTTCCCGGTCGCCGCGTGGGTGTGGGGCGGCGGCTGGATCCAGAACATGGCCAGCGCGCTCGGCTTCGTCGACGCGGACGGCAACTCGACCGTCTCGGCCAGCGGGGTCCTCGACTACGCGGGCGGCACCGCGGTGCACATCAACGCCGGCGCGGCCGCGCTCGCCCTGGCGCTCGTGCTCGGCAAGCGGGTCGGCTTCGCCAAGGGCGCGCACAAGCCGCACAACGTCCCGCTGACCCTGCTCGGCGCGTCGATCCTCTGGTTCGGCTGGTTCGGCTTCAACGCCGGCGCCGAGGCGAACTGGTCCTACGGCGACGGCGTCTACGGCTCGCTGACCGGCGAGACGACGTTCGCCGGGACGATCGTGATCAACACGCTCGGCGCGACGGCCGCGGCCATCATCGGCTGGATCATCATCGAGAAGATCAAGGACGGCAAGGCGACCTCGGTCGGCGCCGCCTCCGGCGCCGTCGCGGGACTGGTCGCGATCACTCCGGCCTGCGCGTTCCTCACGCCCGGCTGGGCGCTCGTGCTCGGCGTGCTCGCCGGCGTGATCTGCGCGCTCGCGGTCGAGCTGAAGTACAAGCTCGGCTTCGACGACTCGCTCGACGTGGTCGGCATCCACATGATCGGCGGCATCGTCGGCTGCCTGTACCTCGGCTTCTTCGCCAACGGCACCGGACTGGTGTACGGCGCCGACGGCTCGCAGCTGCTGTTCCAGGCGATCGGCGCGCTCGCGGTGGCGGTCTACTCCTTCGTCATCGCCTGGGTGCTCGGCTTCGCGATCGAGAAGACCATCGGCTTCCGGGTCAAGAACGAGGATGAGCTCGCCGGCGTCGACGTCGCCGTGCACGGCGAGGAGGGCTACGCGATCGTGGAGTGATCCGCACGTCCTGGTCGGCGGCGCCGTCTCCTTCGGGGGCGGCGCCGCTAGCCTTTCGCCATGCGTCGGGTGCGGGTGCTGCTGGCGGGGGCCGCGCTCGCGGCCGTCGCGGCCACGAGCGCCTGCGCCGCGCCCGCCGAGCCGCTCGCCGACCTCGAGGCCTGGGACGCCGCGGTCGCCGCGGCCGAGCAGGCATACGCGGCGAGCGCCCCGGATCCGGCGGGCCCGACCTGGGACGAGCGCGTGCCGCTCGATCCGCCGGCCGGCTGGCTGGTGCGCAGCGGCTGCGACCGCTGGTCGAGCCAGCTGGTGTGCATGGCGCGGATCGAGGAGGGCGGCGACTTCCGGGCCATGTGGGACGAGGTCGGCGCAGGCCTCGCCGCGGCGGGCTGGCGGCTCGTGGACGACGCGGCGGGCGTCGTCGGGATGGAGTTCACCAGCTACGTCCATCCGGAGCATCCGGGATGGGTCCTCTACGTCGACGACACGGGGGAGTACGAGGGCGCCGCGGACGCGCTGTCGGTCATCGCGGTGCTGGACCCGATCCTGTCCGCCCCGGCCGCGCCCGCCGGCCTCGCGACGCTCGGCTTCGTCGACGACGCGCCGGCGCCATGGGACAGCAGCGTCCCGTGGCCCTCGGCGTCGGCGCCGCAGGGCGTGGAGAGCGCCGAGTTCTCGCTCGGGACCTCCTTCGCCACCCTCGCCGTCGCCCGGCTGCGGCTGGCGGACGCCGCCGCCGCGCAGGCCTTCGTCGCCGACTACGCCGCCGCGGTCGCCGGCGCGAGCGGCTGGCGCCAGGTCGACGACGCCCCGGACCTGCGCGCGTTCCGCCAGGACGGGCGCTGGAGCGCGCTCTGGATCGCGCAGCACGGCGCAGACGTCGAGGTGCGCGCCGTCATCCGACCGCTGCCGGAGGGGTGAGGACGTCCCGCGACCTGCGGACGAGCCCGCGATCGTCCTCGGCCCGAGGGCCTGCCGACGTTCCGCTCGGGCCCTCCTGGTGGGCGATGCCGGACTCGAACCGACGACCTCTTCGGTGTGAACGAAGCGCGCTACCAACTGCGCCAATCGCCCCTGCGCCTCGCGCGGGCCCGTCCATCTTGCCATAGCGGCGGGAGGGCGTGTTGATTGGCGCGGGCCGCGGGCATCGGGTAACGTGGTCGGGCACCGGGAAACCGGGGCACGCGGATGTAGCGCAGTTGGTAGCGCATCACCTTGCCAAGGTGAGGGTCGCGAGTTCGAGTCTCGTCATCCGCTCGAGGAAGTCCAGTAGGACGAGCTCAACCCCACGGTGGCGTGGCCGAGAGGCGAGGCAACGGCCTGCAAAGCCGTGTACACCGGTTCGAATCCGGTCGTCACCTCGCAGCGCGGGAGAGCCGCGTCACAACTCAACACGGGCGATTGGCGCAGCGGTAGCGCGCTTCCCTGACACGGAAGAGGTCACTGGTTCGATCCCAGTATCGCCCACCACACGACGGCATCACTCCGGCTCGGCGGTGACGAAGTCGATCAGCTCCTCGACGCGGCCGAGCAGCGCGGGCTCGAGGTCGGCGTAGGAGCGCACGCGGCCGAGGATGCGCCGCCAGGCCTGCGCGATGTCCGCCTGCTCGGCATGCGGCCAGCCGAAGGCATCGCAGACGCCGTGCTTCCACTCGATCCCGCGGGGGATCGTCGGCCATGCCGGGATGCCGAGCGCGCGCGGCGTCACCGATTGCCAGACGTCGATGAACGGATGCCCGAGCACGAGCGCGTGCCGCGCGTGGCCCGATCGACCGACCGACTCGGCGATGCGCGACTCCTTCGAGCCCGGCACCAGGTGGTCGACGAGGACGCCGACCCGTCGTCCGGGGCCCGGCCGGAACTCGTCCAGGAACGCCGGGAGCCGGTCGACGCCGTCCAGCAGCTCGACGACGACGCCCTCGACCCGCAGGTCGTCGCCCCAGACCTTCTCGACCAGCTCGGCGTCGTGCCGGCCCTCCACCAGGATCCGGCTGCCGCGCGCGACGCGGGCCGGCGTCGCCGCGACGGCGCGCGAGCCGGACGCGGTGCGCGCGGGGCCCTTCGGCGCGGCGACCGGCAGCACCGGGCGGACCTCCCGCCCGTCGACGAGGAAGCCGGTGCCGATCGGGAACACGCGGACTCGGCCGAGCCGGTCCTCCAGGTGCAGCCCGCTCTTGTCCCAGGACACCACCGCGCCGACCCAGCCGTCGACCGCGGTCTCCAGCACCAGACCGAGCTCGACGGTCGCCTCCGGCACGACCGGACGGCCGGCGCGCCGCCAGTCGCCCGCGAGCACGTCCGATCCGTAGCGATCCTCCTGCTGCACGCCGGGAGGCTATCAGCGCGGCGCGCCGGCTCAGCCCACCGAGGCGGGCGGCGCGAGGCTCGCGTCGAGCGCGGCGCCCTGCGCCCCGAGCGCCTCGAGCTGCGCGCGGAGCTCGTCGTAGCGGGCGATCTCGGCCTGGATCGCCTCCCGCTCGGCCTGGAGGGCGTCCGAGCGCGCCACCAGGTCCGCACGCGCCGCGGCGAACGCGGCCTGGGAGTCGAAACCGCCCGGCGTCTGCGCCCGCACGTTGAAGTCGACGATGTCGGCGTCCAGCCGTGCGAGCGACTCGTCGTAGACCGCGGTGCGCGCCTCCACCTCCGCCCGGATCGCCTCGAGCTCGCCCTGCAGCGCGTCGACCCGCGCCGCGAGCTCGTCGAACACCGCGCGGTAGCCCTCGTGCATCCCGACGATCGCGGCGCGGTCCGCGAAGAACCCGGCGTAGTGCGCCTCGAGCTCCGCCGGCAGCTCGCGCACCTCGGTGCCGAGGATCGAGTGCAGCTCGTTCGCGAACTGCGCGTCGGTTACCTCCTGGTACACCGCCATGCGCTCGGCGAGCCCCGGGTCCGTCGCGGCGAGCTCCTGGTAGGCCGCGAGCAGCACCGGCGTGAGCGCGGCCCGCTCGGCGTCGCCCAGCCTGGACCAGACGGCGTGCAGCAGCTCGTGCGCGGCGGACACCTCGACGACGCCGGCGAGCCGCTCGTCGGTCACCTCGAAGAGGTGGATGCGGTCGCGGATCAGGAAGCCGTCGTCCGTCGAGACATGGCAGCCGAGCACGTGCGCGCCCTCGGCGACGCCGACGCCGGCGCAGTCCGCGGCGAAGCCCTGCGTCGCGTCGAGCGTCGGCGCGGTCGCGAGGAACACGCGCTCCGCCGCAGGGGTCATCGTCGTCGCCTCGACGATCGCGGTGATCCGCGGCTCGGGCCGGAAGGACGCCGCGGAGATCCAGTCGGCGATGGACTGGCGCGCGTTCCAGGCGAGCCATCCGGCCACGGCGAGCACGACGACCAGCACGACGGCGATGAGCCCGCCGACGAGCCTCCCGCGCCGACGCGGCGAGGGCGGGTCGGGGAGGCGCACCGGGTCATTCTCCCCGGTGCCGCCGTGTGCGCGCCTCCCGACTCGGGAGAGGTCGCCGACCCCGCCCCGGCGGAGGTCTGCGAGGTCCGCCGCCGCACCGGCGTTCGGACTATTGTGAGGCGCGTGGGCGTTCGCGGGGGCTGGGCGGTGCCGAGGGCCCTGATCGCGGGCGCGGTCGCGGCGGCGCTGCTCGCCGGCTGCGCCGCGACGCCGGACGACGCCTCGAACCCGGTGCCGGCCTCGCAGGCCAACCCCGGCTTGGGGGACTCGGACGGGGTCGCGCTCGGCGATCGTCCCGGAGTTGGCTTCCCCCCGGATTACGACGCGAAGCCCGCCTGGACCGTCTTCCCCTGGAGCATGCAGTCGATCTTCGGCCTGCCCGACGGCAAGGCCTCGTCGATCGACCCCGAGCCGACCTGCTTCAAGCGCGCCAAGGACAACGGGCTCAACTGCACGACGTGGTGGCAGGTCGCGAGCGGGCTGGAGGCCGAGGGCCTCGTGCGCCGCTGGGCGTCCTGGTATCAGGGCAGGGCCCCCGAATGGAAGTTCATGGGCGAGGAGACCCGCTCGGACGGCACCGGGCACATGTGGTTCTCGCTCGAGGCCCGCAGCACCTGGGTGCAGTTCTTCTGGGTCGAGCGCGACGGCAAGGGCTGGGTCGTCTTCCACGGCGAGTCGACCCACCGCATCTCGGCGGGGCAGGACGTGCCGGGCCCGGAGGAGGACCTCGCCGAGACCGATGCGGCGCTCATCGCGCCCGACCCGGCGACCGTCCTCGAGGATCTGCTGCCGCCGACCGACCCCGGCGCGCAGCTCGCCTGGGACCCGGTCATCCCGCCGCTCATGCGCGACACCGAGCATCCGGGCAGCTGCGACCGCGCGGCCGACGGCGGGCGACGGTGCTATTACGTCGTGCCGCTCTCGGCCGATGAGATGGCCTCCCGGTGGTGGCTCTACCAGCTGCAGCTCGGCTTCAACGGCTGGCAGAAGGTCTCGGAATCGCCGTACGTCATCGACGACGTGGTCAAGTACGAGAAGTGGTCGCATCCGAACTGGGATCTCACCCTGCGCCTGTTCCAGGAGGACGACGGCAGCTATCTGCTGTCGGCGTTCGGACGCACCTCGAGCTGAGGCCGCCGCCGCGCCCCGCTCCGCGGAGCAGGACGCCGCGGCCCTCCGACTACGCTGGAGCGCCGTGGCCCCCACCGGATTCGACCTGTTCTCCGATCGCTCGGTCGTCGCGATGCGCGTCGACGGCGTCCTGAAGGACCTCGCCGCGACGGTGACGGGCGAGGAGGTCGTCGAGCCGGTCGGGATCGACTCGCCGGACGGCCTCGCGATCCTCCGCCACTCGACCGCGCACGTGCTCGCCCAGGCCGTGCAGACGGTGAACCCGGAGGCCCGGCTCGGCATCGGCCCGCCGATCGAGGACGGCTTCTACTACGACTTCCGGATCGACGAGCCGCTCACGCCGGAGGACCTGAAGACGATCTCGAAGGAGATGGAGCGCATCCAGCGCGCCGGGCAGCGGTTCGTCCGCCGGGTCGTCACCGAGGACGAGGCGAGGGCCGAGCTGGCCGCCGAGCCGTTCAAGCTCGAGCTGATCGGCCTGAAGGGTGCCGCCGCCGACGGCAGGGACGGCGAGGGCGTCGAGGTCGGCGCCGGCGAGCTGACCATCTACGACAACGTCGACCCGCGCACCGGCGACACCGTCTGGAAGGACCTCTGCCGCGGCCCGCACCTGCCGAGCACCCGGATGATCGGCAACGGCTGGGCGCTGCAGCGCGTCGCCGGCGCGTACTGGCGGGGGAGCGAGCGCAACCCGCAGCTGCAGCGCGTCTACGGCACCGCCTGGCCGTCGAAGGACGAGCTGCGCGCCTACCAGGAGCGCCTCGAGGAGGCGGCGAAGCGCGACCACCGGCGCCTCGGCCGCGAGCTCGACCTGTTCTCCTTCCCGGAGGAGATCGGCTCGGGCCTCTCGGTCTGGCACCCGAAGGGCGGCATCATCCGGCACGAGATGGAGTCGCACGCGCGACGACGGCACCTCGCCGAGGGCTACAGCGTCGTCTACACGCCGCACATCTCGAAGGCCGACCTGTTCGCGACCTCCGGCCACCTCTCGACCTACGCCGACGGCATGTGGCCGCCGCTGCGCATGGACGAGGAGCGCGACGCGGACGGCGCGGTGACGAAGGCCGGCGTCGACTACTACCTGAAGCCGATGAACTGCCCGATGCACATCCTGATCTACCGGGAGCGCCCGCGCAGCTACCGCGACCTGCCGCTGCGCCTGACCGAGAACGGCACGGTCTACCGCAACGAGCTCTCCGGCGCGCTGCACGGCCTCACCCGCGTCCGCGGCTTCACCCAGGACGACGCGCACCTGTTCGTCACCCCGGAGCAGCTGGAGGAGGAGGTCGCGAAGGTCCTCGAGTTCGTGCTCTCGCTGCTGCGGGACTTCGGCCTGACCGACTTCGAGCTCGAGCTGTCCATGCGCGACGACGAGAAGTCGAAGTGGATCGGCTCCGAGGCCTACTGGGCGTCCTCGACGGACGCATTGCGGAAGGTCGCGCTCGCCTCGGGCCTCAAGCTGACCGAGGTCCCCGGCGAGGCGGCGTTCTACGGGCCGAAGATCGACCTCAAGGTGCGCGACGCGCTCGGCCGCACCTGGCAGCTCTCCACCGTCCAGGTCGACCCGAACCTGCCGGAGCGCTTCGGCCTGGAGTACACCGCGGCCGACGGCAGCAAGCAGCGGCCGATCATGATCCACCGCGCACTGATGGGCTCGATCGAGCGGTTCTTCGCGATCCTGCTCGAGCACTACGCGGGGGCGTTCCCGGTGTGGCTGGCGCCGGTGCAGGCGGTCGGCGTGCCGATCGCCGACCACCACGTGCCCTACCTCGAGAGCGTGTTCGACCGGCTCCGCGCGACCGGCGTGCGCGCCGAGGTGGACGCGTCGGACGAGCGGATGCAGAAGAAGATCCGGGCCGCGTCCCTGCAGAAGGTCCCGTACACGATCATCGCCGGCGACCAGGACGAGGCGGCCGGGACGGTGAGCTTCCGGCTCCGCGACGGCTCGCAGGACAACGGCGTGCCGGTCGAGGAGGCGATCGCGCGGATCACCGCGGCGATCGAGGCGAAGGCGCAGGTCTGAGATGGCCTTCGTCGGCGACATCCCCGCGGACTACGACGGCGCCGAGTACCCGGACGCGGAGCCGTCGTCGCGGTTCGCCGCGGTGCCGGACGGCTTCGAGCGGCTGTGGACCCCGCACCGGATCAGCTACATCCAGGACGGGCAGATGCCGGCGACGGACGAGTGCCCGTTCTGCCTCGCACCGGGGATGCCCGACCAGGACGCGCTGATCGTCGCCCGCGGCCGGCTCGCCTACGTGCTGCTGAACCTGTTCCCCTACAACTCCGGCCATCTGCTGGTGTGCCCCTACCGCCACGTCGCGACCTACGACCTCGCGACCGCGGAGGAGGTCCAGGAGATCGGCGAGCTGACGCAGACCGCGATGCGGGTGCTGGAGGCGACGGCCGGGCCGCACGGCTTCAACATCGGCATGAACCAGGGGCGGGTCGCCGGTGCCGGCATCGCCGAGCACCTGCACCAGCACATCGTGCCGCGGTGGGCGCTCGACGCGAACTTCTTCCCGATCATCGCGCGCACCAAGCCGCTGCCGCGGCTGCTCGGCGAGGTGCGCGACGAGCTCGCCGCCGCCTGGCCTGTTACCGAGGGTTGAGGAGGCCGCCGAGCCGCCTCGGAACCGCAAGTAGAATCGACGGATCATGACTGAGAACGAGATCGGCACCAGCCGCGTCAAGCGCGGCCTCGCGGAGATGCTCAAGGGCGGCGTCATCATGGACGTCGTCACCGCGGACCAGGCCCGCATCGCGGAGGACGCCGGCGCCGTCGCGGTGATGGCGCTCGAGCGGGTGCCGGCGGACATCCGGGCCCAGGGCGGCGTCGCCCGGATGAGCGACCCGGACCTCATCGACGAGATCATCGCCTCCGTCTCGATCCCGGTCATGGCGAAGGCCCGCATCGGCCACTTCGTCGAGGCGCAGGTGCTGCAGTCGCTCGGCGTGGACTACATCGACGAGTCCGAGGTGCTCTCGCCGGCCGACTACGCCAACCACATCGACAAGTGGCCGTTCACCGTCCCGTTCGTGTGCGGCGCGACGAACCTCGGCGAGGCGCTGCGGCGCATCACCGAGGGCGCCGCGATGATCCGCTCGAAGGGCGAGGCCGGCACCGGCGACGTCTCCGAGGCGACCAGGCACATCCGGCAGATCAGGGGCGAGATCAACGCGCTGCGCGCGAAGACGAAGGACGAGCTCTACGTCGCCGCGAAGGAGCTCCAGGCGCCGTACGAGCTCGTCGCGGAGGTCGCGACCACGGGGCAGCTGCCCGTCGTGCTCTTCGTCGCGGGCGGCGTCGCGACGCCCGCCGACGCGGCGATGATGATGCAGCTCGGCGCCGACGGCGTGTTCGTCGGCTCCGGCATCTTCAAGTCCGGCAACCCGGCCGCCCGCGCCGCGGCGATCGTCAAGGCGACGACGTTCTTCGACGACCCGGCGGTCGTCGCCGAGGTCTCGCGCGGCCTCGGCGAGGCGATGGTCGGCATCAACGTCGCCGACCTCGCGGCGCCGCACCGGCTCGCCGAGCGCGGCTGGTGACCCCGGGGCGGCGCTGCGCGCCTCCTCGATCCGCCGCCGTCGCCTGAGCGGCGCGGCAGGCGCGTCCCGAGACCGGAGCCCGAATGGACCTCACCGTCGGCGTCCTCGCCCTGCAGGGCGACGTGCGCGAGCACCGCGCGGTGCTCGCCTCACTCGGCGCCGACGTCGTGCCCGTCCGCCGGCCGGCGGAGCTCGAACGCGTCGCCGGGCTCGTGATCCCGGGCGGCGAGTCGAGCGTGATGGACAAGCTGGTGCGCGGCTTCGGCCTGCAGCAGGCGCTGCGCGAGCGGATCGCCGCCGGGATGCCGGTCTACGGCACCTGCGCCGGCCTCATCATGCTCGCCGACGCGGTGATCGACGCGATCGAGGGCCAGGAGTCGCTCGGCGGCCTCGACATCGCCGTGCGCCGGAACGCGTTCGGCGGCCAGCTGGAGTCCTTCGAGACCGAGCTCGACGTCCCGCGGCTCGGCGCGCCGCCCGTGCACGCCGTCTTCATCCGCGCCCCGGTCGTCGAGCGGGTCGGCCCGCGGGCCGAGGTGCTCGCGGCGCTGCCCGACGGCCGGGTGGTCGCCGTCGAGCAGGGCCCGCTGCTCGGCACGTCCTTCCATCCCGAGATGAACGGCGAGACCCGCTTCCACGAGCGGTTCCTGGACCGGGTGCGCACCGCGGTCCGCTGAGCGCTCGATCGGGCCAAGTAGCATCGGGCCCGTGAGCCACTTCGAGGTCCCCGAGCCGGCCGGCGACGAGCACTCGCCGCGCCACGCCTACGAGCACGCGATCGCCGCCGCGGGCGACCGCGTCCGCATCGAGCGCGACTCGCTCGGCGAGCTCGCCGTGCCGGCGGACGCGTACTGGGGGATCCACACCGCCCGCGCGATGATCAACTTCCCGATCACGCGCCGGGCGATCTACAACTACCCGGACCTGATCATCGCGTTCGCGAGCGTGAAGCTCGCCGCGGCGCGCGCGAACCAGCGGCTCGGGCAGCTTGCCGTCGAGAAGGCCGACGCGATCGAGCAGGCCTGCCGCGAGATCATCGACGGCGAGCTGCACGGCGAGTTCCGCGTCGGGGTGATCCAGGGCGGCGCCGGCACCTCGACGAACATGAACGCGAACGAGGTGATCGCCAACCGCGGGCTCGAGCTGCTCGGCCACGAGAAGGGCGAGTACCGCCACCTGAACCCGATCGACGACGTCAACCGCAGCCAGTCGACGAACGACACCTACCCGACCTCGATCAAGTTCGCGATGGGCCTCGGCCTGGTGCGGCTGGTCGGCGAGTACCGGGCGCTCGCGGACGCCTTCCGGGCGAAGGGCGCCGAGTTCGCGCAAGTGCTGAAGATCGGGCGCACCCAGCTGCAGGACGCCGTGCCGATGACCGTCGGCCAGGAGCTCGCGGGCTGGGCCCACACGCTCGACGACGACCGCGCCGCGCTGCAGTCGGTGCTCCCGGTGCTCGGGGAGACGAACCTCGGCGCCACCGCGATCGGCACCGGCATCACCGCGGACCCCCGCTACGCCGCCGCGATCCGAGAGGAGCTCGACCGGCTCGCGCCGTTCGACATCACGACCGCGCCCGACCTCATCGAGGCGACCAGCGACGCGGGCTCGTTCATGACGCTGTCCGGGGCGCTGAAGCGCGCGGCGGTCAAGCTGTCCAAGATCTGCAACGACCTGCGGCTGCTCTCCAGCGGGCCGCAGGCCGGGCTCGGCGAGCTCCGCCTGCCGGCGCGGCAGGCGGGATCGTCGATCATGCCGGGGAAGGTGAACCCGGTCATCCCGGAGGTCGTCAACCAGGTCGCGTTCGTCGTGATCGGCGCCGACGCGACCGTGACGGCCGCCGCCGAGGGCGGACAGCTCCAGCTCAACGCCTTCGAGCCGGTCATCGCGAACTCGCTGCTGCAGAGCCTCGCCTGGATGGCGAACGCCTGCTTCACGCTGCGCGTCAACTGCGTGGAGGGCATCACGGTGGACCGGGCGCGACTGCGCGCCATGGTCGACGCGAGCGTCGGCGTGGTGACCGCGCTCACCCCGTACATCGGCTACCAGGCGGCCGCGGAGCTCGCACACGAGGCGCTGACCTCCGGCAGCTCGATCCGCCGTCTGGTCGTCGATCGCGGCCTGCTGCCCGAGGACCTCGTCGACCGGGTGCTCGCCCCCGAGCGGCTGAGCGGCCTGGTGCCCCCGACCACGCCGGTCCCGGTGCTCTCCCCGGAGGACCTAGGCTCGACCGGGTGAGCGCGCGGCCGGGGACCATGACGTTCCTGGGCCTCGTCCTCGCGGCGCTGACGATGTCGATCGTCATGCGCTCGACGCTGGTCGCCGTCGCGCCGATCAGCGACGTGCTCGGCGCCGACCTCGGCCTCGACGCCGGCGGCATCGGGCTGCTGATGACCATCCCCGTGCTCAGCTTCGGGCTGCTCAGCGGCGCCGCGAGCCTGGTGATCGCCCGCATCGGCCCGAACCTCGCGATGACCGTGATGCTGTTCGGGGTGGCGCTCGGCGTCATCGTGCGCTCGGCCGGAGGCGCCGGCGCGGCGTTCGCCGGCACCGCGCTGCTCGGCGCCGCGATCACGGTCGGCAACGTGCTGCTGCCCGTCCTGGTCCGGCGCGACGCGCCGCCCGAGCGGGCCGGTATCGTCACCGGCGTGTTCGTCGCCGGGGCGAACCTCGCGAGCCTCGTCGCGACGGTCGCGACCGTCCCGCTCGTCGACGCGGTCGGGTGGCGGATCGCGCTCGGGCTCTGGGCGGTGGTCGCGCTCGGCTCGCTCGCCGTCTGGATCGGCATCATCGGACCCGGCCCAGCGTTCCGTCGGCGATCGAGCCCGACGGCGGCGGCCGACGAGCCGACCCCGGCGCCGAGCGCGGAGCGCACCTGGGGCAGCCTCACGGCGATCTGCCTGCTCGTCGGCTTCGGCGCGCAGGCGTTCGCCTACTACGGCGTGACGACCTGGCTCCCGGCGATCCTCGCCGACCGGCTGGGGGTCGGCCCTGGGGAGGCCGGCGGGGTCGCCGGCCTGTTCCAGATCTTCGGCGTCGTCGGCGCGCTCGGCATCCCGCTGATCGCGTCGCGCCTCAACGCGGCCGCGGCGGTGGGCGCGATCTGGGCCTGCTGGCTCGCGGTGCCGCTCGGCCTGCTGCTGATGCCGGAGGGCTGGGCCGTCTGGATGGCGCTCGGCGGCATCGGGCAGGGCGGCGGGATCACCATCGTGCTCACCCTGGTCGCGCAGGTCGGGCGCAGCCAGCGGCACGTGCGCCGCCTGTCGGCGCTCGTGCAGGGCGGCGGCTACGTGATCGCCGCAACCGGGAGCTTCGTGCTCGGCGCCGCCTTCCAGGCCAGCGGCGGCTGGACCCTGCCGCTGTGGATCGTGCTCATGGTGGTCAACGCGTTCGGGGTGCTCGTCGGGCTCACCGCGCTGCGCGCTCGACGCGCCGGCGCTGCGGCGGCGCCCGGATAGAATCGGGGACCATGTCCGGTCATTCCAAGTGGGCGACGACCAAGCACAAGAAGGCGGTCATCGACGCCCGGCGCGCCAAGTCGTTCGCGAAGCTCATCAAGAACATCGAGGTCGCGGCGAAGCTCGGCGGCGCGGACCTGGGCGGCAACCCGACGCTCTACGATGCGGTCCAGAAAGCGAAGAAGACCTCCGTCCCGAACGACAACATCGACCGCGCGATCAAGCGCGGCGCCGGCATCGGCGGCGACGCGGTCGAGTACACCTCGATCATGTACGAGGCGTACGGGCCGAACGGGGTCGCCCTCATGATCGAGTGCCTCACCGACAACAAGAACCGCGCCGCCGCGGAGGTGCGCACCGCGCTCAGCCGCAACGGCGGCACGCTCGCCGACCCGGGCTCGGTCGCCTACAACTTCACCCGGAAGGGCGTCATCTCGATCGAGGCCGTCGACGGCGTCGACGAGGACGCGATCCTCGAGGCCGTCATGGACGCCGGGGTCGAGGACGTCAAGGACCACGGCGTGGGCTTCGAGGTCATCACCGAGCCGGCGCAGCTGGTGACGGCGCGCGAGGCGCTGCAGGCGGCCGGGATCGACTACGACTCCGCGGAGGTCGAGTTCGTCGCGAACCTCGAGATCGAGGTCGACCTCGAGACCGCGCGGAAGGTCGAGCGGCTGATCGACGCGCTCGACGACCTCGACGACGTGCAGAACGTGTTCTCCAACGAGGACGTGCCGGCCGAGGTCCGCGCGCGCCTCGACGAGGAGGACTGAGGGTCGGTGCGACACTGAGCGCGTGCTCGTCCTCGGCATCGACCCCGGTCTGACCCGCTGCGGCTACGGCGTCGTCGACGCGGCGGCCGACCGCAGCGCCCGGCTCGTCGACGTCGGCGTGCTGCGCACCGACCCCGCCGAGCCGGTCGAGCGGCGGCTGACGGCCATCCGCGCGGGGATCGAGGCGCTGCTCGACGCGCACGCCCCCGACGCGGTCGCGGTCGAGCGGGTGTTCTCCCAGCACAACGTCCGCACGGTGATGGGCACCGCGCAGGCCGCGGGCATCGCGATCGAGCGCGCCGCCGCGCGCGGCATCCCGGTCGCGCATCACACCCCGAGCGAGGTGAAGGCCGCCGTCACCGGCTACGGCGACGCCGACAAGCGCCAGGTCGCCGCCATGGTCCAGCGCATCCTCCGGCTGCCCGCCCCGCCGAAGCCGGCCGACGCCGCCGACGCGCTCGCGCTCGCGCTCTGCCACGCCTGGCGCGCGCCGAGCCGTCCCGCTCCGGGGTCGTCGGACGCCCTCACGCCCGCGCAGGCGGCGTGGCGCGAGGCCGAGCGAGCCGCGACAGCCACACCGCGCCGAGCCCGACCACCGCGATGACGGCCGCGATGAGCACGATGTAGCCGGCGACCGACCAGTAGCCGCTCGGCGCGGAGTTCGGGTCGAGGAACGGGTAGGGGTACCAGTAGTCGCGGTGCTGGACGGCGTCCGGCGTGAGCGGCCCGCGGATCAGGGTGTAGCAGGCCCAGACGATCGGGAAGGCGACGACGACCCAGACCGCGCGCCAGCGCAGCGGACGCCGGCCGGGGGCGAGCAGCCAGTCGATGAGCATCCACAGCGGCGCGACCACGTGCAGGATCTCGTTCGACCAGCCCAGCGTCGAGCCCTGGGGGAGCTGGATGCCGCGCAGCAGCAGGTTGTAGACGATCCCGGTGGTGACCATGTAGGTCGTCGCCGAGAGGCGGAGCACGGCGTACCAGCGCGGGTCCTCGCCGTCCCGACGCAGCAGCAGCGCCGCGCCGATCACCAGGGTCACGACGGCGATCAGGTTCGACTCGATGGTGAAGAAGCTGAAGAAGTGGACGATCTGGACGGTCGGGTCCTCGATGCCCGCGACGTCCCGCCAGTAGCGCAGGCTGGTGATCAGCTGGGCGACGACGGCGGCGACCACGGCGGCGGCGACCGCCAGTCGCAGCACGGCGAAGGCGACGCGCATCCCTCTCCCTCCGAGTGCCGACACCACACCGTATCGGTACGGGCGCGGCGTGGCGTTCGAACATACCTACGACTCCGGCTACGCTGGGCGCGTGATCTCGACATTGCGCGGCGTGGTGCTCGCCGTCTCCGGCGGCGGAGCCGTGATCGAGGTCGGCGGCGTCGGCTACGCGGTCGCCGTGACGGCCCAGCACGCCCTCGGGCTCCGACCCGGGGCCGAGGTGCTCGTGCACACCGCGCTCGTCGTGCGCGAGGACGAGCTGAGCCTCTACGGCTTCGCGAGCCGGGACGAGCTCGAGGTCTTCGACCTGCTGCGCGGCGTGACCGGCGTCGGGCCGAAGTCCGCGCTCGGCGTGCTCTCGGCGATGACGCCGGCGCAGGCGGCGGTCGCCGTGGCGGCCGAGGACGACGCGGCGTTCCGGAAGGTCTCCGGCATCGGTCCGAAGACCGCGAAGCTCATCGTTGTGAGCCTCGCCGGCAAGCTGCTCGGCTACGCCGCGCCGGACCAGTCGCCGCGGTCGCGCGTCGGCGGCGCCGTCCGCGCCGAGGCGATCGCGGCGCTCGCCTCGCTCGGCTTCGCCGAGCGCCGCGCCGAGGAGGCGGTCGACGAGGCCGTCGCCGAGCAGCCCGAGGCGCCCGTGCCGACCATCGTCCGGCTCGCGCTCGCCTCGCTCGGCCCCGCGGGAGTGCGATGACGCCGCGGGAGCCGGACGACGGGGAGGCCAGGGCGGTCTCCCCGGGACCGCTGGAGGAGGACCTCGCCTACGAGGGGGCGCTGCGGCCGCGCAGCCTCGCCGAGTTCGTCGGGCAGAGCAAGGTGCGCGGACAGCTGCAGCTGCTCATCGACGCCGCCGGCATGCAGGACCGCACCCCGGAGCACATCCTGCTCGCCGGCCCCCCCGGACTCGGCAAGACGACCCTCGCCATGATCGTCGCGCACGAGACCGCGCGACCGCTGCGGATGTCCAGCGGGCCGGCGATCCAGCACGCCGGCGACCTCGCCGCGCTGCTGTCGAGCCTGGTGCCCGGCGAGGTGCTGTTCGTCGACGAGATCCACCGGATGGCCCGCTCCGCGGAGGAGATGCTCTACCTCGCGATGGAGGACTTCCGCATCGACATCATGGTCGGCAAGGGCGCCGGGGCGACGTCCATCCCGCTCGACCTGGCGCCGTTCACGCTGGTCGGGGCGACGACGCGAGCCGGACTGCTGCCGAACCCGCTGCGCGACCGGTTCGGCTTCACCGCCCACCTGGAGTTCTACGACGACGTCGAGCTCGCCCAGGTGCTGCGGCGCGCCTCCGGCCTGCTCGGGCTCGACTTCGACGGCCCGGCGCTCGCCGAGATCGCCGGGCGCAGCCGCGGCACGCCGCGGATCGCGAACCGACTGCTGCGGCGGGTCCGCGACTACGCGCTCGTCCACTCCTCGGCGTCGGGGATCGACGCGGTGCGCGGCGCGCTCGAGCTCTACGACGTCGACGCGCTCGGCCTCGACCGGCTCGATCGCGCCGTGCTCGGCGCCGTGGTCGAGCGGTTCGCCGGGGGACCGGTGGGCCTCGGCACCCTCTCCGTCTCGGTCGGCGAGGAGGCGGAGACGATCGAGAGCGTCGTCGAGCCGTTCCTGGTCCGGGTCGGGCTGCTCGCGCGCACGCCGCGAGGACGGATCGCGACGGCCGCCGCCTACGCCCATCTCGGCGCCGATCCGGCCGCACGCCCAGGCGCCCCGCAGGATGCGCTGTTCGACGATGGACTATGATCGCTGAGGCCCGTTCCGTATCGTCGGCGCACGCAGGCACCGAAAGGCACCCAATGACTCTCCTCCGTCGCGGAGTCGCCGCGATCGTCCTCGCCGGCTCGGCGCTCCTGCTCACCGCGTGCTCGGCACTGACGCCGACCACGCAGCAGCCCGCCCCCGGGGAGACCACCGCCCCCGCCGCCGGCGACGGCGGCCTGTTCGGCGGCAGCTGGATGACCTGGGTGCTCGTCGCCCTGCTGGTCGTCATGGTGTTCTTCATGTGGCGCAGCTCGCGCAAGCGCAAGGCCGACGCGCAGCGCCTGCAGTCGACCATGGTGCCGGGCGTCCAGGTCATGACGAGCTTCGGCCTCTACGGCAAGCTGGTCTCGGTCGACGAGCTCGGGGGGACCGCGGAGCTCGAGGTCAGCCCGGGGAACGTCGTCAAGGTCCACCGCCAGACGCTCGTGAAGGTCGTCGACCCCGCGGCCGCCACGATCTCCGGCGACGCGCCGCGCTCGGTCGAGGAGGCCATGGAGATCGCCGAGCGCGAGCAGCAGGCCCGTGAGGGCTCGGTCGGCGGCCCGCTGGACGGCGCCGAGGACGACCTCGACGAGCCGCGCTACGGCGAGCGGATCCACAAGGAGCAGCCGTCCGCCGAGGACGGCGACGAGGGCGACGCGCCCAAGAAGTCCTGATGGCCCGCAGCGCCCCGGTGCGCGCCGCGACCCGGTCGCTGGTCTGGCTCGCCGTCATCACCGCCGTGCTGTTCGGCGTGCTCGGCGCGGGCGTGCTCTGGGGCGGCGCCTCCTGGATGCCGAAGCTCGCGCTCGACCTGCAGGGCGGCACCCAGCTCATCCTCACCCCGCAGCTCGCCGAGGGCCAGACGGTCACGCAGCAGCAGCTCGACCAGGCGGTCGCGATCATCCGGCAGCGCGTCGACTCCGCCGGCGTCTCCGAGGCCGAGGTCACCAGCCAGGGTGGGACGAACGTCGTCGTCGCGATCCCCGGCACGCCGAGCGACGACACCCTCGCCCGCGTGCAGGCCGCCGCGAAGCTCGACTTCCGGCCGGTGCTCTGCACGATCGACACGCAGCTGCACTGCGACGCCCCGCAGGGCGTCGTCGACGCGGTGAACGCCGCGATGCCTGCGGACGCCGGCTCCTCCGACACCCCGCCGACGCCGACCACGCCGCTCTCGAGCCAGCCGCTCGTCGCGCCGGACCCGGGCAACCCGAGCGACCTCAACCAGATCACCCCGCAGCTCTACTGGGACTTCCTGTTCTTCGACTGCAGCGCGCTGAACGACCCGGCCACGGCGACCGCGCCGACCGACCAGCCGTTCCTGTCCTGCGACGAGCAGACCGGCGAGCGCTTCATCCTCGGCCCCGTCGAGGTGTCCGGGGAGCGCATCGCCGACGCCTCGGCCGGCCTGGTCCCCGGCCAGAACGGCTCCTCGACGAACGAATGGGCCGTCTTCATCAACTTCGACGAGCAGGGCACGACCGAGTTCGCGAACGTCACGCAGCGGCTCATCAGCTTCCCGAAGACCTCGCCGCAGAACCGCTTCGCGATGGTGCTCGACGGCTGGGTCATCTCGGCGCCGACCACGAACGTGGAGATCTCCAACGGCCGGCCGATGATCTCCGGCAACTTCACCCAGGCCTCGGCGAAGACCCTGGCCGACCAGTTGAAGAACGGCTCGCTGCCGATCAGCTTCGCCCTGCAGTCGAGCGAGGCGCTCTCGGCGACGCTCGGCTCGGAGCAGCTGTCGATCGGCCTGCTCGCCGGCCTGATCGGCCTGGTGCTGGTGCTCGTCTACTCGCTGTTCCAGTACCGGCTGCTTGGCCTGGTGACGATCGCGTCGCTGATCATCATGGGCGTGCTGACCTACGTCGTCATCGCGCTGATGTCCTGGCGGCAGGGCTACAGCCTGTCGCTCGCCGGCATCGCGGGCCTCATCGTCTCCATCGGCTTCACGGCCGACTCCTTCATCGTCTACTTCGAGCGCATCCGGGACGAGCTGCGCGACGGACGGACGCTGCCCGGCGCGGTCTCGGCGGGCTGGAAGCGGGCGCTGCGCACGATCCTCAGCGCGAAGTTCATCAACCTGCTCTCCGCGGTCGTGCTCTACGTGCTCGCCGTCGGGAACATCCGCGGCTTCGCGTTCACCCTGGGCCTCACGACCGTCCTCGACGTCCTCATCGTGCTGCTCTTCACCCATCCGGTGCTGCAGCTGATGGCCGAGAACCGCTTCTTCGCGAGCGGGCACCCGCTCAGCGGCCTCGACCCGGAGGCGCTCGGCGCCGTCTACCGAGGCCGGGCCGAGTTCCGGTTCAGCGCCGAGAAGCGGCGAGCCGGTGCGAGCCGGGAGGCGGCGAAGCGGCAGACGATCGCCGAGCGGAAGGCCGCGGACCTCGCTCGCACGGGCGCCGGCGGCAAGGGCGCAGGAGAGGCGGACGACTGATGGCCGGCGCATCGCGACTCACCCGCTTCGGGAACGACCTCTACACCGGGGCGAAGTCCTTCGACTTCGTCGGCCGGCGCTGGTGGTGGTACGGGATCGCCGGCGTCCTCCTGCTCATCGCGATCCTGGTGCCGCTCATCCGCGGCTACGTCCCGCTCGGCATCGAGTTCACCGGCGGGTCCCAGTTCAAGGTCTCCGCCGTCGCCGACACCTCGCAGCGCCTCGCGGAGGACGCGGTGCACGGCGTCGTGCCGGACGCCGCGGCGCACGTGACGGTGGTCGGCACCGACACGAAGTCCATCCAGGTGCAGACCGAGCTGGTGACCCCGGAGCAGAGCAACGCCATCCAGAAGGCGCTCGCCCAGGCCTACGGCGTGCCCGTCGACCAGGTCTCCGCGACCTACATCAGCGGCAGCTGGGGGCAGGACATCTCCCGTCAGGGCATCATCGCGCTCATCGTGTTCGTCGCGCTCGCCGCGATCTTCATGGCGATCTACTTCCGCACCTGGAAGATGTCCGTCGCCGCGATCGTCTCGCTCATCCACGACCTCGTGATCACGGTCGGCGTGTACGCCGTGTTCGGCTTCGAGATCACGCCGTCCGCGGTCATCGGCTTCCTCACCATCCTCGGCTACTCGCTCTACGACACCGTCGTCGTCTTCGACAAGGTGCGCGAGAACACCAAGGAGGACGGGGAGGACTCCGTCCGCACCTTCCCGGAGTCCGTCAACCTCGCGGTCAACCAGACGCTGGTGCGCTCCATCAACACCGGCGTCGTCGCGGTGCTCCCGGTCGCGTCGATCCTCTGGATCGGCGCCGTCGCGCTCGGCGCCGGCACGCTGCGGGACATCGCGCTCGCGCTGTTCATCGGCATCATCGTCGGCACCTACTCGACGATCTTCATCGCGGCGCCGCTGTACTCGCAGATGCGCGAGGGCGAGCCGAGGATCCGCAAGCACACCGAGCGGGTGCTCGCGCTCCGGGCGAAGGCGCAGCGGGAGCCGGCCGGCACCGCCGTAGAATAGAGCCCCTGGGCGCAGGCGGCTCCGCCGCCGTCCCGGGCAGCGCATGGCCGGGAGGCGACATGACGGAGACCGCGAACGCGTCGCTGCTCTCCCGGCTGCCCCGGATCTTCTCCCGGGCGCCGCAGCACACCGCCGCGGTCGACCGGCTGCTGCGCACCGTCAAGCATCACCACCCGAAGGGCGACGTCGCGCTCGTCGACCGGGCCTACCGCACCGCGGAGCGGGCGCACCGCGGGCAGCAGCGGCGCAGCGGCGAGCCGTACATCACGCACCCGGTCGCGGTCACCCAGATCCTCGCCGACCTCGGCCTCGGACCGAAGACGCTCGCAGCGGCGCTGCTGCACGACACGGTCGAGGACACCGACTACTCGCTCGAGGAGCTGCGCGCGGAGTACGGCGACGAGATCGCGATGCTCGTCGACGGCGTCACGAAGCTGGACAAGGTCAAGTACGGCGACTCGGCGCAGGCGGAGACCGTCCGGAAGATGATCGTGGCGATGTCCAAGGACATCCGGGTGCTCGTCATCAAGCTCGCCGACCGGCTGCACAACGCCCGCACCTGGGGGTTCGTGCCGGCGGAGTCGGCGACCCGCAAGGCGAAGGAGACGCTGGAGATCTACGCGCCGCTCGCCCACCGGCTCGGCATGCAGACGGTCAAGGTCGAGCTCGAGGACCTCTCCTTCTCGGTGCTGCACCCGAAGCTCTACGTCGAGATCGAGAACCTGGTGCGCCAGCGCGACCCGCAGCGCGAGGAGTACGTGCAGCGGGTCATCGACGCGGTGCGCGACGACCTGCGGGTCGAGCGCATCAAGGGCGAGGTGCAGGGCCGGCCGAAGCAGTACTACTCGATCTATCAGAAGATGGTCGTCCGCGGCCGCGAGTTCGACGAGATCTACGACCTCACCGGCATCCGGGTGCTGGTGCCGAGCGTCCGCGACTGCTACGCGGTGCTCGGCGCGATCCACGCGCGCTGGACGCCGATCCCCGGCCGGTTCAAGGACTACATCGCGACGCCGAAGTTCAACCTCTACCAGTCGCTGCACACCACCGTGATCGGCCCGGAGGGCCGCGCGGTCGAGATCCAGATCCGCACCCAGGAGATGCACCAGCGCGCCGAGTACGGCGTCGCGGCGCACTGGATGTACAAGGAGCGGATGGCCGGCGGCAAGGGCCAGGAGCGGCCGCTGGACTCCGAGATGGCCTGGATCGCGCGAATCGCCGACTGGTCGGAGGACACCAGCGACCCGACCGAGTGGCTGGAGGGCCTGCGCTTCGAGATCGGCGCGAAGGACGTCTACGTGTTCACCCCGCAGGGCAAGGTGATCGGCCTGCCGAGCGGCGCGACCCCGGTCGACTTCGCCTACGCGGTGCACACCGAGGTCGGGCATCGGACGATGGGCGCGAAGGTGAACGGGCGGCTCGTCCCGCTGAACTCGAAGCTCGCCTCCGGCGACACCGTCGAGGTGCTCACCTCGAAGAACCCGGACGCCGGCCCGAGCCAGGACTGGATGGGCTTCGTCGCCTCGACCCGCGCCCGGAGCAAGATCCGCACCTGGTTCACGAAGGAGCGCCGCGAGGAGGCGATCGAGCAGGGCAAGGAGGCGCTCGCGCAGGCGATGCGCAAACGGAACCTGCCGCTGCAGAAGCTCACCACGCAGGACTCGCTGTTCGCCGTCGCCGGGCAGCTGAACCTCACCACCGTCTCCGGGCTGTACGCCGCGATCGGCGAGGGGCACGTCTCGTCGCAGTCGGTCATCGAGAAGCTGCTCGCCGGCGTCACGGAGGCCGCCGAGCACGAGGACGCCGACACCATCACGACGCCGGCGCGGCCGCGGTCCGCCTCGCCGTCGCGGTCCGGGGTGCTCGTGCGCGGGGACGCCGACGTGCTCGTCAAGCTCGCCCGCTGCTGCACCCCGGTGCCGGGCGACGCGATCGTCGGCTTCGTCACCCGCGGCGCCGGCGTCTCGGTGCACCAGGCCGACTGCAAGAACGTCGCGACGCTCATGCAGGAGCCGGAGCGGATGATCGAGGTGTCCTGGGAGTCCCAGGCCAAGGGCGTCTTCCTGGTGCAGATCCAGGTCGAGGCGCTCGACCGCGCCGGCCTGCTCTCGGACATCACCCGGGTGCTCAGCGAGCACCACGTGAACATCCTCTCGGCGAGCGTCTCCACCTCGAACGAGCGGATCGCCTACAGCCGCTACCTGTTCGAGATGGGCGACGCGACGCACCTCGATCGGGTGCTGAACGCGGTGCGCCGCATCGACGCCGTCTACGACGTCTACCGGGTCACCAGCACCTGAGCCGCGCGATCGCCTCCCGGCGCCCGGTCAGCCGACGCCGGGAGCGGAGATCGGCGAGCAGCGCCGGGACGTCCGCCGCGGCCTCGGCCAGCAGCAGGTCGACGGCGGCGCGGTGCCACGGCTCCTGCGGCCCGCAGAGCAGATCGACCGCGTTGCGCAGCGGCGAGGTCACGGGGACGCCGTCGAGCAGCGTCACGTCGTCGAGCCGCAGCCGGGCCTCCCGCGCGAGCACGCCCTCCTCGGCGTGCGGGGCCGCGTGCCCGACCGCGGCCGTGTCCGGGATCAGCACCCGGTAGGGACGTCCCGGGTCGGCGACGGCGCCCCAGACCCAGGCGGCGGTCCGGCCGGCGAGCACGCGTCGCCGGACCGCGATCGCGCGCAGCGATCCGGCGCGCGCGGCGGCGTCGAGCGGCAGGTCGACGGGCCGGAACCCCTCGCCGATCGGGTACAGCTCGCCGTCGAGCACCGCGGACCGCAGCGCGACGGCGGGCAGCTCGGTCTCGTCCAGGATCGGCGGCAGCTGCGGGGGCATGCCGAGAGCATGCCCTGTCGCGGCGGGCCCGCGCAGGCCGGCAGCCCCATCTGTGCAGAACCGCCGCCTGTGGAGGGGCTCAGTCCCGCCGCACCGCCGCGAGCCAGGCCTGCTGCGTCTCGAGCGCCTGCTGCGCCGCCTCGATCGCGCCCCGGTCGCCGGCCTGCTGCGCCGCCTCGAGCTCCGACTGCAGCTTCGCGATCGACTCCTCGAGCTGGCCGGCGAAGCCCTCCGAGCGCTCCGTGCGCGAGGGGTCGGTGCGGTGCCAGTGCTCGTCGTCGAGCTTGCGCACGTGCTGCTCGACCTTGCGCAGCCGGTCCTCGACGGCCTTGACCCGGTCGCGCGGGACGCGGCCCGCGCGCTCCCAGCGGCGCTGGACGTCCGTCAGCAGCTCCCGGGCCTGGCGCCGGTCGGTGATCCGCAGCAGCGCCTCGGCCTCCGTCAGCAGCGCGAGCTTCACCTCGAGGTTCGCGGCGTACTCGGAGTCCTCCTTCGCCGCGACCTCGGCCTTCGCGGCGTACAGCACGTCGCCGGCGGCCTTGAACCGCTCCCAGAGCTGGTCGTCGGCCGACTTCTTGCCGGCCCGTCCGGCCTGCTTCCACTCGTCGATGAGCGCGCGATAGGCGGGGATGCCGTCCGAGCCCCTGGGCGCGAGCGCCTCGGCCTTCGCGATGAGGCCCTCCTTGGCGCTGCGCGCGTCCTTCTGGGTGGCGTCGAGGCGGTGGAAGTAGGAGCGCCGGGCGGCGTCGACCGTGGAGCGCGCGGCGCTGAAGCGCTTCCACAGCGCGTCGGCGACCGACTTCGGCAGCCTCGGGCCGGAGGACTGGTGCTCCTGCCAGCGCTTGAAGAGGGCGTCCATCTCGGCCGAGACGGCGGTCCACTGGACCTTCTCGAGGTCCCGCGCCGCGATCGCCTCGGCGGACTCGACGATGGCCGTGCGCTCGGCAGCCGCGGCCTCGAGCTCGGCGCGGTGCGCCTCCGACTGCTCCTCGACCTTGCCCGCGATCACGCCGCCGAGCGCGTCGACGCGGGCGGCCAGACCCCCGAGGTCTCCGACGGCGTTCGCCGACTCGATCGTCGTGGCCAGGTGCTTCGCCGCCTTCGCGACATCCGCCGCCGGGGCGCCGCCGCGGGCGCGCTGCTCGAGCAGCGTCACCTGCCCCTCGAGCTCGGTGAACTTGCGGACGTAGTAGGCCAGGGCCTCCTCGGGCGAGGCGTCCGGGTACTCGCCGACCTGGCGCTCGCCGTCGCCGACGCGGACGAACACCGCTCCCGTCTCGTCGACGCGACCCCAGTCGGCAGGGGCCCTCGTCGGGTCGCTCGCGGTCAATGTCGCCCCCTCGCTCGTCGTCGCGCTCGTCATGGCCCGTCCAAGCTTACGGGGCGCGACCGCGGGAGGCGGGGCCGTTACTGGATCGTGAAGGCCGTGATCTGCACCGGCTGCGCCGGGGTGCCGTCCTGCCCGCCGTCGGCGGTGCCGCGCGAGGCGACCTGCTCGACGAGCGCGTCGAGGCCGACGGTGACCCGTCCGACGACGGTGTAGCCGCCCGCGGCGTCGCTCGGGATCGTCGAGTCGGCGGTGACGATGAAGAACTGGTGGCCCATCGAGGCGCCGTCCCCGCCGACGCGCGCCATCGCGATCGTGCCGGCCGGGTAGAGGTCATCGGCCGGGGCGTTCTCGATCGGACCGAAGCGGAAGCCGGTCTCGCTCGCGGTCGAGTCGGGGGAGGCGGTGCCGCACTGCAGGACCTGCATCGTCGGATAGGACGTGACCCGCGGGCAGTACCTGCCGAGGTACCAGCCGGTCTGCGCGGCCTGGACGAGGACGGCGGTCGCCTGCGGCGCGAGCGCGCCGTCGAGCTCGACGCCGAGCTGGACGCCGCCGACGGTCATCGACCCGGTCCAGGTGCGGTCCTCGGCGAGCGCGGCGTCCGGCACCTCGGGCTCCTCGACCGCGGCGGTGTCGGTCGGCGCCGGGGTCGCGCTCCCGCTCGGCGCCGGCACCGGGCTGCCAGGACCCCAGGCGGAGTACGACCAGACGCCGAAGATCGCGAGGCCCACGACCAGCGCACCGCCGACGATGCCGATCAGGTTGTCCCGGCGGCGGCGCGCGGTCTGCCGGGCGTGCAGCGCCTGCCGCGCCTCGTAGTCGCGCGCGAGGCGCCGCTGCTCTCGGTCGGCCGGTTGGGGTCGCTTCGCCACGGCTGTCGAGCCTACCGAACGCCGGCCGGGCGTCGGAGGCCGGCCCTAGGCTGGCGGCATGGAGGCAGGCGGGCTGCAGGGCGCCGCGATGGCGCGCGGCGCGACGCCGCTCGCGGTGCGGATGCGCCCGCGGACGCTGGACGAGATCGTCGGCCAGCGCCACCTGCTCGGGCCCGGATCGCCGCTGCGCACCCTCGCGTCCGAGGACTCGGGGGCGAAGGGCGCCGCGTCCGTCATCCTGTGGGGGCCGCCCGGCACCGGCAAGACGACGATCGCGAAGGCGATCGCGGGGGAGTCGGCCCGGAAGTTCGTCGAGCTCTCCGCCGTCACGGCCGGGGTCAAGGACGTCCGAGAGGTGATGGAGCAGGCGCTCGCCGCGCGCGACCTCTACGGCCTGACGACCGTGCTGTTCCTCGACGAGATCCACCGCTTCACCAAGGCGCAGCAGGACGCCCTGCTGCCCGGCGTGGAGAACGGCTGGGTGATCCTCGTCGCGGCGACCACCGAGAACCCGTCGTTCTCCGTCATCTCGCCGCTGCTGTCCCGCTCGCTGCTGCTGACCCTCGAGCCGCTCTCGGACGAGGACCTCGGCGAGCTGCTCGACCGCGCCGTCGCCGACCCGCGCGGCCTCGGCG
>MKVN01000030.1:68478-121298 GCA_001898855.1 Micrococcales bacterium 73-13
GTCGCGCTAGACGACGAGGCCCGCGAGGCGATCGTCCGGCTCTCCTCCGGCGACGCCCGCCGAGCCCTGACCGCGCTCGAGGCGGCGGCGGCATCGGCCCGCGCGAGCGCGGACGCCGCCGACGCGGGGGAGGCGCCGCCGCTGGTGACCGCCGAGATCGTCGCCACGGCGGTCGACCGCGCCCTGCTGCGCTACGACCGCCAGGGCGACGAGCACTACGACGTGATCTCGGCGTTCATCAAGTCGGTGCGCGGCAGCGACGTCGACGCGGCGCTGCACTACCTCGCCCGGATGATCGAGGCCGGCGAGGATCCGCGGTTCATCGCCAGGCGGATCATCATCCTCGCCGCCGAGGACGTCGGGATGGCCGACCCGCAGGCGCTGCAGATCGCCGTCGCGGCGGCCGAGGCGGGGCAGCTGATCGGGATGCCCGAGGGCCGCATCGTGCTCGCCGAGGCCGTCGTCTACCTCGCGACGGCCCCGAAGTCGAACCGCTCCTACCTCGGGGTCGAGCAGGCGATCGCGGACGTGCGCGCCGGACGGATCGGCCGCGTGCCGACGCACCTGCGGGACGCGCACTACCCGGGCGCGAAGCGCCTCGGCCATGGCAAGGGGTACCAGTACGCGCACGACGCCCCGCACGGCATCGCGCCCCAGCAGTACCTGCCCGACGAGCTCGACGGCGCGCGCTACTACGAGCCGACCGCGATCGGCTTCGAGGCGAGGATCGCCGAGCGGCTCGAGCAGATCCGTAGAATGCTCGGCGACCGGCCGAAGCGGACCGGCCGGAAGGGGACCGGGGCATCATGAGCGAGCAGAAGCCATCGGGGGCCAGCTGGAAGGCCGCCGAGATCATCGGGGTGATCCTCGCCGTGGCCGGCGGGCTGTTCGCGGCGTTCTCGGCCTACGACTCGGTCACGGTCCCGTTCCTGTGGACCGCGGTCGTCCTCTCCGTGCTCGGCATGATCTTCAGCGGCGCGGCGACGTTCCTCGCCCCGCGCGGCGACTTCCGGGCGTTCGCGTTCTACACCGGCTGGGGCCTCATCATCGGCGCCGGCGTGCTGTTCTGGGTGATCTCCTCGCTCATCAACGCCGCCGGCCTGTAGCGCCCGCGACCCCGGCGTCCGTCGGGCGGCTGCTACACTGGATCGGCTCGTTCACCGGATCCCTGCCAGGCAGGACCGCGCGGGCACCGAGCAGGCAACGCTCCCGGCACGTCGGCGTGTGACCGGAACCAGGGCCCTGCGAGGTACGCCAGCGAAGCCCGCGTCCGCGGGCCGCGTCGAAATGCGCACCGCCCGCGCGGTGCGAGGAGCAACGAAGGAGCGAGCGCGTGCCCGCATCGAAGTCCCAGGACCGCCGCAAGGTCCGTCTGTCCCGCGCCCTCGGCGTCGCCCTCACCCCGAAGGCCGCCCGGATCATGGAGCTGCGCCCCTATGCGCCCGGCCAGCACGGCCGGACCCGTCGCAAGACCGACAGCGACTTCGCCGTGCGGCTGCGCGAGAAGCAGCGGCTGCGCGAGCAGTACGGCATCCGCGAGAAGCAGCTGCGGATCCAGTACGAGGAGGCCAAGCGAACCCAGGGCCAGACGGGCGACAACATGGTCGAGCAGCTGGAGATGCGCCTCGACGCGCTCGTGCTGCGCGCCGGCTTCGCCCGCACCACGGCGCAGGCCCGCCAGCTCGTCGTGCACCGGCACATCCTCGTCGACGGCCAGCTCGTCGACCGCCCGTCGTTCCGCGTGAAGCCGGGCCAGCTCATCCACGTGAAGCCCCGCTCCGAGGCGCTCGAGCCGTTCCAGGTCGCGGCCGCCGGCGGACACGCCGACGTGCTGCCGCCGGTCCCCGGCTACCTCGAGGTCGAGCTCGACAAGCTGCAGGCCCGGCTGGTGCGCCGCCCGAAGCGCGCCGAGGTGCCGGTCGTCTGCGACGTGCAGCTCGTCGTCGAGTACTACGCGGCCCGGTAGGTCTCGACGGGCGCCGCGGTGCCGCTCGACCCGCGGGTCCCCGGACACGCGCCGCTCGGGCCGCTCGCTGTCAAGCCCCGTACCCGAACCCCCCGGGCGCCGGTACGCTTGGGGGGTTCGATGTCTCAAGGCAAGGGAATGACGATGGGCTTCTTCAAGGCACTCGGCTGGATCACGCTCGGCACGGCGGTCGGCTTCGTCGTCGCGCATCAGGTCGCGCGCACGGAGCGCGGCCAGCAGTTCTTCGCCGAGGTCGACAAGAAGGCCAAGGAGTTCGGCAACGCCGTCATCGAGGGCTACAAGGCCCGCGAGGCGGAGCTGCGCGCGGCGGTCGCGGAGGCCGAGGAGGTCATCGCGGACCTCGCCAAGCGCGCCAAGAAGTCCTGAGGTGCGCACCGCCGACATCCGCGATCGCTGGCTGACCTTCTTCGGCGAGCGCGGCCATACGGTCGTGCCCTCCGCGTCGCTCGTGAGCGACGACCCGACCGTCATGTTCACCATCGCCGGGATGGTGCCGTTCATCCCGTATCTCACCGGCGTCGTCCCGGCGCCCTTCCCGCGCGCGACCAGCGTGCAGAAGTGCATCCGGACGAACGACATCGAGGAGGTCGGCAAGACCGCCCGGCACGGCACGTTCTTCCAGATGAACGGCAACTTCTCCTTCGGCGACTACTTCAAGGAAGGCGCCATCGAGTACGCCTGGGAGCTGCTGACGACGCCGGAGAGCGGCGGCGGCCTCGGCTTCGCCGAGCGCGACCTGTGGGTGACGGTCTACGAGGACGACGACGAGGCGATCGCGCTCTGGAAGCGGATCGCCGGACTGCCGGATCACCGCATCCAGCGGCTCGGCAAGGCCGACAACTACTGGCACACCGGCAAGCCGGGCCCCGGCGGCCCCTGCTCGGAGATCTACTTCGACCGGGGCCCCGCCTACGGCGTCGACGGCGGCCCCGCGGTCGACGACACCCGGTTCACCGAGATCTGGAACCTCGTCTTCATGCAGTACGCGCTCGACGACGTCCGGTCGAAGACCGACTTCCGCATCGTCGGCGAGCTGCCGCGGAAGAACATCGACACCGGCATGGGCATGGAGCGCGTCGCGTTCATCAAGCAGGGCGTCGAGAACATGTACGAGATCGACCAGGTGCGGCCGGTCCTCGACCGCGCCGTCGAGCTCTCCGGCCGGCCGTACGGCCGCGTGCACGAGGACGACGTGCGCTTCCGGGTGGTCGCCGACCACATCCGATCCGGGCTCATGCTCATGGCCGACGGCGTCGTGCCGGGCAACGAGGGCGGCGGCTACATCCTGCGCCGCCTGCTGCGCCGCTCGATCCGCTCGATGCGGCTGCTCGGCGTCCAGGAGCCGACCTTCCGCGAGCTGTTCGCCGCCTCGCGCGATGCGATGCAGGCCGCCTACCCGGAGGTCGGGACCGAGTACCCGCGGATCGAGCGGCTCGCCCTCGCCGAGGAGGAGGCCTTCCTGCGCACGCTCGGCGCCGGCATCACGATCCTCGACACCGCGATCTCGCGGACCCGATCCTCCGGCGCGGCCCAGCTGCCGAGTGACACCGCGTTCCAGCTGCACGACACCTACGGCTTCCCGATCGACCTCACCGTCGAGATCGCCGAGGAGGCGGGCCTGACGATCGACCGGGCCGGCTTCGACGTGCTCATGAACGAGCAGCGCCAGCGCGCGAAGGCCGACGCGAAGGCGAAGAAGGGCCGTCTCGCCGACGTGTCCGTCTACCGGGACCTGCGCGCGCGGGGCGAGACCGCGTTCCTCGGCTACGAGCAGCTGATCGCGGAGTCGACCGTGCTCGGCATCATCCGGGACGGCGCGCCGGTGTCCTCGGCGAGCGCGGGGGAGACGGTCGAGATCGTGCTCGCCGAGACCTCGCTCTACGCCGAGTCCGGCGGTCAGGACGCGGACGGCGGCGTCATCGTCGGTCCCGGCTACGAGCTCGACGTGCTCGACGTGCAGAAGCCGGTGCCCGGCCTCGTCTCGCACACCGTCCTGGTGCGGGCCGGCGAGGTCGCCGTCGGCGACGCCGCGACCACGATCGTCGACGAGGCCTACCGCCGCGGCGCGAACCGGGCGCACTCGGCCACCCACCTGGTGCATGCGGCGCTGCGCCAGATCCTGGGCCGCGAGGCGCACCAGGCGGGCTCCTACAACAAGGCCGGCTACCTGCGCCTGGACTTCAACTGGTCGCAGGCGCTGTCCCCGCAGACCCGCTCGGAGATCGAGGACGTCGCGAACCGGGCGATCTCCGACGACCTCGAGGTGACGACGCGCATCCTGCCGATCGAGCAGGCGCGCGCCGAGGGCGCGATGGCGCTGTTCGGCGAGAAGTACGGGGACACCGTGCGCGTGGTGCGGATCGGCGGCGACGACTGGTCGCTCGAGCTGTGCGCCGGCACGCACGTCGCCCGCTCCTCGGACGTCGGGCTCATCGACCTGATCGGGGAGTCCTCGGTCGGCTCCTCGGCGCGTCGCGTCGAGGCCCTGGTCGGCGCCGACGCGCTCGCCTCCTTCAAGGCCGAGCGCGAGATCGTCGGCCGGCTGAGCGCCGAGCTGAAGACGCCGCGGGATCAGCTCGTCACCCGGATCGCCTCGCTCGGGGAGCAGCTGCGCGCCGCCGAGAAGCGCATCGCGCAATACGAGTCGAGGGCGCTCGCCGATCGGGTCCCGGCGCTCGTCGCCGCGGCGGCGCCGCTCGGCGGCGTCGCGTTCGTCGGCGAGGACGTCGGCGTCGTCGGCTCCGCCGACGACCTGCGCACGCTCGCGACGAGCGTCCGCGAACGGCTCGCCGGCCAGGCCGCGGTGGTCGCCATCGCCGGCCGCGCCGACGGCAAGCCCGCGGTCATCGTCGCGACCACGCCGGCGGCCCGTGAGACGGGCGCCAGGGCCGGAGCGCTGGCGAAGGCCGCGGCGGCGGCGCTCGGCGGCGGCGGCGGCGGCAAGGACGACCTGGCCCAGGGCGGCGGCTCGGATCCGTCGGCGATCCCGGCGGCGATCGAGGCGATCGCGCGCGAGCTGCGGAGCGCATGAGGCGCGGCATCCGCATCGGGGTCGACGTCGGCACGGTCCGGATCGGCGTCGCCCGCAGCGACCCGCACGGCGTGCTCGCCTCGCCCCTGGAGACCGTCGCCCGCGGGACGGGCGACCTCGACCGCATCGTCGAGCTGGTCCGCGAGCACGAGGCGATCGACGTCTACGTCGGACGGCCGACCGCGCTCTCCGGCCGCGTGACGGCCTCGACCGAGGATGCGATCGCGTTCGCGGGAGCGCTCGCGGCGCGGCTGCCCGGTCTCGTCCGGCTCGTCGACGAGCGGCTGACGACCGTCGCCGCGCACGGCCAGCTCCGGGCATCCGGCCGGGATTCGCGCAGCGGGCGCGCCGTCGTCGACCAGGTGGCCGCGGCTATCATGCTGGAACACGCGCTCGACTCCGAGCGGCACACGGGGAATCGCCCTGGCGCGGATGTCCCCGGCGAGGACCACGGCTAGAGATCCGAGCCGAGAGCAGAGGACGCATGGAGAACGATCGAGGGCTGGACGACCTGTTCGGAGCGCTGGACGACGACGAGCGCCCCGAGTCCGGTTCCGAGTCGTCCCAGTCCTCGCAGTCGGCCGCGGACGCGCTGAACGCGGCGTTCATCGAGGCCGCCACGGCGCCGGTCGAGCCGCTCCCGCCGGCGGAGTCCGTGCCGGAGCCCGTCGGTTCCGAGCCCGAGGACCGGGAGCCCGTGCAGCCCGAGCCGTCCGAGCCGGCGGTCACGGTGCCCGAGCCCCCGACGGCGGAGCCCGTGCCGGCCTTCGTGGTCGCCGAACGGGAGTCCGCGCCCGCCGCCCCTGCCGCAGCGTCCGCCCCCGGGGACCAGCCCGGCGCCGCGGCCGAGTGCATCCCCGTCGTCGAGGCCGCGCCCGTCGCCGAGCCCGCCCCGGTGATCGCGCCTCCCATGACCCGGCGCGAGCTCCGCGAGCGGCAGCGCGCCGGAGAGACCGCCGAGCACGGGGTCCTGCCGGCCGCCGCGGCCGGCACCGGCTTCGCCGTCCAGCCGGCCGGCACGGACGCCCCGGCGCCGGAGCCGGCGCTCCCGCAGGGCGCCGGTCCCCGAGGTCCGGAGCCGGAGGCGTCGCCCGGCGACGCGACGCCCGAGGACGGGCGGCCGTCGTTCGTCCAGGGCCCGGAGGCCCCCGCGCCGACGACCGAGGAGCCCCTGCCCGCCGAGGCGGCGCCCGACGGACCCGCGATCGCCGACGCCGGGCTCGCCGCCCTGGCCACCGCCCCCGTGGCGGAGCCGGTCCGCGCCGCCGAGGCGGCGCCGTCGAGGCCGCTCGGCTCGGATGCGCCGCGTCAGCAGGCCGGACGCGGCTTCCCGATCCGCCTCGAGCCGGTCGCCGCGCCGCCGCGCCGCCGATCGGTGCGCTGGCTCGCCTGGTTCCTGCCGCTCGTGATCGTGCTCGGCGGCGCCGGCGCCGGCGGCTGGTGGGCCTGGGCGAACCATGAGGACAAGATCCGCGAGATCCTCGGCTGGGAGATCCCGAACGACTACACGACGACCGGCAACGGCGTCGAGGTGGTCGTCACGATCCTGCCGGGGGACTTCGGCGACAACGTGGCGATCACGCTGCATCGCGCGGGGGTCACGAAGACCTTCGACGCCTTCCACGACCTGCTCGTCGAGCTCGCGGACCAGGGGCAGGAGCCGACGTTCCAGCCAGGCAACTACCGCCTGCAGCAGGAGATGAGCGCGAAGTCGGCGCTCGAGGCGCTGCAGGACCCGGCGAACCGCATCACGAACAGGGCCATCATCCCGGAGGGGTCGAACCTGCCCGCCACGCTCGAGATCCTCGCCCAGCAGAGCGGGATCGCGCTCGAGGAGTTCCAGGCGGAGGCGGCGAACCTCGCGCAGTTCGGACTCCCCGCCGAGGCGGTGAGCCTCGAGGGCTACCTGTTCCCCGCGTCCTACGACCTGGACGGCACGGAGACCGCGGCCTCCCTGCTGCAGCGACTGGTGACCGAGACCTTCACCCGACTGGACGCCCTCGGCGTCGCGCCGGAGGACCGCAACCGCTTCCTGACGCTCGCCTCGATCGTGCAGAAGGAGTCCGGGCCGGACCCGGCGGATCCGCCGAAGATCGCGCGCGTGTTCCTCAACCGGATCGATGCGGACATGAGGCTCGAGTCCGACGCCACCGTGACCTACGGCACCTGCGTCTGGGGCCCCCAGGTCGGCCGCACCCCGCCGGACACCTGCGGCACGGTCTGGCTCAACCAGGCCGACATCGACGACACCTCGAACCCGTACAACACGCGGGCGCTGCCCGGGCTCCCGGTGGGGCCGATCTCGATGCCGGGTCAGGCCGCGCTCGACGCGGTGGCGCATCCCGCGGACGGTCCCTGGCTGTTCTTCGTGGCCGTGAACCTCGCGACCGGCGAGACCGTGTTCTCCGAGACGCTCGAGGAGCACGACGCGGCCGTCGACCGGCTCAACGCGTGGTGCGAGGCGAGCGACGAGAACGCCGCGTACTGCGGCTGACGGGACCGCGGTGATCACGGACCCCGACCGGACGCGGCTGGCCGTCCTCGGCAGCCCGATCGCCCACTCGCGCTCGCCGCTGCTGCACGCCGCGGCCTACGCGGCGCTCGGCCTGCCCTGGAGCTACGAGCGCCACGAGGTCGGCGAGGGCGGGCTCGCGTCGTTCCTCGACGGGCTCGATGACTCCTGGCGGGGGCTCTCGCTCACGATGCCGCTGAAGCCGGAGGCGTTCGGGCTGGTCGACACCGCATCGGACGTCGCCGAGGAGACCGGCGCGGTGAACACCTTGCTGCTCGTCGGCGGGCGCAGGGCTGGCTACAACACCGACGTCCACGGGATCATGCAGGCCCTGCGCGACGCCCGCATCGAGCCGGGCCGGTCGACGCTCGTGCTCGGAGCCGGGGCGACCGCGCGCTCGGTCGTCTCCGCCGTCCGCCGGCTCGGGGCGGAGGAGGTCACGATCGCCGGGCGTCGACCGGCGCCCGCCGAGGCCGTCGCCGACTACGCCAGGCGGCTCGGCCTCGACGCCGGCACGACCGGCCTCGATCGGCTCGCCGCGCTGGACGCGGATCTCGTCGTCAACACGATCCCCGGCGGCGCCGGCGCCGGGATCGCGTTCGGCGAGCGGCTGCCGCACGCGCCGCTGCTGGAGATCGCCTACGACCCGTGGCCCAGTCCGCTCGTCGAGCGCTGGTCGGGTCCGGTGGCGTCCGGGCTCGAGATGCTGCTGCACCAGGCGGTCGCGCAGGTGCGCGTGTTCGCGACGGGAGAGCCGGACGCGCCGCTCCCGGACGAGGCCGCCGTCGTGGCCGCCATGCGCGCCGCCATCGCAGGCGCCGGGTAGCCGCGCCGGCTCACGGTCCCGCCGCGTGAAAGGATTGATGCCATGCTGCGCTGGTTGACCGCGGGGGAGTCGCACGGCCCCGAGCTCGTCGCGATCCTCGAGGGCCTGCCGGCCGGCGTGCCGGTGCTGCCGGAGGACGTCCAGGCCGACCTGCAGCGGCGCAAGCTCGGCTACGGCCGCGGCGCCCGGCAGGCCTTCGAGCAGGACGAGCTGGCCGTCAGCGGCGGCATCCGCTTCGGCCGCACCACCGGCGCACCCGTCGCGCTGCGGATCGGGAACACCGAGTGGCCCCGCTGGGTCGACGTGATGAGCCCGGTGCCGGTCGACCCCGCGACGCTGCCGAAGGGCCGCGGCGCGCCGCTGACCCGCCCCCGCCCGGGCCACGCCGACCTCGTCGGCATGCAGAAGTACGACTTCGACGAGGCTCGGAACGTGCTCGAGCGGGCCTCGGCCCGGGAGACCGCGGCCCGGGTGGCGCTCGGGGCCGTCGCGCGCGCCTTCCTCGCCGAGTTGGGCGTCCGGCTCGTCAGCCACACCATCGCGATCGAGACGGTCCGCGTCCCGGACGACGTCGCGCTCCCCGGTCCGGACGACGTCGCGCGGCTCGACGCCGACCCGCTGCGCTGCACCGACCCGGCGACCTCCGCGGCGATGGTCGCCCGGATCGACCGCGCCCACGACGAGGCCGACACCCTCGGCGGGGTCGTCGAGGTGCTCGGCTACGGCCTGCCGCCCGGCCTCGGCTCCTACGTGCAGTGGGACCGCAAGATCGACGCCCGGCTCGCGGCGGCGCTGATGGGCATCCAGGCGATCAAGGGCGTCGAGGTCGGCGACGGCTTCGAGACCGCGCGGCGGCCGGGCTCGGCGGCGCACGACGAGATGGTGCGCACCGCGAACGGCATCGAGCGGCTCACCGACCGCGCCGGCGGCACCGAGGGCGGCATGACGACCGGGACCGTGCTGCGGGTGCGCGCCGCGATGAAGCCGATCTCGACGGTGCCGCGCGCGCTGCGCACGGTCGACGTCGCGAGCGGCCAGCCTGCGCAGGCCCATCACCAGCGCTCGGACGTCTGCGCCGTCCCCGCGGCCGGCGTCGTCGCCGAGGCGATGGTCGCGCTCGTGCTCGCGGACGCGATGCTCGAGAAGTTCGGCGGCGACTCGATCGGCGAGACCCGGCGGAACCTCGATGCCTACCTCGCCGCGATCCCGCCGGCCCTGCAGACCGTCGGGACGCCCGACACCGCGGCCGGGCAGTGACCGCGGCCGTCGTGCTGATCGGCGCCCCCGGCGCCGGCAAGACGCGCACCGGCAAGCGCGTCGCCGCGGCGCTCGGGCTGCCGCACATCGACACCGACAAGGCCTTCGTCGCCGAGCACGGCCCGATCGCCGCGTTCTTCACGACGCACGGGGAGGCCGAATTCCGGCGCATCGAGCGCGAGCTCGTCGCCGACGCCCTCCGCGAGGACGCCGTGGTGTCGCTCGGCGGCGGCGCGGTGCTCGACCCCGCGACCCAGGAGCGGCTCGACGGCCTCGCCGTCGTCCAGCTGACCAGCACCCCCGCGGCGATCCGGGAGCGCATCGCGCAGGAGCCCGGCGAGGCGGCCAAGCGCCCGCTCCTGGCCGGCGGCGGCGTGGAGGCCTGGGAGCGGCTCGTCGAGGCGAGGCGGCCCGTCTACGACCGGCTGGCGACGGTGACGATCGACACCTCGCACCGCACCATGAGCTCGGTCGCGGAGGAGGTCGTGGCATGGCTGCGGGATCGATGAGCCCGACCGTCATCCCCGTCGCGGGCGCCCCCGGCTACGACGTGACCGTCGGCCGGGACCTGCTCGGCCAGGTGCCGGCGGCGATCGGGCCGCGGGCGGCCAAGGTCCTCATCGTGCACGCCCCGCCGCTCGCGACGCGCGCCGAGGAGCTGCGCGAGCGGCTGCAGGCCGGCGGCCTGGAGGCGCTCATCCTCGAGGTGCCGGACGCCGAGGGCGCGAAGCGGATCGAGGTCGCGGCGTTCTGCTGGGAGATCCTCGGCAAGTCCGACTTCACCCGGACCGACGCCGTCGTCGGACTCGGCGGCGGCGCGGTCACCGACCTCGCGGGCTTCGTCGCGGCGACCTGGCTGCGCGGCGTGCGCGTCGTGCAGGTGCCGACGTCCGTGCTCGGCATGGTGGACGCGGCGGTCGGCGGCAAGACCGGCATCAACACGGCCGAGGGGAAGAACCTGGTCGGCGCGTTCTGGGCGCCCGGCGCGGTCCTCTGCGATCTCGACCTGCTCCGCACGCTGCCGCGGAACGAGCTGCTCGCCGGCTACGCCGAGGTCGTCAAGTGCGGGTTCATCCAGGATCCCCGCATCCTCGAGCTCGTCGAGACGGACCTCGACGCGGCGACGGACCCGGACAGCCCGGCGTTCCGCGAGGCCGTGGAGCGCGCGATCGCGGTCAAGGCGCGCGTCGTCGGCGAGGACTTCACCGAGCAGGGGCTGCGCGAGATCCTCAACTACGGGCACACGCTCGGCCACGCGATCGAGCAGGCCGAGCGGTACACCTGGCGGCACGGCGCCGCGATCTCGATCGGCATGGTGTTCGCCGCGGAGCTGTCGCGCCTCACCCGCGGCCTCTCCGACGAGGCCGTCGAGCGCCATCGCGCGATCCTCGAGTCGCTCACGCTCCCGACCGGCTATCCCGCGGACCGCTGGGGGCACCTGCTGGCCACCATGCAGCGGGACAAGAAGGCGCGCGCCGGGATGCTGCGCTTCATCTGCCTCGACGACATCGGGCGGCCGGCCGCGGTCGAGGGCCCCGACGACGCCCTGCTCTTCGCCGCCTACCAGAACGTCGCGGACTGATCCCGTCTCCACCCCGCCCGCCGCGCGGCTAGGGTGGCTCCGTGACCCGCGTCCTCGTCCTCAACGGGCCGAACCTGAACCTGCTCGGCACCCGCGAGCCGCAGGTGTACGGCACCTCGACGCTCGCCGACGTCGAGCAGCTGGTCCGCGACGCGGCCGCGGAGCTCGGCGTCGAGGTGCGGTTCCTGCAGAGCAATCACGAGGGCGTGCTGATCGACGCGATCCAGGCGGCGCGCGAGGACTGCGACGCGATCCTCGTCAACCCCGGCGGCCTGACGCACACCTCGGTCTCGCTCCGGGACGCCCTGACCGGCGTGTCGCTGCCGTTCGCCGAGGTGCACGTCAGCGAGCCGAGGGCCCGCGAGCCGTTCCGCCACCACTCCTACCTCGAGGACGTCGCCGCGGTGCGCGTCACCGGCGAGGGCGTCGCCGGGTACCCCCGGGCGCTGCGCGAGCTCGTCGCCGGACTCGGCTAGCGGGACACGGAGCACCGCGCGCGGTCGTCCCGCGACCGCACGTCGGGAGCGGGGCCGGCCACCCGCTAGAATCGCTTGGTTCTTTTCCCAGGAGGGGTGCGCATGGCGACGACGAACGACATCAAGAAGGGCTCGGTCCTCGACCTCGAGGGCCAGCTGTGGAACGTCACCGACTTCCAGCACGTCAAGCCCGGCAAGGGCGGCGCCTTCGTCCGCACCACGCTGAAGAACGTCGTGACCGGCAAGGTCGTCGACCGCACCTTCAACGCCGGCACCAAGATCGACTTCGCGACGGTCGATCGCCGCGACTTCCAGTACCTGTACCAGGACGCCGACGGCTACGTCTTCATGGACCTCACCGACTACGACCAGCTCACCGTCCCCGCCTCGATCGTCGGCGACGCCGCCAACTTCATGCTCGAGAACCAGACCGTGCTGATCGCCGTGAACGAGGGCAACCCGCTGTACATCGAGCTCCCCGCCTCCGTCGTGCTGCTCGTCACGCACACCGACCCCGGCCTGCAGGGCGACCGCTCGAGCGCCGGCACCAAGCCGGCCACGCTGGAGACCGGCTACGAGATCCAGGTCCCGCTGTACCTCGAGTCGAACACGAAGGTCAAGGTCGACACCCGCGACGGGTCGTTCCTCGGCCGCGTCAACGACTGACCCGCCACCGCGGTTCAGCAGCCCGAAGCGCGTCCCGGGAACTCGAGGAGGAGACGCATGTCCGCCCGCACCAAGGCCCGCAAGCGCGCGCTCGACCTGCTCTACTCGGCGGACATGCGCGGCATCGCGCTGTCCGACGCGCTCTCCGAGGAGGCCGCGCGCGCCGCACGGCAGCCCGACCGCGGGGCGTCCTGGGCCTATGCGGCGCAGATCGCGCAGGGCGTCGTCGAGCACGGCGACGAGGTGGACGAGCTGATCACGACCTACTCCCGCGACTGGCCGCTGGACCGGATGCCCGCCGTCGACCGCGCCGTGCTGCGCGTCGCGACCTGGGAGGTCGCCTTCAACCCGGAGGTGCCGGCCGCCGTCGCGATCAGCGAGGCCGTGGAGCAGGCCCAGGCCCTGTCCACCGAGGACTCCGCGCGCTTCGTCAACGGCGTCCTCGGCCGCATCGCCGCATCGCTCGGCTGAGCGCCGGATCGCCGGCGCCGCCGCTATACTGGTGACGTTCTGAGACGACCTTTAATCCCGTCCCGTGAGGCGGAGAAGGGAGTCGGTCAGTGACGCGCATCGTGCTGCAGTCCGCCGACATCGGTCGAGCGTTGACGCGCATCTCGCACGAGATCCTCGAGTCGAACAAGGGTCCGGACGGCCTCGTCCTGCTCGGCATCCCGACCCGCGGCGCGACCCTCGCCCGGCGGATCGGCGCCCTGCTCAGCGGCATCGCCGGGGCGGCGGTCCCGGTCGGCTCGCTCGATGTGACGATGCACCGCGACGACCTGCACCGCAATCCCACTCGCGCGCCGCAGCCGACCGAGATCCCCGCCGAGGGGATCGACGGCCGGGTGGTGGTGCTCGTCGACGACGTGCTGTTCTCCGGGCGCAGCATCCGCGCCGCCCTCGACGCGCTGCAGGACCTCGGGCGGCCCGCGGCGGTCCGGCTCGCCGTGCTCGTCGACCGCGGCCACCGCGAGCTGCCGATCCGGCCCGACTTCGTCGGCAAGAACCTGCCGAGCTCGCGCGAGGAGCGCGTGAACGTCCGGCTCTCCGAGGTCGACGGCGGCGAGGACGAGGTGACGATCGCATGAGGCACCTGCTCTCCACCGCCGACCTCGGCCGCGACCAGGCCCTGACGATCCTGGACACCGCGGAGGACATGGCCTCCGTCTCCGGCCGCGAGGTCAAGAAGCTGCCGACGCTGCGCGGCCGCACCGTCGTCAACCTGTTCTTCGAGGACTCCACCCGGACCAGGATCAGCTTCGAGGTCGCCGCCAAGCGCCTCTCCGCGGACGTCATCAACTTCTCCGCGAAGGGCTCCAGCGTCAGCAAGGGGGAGAGCCTCAAGGACACCGCCCAGACGCTGCAGGCGATGGGGGCGGACGGCGTGGTCATCCGCCACCCGGCCTCCGGGGCTCCGCACACGCTCGCGCATGCCGGCTGGATCGACGCCGGGGTGGTGAACGCCGGCGACGGCACCCACGAGCACCCCACCCAGGCGCTGCTCGACGCCTTCACCATCCGCCGCCGGCTGCACGGCGCGGCGGGTCGCGGCCGCGACCTCGACGGCGTCTCGGTGACCATCGTCGGCGACATCCTGCACAGCCGCGTCGCCCGGTCGAACGTCTGGCTGCTGCACCTGCTCGGCGCCCGCGTCCGCCTCGTCGCACCGGCGACACTGCTGCCGGTCGGCATCGGCGACTGGCCGGTGGAGGCCGGCTACGACCTCGACGCCGCGGTCGCCGAAGGCCCCGATGTGCTCATGATGCTGCGGGTGCAAGCCGAGCGGATGCACGACGCGTTCTTCCCCGGCGAGCGCGAGTACTCCCGCGAGTGGGGCCTGACCGACGAGCGGCTCGCCCGGCTGCCCGCGACTACGATGGTCATGCATCCCGGCCCGATGAACCGCGGGCTGGAGATCTCCGCGGCCGCCGCCGACTCCCCGGCCTCGACGGTCCTCGACCAGGTGGCGAACGGCGTCTCCGTGCGCATGTCCGCGCTGTACCACCTGCTGGCAGGGGAGGAATGATGACGACCCGGATCCTCGGCGCGACGCTCCCGGACGGGACGACCGCCGATCTCGCGATCGACCGCGGCGTGTTCGTCGACCCGGCCGAGGCGGGATCGGCGCGGCGGACCATCGACGCCGCCGGCCTGCTCGCCCTGCCCGGGCTGGTCGACCTGCACACGCACCTGCGCGAGCCGGGGTTCGAGCAGTCTGAGACGGTGCTCACCGGCACCAGGGCCGCGGCCGCCGGCGGCTACACCGCCGTCTTCGCGATGGCGAACACGCAGCCGGTGCAGGACACCGCCGGCGTCGTCGAGCAGGTCCAGGCGCTCGGGCTCCGGGCGGGATACGCGACCGTGCGGCCGATCGGCGCGGTCACGGTCGGGCTGAGGGGCGAGCGGCTCGCCGAGATCGGCGCGATGGCCGCATCGCGCGCCGCGGTGACGGTGTTCTCCGACGACGGCATGTGCGTGCACGACCCGCTGCTCATGCGGCGCGCGCTCGAGTACGTCAAGACCTTCGACGGCGTCGTCGCCCAGCACGCGCAGGACCCGCGGCTCACCGTCGACGCGCAGATGAACGAGGGCGAGGTGTCGGCGCGGCTCGGCCTCGCCGGCTGGCCCGCGGTCGCCGAGGAGTCGATCATCGCCCGCGACGTGCTGCTCGCGGAGCACGTCGGCGCCCGGCTGCACGTCTGCCACGTCTCGACCGCCGGGGCCGTCGAGGTCATCCGGTGGGCGAAGGCGCGCGGCATCCGCGTCACGGCCGAGGCGACGCCGCATCACCTGCTGCTCACCGAGGACCTCGTGGTCGGCTACGACTCGCGTTTCAAGGTCAACCCGCCGCTGCGCACCGCGGAGGACGTCTCGGCGCTGCGGGCCGGGCTCGCCGACGGCACGATCGACATCGTCGCGACCGACCACGCGCCGCATCCGGCCGAGGCGAAGGAGTGCGCCTGGGGCGAGGCGGCGAACGGCATGGTCGGCCTGGAGAGCGCCCTCTCGGTCGTGCACGCGGCGATGGTCGAGACCGGCCTGCTCGGCTGGGCCGACGTCGCCCGCGTGATGTCACGGACCCCGGCGCGGATCGGCGGCCTGCGCGGCTACGGCCGGGCGTTCGCCGTCGGCGCGCCGGCGCAGCTCGCGCTCTACGACCCGGCCGCCGCCGCGGAGTTCTCGCTCGACTCGCTGCACGGTCGCAGCACCAACTCGCCCTACCTCGGTCGGACGCTGCCGGGACGCGTCCGGCACGTGTTCCACGACGGCGTCCCGACCGTCGCGGACGGCGGGCTCCGGCCGGCCGACGAGGTCGCCGCCGCCCGGCAGGAGGTCGTCGCGTGACCAACCACATCATCTCCGCCGCGATCGTCGTCGTGATCGCCGCGGCCGCCGCCTGGCTCATGGTCTGGGGCTGGCGGCGGCGCGCACGGCGGCAGCAGACGATCGGCGAGCTCCCGCCGGTGCCCGCCGAGCTCGGCCCGGCCACGGCGCACCGAGCGAAGTACGTCGCGACCACGACCGCGGGCCAGCCCTTCGACCGGGTGGTCGCGCGCGGTCTCGGCTTCCGCGGCGACGCGGTCGCGAGCGTCCACCGGACGGGCCTGCTCGTCGAGCGCGCCGGGGAGGCGGACATCTGGATCCCCGCGGATCGGCTCGTCGGGGTCGACCGCGCGACCTGGACGATCGACCGGGTGGTCGAGGGCAACGGCCTGCACCTGGTGCGCTGGCGCCTCGGCGACCAGGACGTCGACACCTATCTCCGCCTGGACGAGCCGCGCGCCTTCGACGACGCGGTCGCACCGCTGATCCCGAAGCAGGTCCTGTCATGAGCCGCACTCCCGCCGTCCTCGTGCTGGAGGACGGCACCCGCTACCGGGGCGAGGCGTACGGCGCCGTCGGCCGCACGCTCGGCGAGGTCGTCTTCGCCACCGGCATGACCGGCTACCAGGAGACACTCACCGACCCGTCGTACGCCGGCCAGATCGTCGTGATGACCGCGCCGCACATCGGCAACACCGGCGTCAACGACGAGGACCGGGAGTCCCGCCGGATCTGGGTGGACGGCTACGTCGTCCGCGACCCGTCCCGCGTCGTCAGCAACTGGCGCGCGACCCGCTCGCTGGACGACGAGCTCGTCGCGAACGGCGTCGTCGGCATCTCCGGGATCGACACCCGCGCCGTCACACGGCGGCTGCGCGACGCCGGCTCGATGCGCGGCGGCATCTTCTCCGGCGCCGACGCGGGCCTCGACGCCCGGGAGCAGCTCGACGCGGTCCTCGCCGCGCCCGAGATGGCCGGTCAGAACCTCGGCGCGCGCGTCACGACGCCCGCGCCCGCGGTCACCCCGGCGCGGGGCGAGCGGATCGGGAACCTCGCGATCCTCGACCTCGGCGTCAAGCAGGCCACCGTCGAGAACATGGCCGACCGCGGCTTCGACGTGCACGTGCTGCCGATGGGCTCGAGCTTCGCCGAGATCGCCGCGATCGCGCCGGTCGCGGTGTTCTACTCGAACGGCCCCGGCGACCCCGCCGCCTCGGACGCGGAGGTCGGGGTGCTGCGCGAGGTGCTCGACGCGGGGCTGCCGTTCTTCGGCATCTGCTTCGGCAACCAGCTCTTCGGCCGCGCACTCGGCCTCGGCACCTACAAGCTCCCGTTCGGCCACCGCGGCATCAACCAGCCCGTGCTCGACAAGGCGACCGGGCGCGTGGAGATCACCGCGCACAACCACGGCTTCGCGGTCGACGCGCCGCTGACGGGCGAGATCGAGTCGCCGAACGGCTACGGCCGGGTGGAGGTGAGCCACGTCGGCCTCAACGACGACGTCGTGGAGGGACTGCGCGCGCTCGACATCCCGGCGTTCTCGGTGCAGTACCACCCGGAGGCCGCCGCCGGCCCGCACGATGCCAACTACCTCTTCGACCGCTTCGCTCAGATGGTGAAGGACCACATTGCCTAAGCGCCCCGACATCAGCTCCGTCCTCGTCATCGGCTCCGGCCCCATCGTCATCGGCCAGGCCGCGGAGTTCGACTACTCGGGCACCCAGGCCTGCCGCGTGCTGCGCGAGGAGGGCGTCCGGGTCATCCTGGTCAACTCGAACCCGGCGACGATCATGACCGACCCCGGCTTCGCCGACGCGACCTACGTCGAGCCGATCACCCCCGAGGTGATCGAGGCGATCATCGTCAAGGAGCGCCCCGACGCGATCCTGCCGACGCTCGGCGGGCAGACCGCGCTGAACGCCGCGATCGCACTGCACGACGCCGGCATCCTGGAGCGGCACGGCGTCGAGCTGATCGGCGCGAAGGTGGACGCGATCCGCAAGGGGGAGGACCGCCAGCTCTTCAAGGACCTCGTCATCGAGGCGGGGGCCGACGTCGCGCGCTCGTTCGTCGTGCACGACATGGTCGAGGCGCGCGCCGCGATGGCCGACCTCGGGCTGCCGCTGGTGGTCCGCCCCTCCTTCACGATGGGCGGGCTCGGCTCCGGCTTCGCGTACACCGAGCAGGAGTTCGACCGGATGGTCGCCGACGGCCTGCACCAGTCGCCGACGACCGAGGTGCTCCTCGAGGAATCGATCCTCGGCTGGAAGGAGTACGAGCTCGAGCTCATGCGCGACCGCGCCGACAACTGCGTCGTCGTCTGCTCGATCGAGAACGTCGACCCGGTCGGCGTGCACACCGGCGACTCGATCACCGTCGCCCCGGCGCTGACGCTGACCGACCGCGAGTACCAGCGTCTGCGCGACATCGGCATCGACATCATCCGCGCGGTCGGCGTCGACACCGGCGGCTGCAACATCCAGTTCGCCGTGCACCCGGAGACCGGCCGCGTCATCGTCATCGAGATGAACCCGCGCGTCTCCCGGTCCTCGGCCCTCGCCTCCAAGGCGACCGGCTTCCCGATCGCGAAGATCGCGGCGAAGCTCGCGATCGGCTACCGGCTCGACGAGATCCCGAACGACATCACGAAGGTGACCCCGGCGAGCTTCGAGCCGACGCTCGACTACATCGTCGTGAAGGCGCCGCGGTTCGCGTTCGAGAAGTTCCCGGCGGCCGACTCGACGCTGACGACGACCATGAAGTCGGTCGGGGAGGCGATGGCGATCGGCCGGAACTACGCGACCGCGCTGCAGAAGGCGCTGCGGTCGCTGGAGAAGCGCGGCTCCTCGTTCCACTGGCGGGGCGAGGCCGGCGACGCGGCCGCCCTGACGGCGCTCGCGGCGCGGCCGACCGACGGCCGGATCGTCACGGTGCAGCAGGCGCTGCGGGCCGGGGCGACGATCGACGAGCTGTATGCCGCGACCGGCATCGACCCGTGGTTCCTCGACCAGATCGCGCTCATCAACGAGGTCGCCGCCGAGGTCGCCGCGGCCGGCGAGCTCGACGCGTCGCTGCTGCGGCGCGCGAAGGACCACGGCTTCTCCGACGCCCAGCTCGCGGAGCTGCGCGGCGCGACCGAGGCCGAGATCCGCGGGCTCCGGCACGCGCTGGGCATCCGTCCGGTGTACAAGACCGTCGACACCTGCGCGGGGGAGTTCCCGGCGCTGACGCCCTACCACTACTCCTCCTACGACGAGGAGACCGAGGTCGCGCCGTCGGACCGGCGGAAGGTCGTCATCATCGGCTCCGGGCCGAACCGCATCGGGCAGGGCATCGAGTTCGACTACTCCTGCGTGCACGCGAGCTTCGTGCTCGCCGACGCCGGCTACGAGACGATCATGGTCAACTGCAACCCGGAGACGGTCTCCACCGACTACGACACCTCGGACCGGCTGTACTTCGAGCCGCTCACGCTCGAGGACGTGCTCGAGGTGATCCACGCCGAGTCGGCCTCCGGCGAGCTCGTCGGGGCGATCGTCCAGCTCGGCGGCCAGACCGCCCTCGGCCTCGCCCAGGGGCTCAAGGACGCCGGCGTGCCGATCCTCGGCACCAGCCCCGAGGCGATCGATCTCGCCGAGGAGCGGGGCCGCTTCGCCGAGATCCTGGAGCGCGCCGGGCTGCAGGCGCCGCGCAACGGCACCGCCGTGAGCCCCGGCACCGCGATCGAGGTCGCCGAGGCGATCGGCTACCCCGTGCTGGTGCGCCCGAGCTACGTGCTCGGCGGCCGCGGCATGGAGATCGTCTACGACACCGCCCAGCTCGCCGACTACTTCGACCGCGTGCGCGACCAGGCGATCATCGGCGTCGGCGCGCCGCTGCTCATCGACCGGTTCCTGGACGACGCCGTCGAGATCGACGTCGACGCGCTCTACGACGGGGAGCGGCTGTACGTCGGCGGGATCATGGAGCACATCGAGATGGCCGGGATCCACTCCGGCGACTCGGCGTGCACCCTGCCGCCGACCACGCTCGGCCGGGACGTGCTCGAGCGGGTGCGCACGGCGACGCTCGCGATCGCGCGCGGCATCGGAGTGCGCGGCCTCATCAACGTGCAGTACGCGATCGCGCAGGGCTCGCTCTACGTGCTCGAGGCGAACCCGCGCGCGAGCCGGACCGTGCCGTTCGTCAGCAAGGCGCTCGGGGTGCCGCTCGCGAAGGCGGCGTCGCTCGTCATGGTCGGCCGCCCGATCGACGCGCTCGTCGCCGAGGGCCTGCTGCCGCGGCAGGACGGGACGCACGTGCCGCTCGACGCGCCGATCGCGGTGAAGGAGGCGGTGCTGCCGTTCAAGCGCTTCCGGACGCCGGAGGGCGAGGTCGTCGACTCCCTGCTCGGGCCCGAGATGCGCTCCACCGGCGAGGTGATGGGCATCGACGCGAACTTCCCGAGAGCGTTCGCGAAGTCGCAGGACGCGGCCTACGGCGGTCTGCCGCTGCGCGGCACCGCCTTCGTCTCGGTCGCCGACCACGACAAGCGCGCGATCGTGCTGCCCGCGCTGCGGCTGGCGAAGCTCGGCTTCCGGCTGCTGGCCACCGAGGGCACCGCGGAGGTGCTCGCGCGCAACGGCATCGCGGCCGAGGTCGTGCACAAGCACTCCGAGGGGCGGCTGCGAGAGGGCCTGACCACCATCGTCGACCTGATCAACCGCGGCGAGGTCGACGTCGTCGTCAACACCCCGTCGGGCAGCGCGGCGCGCGCCGACGGCACCGAGATCCGGATGGCGACCGTCGCCAACGACAAGGCGCTGTTCACCACGATGTCCGCCCTCGCCGCGGCGGTCGCCTCGATCGAGGCGTCCCGCGACGGGCTCGCGGTCACCTCGCTGCAGGAGTACCAGGCGCGCCGGGACGCGAGGGCCGCCGGGTGAGCGCCGGGCTCTGCCTCGGGATCGACCCGCACGCGGCGCTGCTGGCCGAGTGGGGCACGACCCTCGAGGACTTCGGCGCGCGGGCGGTCGAGGCGGCCGCCGGCGTCGTCGACTGGGTCAAGCCCCAGGCGGCCTTCTACGAGGCGCATGGCGCCCGCGGCTTCGCCGCGCTGGAGTCGACGATCGAGCGGGCGCGCGCGGCCGGCCTGCGCGTGATCGTCGACGCGAAGCGCGGCGACATCGGCTCGACCATGCAGGGGTACGCCGACGCGTGGCTGCGCGACGGCCTCTGGCTCACCGTGAACCCGTACCTCGGGGTCGGCGCGCTCGCGCCGGCGATCGACGCGGCGCTGCGGCACGGGGGAGGGCTGTTCGTGCTCTGCGCGACCTCGAACCCGGAGGGCGCGCGGATCCAGCAGGCGGTGACCGCGACCGGCCGCACCGTCGCGGCGGAGGTGCTCGACGAGGTCCAGGCGCGCGGCTCCGGCTCCGGCCGCCTCGGCGTCGTGATCGGCGCGACGGTCGACCTCGCCGCCTACGGGCTCGACCTCGCCGCGGCGCCGGACGCGCCGATCCTGGCTCCCGGCTTCGGCGCGCAGGGCGCCCGGCTCGCCGAGCTCCGGCGCGTCTTCGGCCCCGCCGCCGACCGGGTCGTCGCGAACGTGTCCCGGGAGGCCCTCGTCGCCGGCCGGGCCGGTCTGCGCGCCCGGCTGGTCGAGCTGCGGGACGAGGCCCTGCGAGGATTGTCCGCGTGAGCCCCGCCGCCTCCCCGCCACCGGACACCGACCGGGCCGCGGCCTCCCGGGCGGCGGTCGCCGCGCGGCGTGCGCGCGCGGCCGTGAAGGCGGCCGTCGAGGCGGGGGAGCGCTCGGCGCTCGACGTCGCGGAGACGGCCTGGCGCGAACCGACCGGCCCCGAGGCGACGCTGCGCGTCACCGACCTGCTCAGCAGCATCCCCGGCATCGGCCGGGTGCGCACGCAGCGATTCCTCGACGAGCTCGGCATCTCCGAGCGCAAGCGCGTCGGCGGGCTCGGCGCCCGGCAGCGGCCGCGGCTGCGCGGCTTCCTGCGGAACCGCCAGCCCCGCCCGGGCAACGCGCTGTTCGTGCTCAGCGGACCGACCGCGGTCGGCAAGAGCACGCTCTCGGAGTTCATCCGCGAGTCGTACCCGCAGGTGTACTTCAGCGTCTCGGCCACCACCCGCAAGCCGCGACCGGGCGAGATCGACGGGGTGCACTACCACTTCGTCTCCGACGCGGAGTTCGACCGGCTGATCGCCGCCGACGAGCTGCTGGAGTGGGCGACCGTGCACAACTCGAACCGCTACGGCACGCCGCGCGAGCCGGTGTTCCGCGCGATCGCCGAGGGCAGGCGGGTGCTGCTCGAGATCGACATCGCCGGCGCCCGCTCGGTGCGGGCCAGGGTGCCGGAGGCCACGCTCGTCTTCCTCGCACCGCCGAGCTGGGAGGACCTGGTGCAGCGGCTCGTCGGTCGCGGCACCGAGGACCCGGCGGAGCAGCGGCGGCGGCTGGCGACCGCCCGCGTCGAGCTCGCCGCGCAGAGCGAGTTCGACGCCCTCGTCGTCAACCGGGAGGTCGTGACGGCGGCGCGCGAGGTCGTAGCATTGATGGGCGTGCCGCGCGGCATCAGATCGGATGCCTGACGCGCGCCCCGCACGCCCACGCACCCCGTCCAGGTAAGGACCGAATCCCATGGCAGACAAGCACGTCGGCATCATCGAGCCGCCGATCGACGACCTCCTCTCGCGGGTCGACTCGAAGTACCAGCTCGTGATCTTCGCCGCCAAGCGCGCGCGGCAGATCAACAGCTACTACTCCGACCTGCAGGCGGGCAGCATGTTCGACAACGTCGGCCCGCTCGTCGACTCCTCGATCGACGACAAGCCGCTCTCGGTCGCGCTGCACGAGATCAACGAGGACAAGCTCGAGCTCAAGCGCCCCGCCGAGTAGGTCGGGACGCACGTGTCCGAGCGGCTCGCCGTCGTCGTCGGCGTCACCGGCGGGATCGCCGCCTACAAGGCGGTGTCGGTCGTGCGCGAGCTCGTGCTCGCCGGCCACGACGTGCACGTCATCGCGACCGAGCAGGCGCTGCGCTTCGTCGGCCGGCCGACGCTCGAGGCGATCAGCCGGAACCCCGTGCGCACCGACCTCTTCGAGGACGTCGCCGAGGTGCGGCACGTGCGGATGGGCCAGACCGCGGACGTCGTCGTGATCGCCCCGGCGACCGCGAACACCATCGCGAAGCTCGCGGCGGGCCTCGCCGACGACCTGCTCGGCAGCACCGTGCTCGCCAGCCGCGCCCCCCTGGTCCTCGCTCCGGCGATGCACACCGAGATGTGGCAGCACCCGGCGACCGTCGCGAACGTCGCGCTGCTGCGCGAGCGCGGCGTCGCGTTCGTCGGGCCGGAGAGCGGCCGGCTCACCGGCGAGGACGCCGGGCCGGGCCGGATGAGCGAGCCGGCCGACATCGTGGCCGCCGCGATCGCGGCCGCGGGCCCGCGGGACCTCGCCGGCGTCCGGGTGGTGGTCTCGGCCGGCGGCACCCGCGAGCCGATCGACCCGGTGCGCTACATCGGCAACCGCTCCAGCGGGCGCCAGGGGATCGAGCTGGCCGTCGCCGCCAGGGACCGCGGCGCGGAGGTGACCCTGGTCGCCGCCCACCTCGAGCTGCCCGCGCCGAGCGGCGTGCGCCTGGTCGCGGCCGGGACCGCCGAGGAGCTGCGCGCCGCGATGCTCGCCGCGGCGGCGGAGGCCGACGTCGTCGTGATGGCCGCCGCGGTCGCCGACTACCGGACCCGGGACGTCTCGCCGACGAAGATCAAGAAGGACGCGCAGGGCGATCGGCTCGACCTGGCCCTGGTCCGCAACCCCGACATCCTCGCCGAGCTCACCGCGGCGCGCCGGCCCGGCCAGGTCTACATCGGCTTCGCGGCCGAGACGGAGCCCGACGGCGAGGCGCTCGTCGCGCTCGGCCGGGCGAAGGCGGCGCGCAAGGGGGTCGACCTGCTCGTCCTCAACCGGGTCGGCTGGGACGAGGGCTTCGGCGCCGAGTCGCCGAACCGGGTGCTGGTGCTCGACGCGGCCGGATCCGTGCGCGGCGAGGCGAGCGGATCGAAGTCGCACGTCGCCGGTAGAGTGCTCGACGCCGTCCAGACCGTAAGGAATCGAAGCAAGTGAGCGATCTCAGGCTGTTCACCTCGGAGTCCGTCACCGAGGGCCACCCCGACAAGATGTGCGACCAGATCTCGGACGCCATCCTCGACGACATGCTCGCGCAGGACTCGGGCGCGCGCGTGGCCGTGGAGACGATGGTGACGACCGGGCTCGTGCACGTCGCCGGCGAGGTCACCACGAGCGGGTACTCGGACATCAACCGGATCGTCCGCGACACGGTGCTCGGCATCGGCTACAACTCCTCGGACGTCTGGTTCGACGGCCGCGCCTGCGGCGTCGAGGTCTCGATCGGCGGCCAGTCGCCGGACATCGCCCAGGGCGTCGACCACGCGATCGAGCACCGCGAGCAGGGCGGCACCGACGACCTCGACAGCCAGGGCGCCGGCGACCAGGGCATCATGTTCGGCTACGCGACGAACGAGACCGAGGTGCTCATGCCGCTGCCGATCTGGCTCGCGCACCGGCTCTCCGAGCGGCTCACCGCGGTGCGCAAGGGCGGCGAGCTGGACTGGCTGCGGCCCGACGGCAAGACCCAGGTCACCATCGGCTACGACGGCACGACGCCGAAGACGATCGACACCGTGGTCATCTCGACCCAGCACTCGCCGAGCATCTCGCTCGACGACCTGCGCGACGCCGTCGAGCGGGTCATCATCCGGCCGGTGCTCGAGCTCGTCGACCTCCCCTCGGCCGAGGCGAAGGTGCTCATCAACCCGACCGGCAAGTTCGAGATCGGCGGCCCGCACGGCGACGCCGGGCTCACCGGCCGGAAGATCATCGTCGACACCTACGGCGGCGCGAGCCGGCACGGCGGCGGCGCGTTCTCCGGCAAGGACCCCTCGAAGGTCGATCGCTCGGCCGCCTACGCGATGCGCTGGGTCGCGAAGAACGCCGTCGCCGCGGGCCTCGCCGACCGGCTCGAGATCCAGGTCGCCTACGCGATCGGCGTGGCCGCCCCGGTCGGCCTGTACGTCGAGGCGTTCGGCACCGAGCGGCTGCCGCTCGCGACGATCACGAGCGCGATCCGCGAGGTGTTCGACCTGCGTCCCAAGGCGATCGAGCGCGATCTGCAGCTGCGCGACCGCGGCGTCGTGTCCTACCAGGCGACGGCCGCCTACGGCCACTTCGGCCGCGAGCTGCCCGGCTTCACCTGGGAGCGGACCGACCGCGTCGACGACCTCCGCATCGCCGCCGGCCTCGCCTGACCTCCTCGGAGGCCGCGCGCCATGATGGTGTGATGCGCCCGACCATCGCGCGCGTCGTGCTCGACTCGCCGCTGCCGCAGCTCGACCGGCTGTTCGACTACGCGATCCCGGCCGCGCTCCAGGAGGCCGCCCGCCCCGGCGTGCGCGTCCGCGTGCCGGTCCGCGCGGCCGGCCGGGTGATGGACGGCTGGATCGCGGAGCTCGCGGACGAGTCCTCCTTCGCCGGGACGCTCGCCGAGCTCGACGCGGTGGTCTCGCCGGTCCCGGTGCTCGCTCCCGACGTGTGGGCGCTCGCACGCCGGGTCGCCGACCGGGCCGCCGGCGTCGCCGCCGACGTGCTCCGGCTCGCGATCCCGAAGCGCCAGGCCCGGGCCGAGCAGTCCTGGCTCCGCGCGGACGCCGCGGCTCGGGCGGAGGACGGCGCCGTCGATCCGGGCGCTCCCGTGCCCGCGCCCCGGGTCCCCGACTATCCCGCCGAGCTCGCGGCCGCCGTCGCCGCGGGGGAGCGCCTCGTCGTCCAGGCGATCCCCGAGCCGGACGGCTGGGTCGCCGCGCTCGTCGGGCTCGCCGAGGTCGCCGTCGGGGCCGGCCGCAGCGCGATCCTGGCCGTGCCGGACCGGCACGACGTCGAGCGGGTGACGGCCGCGCTCGAGACCGCGGTCGGGGCCGACCGCGTGCTCCGGGTGGACGCCGATCAGCCGGCCGCGGCGCGCTACCGGGCGTTCCTGACCGCCGGCGCCCGCGCCGGGCTCGCGATCGTCGGCACCCGCTCGGCGGTGTACGCGCCCGCGGTCGACCTCGGGCTCATCGCGCTCTGGGACGACGGCGACTCCGCGTACCAGGAGCCCCTGGCGCCCGGCGTGCACGCCCGCGACGCGGCGCTGGTCCGCCAGGAGCTGGCGGGGTGCGCGCTCGTGCTGCTCGCCCACAGCCCGAGCGCCGAGGCCGAGCGGCTGCTCGAGCTCGGCTGGTGCCGCTCGATCGGCTTCGCGGCGCGCCGGCCGCCGAGCGTCATCCCGACCGCGCTGCAGCGCGGCGGCGACCGGCTCGCCGAGCACGCCCGCATCCCGCCCAGCGCCTGGCGGGCCGCGTCCGAGGCGGTCGTCGCCGGGCCGGTGCTGCTGCAGGTCGCCCGGCCCGGCGACGACGCGCCGAGCGGCAGCGGCCGGACCGCGACCGAGCTCGGGCGGGCCTTCCCGCAGGCGAGGGTGGTCGTCTCCGACGGCGCGCACCGGCTGGCCGAGGTCGGCCCCGAGCCCGCCCTGGTGATCGCCACCAGGGGCGCCGAGCCGGTCGCGGTCGGCGGCTATCGGGCGATCCTGCTGCTCGACGGCGAGCGGATGCTCGCCCGCGAGTCGCTGCGGGTCGTCGAGGACGCGCTGCGCACCTGGTCGAACGCGATCGCCCTGGCCGCGCCCGGCGCGACCGCCTACCTCGTCGGCGTCGGCGGGCCCGTCGCGACCGCGCTCGCCCGGTGGCGGCAGTCCGAGGTGGTGCGCACGGAGCTCGCCGAGCGGCAGGCGCTGCGGCTGCCGCCGGCCGTGCGCACCGCGACGCTGACCGGAGACCCGGCCGCGGTCGAGGCGGCCGTCGCCGCCGCGGGCATCGAGACGACGGACGTCATCGGGCCCGTCGCCGAGCAGGACGGCCTGGTCCGGGTCGTGGTCCGCTTCGACTACCGGCGCGGCGCCGAGGTCGCCGCCGCGCTGCGCACCGAGCTGGTCCGGCACGCGACCGGTCGCCGGGCCGCCAGGCGGGTCCACCCGGCGAGGGCCCCGGCGCTGCGCGTGCGGATGGACGACCCCGAGCCGTTCGTCGGGGAGCGCGCCGGAGTCGGGAGAATGGAGCGGTGAACCTCGCAGAGCCCGCGGCCGGCGCGCCGCTGCGCATCGCGTTCGCCGGCAGCCCGGCGGCCGCGGTGCCGTCGCTCGACGCGCTGCTCGCGTCGCGGCACGAGGTGGTCACGGTCGTCACCCGCGAGGACTCGCCGATCGGCCGCCGACGGGTCCTGACGCCGACGCCGGTGGCCGCCCGCGCCGGGTCGGCCGGCGTCCCGGTCGTCCGCGCCGACCGGCTGGACGAGACGGCGACCCGGGCGATCCTCGCGGCCGAGCCCGACCTCGGCGTCATCGTCGCCTACGGCGGTCTGGTCCGGGAGCCGCTGCTCTCGGCCCCGCGGCTCGGCTGGATCAACCTGCACTTCTCGCTGCTGCCGCGCTGGCGGGGCGCAGCGCCGGTGCAGCACGCGCTGCTGGCAGACGACCGGGAGACCGGGGTCTGCGTCTTCCGCCTCGTCCCCGAGCTGGACGCCGGGCCGGTCTACGCCCGCCTCGTGGAGCCGATCGGGCGCTTCCAGACCGCGGGCTCGCTGCTGGAGCGGCTCGCCGGCATCGGCGCCGGAGTGCTCGCCGGGGTCGTCGACGGGCTCGCGGACGGCACCGCCGTCGCGACGCCGCAGACCGGCGAGCCGACGTTCGCCGGCAAGCTCGGCATCGCGGACGGCGTGCTCGACTGGTCGCGCGGCGCGCAGGAGCTCGACCGCCGGATCCGTGCGACGTCGCCGGAGCCGGGCGCCTCGACGACGCTCGACGGGCAGCGGTTCAAGGTCGTCGAGGCCGTCCCCGCGCACGACGGCCCCCAGCTGCCGCCAGGACGAGCCGAGCTGTTCGGTCGGCGGGTGCTGGTCGGGACCGGCTCGGGGCTCCTCGAGCTGCTGACGGTGACGCCGTTCGGGCGCCCGCGGATGGCCGCGGCCGACTGGTTCCGCGGCCGCCCCCGCGACGAGGCGACGGTGCTCGGTGGCTGACGGCGCCCGCTCGGTCGCGCTCGACGTGCTGCACGCCGTCGAGGCCTCGGATGCCTACGCGAACCTGCTGCTGCCAGCGCGGATCGCCGCGGCGGGCCTCGACGAGCGCGACGCGGCGCTCGCGACCGAGCTGACCTACGGCACCCTCCGCCGCCGCGGCCTCTACGACGCCGTCATCGCGCTCGCCGCGAACCGGCCGGTCGCCGACATCGACCCGCGCTCCCTCGACATCCTGCGGCTCGGCGTCCACCAGCTGCTCGCCATGCGCATCCCGTCGCACGCGGCCGTCGGAGAGACCGTGCGCCTGGTGCGCAAGGAGTCCGCGAGAGGCTTCGTGAACGGCGTGCTGCGCGCCGTCTCGCGCGCCGAGCCGGACGAATGGATCGAGCGCGCCGTCGCGACGGCGCGCAGCGGAGAGGAGGCGCTCGCCATCCGGCACTCGCATCCGCTCTGGGTGGTCCGCGCGCTGCGGCAGGCGCTCGTCGCCGAGGGACGCGAGGACGAGCTCGAGGCCGCGCTCGCCGCCGACAACGTCGCGCCCGCGGTCGCGCTCGCGGCGCTGCCCGGGCTCTCCGACACCGGCGAGCTGCTCGCCGGCGGCGCGCGACCGGCCCCGTACTCGCCGGTCGGCGCGATCCTGCCCGGCGGGGACCCGACCCGCCTGCCTCCCGTCGCGGCCGGTCGCGCCCGGGTGCAGGACGAGGGCTCCCAGCTCGCCGCGCTCGCGCTCTCCCGCGCACGGCCCGTCGAGCCCGGGGAGCGCTGGCTGGACCTGTGCGCGGGTCCGGGCGGCAAGGCCGCCCTGCTCGCGGCCGAGGCGGCGGCCGGCGGCGCCTCGCTCACCGCCAACGAGCTCGTCCCGGCGCGGGTCGGCCTGGTCCGCCGCGCGCTCGCCCCGTTCGGCGATGCGGTGCGGGTGGTCGAGTCGGACGGGACGACCCTCGGCGAGCGGGAGCCCGCCGCCTTCGACCGGGTGCTGCTCGACGCGCCCTGCACCGGCCTCGGCGCGCTCCGCCGCCGCCCCGAGGCGCGCTGGCGCAAGCAGCCGGCCGACGTGCCCGGTCTCGGCGAGCTGCAGTCGCGGCTGCTCGACTCGGCGATCGCCGCGGTGCGGCCCGGCGGCCTCGTCGCCTACGTCACCTGCTCGCCGCACGCGGCCGAGACCCGCGCCGTGATCTCCGCGGCGCTGCGGAGGCACCCGGGGGTGCGCGCCCTGGACACCGGGGAGGCGCTGCAGCGCGTCGCCCTCGAGCCGCTCGACCTCGCACCCGGCGCGCACGCCCAGCTCTGGCCGCACCGCACCGGCACCGACGCGATGTTCGTCCAGCTGCTCGAGCGGACCGCCGACTGAGCCCGCGGGCGGCCCGATACGGTGGTGGCATGGCGAGCGTCCGCATCAACCCCTCCATCCTCGCCGCGGACTTCGCCCGCATGGCCGACGAGCTCGCGCGGATCGCGAACGCCGACCTGGTGCACGTCGACGTGATGGACAACCACTTCGTGCCGAACCTCACGTTCGGCCCGCAGATGGTCGAGCGGATCGCCGCGACCAGCCCGGTGCCGCTCGACGTGCACCTGATGATCGACGAGCCGGGCCGCTGGGCGCCCGGCTACGCGAGGCTCGGCGCCGCGAGCGTCACCTTCCACGCGGAGGCCGCCGAGGCCGCCGGCGACGACCTCGCGGGGCTCGCCGGAGCGCTGCGCGCCGCCGGCGCCAGGGCCGGTCTCGCGATCAATCCCGGCACGCCCGTCGAGCCGTACCTGGACCTGCTGCCGGCGTTCGACCAGCTGCTCGTCATGACGGTCGAGCCCGGCTTCGGCGGCCAGTCGTTCATCGCCGACGTGATGCCGAAGGTCGCGACGGTCCGCGCCGCGCTGCAGGGCACCGACCTCGACGTCTGGCTGCAGGTCGACGGCGGGGTGACCCGCGACACGATCGCGATCGCCGCCGACCACGGCGCCGACACGTTCGTCGCCGGCTCCGCCGTGTTCCGCGCCGCCGACCCCGCGGCGGAGATCGACGCGCTCCGCGAGATCGCGAGCAGCCACGCGCACTAGCGCCGAGCGGGACCGCGTCGCAGGCCGACTGCGCGCCGCCGGATCGGTCTTCGCGGAGGACGAGGCGGCGATCCTGCTCGACGCCGCCCGGGACCGCGCCGAGCTCGAGGCGCTCGTGTCGCGCCGCGTCGCCGGCGAGCCGCTCGAGCACCTCGTCGGCTGGGTCGACTTCGGCGGGCTGCGGCTCTCGGTCGGACCCGGCGTCTTCGTCCCGCGCCAGCGCTCTCGGCTCCTCGCGCGAGCCGCGGTGCGCGCCGCGGCGGCGCACGAGCACCCGGTCGTGCTCGAGGCCTATGCGGGCGCCGCGCCGATCGCCGCGGCCGTCGCGGCGGCGCTGCCGGCCGCCGAGGTGCACGCCGCCGACATCGACCCGGGCGCGCTGCGCCGGGCCGGGGAGAACCTGCCGCCCGGCGCCGGCGTCCACGCCTCCGCCTGCCTCGTCGGGCTGCCCGACGGCCTGCGCGGCCGAATCGTCGTCATCGCGGCGGTGCCGCCCTACGTCCCGGACGACGAGCTCGGGCTCCTCCCGAGCGACCGACGGGCGCACGAGCCCGCGATCGCGCTGCTCGGCGGCGCCGACGGCCTCGACCACGTGCGCGAGCTCATCGACGCCGCCGCCGAGTGGCTCGCGCCCGGCGGCCGCGTCCTCGTCGAGCTCAGCCGCCGGCAGGGGCGCGCGGCGGCCGCCGCCGCCCGGCGCGCGGGCTATCGCGCCTCCTACCGCACCGGTCCCGACCGCCAAACCGCGATCCTCGACCTGCGCGCGCGAGCCGACGGGGTCTCCTAGGCTGGACCACCATGAGCGAGAAGACCAAGCCCGAGATCGACTTCATCGAGGGCCCCGAGCCCGAGGAGCTCGTCATCACCGACCTCGAGGTCGGCGACGGCGCCGAGGCGAAGCCCGGGGACCGGGTCGAGGTGCACTACGTCGGGGTGGACTTCGAGTCCGGCGCCGAGTTCGACTCCTCGTGGGGCCGCGGCCAGTCGATCGAGTTCCCGCTCGCCGGTCTCATCGCGGGCTGGCAGGAGGGCATCCCCGGCATGCGGGTGGGCGGCCGCCGCCAGCTCGTCATCCCGCCGGAGCTCGCCTACGGCCCCGAGGGCGCCGGCCACCGCCTCTCCGGCCGCACCCTGATCTTCGTCATCGACCTCCTCCGCGTCGCCTGAGCCGCCCGCGCCCTGGGGCGAAGAGTCCCGGTACCCTGGATGCCGTGAAGACCTTCGACGCGCTGTACGCCGAGCTCAGCGAGAAGGCGACCGCACGGTCGGAGGGCTCCGGCACGGTCGCGCTGCTCGACGCCGGCGTGCACGCGATCGGCAAGAAGATCGTCGAGGAGGCCGCCGAGGTCTGGATGGCCGCCGAGCACGAGTCGAAGGACGACGCGGCCCTCGAGATCTCGCAGCTGCTGTATCACCTGCAGGTCCTCATGCTCGCGACCGGGATCGAGCCGGAGGACGTCTGGCGACATCTCTGATCGCCGACGCCCGACCCACCGACCCCGAACCCAGAAGGCAGCGACCATGCTGAGAATCGCGGTGCCCAACAAGGGCACGCTCTCCGAGACCGCCGTGGAGATGCTCCACGAGGCCGGCTACGCGCAGCGGCGGGACCCCCGCGCGCTCTCCGTGCGCGACGAGCGCAACGACGTCGAGTTCTTCTACCTGCGCCCACGCGACATCGCGACCTACGTCGGCTCGGGCGCGCTCGACGTCGGCATCACCGGCCGGGACCTGCTGCTCGACTCGCGCAGCGCCGCGCAGGAGGTCGCCGCCCTCGACTTCGGGCACTCGACGTTCCGCTTCGCGGGCCCGCCGGCGGCGTTCGCCGGGCTGGCGGAGCTGGCCGGCCTGCGGGTCGCCACCAGCTACGTCAACCTGGTCGGGGACTTCCTCGCCCGCAACGGCGTGCAGGTGCAGATGGTCGGCCTCGACGGCGCGGTGGAGTCCTCGGTCAAGCTCGGCGTCGCCGACGCGGTGGCGGACGTGGTGAGCACCGGCTCGACGCTGCGCGCCCAGGGCCTGGAGATCTTCGGCCCGGTGATCCTGGAGTCCGAGGCGGTGCTGGTCAGCGCGAACCCGGCGCTGCCGGGGATCTCGACCCTGCTGCACCGGCTGCGCGGCGTCCTCGTCGCCCGGCAGTACGTGCTCGTCGACTACGACGTCGAGAAGTCGAGGCTCGAGGCGGCGACCCGGATCACGCCCGGCATCGAGTCGCCGACGGTGTCGCCGCTGCACGACCCGGACTGGGTCGCGGTCCGCGCGATGGTGCCGCGCGCCGACACGAACCACGTCATGGACGAGCTGTACGCCGTCGGCGCGCGGGCGATCCTGGTCACCGCGATCCACGCCGCGAGGATCTGAGACGCGCCCGGACCGGCGCGGGAAGGGAGAGCACGCGATGACCCTCGCGATGCGCGTGATCCCCTGCCTCGACGTCTCCGCCGGCCGGGTCGTCAAGGGGGTCAACTTCGAGAACCTCCGCGACGCCGGCGACCCCGTCGAGCTCGCGCGACGCTACGGCGCGGAGGGCGCCGACGAGCTGACGTTCCTCGACGTGTCCGCGACGGTCGACGACCGCGCGACGATGTACGACGTCGTGCGGCAGACGGCGGAGCAGGTCTTCATCCCGCTGACGGTCGGCGGCGGGGTCCGCTCGGTCGAGGACGTCGCCCGGCTGCAGGGGCACGGGGCGGACAAGGTCGGCGTCAACTCGGCGGCGATCGCCCGCCCCGCGCTCGTCGACGAGATCGCCGACCGCTTCGGCGCGCAGGTGCTCGTGCTCTCGCTCGACGTCCGACGCAGCCGGCGGACCGAGTCGGGCTTCGTCGTCACGACGCACGGCGGACGCCAGGAGACCGCGCTCGACGCGCTCGCCTGGGCGGCGGAGGCGATCGAGCGCGGCGCGGGGGAGCTCCTCGTCAACTCGATCGACGCCGACGGCACCAGGCAGGGCTTCGACCTCGAGCTGATCGGCGCGATGCGCGCCATCAGCCGGGTGCCGATCATCGCCAGCGGCGGGGCCGGCGCCGCGCGCCACTTCCCGCCGGCCGTCGCGGCCGGCGCCGACGCGGTGCTCGCGGCGAGCGTGTTCCACGACGGCATCCTGACGGTCGGCGAGGTCAAGGCCGAGCTGGCCGCGGCCGGCGCCATCGTCCGGGCCGACCCCCGGCCACCGAGCGAGCGGAGCGAGTCGAGATGAACGGACGCGACGACGTCGAGGCGGTCCTCGACCGCGCGCGATTCAAGGACGACGGGCTGCTGCCGGCGATCGTCCAGGCCGCCGGCAGCGGCGAGGTCCTGATGCTCGGCTACATGGATCGGGAGGCGCTGCGGCGCACCCTGACGGAGGGCCGGGTGACCTACTGGAGCCGCAGCCGCCAGGAGTACTGGCGCAAGGGCGACACCAGCGGCCACGTGCAGTACGTCCGGGCCGCCGCGCTAGACTGCGACGGCGACACCCTGCTCGTCACCGTGGAGCAGATCGGCCCGGCCTGCCACACCGGCGCGCGCTCCTGCTTCGAGGTCGACCCGCTCGACCCCGTGGTCGGCGGGGCATGAGCCGGGTCCGCTAGCGTTCCGGTATGACCACGACGCCTCCGGATTGGTACGACGACGGCTCGGGCCGGCGACGCTGGTGGGACGGCACCCAGTGGACCGAGCACGTCGAGGCGCCGCAGCCCGCGGCCCCCGCGGTCTACGCCGCGCCGTACCAGCAGCAGGTCCCGCTCGACCAGCCGCTCTACGGCGCGACGTTCGGCCAGGCGGTGAGCCGGTTCTGGAGCAAGTACGCGACCTTCGACGGGCGCGCCAGCCGATCCGAGTACTGGTTCGCCTTCCTGTTCTTCATGCTGCTGTTCTGGGTGCCGCTGCTGAACCTCGCGATGATCATCCCGATGATCGCGGTCGCGGTCCGTCGGCTGCACGACACGAACCGCTCCGGCGCGTTCTACTTCCTCGGCTTCATCCCGCTCGCGGGCTCGATCATCCTGATCGTGCTGCTCGTGGACGAGCCGGTCCCCGCCGGCGCCCGCTTCGACGCGGCCGCCCGCTACGGCTACCGGCCGCCGCCCGGCGCGCAGACGTCGGCACCGCCGCAGTACTGAGCAATCCGCGCCGGCGGGGGAGAATGGTCGGGTGTCCACCACATCCTTCGCCGACTTCGAGGCGAGCCTCGCCGCCGGCCACCGGGTCATCCCGGTGCTGCGCGAGCGCTTCGCGGACGCCGAGACCCCGGTCGGGATCTACCGGAAGCTCGGCGCCGGCCGGCCCGGCACCTTCCTCCTGGAGTCCGCGGAGCAGGGCGGCATCTGGTCGCGCTGGTCGTTCGTCGGGGTCGGCGGCTTCGGCGTGCTCACCCAGGACGAGGGCCGGACGGCCTGGCTGCCAGGAGGGCTCTCCGCGGAGCGGGCGCTCGGCGAAGCCGCGTTCCTCCCGCCGCTGGCGGCGCTGGACGCCGTCTTCCGCCGCTGGTCGACCCCGCGCGTGGAGGGGCACCCCCCGCTGACCGGCGGCCTGGTCGGCTTCATCGGCTGGGACGCGGTGCGCCAGCTGGAGCACCTGCCGCATCAGCCCCCCGTCGAGCACCAGGTGCCCGGCCAGGCCTTCGTGTTCGTCAGCGAGCTCGTCGTGCTCGACCACCGCTACGGCACCGTCGTGCTCATCGCGAGCGCGCTCGCCGACGAGCCGGGCGCCGACCCGCGGGCGCTCTGGGCCGACGCCCAGGACCGGCTCGACCGGCTCGAGGCCGAGCTCGCGCGGCCGAGCGCGCCGGACGTGGCGCAGATCGACCTCGCCACGCCGCCGTCGGCGCGGCCGCGCGGCAGCCGCGAGCAGTACGAGGCCGCCGTCGTCCGCTCGAAGGAGTTCGTCCGCGACGGCGACGTGTTCCAGGTGGTCATCTCGCAGCGCTTCGACGCCGACTGCGCGGCCGACCCGCTCGACGTCTACCGGGTGCTGCGGGCGCTCAACCCGAGCCCGTACATGTACCTGCTGAGCCTGTCCGACGCCTCTGGGGAGCCGTACGCGATCGTCGGCTCGAGCCCGGAGGCGCTCGTGAAGGTGACCGCCGGCCACATCACGATGCACCCGATCGCCGGCTCCCGGCCGCGCGGCGAGACGCCGGAGGCGGACGCGGCGCTCGCAGAGGAGCTGCTCGCCGACCCGAAGGAGCGCGCCGAGCACCTGATGCTGGTCGACCTCGCCAGGAACGACGTGTCGAAGGTCGCGGTGCCCGGCACCGTCGAGGTGACCGAGTTCATGGTCGTGGAGCGCTTCAGCCACATCATGCACATCGTCTCGACGGTCGAGGGGGAGATGCGCCAGGGCACGACGCCGATCGACGTGTTCCGCGCGACCTTCCCCGCCGGCACCCTGTCCGGAGCGCCGAAGCCGAGGGCGCTGGAGATCATCGACGAGCTCGAGCCGACCGCCCGCGGGGTCTACGGCGGCGTGGTCGGCTACTTCGGCCTGGCCGGGGACGCGGACCTCGCGATCGCGATCCGCACGGCGGTGATCCGGGACGGGATCGCGACGGTGCAGGCCGGCGCCGGGCTCGTCGCCGACTCGGACCCGGAGACCGAGCACCAGGAGACCGTCAACAAGTCCGCCGCGCCGCTGCGGGCGATCGCGATCGCGAACGCGCTGCGGCGGTAGGCCCCGTGGACCTCTGGTTCGTCATCGCGGCGCCGATCGTCGTCGCCGTGTTCCTCGGCTGGTACCTGTGGGCCTCGGCGCGGCGCCGCAGGACGGTGCGCGAGCAGCACGGCGTCGACCCGCGGGACACCTGGGACGCGCTGTCGGCGGGCGAGGACCCGACCGACGACGCCCGCTAGACTCGCTGCCATGACCGACGAAGTGCACGACCCCGGCCACGGCAACTCGCCGGCCGCCTGGACCGCCGTCATCATCATCCTGGTGGCGTTCATCATCGGGACCTTCGCGTTCTGGTTCGAGGCGCAGGGCCTCGGCACGCTGTGGCTGGTCTGGGCCTCCGCGGGCCTGCTCGTCGTCGGGCTCATCGTCGGCGGCATCATGAAGGCCGCCGGCTACGGCGTCGGCGGCGCCAAGGTCAAGTCGAAGCACTGAGATGCGCTCCGGCCTCCTCGCCGAGCTGATGGCGGGTGCGCTCGAGGACGCCGCGGCGCGCGCGCAGCGGCTCCCGGCGCGCACGCTCGAGGCGCAGGCGATCGCCGCGCCCGCGCCGCGGGACGCGCTCGCCGCGCTCGCGCCGCGCGACGCCGTGCACGTCATCGCGGAGATCAAGCGCGCCAGCCCGAGCCGGGGCGCACTCGCCGAGATCCCCGACCCGACGGAGCTCGCCCGCGCCTACGAGGCCGGCGGCGCCTCCGCGATCAGCGTCCTGACCGAGGGCCGACGCTTCGGCGGCTCGCTCTCCGACCTGCGCGCCGTCCGGGAGGCGGTCGGCCTGCCGGTGCTCCGGAAGGACTTCATCGGCAACGAGTACCAGATCCTCGAGGCGCGCGCCGCCGGCGCCGACCTCGTGCTGCTCATCGTCGCCGCCCTCGACCAGCCGGTGCTCGCCCGGCTGCACGCCTTCATCGGCGAACTCGGCATGACGCCGCTCGTCGAGGCGCACGACGCCGAGGAGCTCGACCGTGCGGGCGAGGTCGGGGCCCGCCTGGTCGGCGTCAACGCGCGGGACCTGACGACGTTCGAGCTCGATCCGGAGCTGTTCGGCCGGCTCGCGGACGACTTCCCGCCGGACGCGATCCGCGTCGCGGAGTCGGCGGTGCGGACCGCGCAGGACGTCGCCCGCTACCGGGCCGACGGCGCCGACGCGGTGCTGGTCGGCGAGGCCCTGGTCACCGGCGGCGACCCCGCGACGGCCGTCCGATCGTTCCTGGAGGGATGAGATGGGACTTCGAGACGAGCGCGGCCCGTTCTTCGGCGAGTACGGCGGACGCTACATGCCGGAGAGCCTGATCGCCGCGATCGACGAGCTCACCGCCGCCTACGAGGCGATGCGCCTCGACCCGGCCGCCCAGGCCGAGCTCGCCGAGCTGCACGCGAGCTACAGCGGCCGCCCCTCGATCATCACCGAGGTCCCCCGCTTCGCCGAGCACGCCGGCGGCGCGCGGATCATCCTGAAGCGCGAGGACCTCAACCACACCGGCTCGCACAAGATCAACAACGTGCTCGGCCAGGCGCTGCTGACCCGGCGCCTCGGCAAGACCCGCGTGATCGCCGAGACGGGTGCCGGCCAGCACGGCGTCGCGACGGCGACCGCCGCGGCCCTGTTCGGCTTCGACTGCACGATCTACATGGGCGAGGTCGACACGCAGCGCCAGGCGCTGAACGTCGCGCGGATGCGCCTGCTCGGCGCCGAGGTGGTGCCGGTGACCACCGGCAGCCGGACGCTCAAGGACGCGATCAACGAGGCCTACCGGGACTGGGTCGCGAGCGTCGAGGCGACGAACTACATCTTCGGCACCGCGGCCGGCCCGCATCCGTTCCCGGCGATGGTCCGCGACTTCCAGAAGATCATCGGCGAGGAGGCCCGCGAGCAGGTGCTCGGGCTGACCGGCCGGCTCCCGGACGCCGTCGTCGCCTGCGTCGGCGGGGGATCGAACGCGATCGGCATCTTCGACGCCTTCCTCGACGACCCCGGCGTGCGGCTGATCGGCTACGAGGCGGCGGGGGAGGGCGTCGACACCGAGCGGCACGCCGCCTCCATCGAGCGCGGCCGGCCCGGCGTGCTGCACGGCGCGCGGACCTACGTGCTCCAGGACGAGGACGGCCAGACGATCGAGTCGCACTCGATCAGCGCCGGCCTCGACTACCCGGGCGTGGGCCCCGAGCACGCCTGGCTCGCCGACATCGGCCGCGCCGAGTACCTGCCGGCGACCGACACCGAGGCGATGGACGCGCTGCGCCTGCTCTCGCGCACCGAGGGCATCATCCCGGCGATCGAGTCGGCGCACGCGCTCGCCGGGGCGATGCGCCTCGGCCGGGAGCTCGGCCCGGACTCGATCATCCTGGTGAGCCTCTCCGGTCGCGGCGACAAGGACATGACCACCGCCGGCCGATGGTTCGGCCTGTTCGACGAGGGGGCCGTCGGATGACATCGCCGCGAGAGCTGGTCGGCTACCTCCCGGTCGGCTTCCCCGATCTGCAGGGCAGCGTCGACGCCGCCGTCGCGCTGCTGGAGCACGGGGTCACCGCGCTGGAGCTCGGGATCCCGTACTCCGATCCGGTGATGGACGGCCCGGTCATCCAGGAGGCGACCAACGCGGCGCTGGAAGCCGGGTTCCGCATCCCGATGGTGTTCGAGGCGGTCGCCGCGATCCGCGAGCGCTCGACCGCGCCGGTCTACGTCATGACCTACTGGAACCCGGTGCTGCAGCACGGCGTCGACCGCTTCGCGGACGAGCTCGCCGCCGCCGGCGGCACCGGGCTGATCACCCCGGACATCACGCCCGACGCCGCGGCCGACTGGATCGCCACCAGCGACCGGACGGGCCTCGACCGGGTGTTCCTGGCGGCGCCGACCTCGACCGACGAGCGCCTGCGGCTGATCGCCTCGGCCAGCCGAGGCTGGGTGTACGCGGTCAGCACGATGGGGGTGACCGGCGCGCGCGAGGACCTCGACGCGGCGGCCAGGGCGCTCGTGCCGCGGATCCGAGCCGCGGGCGGCGAGCGCGTCTACGTCGGCATCGGCATCTCGACCCGGCCGCAGGTCGAGGAGGTCTGGGGCTACGCGGACGGTGCGATCGTCGGCTCGGCGATCGTGCGCGCCATCCGGCGCGACGGGGCGGCGGGCGCCGCCGGGATCGCCGCGGAGCTCAGCGGACGCTGAGCGCCGCGGACGCGATCGACTCGAACGAGTGCATGCTCGTCGAGATCGACTCGAACACGCTCCCGAGCAGCAGCACCGACCAGATCAGCCCGCCGACGAACACCGCCGCCATGATCGCGATCATCGCCCACATCGGCGCCCAGCCGCTGCCGGTGCGGCGCCGGACGATGACCGAGCGTCCGATCACGTAGACGAGCGCGCCGCCGCCCACGAGCGCGAAGAACGCGTACGCCCAGTGGAACGGGCGCACCACGCCGCGCCGCCCGAGCTCGCGCCAGTCCAGCCAGGCGAACACGATGCCGGCGGCGACGAGCAGCCAGCCGACCGCGACGACGACGAACACCGTCGCGAGCACCCCGCCGGTCATGCGGAGCACCTCGCCGGCGATCTCCGGCCCCATCGTGCCGCGGGGGGCGCGCACCGCCTCCCCGAGGATCGAGCCGACGAAGGAGGGATAGACATGACCGAACTGCACCAGGAACGGCACCGTCAGCAGCGCCTGCAGGCCGTAGCCGGCGACGATCAGCCAGATCCAGACGGTGTGCGGGCTGGTGCCGTCCGGGGCGCGCGGCGGCTCCGGCGGCCGGACCGGGGCCGCGGCGGCGCGCGCCTCGCTCCAGCGGACCCCGTCCCACCAGCGCTGGCCGGGGACGCCGGCGGGGTCCGGGTACCAGCCGGGAGGGACGGCGCTCATGCCTCGACCATAATCGAGCCGCGCGGCGCCTGTCAGCCCCGCGCGGATAGACTCTCCCGGTGACCCTCGCGAGCGTGCTGCCCCTCAGCATCCCGAGCCCGCCCACCGAGTGGCAGATCCCGATCAGCATCCCGATCGGGCAATGGCTGCCGTTCCTCGGCTCCGGCACGGTCATCAGCATCCACATGTACGCGCTGTGCATCCTGGCGGGGATCGTGGCGGCGATCTGGCTGACCGAGGCGCGGCTGCGCCGGCGGGGCGTGGAGCCGTGGGCGATCATCGACATCGTCATCTGGGCGGTGCCGCTCGGCATCGTCGGCGCGCGCGCCTGGCACGTGCTCACCCACCCCACCGACTTCTTCTACCCGGGCGCCGACCCGTGGGCGGTCATCCGGATCTGGGACGGCGGCGGCGCCATCTTCGGCGCGCTCGTGCTCGGCGGCGTCGGCGCGTTCATCGGCTGCCGGATGAGCGGCATCCGCTTCCTGAGCTTCGCCGACGCCCTCGCGCCCGGCCTGCTCATCGCGCAGGCGCTGGGGCGCTTCGGCAACTGGTTCAACCACGAGCTGTTCGGCATCCCGACGACCCTGCCGTGGGGCCTGGAGATCGACGCGTCGAACCCGGCGTACCCGGTCGGCTTCCCGGAGGGCGTGCTGTTCACCCCGACGTTCCTCTACGAGATGATCTGGAACCTCGTCGGGGCTGCCGCGCTGCTGCTGCTCGAGCGGAGGCTCCGGCTGCAGTGGGGCCGGGTGTTCGCGCTCTACCTGGTCTGGTACGGCATCGGACGGTCCTGGCTGGAGGCGATCCGCCTGGACCCGAGCGAGATCGTGCTCGGCCTGCGCATCAACGACTGGGGCGCCATCGCGGCGATCCTGCTCGGCGTCGTGATCTGGATCACGCAGTCGATCCGCCACACCGGGCGCGAGGCGAGCCCCTACCGGCCCGGGCGCGAATGGCGAGGGAAGGACGCTGGGGTAGAATCCGAGGACACGTATTCGGACGCCGATTTCGCGCCGACCACCGCGAAGTAGGACGGCCCGCCACAAGCGGGGCCGGAATCTGGCGGGAGGCGTCCGGCCACCCGATTTCCACCTCCATGGGTCAGTGCCGCCCCATCCCAGTTCCCCAGTCGTGAGGACGGTTGCCATGGGTCTCACTGCGTCGCCGTATCGGCGGTTCTCCGCGCTGCCGGAGGCCACCGGCCTGTACGACCCCCGGTTCGAGAAGGACGCCTGCGGGCTCGCGATGGTCGCGACGCTGCGCGGCACCGCCGGGCACGACATCATCGCCACCGCCCTCGACGCGCTGCGCCACCTCGAGCACCGCGGCGCCGTCGGCTCCGACGCCGGCACCGGCGACGGCGCCGGGATCATCACCCAGATCCCGGACGCCTTCCTGCGCGCGGTCGCCGGCATCGAGCTGCCCGCCGCCGGCCGCTACGCGGTCGGCCTCGCCTTCCTGCCGACCGACGCCGAGGAGCGCGAGGCGGTCAAGGCCGGCATCGACCGGCTCGCCCGTCAGGAGCAGCTGAGCGTGCTCGGCTGGCGCGAGGTGCCGACCGTCCCGGACGCGCTCGGCCAGCTCGCCCGCGATGCGATGCCGCACATCGAGCAGCTCCTCCTCGCCTCGACGCGGCTCTGCGAGAAGGGCGGGCCGATCGGCGGCGTCGAGCTCGAGCGCCAGGCGTTCCGGCTGCGCAAGCGCGCCGAGCGCGCCTTCGAGGTGTACTTCCCGTCGCTGTCGTCGCGCACGCTCGTCTACAAGGGCATGGTGACGACGCTGCAGCTCGAGCCGTTCTATCCGGACCTCTCCGACGAGCGCTTCGCCTCCAAGCTCGCGCTGGTGCACTCCCGGTACTCGACGAACACGTTCCCGTCCTGGCCGCTCGCGCAGCCGTTCCGGATGCTCGCGCACAACGGCGAGATCAATACCGTGCAGGGCAACCGGAACTGGATGCGCGCCCGCCAGTCGCAGCTGCAGTCCGAGGCGCTCGGCGACCTGAGCCAGCTGTTCCCGATCAACGCGCCCGGCGCCTCCGACTCGGCGAGCCTGGACGAGGTCGTCGAGCTGCTCGTGCTCGCCGGCCGCTCGCTGCCGCACGCCATGATGATGTGCGTCCCCGAGGCCTACGAGAACCGGATCGACGTCGACCCGGCGCGGCGCGCGTTCTACGAGTACCACTCGATGCTCATGGAGCCGTGGGACGGCCCCGCCGCGCTGGTCTTCACCGACGGCACCCTGGTCGGCGGCACGCTCGACCGCAACGGGCTGCGGCCGAGCCGCTACCTGGTGACCGACGAGGGCCTCGTCGTGCTCGCCAGCGAGATCGGCGTGCACGCGATCGACCCGGCGCGCGTCGTGCGCAAGGGGCGGCTGCGGCCGGGCCGGATGTTCCTGGTCGACACGGCCGCCGGGCGCATCATCGAGGACGAGGAGATCAAGTCCGAGCTCGCGAACGCGGCGCCCTACCAGGAGTGGCTCGCCGCCTCGCGGATCGCGCTCGCCGACCTGCCGGAGCGCGAGCACATCGTGCACACGCCGCTGTCCGTCGCACGCCGGCAGCGCACCTTCGGCTACACCGAAGAGGAGGTGCGCATCCTCATCACGCCGATGGCGCGCACCGGCGCCGAGCCGCTCGGCGCGATGGGCTCGGACACCCCGGTCGCGGTGCTCTCCGACCGGCCGCGCACGCTGTTCGACTACTTCACCCAGCAGTTCGCCCAGGTGACGAACCCGCCGCTCGACTCGATCCGCGAGGAGGTCGTCACCTCGATGCGCACCGGGCTCGGACCGGAGCGGAACCTGCTCGCGGCAACCCCCGAGCACGCCAGGCAGGTCTCGCTGACCTTCCCGGTCATCGACAACGACGAGCTCGCGAAGATCCAGCACATCGACGGCCGCCGCAGCGGTCGCGCGGTCACCATCCGCGGCCTCTACGACGTGCTACGCAAGGACCAGGACATCGAGCACCGGCTCCGCGAGATGTGCGCCGAGGCGGACCGGGCGATCGAGGGCGGCGCGGAGTTCATCGTGCTCTCCGACCGGGACTCGGACAAGGACTACGCCCCGATCCCGTCGCTGCTCTCGCTGTCCGCGGTGCACCACCACCTGATCCGCGCCGGCACCCGGATGCGCACCGGCCTCATCGTCGAGGCGGGCGACGTGCGCGAGGTGCACCACGTGGCGCTGCTGATCGGCTACGGCGCCTCGGCGGTCAACCCGTACCTCGCGATGGAGACCGCGGAGGACCTCGCCCGCCGGGGCATGATCGAGGGCATCGCGCCCGAGCAGGCCGTCCGGAACCTGATCAAGGCGCTCGGCAAGGGCGTGCTCAAGGTCATGTCGAAGATGGGCATCTCCACGGTGTCCTCCTACGCGGGCGCCCAGTGCTTCGAGGCGATCGGGCTGTCCCAGGAGTTCGTCGACGAGTACTTCACCGGCACCCGCTCGCTCCTCGGCGGCGTCGGGATGGAGGTCATCGCGGCCGAGGCCGCCGCCAGGCACGAGCGCGCCTACCCGAAGGACGTCGCCGCCTTCGCCCACGAGCGGCTCGAGGTCGGCGGCGAGTACCAGTGGCGCCGCGAGGGCCCGCCGCACCTGTTCAACCCGGAGACGGTGTTCCGCCTGCAGCACGCGACGCGCGAGCGGCGCTACGACGTGTTCCGCGACTACACGCGCCTGATCGACGACCAGTCGGAGCGGCTGATGACGCTGCGCGGCCTGTTCCGGCTGCGCACCGAGCAGCGCACCCCGGTGCCGATCGACGAGGTGGAGTCGATCTCCGAGATCGTCAAGCGGTTCAACACCGGCGCGATGAGCTACGGCTCCATCTCCCGCGAGGCGCACGAGACGCTCGCGATCGCGATGAACCGCCTCGGCGGCCGGTCGAACACCGGCGAGGGCGGCGAGGACGTCGATCGGCTGCTGGACCCGGAGCGCCGCAGCGCGATCAAGCAGGTCGCCTCCGGCCGGTTCGGCGTCACCTCGATGTACCTGACGCACGCGACCGACATCCAGATCAAGATGGCCCAGGGCGCCAAGCCCGGCGAGGGCGGCCAGCTGCCGGCGACCAAGGTCTACCCGTGGATCGCGCGCACCCGGCACGGCACCGCCGGGGTCGGCCTCATCTCGCCGCCGCCGCACCACGACATCTACTCGATCGAGGACCTCAAGCAGCTCATCTTCGACGTGAAGCGGGCCAACCCCTCGGCCCGGGTGCACGTCAAGCTGGTCAGCCAGTCCGGCATCGGCGCGGTCGCGGCGGGCGTCGCGAAGGCGAAGGCCGACGTGATCCTGGTCTCCGGGCACGACGGCGGGACCGGCGCCTCGCCGCTCGGCTCGCTCAAGCACGCCGGCACCCCGTGGGAGATCGGCCTCGCCGAGGCGCAGCAGACGCTCATGCTGAACGGCATGCGCGAGCGCGTCGTCGTCCAGGTCGACGGCCAGATGAAGACCGGGCGGGACGTCGTGGTCGCGGCGCTGCTCGGCGCGGAGGAGTACGGCTTCGCGACCGCGCCCCTGGTGGTCTCCGGCTGCATCCTGATGCGGGTCTGCCACCTGGACACCTGCCCGGTCGGCGTCGCGACGCAGAACCCGGAGCTGCGCGCCCGGTTCAGCGGCCGGCCCGAGTTCGTCGAGACGTTCTTCGAGTACCTCGCCCAGGAGGTCCGCGAGCTGCTCGCGGAGCTCGGCTTCCGCAGCCTCGACGAGGCGATCGGCCGCGCCGACCTGCTCGACGTCGACCGCGCCGTCGCGCACTGGAAGGCCGACGGGCTCGACCTCGGCCCGGTGTTCGCCGGCGGCGACTTCGCCGAGTCCGAGGCGCGGCGCAGCACCACCGGCCAGGACCACGAGATCGACCAGCACTTCGACGTGCGGCTGCTCGAGCTCGCCGCGCCCGCCCTGCAGCGCCGCGAGCCGGTGTCGATCGAGCTGCCGATCCGGAACACCGAGCGCGCGGTCGGCACCATGCTCGGCCACGAGGTCACCGTCCGGCACGGCGAGCACGGGCTGCCGGCCGGCACCATCTCGATCCAGCTGCGCGGCACCGCGGGCCAGTCGCTCGGCGCCTTCCTGCCCGCCGGCATCCGCATCCACCTCGAGGGCGACGCGAACGACTACGTCGGCAAGGGCCTCTCCGGCGGCGAGATCGTCGTGCGGCCGGACCGCGCGAGCGTGTTCGCCGCGGAGAAGAACGTCATCGCCGGCAACGTCATCGGCTACGGCGCGACGAGCGGCACGATGTTCCTCCGCGGCCTGGTCGGCGAGCGCTTCCTGGTGCGCAACTCCGGCGCCACGGCGGTCGTCGAGGGCGTCGGCGACCACGCGCTGGAGTACATGACCGGCGGCCTCGCGGTCATCCTCGGCGGCGTCGGACGCAACCTCGGCGCCGGCATGTCCGGCGGCGTCGCGTACGTCAACGGGCTCAAGCGGGAGCGCGTCAACCAGGAGGCGCTCGCCTCCGGCGAACTCGAGCTGCTGCCGATCGAGGGCGCCGACGCCGAGATCCTCCGGGACCTCATCGAGCGCCACCGCGAGGAGACCGACTCGGCGCTCGCGCAGCGACTGCTCGACGACTGGGGGACGACCGTGGAGCGCTTCGTCAAGGTGCTGCCGCGCGACTACGCGGCGGTCCTGGAGACCCGGCAGCAGGCGATCGACGAGGGGCTCGACCCCGACGGCGAGATCACCTGGAGCCGGATCCTGGAGGTCACCAATGGCTGATCCGAAGGGGTTCCTGAAGCTGCGCGAGCGGGAGACCACCCCGCGACGGCCCATCCCGATCCGCCTGATGGACTGGCGCGAGGTGTACGAGCCGACCGACCAGGCGCTCATCCGGCGCCAGGCGAGCCGGTGCATGGACTGCGGCGTCCCGTTCTGCCACCAGGGCTGCCCGCTCGGGAACCTGATCCCGGAGTGGAACGACCTCACCCGGCTCGGCGAGGGGCTGCAGGCGATCGAGCGGCTGCACCTGACGAACAACTTCCCGGAGTTCACCGGCAAGCTCTGCCCGGCGCCCTGCGAGTCCTCCTGCGTGCTCGGCATCAACCAGCCCGCGGTGACGATCAAGCAGATCGAGGCGGCGATCGCCGAGCAGGCCTGGCAGAACGGCTGGGTGCAGCCGCATCCGCCGGAGCGCCTCACCGGCAAGACGGTCGCGATCGTCGGCTCCGGCCCGGCCGGGCTCGCCGCCGCCCAGCAGCTCACCCGTGCCGGTCACACCGTCGCGGTGTACGAGCGCGACGACCGGATCGGCGGGCTGCTGCGCTACGGCATCCCCGACTTCAAGCTGGAGAAGCGGCAGGTCGACCTGCGCGTCGCCCAGATGCAGGCCGAGGGGACCCGCTTCCGCGCCGGCGTCGAGATCGGCGTCGACCTGTCCTGGGCCGAGCTGCGCGAGCGCTACGACGCGGTGCTGGTCGCCACCGGGGCGACCGTGCCGCGCGACCTGCCCATCCCGGGCCGCGACCTGCTCGGCGTCCACTTCGCGATGGACTACCTCGTCGAGTCGAACAAGGCGATCGCCGGCGACCAGGTGCCCGGCCAGATCACGGCCGAGGGCAAGCACGTCGTCGTGATCGGCGGCGGCGACACCGGAGCCGACTGCATCGGGACGGCGCACCGCCAGGGCGCCCGCTCGGTGACGAACCTCGCGATCGGGCGGCGTCCCCCCTCGGAGCGGCCCTCCGGCGAGCCGTGGCCGATGATGCCGCATGTCTTCGAGGTCTCCAGCGCCCACGAGGAGGGCGGGGAGCGCAGCTTCCTCGCGTCCACGGTCGAGTTCATCGGCAACGGGGCCGGCGAGGTCGCGGCGCTCCGGGTCGCCGAGACCGAGTACGTCGACGGGCGGCGCGTCCCGCGCTCGGGCACCGAGCGCGAGCTGCCGGCGGACCTGGTCCTCATCGCGATGGGCTTCGAGGGTCCGGAGACCGGCACCGTCGCGGAGCAGTTCCCGCTGCCGGTGACCGAGCGCGGTGCCTTCGACCGCGACGACGCCTACGAGACGAGCGCCTCCGGCGTGTTCGTCGCCGGCGACGCCGGGCGCGGCCAGTCGCTCATCGTGTGGGCCATCGCCGAGGGCCGCGCCGCGGCGGCCGCGATCGACCGGCACCTCCAGGGCACCACCTCGCTGCCGTTCCCGATCCGGCCGAGCGACCGCGCCATCGCGGTCTGAGCCCGGCGGACGAGCGCACCCAACACCGAGCGGAGAACCATGCGACGCGCGAAGATCGTGGCCACCCTCGGCCCGGCCACGAGCAGCTACGACAACATCCTGGCGATCCTCGAGGCGGGCGTCGACGTCGCCCGGATGAACCTCAGCCACGGCACCTACGAGGTGCACGAGGAGGTCTATCGGAACCTGCGCCGCGCGGCCGCCGACGCCGGGCGCAACGTCGGCGTCCTGGTCGACCTGCAGGGCCCGAAGATCCGGCTCGGCCGCTTCGCGGACGGCCCGCACGAGCTCGCCGTCGGCGACGTCCTGACCATCACGACCGAGGACGTGCTCGGCACCAGGGAGCTCGTCGGCACGACGTTCAAGGGCCTCCCGCAGGACGTCTCGGCCGGCGACTTCCTGCTCATCGACGACGGCAAGGTCCGCGTCCAGGTCGTCTCGACCGACGGCGTCCGCGTCGTCACCAGGGTCGCCGTCGGCGGACCGGTCTCCGACAACAAGGGCATCAACCTCCCCGGCGTCGCCGTGAACGTCCCCGCCCTCTCCGAGAAGGACGAGGCGGACCTGCGCTGGGGCCTCCGGCTCGGCGCCGACTTCATCGCACTGTCCTTCGTGCGCAGCGCCGCCGACGTCGACCGGGTGCACGAGATCATGGCCGAGGAGGGCATCCGGCTGCCGGTCATCGCGAAGATCGAGAAGCCGCAGGCGGTCGAGGCGATCGACGAGATCATCGCCGCCTTCGACGCGATCATGGTCGCCCGCGGCGACCTCGGCGTCGAGCTGCCGCTGGAGGCGGTGCCGATCGTGCAGAAGGACATCGTGCTCAAGGCGCGGCGGATGGCGAAGCCGGTCATCGTCGCGACCCAGATGCTCGAGTCGATGATCGAGAACCCGGTGCCGACCCGCGCGGAGACCAGCGACGTCGCGAACGCGATCCTGGACGGCGCCGACGCGGTCATGCTCTCCGGCGAGACGAGCGTCGGCCGCTACCCGGTCATCACGGTGCAGACCATGGCGAGGATCGTCGACTCGACCGAGGAGCACGGACTCGACCGCATCCCCCCGCTCGGGACGAAGCCGCGCTCCCAGGGCGGCGCTGTCACGCTCGCGGCGGCCGAGGTCGCCGAGTTCGTCGGCGCCCGCTTCCTCTGCGTCTTCAGCGAGTCGGGCGACTCCGCGCGCCGGATGTCGCGGCTGCGCTCCCGGATCCCGATGCTCGCGTTCACCCCGCACGAGGCGATCCAGCGCCGCATGGCGCTGATCTGGGGCATCCAGGCGCACGTCGTGGAGCGGGTACGGGACACCGACGCCATGGTCCACCAGGTCGACGAGTTCCTCGTCGCCTCCGACCTGGTCGACAACGGCGACACCGTCGTCGTGATCAGCGGCACCCCCCCGGGGCGCGCCGGCTCGACGAACGACATCCGCGTGCACCACGTCGGCGAGGCGATCGACGCCGCCCCGCCCGTGTGGGAGTCCGGCGCGCACGCCGACTGACGCCTCGGCATGCGACCGCTCAACAGGATCCTCGCCGTCGCGGCCGCGGCGCTCGTCGCGGCGCCGCTCGCCGCCTGCGCGGCGACCGCGGCTCCGACCGCGTCGACGATCGCCGTCGACGTCGCCGACGGCAGCCCGACCGGCGACGCGATCGCGATCCCCGGCGGGCTCCAGGCGGGCCTGCGGCGCGGGCTCGACGCGCTGCCGGGCATCGTCCGCGACGTGCTGGAGCGCTCCGGCGTGCCGGGGATGTCCGTCGCGGTCGTCGCCGGCGGCGAGACCGTGCTCGCCGAGGGCTACGGCACGAAGGTCGCCGGGAAGGAGGAGCCGGTCGACGCGGACACCGTGTTCCAGATCGCCTCGGTGTCCAAGTCGCTGACCGGCACCGTCATCGCCAAGGCCGTCTCCGACGGCCTGGTGACCTGGGACACGCCGGTGCGCGAGCTGCTGCCCGGCTTCGCGCTCGGCGACCCGTACGTGACCGACCACGGCACCATCGGCGACTACATGTCGCATCGATCGGGCCTGTACACCGGGGCGGGGGACGACCTGGAGACGCTCGGCTTCGACCGCGCGACCGTCCTCGACCGGCTCCGGCTGCTGCCGCTCGCGCCGTTCCGCAGCTCCTACAACTACTCGAACTTCGGCATCACGGTCGCCGGCGAGGCGACGGCCGCCGCGGCCGGCACGAGCTGGGAGCAGCTCGCCGAGGACACGCTGTTCGCGCCGCTCGGCATGGGCTCGACGAGCTTCCGCTACGACGACTACCTGGCCAGGGCCGACCGCGCGACGATCAACGCGCTCGTCGACGGCTCGTTCGCCCCGCGCTTCCAGCGCGAGCCCGATCCCCAGGCCCCGGCCGGCGGCGCCTCCTCGAGCGTCGTCGACCTCGCCGAGTGGATGAAGCTCGTGCTCGCCGACGGCGAGCACGACGGCACGCCGCTCATCCGGCCCGAGGCGCTGCTGCCGGCGGTCTCCGGGCAGATCGTCAGCTCGCACCCGTCGGCGCCGGGGGAGCGCGGCGGGGAGTACGGCTACGGCTTCAACGTCGGCACCTCGCTGAACGGGCAGCCGACCGTCTCCCACTCCGGCGCGTTCCTGACCGGCACCGGGACGAACTACCGGATGCTGCCGGGGCTCGGCCTCGGCATCGTCGCGCTCACCAACGGCTCGCCGGTCGGCGCCGCCGAGGCGGTCGTCGCGACGTTCGTCGACGTGGTGCTCTACGGCGCCTCGACCCGCGACTGGTACCCCGCCTACGAGGCCGTGTTCTCGCACTACTTCGACCCGGCCGGCGATCTCGTCGACGCCCGGCGTCCCGCGAGCCCGGCGCCGCCAGCGGCCCTCTCCGCCTACGCCGGCGTCTACCGCAACGACTACTTCGGCGACCTGGTGCTGTCCGTGGAGGGGGATCGCCTGGTCGGGCGCCTCGGACCGACCGGAGGCTTCGAGATCGACCTCGAGCCCTGGGACGGGGACGTCTTCGCCTTCGAGATCTCCGGGGAGGAGGCCCCGCCCGGGTCGCGCTCGAGCGCGAGCTTCGCGATGGCCGGCGGCCAGGCGGCATCCGTCGTGCTCGCGTACTTCGACCGCTGGGGGCTCGGCACGTTCCTGCGGGCGGGCTAGGCGCAGCCTCCTGGGCGGGAGCCCCCCGGGCGCCCTCGCTAGGCTCGCCCCATGGACATCGGCGTGCACGTCATGAACTTCAGCCTGTCGGGCGGCGAGACCGCGATCGCGGACACCGTCGCCGAGCTCGCCGTCGCGGTCGAGGAGCACGGCTTCGACCGGCTGACCGTGATGGACCACTGGTTCCAGATGGAGCGCTTCGCGCCGCCGACCGAGCCCATGCTCGAGGCCTACACGACGCTCGGCTTCGTCGCCGGCCTGACCCGGCGGCTCCGACTCGGCGCGCTCGTCACCGGGGTCACCTACCGCTATCCCGCCCTCCTCGTGAAGGTCGCGACGACCCTCGACGTGCTCTCCGGCGGTCGCGCCTTCTTCGGCGTCGGGGCCGCCTGGTACGAGCGCGAGCACCTCGGCCTCGGCGTGCCGTACCCGCCGCTCGGCGAGCGCTTCGCGCGCCTCGAGGAGCTCATCCGGATCGCCGGCCAGATGTGGAGCGACGACGACGGCCCGTTCTCCGGACCCTTCACGGAGCTCGCCGAGACGATCTGCCGGCCGGCGCCGCCACGCGGCCGGATGCCGATCCTGGTCGGCGGCAACGGTGAGCGGAAGACCCTGCGACTGGTCGCGCAGTACGCCGACGAGGCGAACATCTTCGCCGAGGCCCCCGAGGTCGTCGCGCACAAGATCGAGGTGCTCCGCGCGCACTGCGCCGACCTCGGCCGCGACCCGGCGGAGATCCGCATCACGGCGCTCGCCTTCGACGACCCCGCGGCGGACCCGGACGCCTTCGTGGAGCGGATGCGGCCCCTCGCCGACCTCGGCGTCACCCAGGTCCAGGTCCGCAACCCGGTCGAGCGCGCGACGGAGTGGGCCGCCCGTCTGGGCGAGCGAGTGGTGCCCAGGCTCGCGGCGCTCTGAGCCGCTCCGCGCTGCGAATCCCTAGGAGGCCCTTGTTCTCAACGACATCGAGCGGCCGATGGATCCTGATCTCGATGTCGATGAGACGCCGGGCGGCGAGCCGCGGCCGGTGCACCTGCGCCATCGGTGCCCCGCAGGTCCTGTTCGCGACCGATGGGCGAGCGGGGAGGGGGACCTCTCCAAGATCGGGCCTCCCTCCTCCGGCCCGCGACCACGACCACGACAGGAGCCATCGATGCCTGCCGAACCGTCCCGCGTCATCCTCGTCCGGCACGGCCGAACCGCGCTCAACGCCGAGGGCCGTCTGCGTGGGCTCGCCGACCCCGAGCTCGACGACACCGGCGTCGCGGAGGCGCGCGCCACCGCAGCCGCCCTGCGACCCCTCGGCATCCGCCGGGTCCTGTCCAGCCCGCTGCAGCGGGCGGTGCGCACCGCGGCGATCATCGCGGAAGCCAGCGGCGTCATCAGCCACGCCGACCCCGCGTTCAACGACCGCGACTACGGACCCTGGACCGGGCATGTCAAAGCCGACGTGATCCGGCAGTGGGGCAGCGTCGACGCCGCTCCCGGCGTCGAGGACGAACAGGCCGTGCTCGCCCGTTCCATGCAGGCGCTCGACGCCCTCACCCACGACGGCGACGCGGCACCGGTCGTGGTCGTGACCCACGATGCGGTGATCCGCCCGTTGCTCGCCGGCATCCAGCCCGGCATCGACCCCGCTGTGGAGACCGGCTCGTGGGCCGAGCTCGTGCACACGGGCGCCGGATGGGCGATCGCCTCCGTCGACAACACCGCCCCTGCCGCGGCCGACGGATAGGAGCGAGCGCGGACCCATTCGCCGTCACGGTGAACCGCGGCCACATCGACGACACCCACGCAGAGGACGGCGACCCGCTGGCCCTCGTTCTTCGCGGCTGAACTTCGCGAGCAAGAAGCCGGGGTTTCGCGACGCCCCCGAGTACCGGTGGTGGGGCTCGAACCCACATGCCCTCTCGGGCAACCGATTTTGAGTCGGTCGCGTCTGCCATTCCGCCACACCGGCCCGCCCGACCAGGCTAGCGCCAGGCGGAGCGGGTCGCACCGGCCGGCCCGCCGGTGGCCTATCGTGTTCGCCAGCGCATCCGCGGCGAGTGCGGGGGGAGGCCGGACGATGACCTCGGACATGGCCGGGCGGCACGGCGAGACGACGGGGCGCCCGTTCGCCGCCGAGGCCGCAGGCAACGAGGACCCGCCGCCGCCGGTCAAGGGCCTGCGCCGCCTCATGGTGTGGATCGTCCCCGCCAACCTCGGCATCTTCATGGTCTGGGGCGCGGTCCCGACCATCCTGCTGCCGGAGCAGATCACCCAGCTGTTCGGCGAGACGGACAAGGTCGCCAACCTCGCGCTCGTCACGACGATCGGCGCGTTCTGCGCGATGGTGGCGCAGCCGATCGCCGGCCAGATCTCCGACCGCACCCGCGCGCGGCTCGGCCGCCGCGCGCCCTGGATCCTCCTCGGCGCCTTCGCCGGCGCGCTCGCGCTGGTCGGCCTCGCGTTCGCGAGCACGCTGGTCGGCGTGATCATCGCGTGGAGCCTGGTGCAGATCGCCTTCAACATCGCCCAGGGACCGCTCTCGGCGATCCTGCCGGACCGGGTGCCGCTGCAGCGGCGCGGGACGTTCGCCGCGCTGTCCGGCATCGGCCTGATGCTCGGGGCGCTCGGCGGCCAGATCCTCGGCTCGCTGTTCCTCGGCGGCCTCACCGCCGGGTACGTCCTGTTCGCCGCGGCCGCGCTCGTCATGCTCACGCTGTTCGTCGCCTTCAACCCCGATCGCTCCTCGACGCCGATGCGCCCGCCGCCGTTCGACCTCCCGCGGTTCCTCCGGACGTTCTGGGTCGACCCCGTCCGGCATCCGGACTTCTTCTGGGCCTTCACCGGGCGCCTGCTGCTCTACACCGCCTACTTCGCGGTGACCGGCTACCAGTACTACCTGCTCACCGACTACTTCCGCATCGCCGAGCCCGGCAGCGTGATCCCGCTGCTCGGCATCGTGAGCCTGATCGGCATCGTCGGCTCGATCGTCGTCTCCGGACCGCTCTCCGACCGGATCGGCCGCCGCAAGCCGTTCGTGCTCGCCTCGGGACTGGTCATCGGCCTCGGCTTCCTGGTGCCGTGGATCTGGCCCGATCTGACGGCGTGGATGGTCACCGCGTTCCTCGCCGGGCTCGGCTTCGGCATCTTCCAGTCGGTCGACACGGCGCTGAT
>MKVN01000031.1 GCA_001898855.1 Micrococcales bacterium 73-13
CTCGACGAGGCGTTCGGCGATCTCGACCACGCGAGTGCCTTCGTCGAAGCTCACGATTCCTGCAGTCGAGCCTATGGCGACCGCCTCCCGGAAGGCCTCGTGCTCGGCACGCAGCGGCTCCTTACGGTCGAGCGCGAAGCGGGTCATGTCACCCTCCGAGACGCCGCGGAACGCGGCCGGGTCCCAGGCCACCTGGATCCGACCGTTCTCGTAGTAGGCGAGGTCGGCGGTGAGCGTGTCCGCCACGAGCACGCCCTTCTCGCCGGTGATGACCGTCATCCGCTCCTTGTAGGGGGTTAGCCAGTTGACGATGTGCGAGGTGATCGCGCCGCCGGAGAGCGTCCCGACCGCGACGACCATGTCCTCGTGCGGGCGACCGGAACGGTGCGTCGTCCGGGCGTTGACGGAGACGAAGCTCTGCTGTGCCACCCAGGCGGTGAGATCGATGTCGTGGCTCGCGAGATCCTTGATCACACCCACATCCGCGATCCGGCCGGGGAAGGGGCCCTGCCGTCGCGTCGCGATCTGGTAGATCTCGCCGACCAGACCCTCCTCGAGCTTGCGTCGCGCCGACTGCAGTGCCGGGTTGTAGCGCTCGATGTGGCCCACGCCGCCGACCAGTCCCTTCGCCGTGAAGAGGTCGCACAGGGTTCGGGCATCGGCCGCAGTCGAGGCGACCGGCTTCTCGATGAGGGCGTGGATGCCCGCGTCGGCGAGCCGCTGCCCGATCTCGAGATGGTAGACGGTGGGGGCCGCGACGACTGCGTAGTCGATGCCGAGGGCGATCAGCTCATCGAGGTCGCGGACGACGGGCCGGCCCTCCACGGCCTCGGGGACGTTCGGCGCAGGATCGTAGACGCCGACGAGCTCCACGCCGTCGAGGCTTCCGAGGACCCGCGCGTGGTTGCGACCCATGACGCCGAGGCCGACGAGGCCGGCGCGCAGCACCATCAGGCGCCGGCCTCGGCCAGCGAGTTCACCGCGGCCACGATCCGCTCGAGGTCGTCCCGGCTCAGTGAGGGATGCACGGGCAGGGACACCACCTCGCGAGCGGCCTGCTCGGTGACCGGCAGGTCGAGCCCCGGCGCGTAGGGCGCGAGACTGGGAAGCCGGTGGTTCGGGATGGGGTAGTACACGCCCGAGCCGATCTGATGCTCCTCGCGGAGCGCCTTCACGAAGCCGTCCCGGGCCTCCAGCACTCGGATCGTGTACTGGTGGTAGACGTGGACCGCGCCGTCGGCGACCGGGGGCACGACGACCCCCCGCAGGTTCGCGTCGAGGAACGCGGCGTTCGCCTGCCGCGTGGCGGTCCAGGCGTCGACCTTGGTGAGCTGGACGCGGCCGATCGCCGCATGGATGTCGGTCATCCGGGCGTTGAACCCGACGACCTCGTTCTCGTACTGGCGCTCCATGCCCTGGTTGCGGAGCAGGCGGATCCGGCGGGCGATCTCGGGCGTGGCCGTGGAGACCATGCCGCCCTCGCCGCTGGTCATGTTCTTCGTCGGGTACAGCGAGAACATGGCGAACTCGCCGAAGGTCCCGACCGGACGCCCGTCGAGCGATGCGCCGTGCGCCTGCGCGGCGTCCTCGTAGAGCGCCACGCCGTGCCTCGCCGCGATCTCGGCGAGCTCCCGCATCCGCGCCGGGTGCCCGTAGAGATGCACCGGGAGGATGCCCTTCGTGCGCGGGGTGATCGCGGCCTCGACGGCACCCGGATCGAGGGAGAAGGTCTCGGGCTCGATGTCGGCGAAGACTGGGGTGGCGCCCGTGAGGGCGACCGAGTTGCCGGTCGCCGCGAAGGTGAACGACGGCACGATCACCTCGTCGCCGGGACCGACTCCGGCGGCGAGCAGTCCCAGGTGCAGTCCAGCCGTGCCGGAGTTGACGGCGACGGCGGGCCGTCCGTCCATGAAGTGCGCGGAGAACTCCTCCTCAAACGCCTTCACCTCGGGCCCCTGCGCCACCATGCCGCTGCGCAGCACCGCGTCGACCGCCGCGCGCTCCTCGTCGCCGATGATCGGCTTCGCGGCTGGGATGAACTCGTTCATGCTTCGACCTCGCTCAGGGTGCCGTCGGTCTCGATGTATTCCACTCCCGTCACCGGACAGACGAACCGTCCGTCGCCGCGGGCCTCGAGCGGATGCCCCGCCTTGCCGGCCCAGCCGACCTGACGGGCCGGCGAGCCGACGACGATCGCGAAGGACGGGACGTCGCGCACGACCACCGAGCCGGAGCCGACGAGCGCCCAGGCGCCGATCGTCACCGGGGCGACGCAGGTCGCGCTCGCGCCGATGGACGCGCCCTCCTCGATCGTGACGCCGACGGCCTCCCAGTCGTGCGCCGACTTGATCGAGCCGTCCGGGTTGATCGCGCGGGGGAAGTGGTCGTTCGTCAGGACGACCGCCGGGCCGATGAAGACGCCGTTCGCGAGCCTCGCCGGCTCGTAGACGAGCGCATAGTTCTGCACCTTGCAGTTGTCCCCGAGCTCCACGCCGGTGCCGATGTAGGCGCCCCGGCCCACGATGCAGTTCTCGCCGAGCCGGGCGTCCTCACGGACCTGCGCGTAGTGCCAGATCTTCGATCCCTCCCCGATACTCGCGGACTCGGCGACGTCGGCGGTGGCATGGACGTATGGCACCAGGACATCGTATCCGCAGGCTCGAGGTCGGAACCGCGTGCCCCTGGCCCTCTGAACTCGGTCAACGGACGAACTGCGAGAGGATTGGATCATGCTCGTCGGCATCAGCAACGAGCCCCGCGACTACGCCTGGGGCCGCCGTGGCGCGATCACCGCCCTGCTCGGCCGGCCCGCCACGGACGCCGTCGAGGCGGAGCTCTGGCTCGGCGCGCACCACGGCTCGCCGGCGCGGATCAGCGGGTCGGAGCAGAGCCTGCGGGATGCGGTGCCCGACCTCACGTTCCTGCTCAAGGTGCTCGCGGTCGGGGCGCCGCTGTCGCTCCAGGCGCATCCCGGCGCCGAGCAGGCGAGGGAGGGCTTCGCGCGGGAGGAGTTGGCGGGCATCCCGGTCGACGCGCGGCATCGCAACTATCGCGACCCGCTGCCGAAGCCCGAGCTCCTCGTCGCCGTCTCACCGCGATTCGAGGCGCTGAGCGGGTTCCGCCCGGCGGCCGAGGCACGCCGGGACGCCGAGCGCATCGCGGCGGCCGGGGACCTCGCCGACGCCGTCGCACCGCTGACCGAGCGCCTCGTCGACGACGAGGCGCTCGGCGACGTGCTCGTCTGGCTGCTGGCCGGCGGGCCCGAGGTCGACGCGATCGTCGACGCGCTGGGCCGCGGGCTGGCCGCCGAGCCCTCCGCCGCGCCGCACCTCGCGCGGATCGCCGAGCTGCACCCGGCGGACCCGGGCATCGCCGCGGCGCTGCTGCTGCACCATCTCGAGCTGCGCGCGGGGGAGGCGCTCTACCTGCCGGCCGGCAACGTCCACGCCTACCTCGACGGGGTCGGCGTCGAGCTCATGCGCGCCTCGGACAACGTGCTGCGCGGCGGCCTGACGCCGAAGCACGTCGACGCCGCGGAGCTCGGGCGGATCGTGCAGCGCGCCGCGGTCCCGCTGCCTCGGCTCGAGCCGGTCGCGCTGCCGGACGGCGGGCTGCTGTACGAGCCCTCCGACCCGGAGGCGGGCTTCTCGCTCGCGGTCGCCGACCGGGCGCTCGCGCTGCCGCTGGCGGGACCGGCGATCGCGCTGTGCACGGACGGCGCGTTCCTCCTGGAGGGCGAGCGCTCCGCGACGCGCGTGGTGCGCGGCGAGGCCGTGCTCGTGACGGCCGACGAGGGGACGCTGCGCGCCTCCGGCGCCGGCTCGCTGTACGTCGCCCGCTGAACCGGCGCGGGTTCCCCGTGCCCGGCGTGTCGCACCGCGCTCGGCGCGGCGTCGGACGGTATAGCCCGATGACTTGACGCGGACGAACTACAGCGGTGTAATTATCCGCGACTCGATTCCGAGTCGGGCCGGGGACGAAGGAGTGGTGATGGCGAGCAGCATCCGCGGGTCCGTGCCCGGCGACTGGTTCGTCGATCCCGTCCGCCTCGGCGTGCCGGGCGTGCGGCGGCCGATCGAGGACGACGACGACAGCCCGCTCGCGTGGCAGGTCGACGCGCTCTGCGCGCAGACCGACCCGGAGGCGTTCTTCCCGGAGAAGGGCGGCTCGACCCGCGACGCGAAGCGGATCTGCACGTCCTGCGAGGTGAAGGCGCAGTGCCTCGAGTACGCCCTGCAGAACGACGAGCGCTTCGGCATCTGGGGCGGCCTCTCTGAGCGCGAGCGCCGGCGCCTGCGGCGGCGCGCCTGAGCGTTCCGCGCGCCGTGCGTGTCCGGCCGGCCCGGACGACCCCTCCCGCCTAGTCTCGGACCCGTATGACTTCCGTGACCGCGATCCTCGTCGCCCGGAACGGCGCGCAGTACCTGCCGGCGACCATCGGCGCGCTGCGGGCGCAGACCCGGGCGCCGGATCGCATCCTCGCGATCGACGCGGCCTCGAGCGACGCCTCGCTCGCGACGCTGCGCGCGCAGCTGCCGGACGCGCTGGTCGCGAGCGCCGGGAAGGGATCGCTCGCGCAGGTCGTCGACCTCGCGCTCGCCCGCTCGGCGGGGCCCGAGCCGAGTGACTGGTACTGGTTCCTCGGTCACGACAACGCCGCGCACCCGCGCGCGCTCGAGGCGCTGCTCGCGGCCGTCGAGGTCTCGCCGTCCGTCGTCGTCGCCGGGCCCAAGCTGGTGCGCTGGGACTCGCCCGAGGTGATCCTCGGCTTCGGCGAGACGATCACCGGCACCGGCGCCTCCATCCAGCTCGTCAACTCCGAGCTCGACCAGGCCCAGCACGACCGGACCACCGACGTGCTCGGCGTCGCCGCGCCCGGGATGCTCGTGCGGGTGGACGTCTGGCAGCAGCTCGGCGGCTTCGACGGCGGGCTGCCGACGGTCGACGCGGGGCTCGACCTCGGCGTCCGCGCGCGGCTCGCGGGTCACCGCGTCGAGCGGGTCGCCGGCGCCCGGGTCGCGGCCGCCGGTCCGGTCGAGCTGTTCGGCCGGCCCTCGCTCGCGAGCGGCACGCGGAACCTCATCCGTCGCCGCGCCCAGTACCACCGCCGTCTCTCCTACGCGCCGGCCGCCCTGGTGCCGCTGCTCTGGCTGTCGCTGCTGCCGCTCGGGGTGCTGATCGCACTCTGGCAGGTGCTCGCGAAGCGGCCGGGGATGGCACCCGGCGAGCTCGTCGCGGCGATCGCGGCGATGTTCGACGGCTCCGTCGTCGGCGCGCGGGCGAGCATCGCGAGGACGCGCTCGAGCGGCTGGGCCGCGATCGCGCCGTTCCGCGTGCGCGGCCGCGACGCCCGCGAGCTCCGGGAGCGCGAGCGCGCGATCGAGGCGAACCGCGTCGACCATCCGGTCGAGGAGCGAGTGCGCCCGTCGTTCTTCGCCGCGGGCGGCGGCTGGGCGGTGCTGCTGGCGGCGATCGCCTCGGCGGCCGCGTTCGGCCGGCTGTTCGGGGCGTCGGCGATCGCCGGCGGCGCGCTCGTCCCGCTCGGCGGAGTCGGCGACCTGTGGGAGTCGCTCGGCGTCCGCTGGCGCCTCGAGGACGGCGGCTATCTCGGCGCGGCCGATCCGTTCAACTCCGTGCTCGCCCTGCTCGGCTCGACGACCTGGTGGTCGCCCTCCTTCGCGATCGTCGTCGTCGTGGTCGTCGCGATGCCGCTTTCGGCGCTCGGCGCCTGGTTCGCCGCCGCCCGCGTCGCCCGCACCGGCTGGGGTCCAACGGTGGCGGCGATCGGCTGGGCCGCGGCGCCCCCGCTGCTCGCCGGGATCGCGAGCGGCCAGCTCGGCGCGGTCGTGGCGCACGTGCTGCTGCCCTGGCTCGCCCTCGCGGTGCTCGACGCCCGGCGCTCCTGGTCGATGGCCGCCGTCGCCGGCCTGCTGTTCGCTGCGGTCGCCGCCTCCGCCCCGGTGCTCGTCCCCGCGCTCGTGGTGCTGCTGGCGCTGCTCATCGTCCTGCAGCCGCACCGCATCCACCGGCTGGTGACGATCGTCGTCCCCGCGGCCACGGTGTTCGCCCCGCTGGTGATCCAGCAGTTCGCGCGCGGCACGCCGTTCGCGCTGCTCGCGGATCCCGGCGTGCCGGTCGTGCGCGAGACGCCCCGCACTCTCGAGCTGCTGCTCGGCTCGCCGACGGCCGACGCTGCCGGCTGGTCGACGTTCGCGCAGGCGGCCGGCGTGCCCTGGCTGGTCGGCGTCCCGGGCTCGATCGTGCTCGCCGTCTCGGTCGCGCCGCTCGCGGTGATCGCGCTGCTCGCGCTGTTCCTCCGCGGCGGCGAGCGCGCGATCCCCGGGCTCGTCATCGCCGCCGCCGGCCTGCTCACCGCCGTCGGCTCGGCGCACCTCGCCGTCGCGCTGGTCGGCGGCGAGGCGGCGGCGATCTGGGCGGGCAGCGGTCTCAGCCTGTACTGGCTCGGCCTGCTCGCGGCGACCGCCGTCGGGCTCGACGCCCTCGGCCGCTTCGCGCCGGTGCCGGCGCTCGTCGCCGCGCTGGGCGTCGTCCTCGCCGCGGTGCCGCTCGGCCTCGCGGCGGCGAACGGCCGCACCGCGCTCGAGCCGAGCAACGGCCGGGTGCTGCCCGCGGTCGTCGTCGCGGAGTCGGCGGCGCGCCCCGAGGTCGGCACGCTCGAGCTCGCGGCCCGCGGGGAGGACGCGGTGACCGCGATCCTCCACCGCGGCGCAGGACCGCTCGCCGAGCGGGTGCTGACGCTGCAGACCACGCGCACCGCGGTCGGACCGGAGCAGGAGCGCGTCGCCGTGCTCGCCGGCAACCTGGTCTCGGCCAGCGGCATGGACCTCGCCCCGACCCTCGACGAGCTCGGCGTCGACTACCTCCTGCTCGACGCCTCGGGCACCGATTCGCCCGCCTACCTCCGCGCGATCGACGCGATCTCCGCGCGGCCCGAGGTCGTCGCGGTCGGGCCGACCGCCCAGGGCATGCTCTGGCAGCGGGCGCCCGGCGCCGAGCCGGCCCCGGTCCAGGGCGGCCCCGGTCCGTGGGACACGCCGCTCGGCGCGATCACGGCGGTGATCCAGATCGTCGTGATCGCGCTGGCGATCCTGCTGGCGATCCCGACCACCCGGCGGCGCCGGGTGCGAGCGGCCGTGGGCCGGGAAGGGGACGCACGATGACCGATCCGAGTGCCGGCGCCCCGCCGGCCCCCGAGCTGGACGAGCCGGACGCCGAGCCGCGTGCCCGGATCTCGGCGCGATCGGTCGCCGTCTGGAGCGCGCGGGCGTCCGGCGGCATCGTCGGCGTCGCGATCGCGGTCGTGGTCGCGATCGCGGCGCTCTTCGTCACCCCGCCGAGCTGGTCGGTCGCCCCGCCGGTCGTCGTCGTGCAGCCCGAGCCGGCCACCCAGGTCCTGGTCTGCCCGGGCCCGCTGCTGCGGCTCGCCGACGACTCGGGACAGAACGCGAGCCAGGCGACGCCGGTCGGCACCGCGCCCCAGGTCGACTTCCTCGCCGAGTCGGGACGACTGACCACCTCGGCGATCGCCCAGTCGGACGCCGGGATCGGGGGCTCGTCGCTCGCGCCGCGACTGGGGCTGGTGGTGCCGGTCGACGGGGAGGCGCCGGTCGTCGCCGGCGTCCAGAGCAGCCGCATCCCCGCGAACCAGGGCGGCGGCATCGTCGGCTACGCCGCGACGTCGTGCGAGCAGCCGGCGCTGCGCTCCTGGATCATCGGCGGCTCGACCCAGCTCGGCCGCACCTCCATCCTGACCATCGTCAACCCGTCCAGCGTCGAGGCCGTCGTCGACCTCGACCTGCGGGGTCAGCTCGGCGCGATCGACGCCGTCGGCCTCACGGGCATCGTGGTGCCGGCCGGCTCCCAGCGAGTCGTGCCGGTCAGCGGCTTCTCGCTCGAGCAGCGCGCCCCGGTCATCGGCGTCCGCAGCACCGGCGGGAACGTCGCGGTCTTCCTGCAGCAGTCGATCATCCGCACGCTCACGCCGGGCGGCGTCGACCTGATCGGGGCGCAGGACCCGTCCCCGGCGCTCGTGATCCCCGGCATCGCCGTCGCCGGTGAGACCGCCCTCGCCGGCATCAACACGACGCCGGCCGACCAGGACGACACGATGCCGACGCTGCGGCTGTTCGCGCCGAGCGGCCGGGCGACCACCGCGACCGTCGCGCTGGTGCCGACCGGATCGACGCTCGCCGACGCCCTGGGGAACCCGCGCACCGTCGAGGCCTCGGCGCCGACGGACGCGCATGCGGACGCGCAGCCGACCGAGCCGGAGGCGGAGTCGTTCACGGTCGAGCTCGCGGCGGGCGCCGTGTCGGAGACCCCGATCGAGCGCGTCGCGCCCGGCGACTACACGATCGTCGTCACCGCGTCCGAGCCGCTCGTCGGGGCGGTGCGGGCCTCGGTCGCCACCCCGGCCGGCACCGACTTCGCCTGGTACTCGCCGGCCGGAGCGCTCGGCGACCGCGCGGCGCTCCCGGCGCCGCGCGCCCCGCAGGTCGTCCTCGCGCTGGCGAATCCCACAGCCGAGGACCGCAGCGTCACCCTGGCCGGTCCCGACGGGGACGCGGTCGTCAAGGTCCCCGCGGGCGAGACCGTGCTCACCGAGCTCGAGCCGGGCGAGGACTACTCGCTGTCCGGGATCGCCGGCCTGCGCGCCGCCGTCCGGGCGGGCGGCGACGGCTTCGTCGCCCAGTTCCCGCTGCAGCCCCCGGCCGCGCTCGCCAAGCCGGTACGGGTGCACGTCTGACCTCGCTAGGCTCGTGCCGATGAGGATCAGCGTCATCGGGTGCGGGTATCTGGGAGCGGTCCACGCCGCTGCGATGGCATCGATCGGGCACGAGGTGATCGGCGTCGACGTCGACGAGGAGAAGATCGCGCGCCTCGGCCGGGGCGAGGCCCCCTTCCACGAGCCGGGTTTCGAGGCCCTGCTCCGCGAGCAGCTCGCCGGCGGGCGCCTGCGGTTCGCAACCGGGATCGAGCAGGTCCGCGACGCGGAGGTGCACTTCGTCACGGTCGGCACTCCCCAGGTCGCCGGCGGCTGGGCCGCCGACGTCGTCCACGTCGACGCGGCGGTGGCGGCGCTCGCCGCGATCGCGCGTCCCGGCTCCGTCGTGGTCGGCAAGTCGACCGTGCCGGTCGGCACCGCGGCGCGGCTGGCGGAGGCGCTCGAGGGCGCCGGGTCGGCGCTCGTCTGGAACCCGGAGTTCCTCCGCGAGGGCTTCGCGGTGCGCGACACGCTCGAGCCCGATCGGCTGGTCTACGGGGTGCGACCCGGGGCGGCCGGCGTCGAGCCGACGCTCGAGGGCCGACCGGAGGTCGCAGCCATCGACGCGGTGTACGCGCCCATGATCGCGCGCGGGACGCCGCGCATCGTGACCGACTGGGCGACCGCCGAGCTCGTCAAGGTCTCCGCGAACGCGTTCCTGGCGACGAAGATCTCCTTCATCAACGCGATGGCGGAGATCGCGGAGGCGACCGGCGCCGACGTCACGACGCTCGCGGACGCGATCGGACTGGACGCGAGGATCGGCCGGCGCTTCCTGAACGCCGGCGTCGGCTTCGGCGGCGGCTGCCTGCCGAAGGACATCCGCGCCTTCGCGGCCCGCGCGGAGGAGCTCGGTCTCGGCGACTCGCTCGCCTTCCTGAGGGAGGTCGACGCGATCAACCTCCGTCGCCGCGACCGGGTCGTCGAGCTCGTCCTCGACGCGCTCGGGGAGCGCCGCTCCGACGACCGCGTCGCGGTGCTCGGCCTCGCGTTCAAGCCGGACTCCGACGACATCCGCGACTCGCCGGCGCTCGACATCGCGGTCCGGCTGCACGGCCTCGGCGTCGACGTCGTCGCCACCGACCCGGCGGCGCTCGACAACGCGCGAGGGCGGTATCCGCGGCTCGGATACGTCGCGACGGCCGCCGAGGCGGTCCGGGGCGCGGCCGTCGTCGTGCTGCTCACCGAATGGGCGGACTACCGAGGGCTCGACCCCGTGACCCTGCGCGCCACGGCCGGCGACTCGCCGACGATCGTCGACGGCCGGAACGTCCTCGATCCCGCCACGTGGCGAGCGGCGGGCTGGGCCTATCGCGGCATGGGCCGCGGCTGACGACGGCCCGCCGTCAGAAGTGCCGGAACCGCTCGGGGGCGAGGTCCCAGGGATCCTTGCCGAGCAGCTCCGCGACGGCGCGCACGACGCAGGACTCGATGACGAGCACCAGGTGGTACTCGTCGCGGACGTGGAACCGGGTGAGGCGCTCGATCGGCACGCGATAGAGCACGACGCGGCGGTTCGCGCGGTCGACCTGCCAGCGGTCCACCCCCTCGTCCGAGACGTGCCCGGCCGGCAGTCCGGCGACCTCGAAGCGGACATCCGACAGCTCCTCCGGCCAGAGGTCGGTGAGGTACTCCGCCATCGAGGCGACGGTCGACTCGAACAGGATGATCCGGGTCGTCAGGGGCGGGAGCACGGGTCCGCTCACCACGTTGCGCATCCCGCGCCCGTGTCGACTCGCGGGATGGCCGCGTCGGACGGAGCGTCGTGCGGGCAGGGCCACGCGTCGAGTGTACGTTCATCCGAAAGGGCCTGGGAGGGTGCGGTCGCGTGAGCGCGAGACGGTGCAGTCGGGTGGGGTGCGACGACGAGGCGATCGCGACGCTGACCTATGTGTACGCGGATCAGATGGCCGTGCTCGGGCCGCTCTCGACCGAGCCGGAGCCGCATTCCTACGATCTGTGCGCCCGCCACGCCGAGCGCACCGCGCCGCCCCGCGGGTGGCTGATGACCCGGGTCGGCATGCGACAATTGCAGGCGTGACCTCAGCCTCCACCGCCGTCTCCCACCGCGTCGCCGACCTCGCTCTCGCCGAGGCCGGCCGGCACCAGATCCGCCTCGCCGAGCACGAGATGCCCGGCCTCATGTCACTGCGCCAGGAGTTCGGCGCCTCGAAGCCGCTCGCCGGAGCCCGGATCGCGGGATCGCTGCACATGACCGTGCAGACCGCCGTCCTCATCGAGACGCTCGTCACGCTCGGCGCCCGGGTGCGCTGGGCGAGCTGCAACATCTTCTCGACCCAGGACGACGCGGCCGCCGCGGTCGTCGTCGGCCCGAACGGCACCGTCGACGCGCCGAGCGGCACGCCGGTGTTCGCCTGGAAGGGCGAGACGCTCGAGGAGTACTGGTGGTGCACCGAGCAGATCTTCGACTGGAGCGCGGAGGCCGCCGCCGCGGGCGCGGACTGGATTGGCCCGAACATGATCCTCGACGACGGCGGCGACGCGACGCTGCTCGTCCACCGGGGCGCCGACTTCGAGGCGGCCGGAGCGGTGCCGCAGGCGGCCGCCGGCGACTCGCACGAGTGGTCGGTCATCCTCGACACGCTGCGCGCCTCCCTCGAGGTCTCCCCGGATCGCTGGACCCGGATCGCCGCGGAGATCAAGGGCGTCACGGAGGAGACGACGACGGGCGTGCACCGCCTCTACGAGTTCGCGAAGAAGGGCGAGCTCCGCTTCCCGGCCATCAATGTCAACGACTCGGTCACCAAGTCCAAGTTCGACAACAAGTACGGCATCCGGCACTCGCTCCCGGACGGGATCAACCGGGCGACCGACATCCTGATGGGCGGCAAGGTCGCGTTCGTCTGCGGCTACGGCGACGTCGGCAAGGGCTCCGCGGAGGCGCTGCGCGGCCAGGGCGCGCGCGTCATCGTCTCGGAGATCGATCCGATCAACGCGCTGCAGGCGGCGATGGACGGCTTCCAGGTCGCGCGGCTCGACGACGTCATCGGCGAGGTCGACTTCGTCATCACGTCCACCGGCAACTTCGGGGTCGTCACGGTCGACCACATGCTCGCGATGAAGCACCTCGCGGTCATCGCGAACGTCGGCCACTTCGACAACGAGATCGACATGGCCGGCCTCGAGGCGCTCGAGGGCGCGACGAAGGTCACGATCAAGCCGCAGGTCGACGAGTGGCGCCTGCCGAACGGCCGCTCGATCCTGGTGCTCTCCGAGGGCCGGCTGATGAACCTCGGCAACGCGACCGGCCACCCGTCGTTCGTCATGTCGAACTCCTTCACGAACCAGGTCCTCGCGCAGCTCGAGCTCTACACGAAGCAGGGCGAGTACCCGAACCAGGTCTTCGTGCTGCCGAAGCACCTCGACGAGAAGGTCGCCCGCCTGCACCTGCCGGCGCTCGGCGCCGACCTCACGGTCCTCACGAAGGAGCAGGCCGACTACATCGGCGTGCCGGTCGAGGGGCCGTACAAGCTGGACCACTACCGCTACTGAGGCGCGTGGGTCGCGACGGCGCGGCCGTCCGCGACCGACGACGAACGCCCCCGAGCAGGCTCGGGGGCGTTCGTCGTGATCGGGCTCAGGCCGCGGCGGCGGCCGCCCGGGCGGCGAGGCGCTCGCCGATCAGCGGCCGGTAGAGCAGGCCGGCGACGATCGCGCCGACCAGCGGGCCGACGATGAACACCCAGATCTGCTCCCACGGCCAGGCGCCGCCGTACACCGCGGTCGCGATCGAGCGCGCCGGGTTGAGCGAGGCGTTCGACACCGGGATCGCGATGAAGTGGAACACGCCGAGGGCGAGGCCGATCGCGAGCGGGGCGAAGCCCGAGGGGGCGCGGCGGTCGGTGACGCCGAGGATGACGAGCAGGAAGAAGAACGTCACCGCGGCCTCGAGGCCGAGCACGGCCCACAGCCCGAAGCCGCCCGGCGAGTGGTCGCCGAAGCCGTTCGAGGCGAAGCCGCTGCCGGTCGCCGAGTCGAGCAGCCCCGCCGGGCCGTCGGCGAGGACGCCGAACACGATGCTCGAGGCGATGACGCCGCCGACGACCTGTGCGATGACGTAGGGCAGGACGTCGCGCCAGGCGAACCGGCCGCCGACCGCGGCGCCGACCGTCACGGCCGGGTTGAAGTGGCCGCCGGAGATGTGCCCGAAGGCGTAGGCGCCGGCGAGCACCGCGAAGCCGACCGAGAACGGGACGAGGGACCCGGCCTGGAAGAACAGCGCGGCGCCGAGCACGGAGAACACGAGCAGAGCCGTGCCGGCGACCTCGGCGGCGAGGCGCTTGCCGAGGGAGGGGGTCTTGTCGAGCGCGACATCGGAGTCGGCCAGGACTGGTTCAGACACGTTGCTGCCTTTCCTTAGGGGATGGAACCGATGGGAACCTTAGCGGAGCCTGAGAGCGATGTGTCGGATCATTGCGGCTTGTCTCGATCGGGGCCGCCGCCCGTCCAGCGCCCTCCCAACTCCCGCGGCCCCGCTCGGCTACGCTGGTGCGAACCTGTGGACGAGGCTGACGAGGCATGGTGAACGCACGCATCCTGGTGGTCGACGACGACCCGGCACTCGCGGAGATGATCGGCATCGTCCTCCGCGCGGAGGAGTACGACGTCGCGTTCTGCGCCGACGGCGCGAAGGCGCTCGACGCGTTCCACGCCGAGCGGCCGGACCTGATCCTGCTCGACGTGATGCTCCCCGGCCGCGACGGCGTCCAGGTGTGCGCGCGGATCCGCGACGAGTCGGGCGTGCCGATCATCATGCTGACGGCGAAGACCGACACCATCGACGTCGTCGCCGGTCTCGAGGCCGGCGCGGACGACTACGTCCCGAAGCCCTTCAACACGAAGGAGCTCGTCGCGCGGATCCGCACCCGGCTGCGCCCGGTGACCCGGCCCTCGAGCGACATCGTGCGCATCGGCGACCTCGAGCTCGACGTCGTCGGCCACGAGGTGCGGCGCGGGTCGGAGCGGATCAACCTCACGCCGCTCGAGTTCGAGCTGCTGCTCGCGCTCGCGCTGAAGCCGGAGCAGGTGTTCACCCGCGAGATGCTGCTGGAGCAGGTCTGGGGCTACCAGTACAAGGCGGACACCCGCCTGGTGAACGTGCACGTGCAGCGCCTCCGCGCGAAGATCGAGGAGGACCCGGACAACCCGAGGCTCGTCACGACCGTCCGCGGGGTCGGCTACCGCGCGGGGAGCTGAGCGCGGCGCGATGCCCCGCTGGGTCGACCCTCGGCTGTGGTGGCGCAGCCTGGTCCGCGCATGGCGCACCTCGCTGGCGCTGCGGACCATCTCGATGACGATCGTGCTGTCGGCGATCGCGGCCGCGGCCGTCGGGGTCACGATCGAGCTCAGCATCAGCCAGAGCCTGCTCGACGCGCGCCGCACCCAGCTGGTGACGCTGAGCCAGAGCGCGACGATCTCGGCGCAGCGCAGCTTCGACGCCTCCGTCGACCAGGGCGACGTGGAGCCGGACGCCGCGCTCTACGAGGGCGTCCGGGTCATCCTGAGCGCCGCGGCGACGACCTCCGACTCGACCTCCTACGCGCTGGTCCTCGCCCCGGGTCAGGACGTGCCCGGCTCGTCCGCCCAGTCGAACTCGCGCAGCCTCGACGGGATCCTCGACCAGGTGGTCTCGACCGAGCTGCGGGACGCGCTCGCCGCGGACGCCGAGGGCAGGGTCTACTCGCAGTCGACCGGGCTCCCGCGCGCCGACGGCTCGCTCGCGCCGGCGATCGTCACGGGATCGATGCTCGAGATCCAGGGCGTCCGCTACCAGCTCTTCCTCGTCTATGACATCTCCGACACCGAGCAGACGCTCTCGACGATCCAGTTCGCGCTCGCCGGCGCCGGGCTCGCGCTGATCGCGCTGATCGGCGCCGTCACCTTCCTCGTGGTGCGACTCGTGGTCGGCCCGGTCCAGGTCGCCGCGGCGACCAGCCGCCGACTGGCGGCGGGGGAGCTCGACGTGCGGCTGCCGGTGCGCGGCGACGACGTGCTCGCGACGCTCGCCCGGTCGTTCAACGGCATGGCGGAGAGCCTGCGAGGCCAGATCACCCGGCTCGCCGAGCTCTCCACCGTGCAGCAGCGCTTCGTCTCCGACGTCTCGCACGAGCTGCGCACGCCGCTGACCACGATCCGGCTCGCGGGCGACGTGCTCCGGGACCGCAGCACGGCGTTCGATCCGGACACGGCGCGGACGGTCGAGCTGCTGCACACCCAGATCCTGCGCTTCGAGCAGCTGCTGGGCGACCTGCTGGAGATGTCCCGCTTCGACGCCGGCGCCGTCGAGATGGAGTACGACCGCGTCAACGTCGCCCGGCTCGCCGAGGACACGGTCGCGTCGATGACGCCGCTGGCGGAGCAGCGCGGCTCGGAGCTGGTGCTGGTCGCGGAGGGCGGCCACTTCGAGGCCGAGGTCGATGCGCGCCGCATCCGTCGGATCATCTCGAACCTGATCGGGAACGCGATCGACCACGGCGAGAGCCGGCCGATCGAGGTCTGGGTCGACTCGGACGCGAACGCCGCGGCGATCGCCGTGCGCGACTACGGCGTCGGGATCGCGGTCGAGCACCTCGACCGGGTGTTCGACCGGTTCTGGCGGGGCGACCCCTCCCGGCAGCGCACCACCGGCGGCACCGGCCTCGGGCTGGCCATCTCGCTCGAGGACGCCGCGCTGCACGGCGGCTGGCTCGAGGCGTGGAGCGCGCCGGGGCAGGGCTCCTGCTTCCGGCTGACGATCCCGCGGGCCCGGGGCATGGCGCTGCGGTCCTCGCCGCTGCCGCTGCCGCCGGAGGCCCCGCCGGAGGCGCTCGACACCGGGGTCGCGAGCTCGGGAGAGCGGCGATGAGCCGCGGGGCGCGCGCGCTGCGCGCGATCGGCACGGCGCTCGCCGGCATGCTGCTGCTCGCCGGCTGCGGCGGCATCCCCACCGCGGGGCCGGTCGTCGCCGGGCCCGCGGCGGACGAGCTGGACCCGGAGTTCGTCGTCTCGCCGAACGGCCCGGTCGCCGGCGCCGATCCGACCGGGATCCTGAACGGCTTCATGCAGGCGGTCCGCGCCCCGCAGGCCGACTACCAGGTCGCCCGCCAGTTCCTCACCCCGCAGCTGGCCCAGACCTGGGACCCGAACGCCGGCGTCGCGATCCGCTCGGGCGCGCCCGAGCTGACCCTGACCGGCACCGGCTCGGCGCCGCGCATCGTCTACGCCTTCCCCTCCGCCGCGGCGGTGGACTCGGCCGGGCGCTACCGAGCGGTCGGGACGCCGGGCACGCGCTCGCTGGAGTTCTCCTTCGCGCAGGTCGGCGGCGAGTGGCGGATCAGCGCCGCGCCGAACGTCGTGGTGCTCGGCGAGGCCTCGTTCGCGCGCGCGTTCGCGCAGTACGCGCTCTACTTCTTCGATCCGTCGGGGCGCTACCTGGTGCCCGACGTGCGCTGGTTCGCGGCGCGTTCGAGCACGCCGAGCGCCGTCGTCTCGGCGCTGCTGGGCGGTCCGGACGACTGGCTCCGGCACTCGGTGGTCACCGACTTCCCGGTGGGCACCACCCTCGGACCCCGCTCGGTGGTGGTCGCCGGCGGACGCGCGACGGTGGACCTCAGCAGCCAGGCCGCGGTCGCGTCGCCGGTCGAGCTCGATCGGATGCATCAGCAGCTGGTCGCCTCGCTCGACGTCGCCGACGTCACGATCCTCGCCGACGGCGTGCCGCTGCGGGTCGACCCGGTCGGCGCGCCGGCGGAGATCGACCCGTCGGCGAGCGGGCCGGTGCTGGTCGGCACCGCCTCGGACTTCGGCCACGCCGGAGCGGACGGCATCGTGTCGATCCCGGGCCTCTCGAGCGCCGTCGTCGCGGCCGACACGGTGGCGGCGACGGTCGCCGCGGACCAGCGGTCGGCGGCCCTGCTCGGGGCGGACGGCGTGGTGCGACGTGCGACGGCGGAGGGCGCGAGCCCCGTCGACGAGCGCGGCGGCCTGGTCGCGCCGTCGCTCGACGGCTTCGGCTGGATCTGGTCGGCCGGCGTCGGCAGCCCGCTCGAGGCGTTCGACGCGAACGGCGGCGCGGCCGGGCTCGCCTCGAGCGCGATCCCCGCGGACGCGTCGGTGGTCGCGCTCGCGGTGTCGCGCGACTCGACCCGCCTCGTCGTGGGCCTGAGCAGTCCGGCCGGTCCGCGGCTGCTCGTCCTCGGGATCGTGCGGGTGGACGGGGTGCCGACGGCGCTCGACCCACCGCTCGAGCTGCCGGTGACCGGGCCGATCGCCTCGGTCGCCTGGGTCGACAGCCGCTCGCTCGTCGTCGTGTCGGACGCGACGGACGGGCGCACCGCGCAGATCGTCGGGCTCGGCGCGCCGGGCTCGTCGCTCGGCCCGCTCCCGGCCGACGCGGTGGCGGTGGGCGGTCGCGGGGGCGCGGGCGGGGTCCGCGTGCTCGCCGACGGCGTGGTGCTGGCGCCGGGCGGGAACGACGGCTGGACCGACACCGGGATCACCGCGGTCTACCTCGGCGTCCAGCAGTAGCGCCGCGGCGAGGCCCGACCCCTCACATCCCGGATCCGGCCCCGGTGATCCCCGGAGCGACCTCCGCACGGGCCGGCCACCCCGGGTTCCCGTCACAATGCGGGGATGGCGACGCGTCCGGCCCGGGCACTGCTCGGCGTCCTCCGCGAGGCGCTGCTCGACGCCTGGGCGGTCGTGCAGCCCGTCGACTGCCTCGGCTGCGGAACGCCGGACCGGGCGCTGTGCCCGGCGTGCCGGGCGGCGGTCGTGCCGGCCCGACCCGGGCTCGTTCGCTGCGACGCGCGCCCCGGGGTGCCCGTGATCGCCGCGGCGGACTACGCGGGCCCCGTCCGTTCGGCGCTCCTCGCCCTCAAGGACGACGGCCGCACGGACGCCGCCCGTCCGCTCGCGCGCCTGCTGCTCGGCGCGCTGCAGGCCGTCGGGAGCCCGCTCGCACCGCTGCCGGCCCGGCCCCCGGGCGGCGTCGAGCTCGCCTGGGTGCCGAGCCGCCCGGCGGCGCTGCGCCGCCGCGGCCTCGACCCGGTCCGCGAGATCGTCGCCGCCGCGCGGCTGCCGGCCTCCCGGGTGCTCGCCGCCCGCTCGGCCGGCCCGGCGCAGAAGACGCTCGGCCGCGCGGACCGGCTGGCCTCCGGCGGCCGCCTGCGAGCGCGCCGCTCGCTCGCCGGTCGCGTGTTCGTCCTGATCGACGACGTCGTGACGACCGGCGCGACGATCGCGGACGGGGTGCGGGCGATCCATGCCGCCGGCGGCGCCGTCGCGGCCGCGGTGGCCGTCTGCGCGCCCCGGCTCGACGCTCGGCGGACGCGCAGCGGAGGTCAATAGGATCGCCGCGTGGGCGATGGGACCTCGGCAGACCTGCGCGGCGCCGACACGATCGTGCTGGTCCCGACCTACAACGAGGCGGCGAGCCTGCCGCCGCTCGTCGACCGCATCCGCGCCGCGGTCCCCGACGCCGACATCCTGGTGATCGACGACGCGAGCCCCGACGGCACCGGCGAGCTCGCGGAGCGGATCGCCGACGCCGACCCGCACGTGCGCGTGCTCCACCGGGCGGCCAAGGAGGGCCTCGGGCCCGCCTACCGCGCGGGGTACGAGGCGGCGCTCGCGCGCGGATACCGCTACCTCGTGCAGATGGACGCCGACGGCTCCCACCCGCCGGAGACCCTGCCGGAGATGCTCGCGGCGGCCGCGCGGCCGGGCACGGACCTCGTCATCGGGTCCCGCTGGGTGCCAGGCGGGCGCACGGTCGACTGGCCTCGGCACCGCGAGCTGCTCAGCCGCGCGGCGAACGGCTATGCGCGTCGCATCCTGCGCATCCGGGTCGCCGACGTCACCGCGGGCTACCGGGTCTACCGGGCCGAGGCGCTGCGGGAGCTCGCCCTGGAGTCGATCCGCTCCCACGGCTACTACTTCCAGGTGGAGATGACGGTGCGCGTGCTCGACCTCGGCGGCGGCGTGACCGAGGTCCCGATCGTCTTCGCGGAGCGCGAGGCCGGTGCGTCGAAGATGACGATGTCGATCATCGCCGAGGCCATGCTGCGCGTCACCTCGCTCGGGCTGCGGCGGCTCGGCCGCCGTTCCGAGGGCCGCGTCGAGCGCCGCGACGCGCCGGTGGCCGCGCCGCTCGAGTAGCCGTGCGGCCGTCCGCCGGTCGTCCGTGACAAATGCAGGGCGAGGGTCTAGCGTGGCCCGAACAGCGCGAGACGCTGGACCCCCGGCGCGGCGCACGAGGAGGGCAACCATGGACATCTCGCTCACCGCCAAGGGCCTCGACGTCCCGGACCGCTTCCGGGAGTACGCCGCCGAGAAGGCCGAGAAGATCGCCGCGCTCGCCGACCGGGCGATCGCGCTGCAGATCAAGGTGACGAGACACGCCGCGGGCAAGGGCTCCTCGGGCGACGACCGCGTCGAGCTGACCCTCGTCGGGCCCGGCCCGCTGGTGCGGGCGGAGGCGGCGGCCGCCGACAAGTACGCCGCGTTCGACCTGGCGCACGGCCGGCTGCTGGAGCGCGTGCGCGGGGCCAAGGACCGCCGCAAGGTGCACCGCGGTCGCCACCGGCCGGTCTCGCTGCACGACGCGACGGCGGAGGGCTTCCGCGCCGTCGACGTCACGCCGGCGAGCGTCGAGGTGCTGCAGGCCGTCGCCACCGGCTCGGTGCCCGTCCAGCCGGAGGCCGAGCCGGAGTGGTCGCCGGTGGTGATCCGTCGCAAGCTCTTCCCCGCCGCGACCATGACGGCCGACGACGCCGTCGACCACATGGAGCTCGTCGGGCACGACTTCTTCCTGTTCATCGACGCCGAGACCGACCGGCCGAGCGTCGTCTACCGCCGCAAGGGCTGGGCCTACGGGGTCATCGCGCTCGACGCGGAGGCCTCGGAGGCGGACTCGGCGGTCGGCCAGCGTGCGCGGAGGGCGAGCCGGTAGACTCCACGACTGGCGCAGGCGCGCCCTCGGTTAGGAGTTGATCCGTGGCGAACGTGCTCGAACGTGTTCTCCGAGTCGGCGAAGGCCGCACGCTGCGCAGGCTGGAGCGGGTCGCCGAGCAGGTGAACGCGCTCGAGGCGCACTTCGAGGACCTCACCGACGAGGAGCTGCGCGAGGAGACCGCCGAGTTCCGGCAGCGCTACGCCGCGGGGGAGACCCTCGACGAGCTGATGCCGGAGGCCTTCGCCGCGGTGCGCGAGGCGGGCAAGCGCACGCTCGGCATGCGGCACTTCGACGTGCAGCTGATGGGCGGCGGCGCGCTGCACCACGGGAACATCGCCGAGATGAAGACCGGTGAGGGCAAGACGCTGGTCGCGACGCTCGCCGCCTACCTCAACGCCATCCCCGGTGAGGGCGTCCACATCGTCACCGTCAACGACTACCTCGCCAGCTACCAGTCCGAGCTGATGGGCCGCATCTACCGCGCGCTCGGCATGACGACCGGCTGCATCCTCTCCGGGCAGACCCCCGAGCAGCGCCGCGAGCAGTACGCCGCCGACATCACCTACGGCACGAACAACGAGTTCGGCTTCGACTACCTCCGCGACAACATGGCCTGGCAGGCCTCCGACATGGTGCAGCGCGGCCACCAGTTCGCGATCGTCGACGAGGTCGACTCGATCCTGATCGACGAGGCGCGCACGCCGCTCATCATCTCCGGGCCCTCCTCCGGGGAGGCGAACCGCTGGTTCGGCGAGTTCGCGAAGATCGCGACGCGGCTCGTCGAGGGCGCCGACTACGAGGTCGACGAGAAGAAGCGCACGGTCGGCGTCCTCGAGCCCGGCATCGAGAAGGTCGAGGACCACCTCGGCATCGACAACCTCTACGAGTCGGCGAACACGCCGCTCATCTCCTTCCTGAACAACGCGATCAAGGCCCGTGCGCTGTTCAAGCGCGACAAGGACTACGTCGTGATGAACGGCGAGGTGCTCATCGTCGACGAGCACACCGGCCGCATCCTCGCGGGCCGTCGCTACAACGAGGGCATCCACCAGGCGATCGAGGCGAAGGAGGGCGTCGAGGTCAAGGCGGAGAACCAGACCCTCGCGACCGTCACGCTGCAGAACTACTTCCGCCTCTACGAGAAGCTCTCCGGGATGACCGGCACCGCCGAGACCGAGGCGGCCGAGTTCATGTCGACCTACAAGCTCGGCGTCGTCCCGATCCCCACGAACCGGCCGATGATCCGCATCGACCAGTCCGACCTCATCTACAAGAACGAGCAGGCGAAGTTCGAGCAGGTCGTCGAGGACATCGCGAAGCGCCACGCCGCCGGCCAGCCGGTGCTCGCCGGCACCACCTCGGTCGAGAAGTCCGAGCTGCTCTCCCGGCTGCTCGCGAAGAAGGGCGTGCGGCACGAGGTGCTGAACGCGAAGAACCACGCGCGCGAGGCGGCGATCGTGGCCCAGGCCGGTCGGCTCGGCGCCGTCACGGTGGCGACGAACATGGCCGGCCGCGGCACCGACATCATGCTCGGCGGCAACGCCGAGTTCATCGCGGTCGCCCGCATGCACGACCGGGGCCTGTCGCCGATCGAGACCCCGGAGGAGTACGAGCGGGAGTGGGACGCCGTCTACCAGGCGGTCAAGGACGAGGTCGAGGCGGAGGCGGAGAAGGTCCGCGACGCCGGCGGGCTCTACGTCGTCGGCACCGAGCGGCACGAGTCGCGCCGCATCGACAACCAGCTCCGCGGCCGCTCCGGCCGCCAGGGCGACCCCGGCGAGAGCCGCTTCTACCTCTCGCTGCAGGACGACCTGATGCGCCTGTTCAACGCGGGCGCCGCCGAGGTGCTCATGCGCGGCGCGCCGGACGACACGGCGATCGAGTCGCGGATGGTCTCGCGGGCGATCCGCAGCGCCCAGTCGCAGGTCGAGGCGCGCAACGCCGAGATCCGCAAGAACGTGCTCAAGTACGACGACGTGCTGAACCGCCAGCGCGAGGCCATCTACGGCGACCGCCGGCGCATCCTCGAGGGCGACGACCTCCAGGGCCGGGTGCAGTCGTTCCTCGACCAGGTCGTCGGCGATGTCATCGACTCGCGCGCCGGAGACGGCTCGCCGGAGACCTGGGACCTCGACGCGCTCTGGACCGAGCTGCGCACGCTGTTCCCCGTCTCGATCACGAAGGACGAGGTCCTGGAGGAGGCCGGCGGCCGGCTCTCCCTCGCCGCGCTCAAGCGCGAGCTCGTCTCCGACGCCAAGGTCGCCTACCAGGGCCGCGAGGCGAGCCTGGGGACCGAGGCGACCCGCGAGCTCGAGCGGCGGGTCGTGCTCTCGGTCATCGACCGGCGCTGGCGCGACCATCTCTACGAGATGGACTACCTCAAGGACGGCATCGGCCTGCGGGCGATGGCGCAGCGCGACCCGCTCGTCGAGTACCAGCGCGAGGGCTTCGCGATGTTCCAGTCGATGATGGGGCAGATCCGCGAGGAGGCCGTCGGCTTCCTGTTCAACCTCGAGGTCCAGGTGCAGACCGAGGGCGGCACCCAGGTGCAGGCGCAGGGGCTCGAGACCGGCCACGCGCCGACCAGGGGGCTGCAGTACACCGCTCCGGGCGAGGAGGTCGGCGGCGCCGACGTCGAGGTCCGCGACGAGCGGGGCCGCATCGACCAGGCGGCCTCGGCCCGGGCGACGCAGCGCGCGGCGCAGGCCGCGCCGCAGCCGGCGCCGGCGCCGGCCGAGCAGCCGGCCGGCCGCGGCGCCTTCGGGCAGCGCACCGACGCCCCGGCGCCGGGCAACCGCGCGGACCGCCGGGCCGCCGAGCGCGGCAAGCGCTGAGGCCCCCGGTCACAGCACCGTCAGCTCCGACGCCCGCCATCGGCCGTCGACGCCGATCAGCCGCATCACGACGGCGCGGGTCCGCGGGGCGGTGTGCACCACGGTGACCGCCTCGACCGCGTCCTCCGTCGGATGCGCGATCCGGCAGGAGCCCATCGAGATGACCGGCAGCGCCGCGCGCCGACCCGTGGCGTGCCGGGCCCGCGCGGCGAGGATCGCCCGCGTGAGCAGCTGCGCGTAGACCGAGGGCTCCAGCCAGCGCGCGATCTGCTCGGGGTCGCGGGCTCCGGCGATGATCTCGACGACGCATCTCGCGAGGTTCCGCACCAGCGGGGCCGGGTCGGGCAGCGCCGCGGCGGGGGTGCGCTGGCGCCCGAACAGCTCGCCGAACTGCGCGTCGGTGAGCCGTCGTCGTCGCGGCCGCGCGCCCGGCTCCTCGTCGCCGTCGTCGACCCGGGCCGTCGATCCCTGCATGGTGCTCCATCCCGCACCGGTCCCGACGACATGCAACCACGCCGCGCGGCGCCGGGTCGAGCGGGAGCCCGAATTGTGGATAAGTCGGCCGCGTCCGCACCGTCGGTCGGCGTCGCCGCCGCCGCGCTAGCCTGGGTCGGTGTCGACGCTGAGCGATCTCATCGAGGAGCACGGACGGGCGACGCCGGCGGACATCGAGTGGCTGCACCTGCTGCTCGCCGACACGCAGCTGCTCGCCGACCTCTCCTTCGCGGACATCGTGATCTGGGCGCCGACCACCGACGGCTCGTTCATCGCGACCGCGCTGACCCGGCCGGGCGGCGCCGCGACGATGTTCTTCCGCGACATCGTCGGCCAGCGCATCGGCTCGGAGCTGCGCGCGCAGGTGCAGCAGGCCTTCGACGAGCAGCGGGTGGTCGACGCCGACTCCGCCGACTGGTCGGACGAGACCGCGACGCATGTGCGGGCGGTGCCGGTGCGCCGGGGCGGCGTGGCGGCGGGTTCGGCGCCCATCGCGGTGCTCACCCGGCACTCGAACCTCTCCGACGCGCGGACGCCGAGCCGTCAGGAGCTCACGTTCAACCAGTCCGCGAACGACCTGTTCGACATGATCGCGGCCGGGGCCTTCCCGGACCTCGACGCGCCGAGCGTGCCGCGGCGCTTCGCCCCGCGCGCCTCCGACGGCCTGATCCGGATCGACGCGGAGGGCATCGTCACGTTCGCCAGTCCGAACGCGCTGTCCGCGTTCAACCGCCTCGGCTTCGAGGGCGAGCTGGAGGGGGAGTCGCTGCCGGAGCTCACCACGGAGCTCATCGGGAGCCGGGCGGTCGTCGACGAGTCCCTCCCGCTGGTGCTCACCGGACGGGCGCCATGGCGCGCCGACGTCGAGGCGCGCGGCGGGGTCGTCGCGCTCCGCGCGGTGCCGGTGCGCCGGGGCGGCGAGCGGACCGGGGCGATCCTGCTGGTCCGGGACGTCACCGAGGTGCGCCGGCAGGAGCGCGAGCTGCTGACCAAGGACGCGACGATCCGCGAGATCCACCATCGGGTCAAGAACAACCTGCAGACCGTCGCGTCGCTGCTGCGCATCCAGGCCCGCCGGACCCACAGCGACGAGGCGCGCGACGCGCTGCAGCAGGCGATGCGCCGCGTCTCGGCGATCGCCGTCGTGCACGACACCCTCTCCGAGGGGCTCAGCCAGAGCGTCGACTTCGACGTCGTCTTCGAGCGGGTGCTGATGCTCGCCGCCGAGGTGGCGTCCAGCCACACCACACGGGTGCAGCCGACGCTGCGCGGGTCCTTCGGCGAGCTGCCCAGCGAGTACGCGACGCCGCTGGCCCTCGCGCTGACGGAGCTCGTCACCAACTCGGTCGAGCACGGCCTCGCCGGTCGGGACGACGGCGAGGTGGTGATCACGGCGACGCGCACCGACGACCGGCTCACCGTCGTGGTCTACGACAACGGCGCGGGCCTGGCGGAGGGCAAGGTCGGCTCGGGCCTCGGCACGCAGATCGTGCGCACGCTCATCCAGGGCGAGCTGTCCGGCTCGATCGACTGGCACACCCTGACCGGCAGCGGCACCGAGGTCACCATCGAGGTGCCGCTGACCTGGCTGCGCCGCGGCCGGTTCGCCGACTGAGCCCGGTCGAGGCTCAGCGGGCCACGGGGTCGTCGGCTAGGAGGCCCGGCGGGCGCGCGCCGCGCGGCGCTTCAGCGCCCGGCGCTCGTCCTCGGAGAGGCCGCCCCAGACGCCGGAGTCCTGCGAGGTGTCGAGCGCGTACTGCAGGCACATCTCGGTGACGGTGCACGTCGCGCACACCGCCTTCGCCTTCTCGATCTGCTCGACGGCGGGACCGGTGTTCCCGATCGGGAAGAAGAGCTCGGGATCCGCGGTGAGGCAGGCTGCTTTGTCGCGCCAGTCCATGGGGTGGTACTCCTTCGGTGCTGCAGCTCACGGCGCGCCAGAGGGACTCTGGCACAGGGCGTCAGCCCCGAGCCGGGAGACTTCACGTGAACCGCTCGCACCATCGGGAGCCGGAAATCAACGTCATCTAGAATCCCATAGTGGGTGACGAATATCAATCATTTTCTCGATGATCGGGAGTGAATGCGTGTCGGTTGCAGTCGAGCGTTCACCGGCCCAGCTCGTCGTCCTGACCTGGATCGTGCTCCTGGAGGCGGCGGTCCTCGCGGCCGGCACGCTGTTCCTCGCCTGGGAGCTGTTCGTCGGGGACGCGCAGGACCTGCGCTCCGCGATCGCGCTCACCGTGACCACGGCCCTGCTGACCATCGGCGTCGCCGTGGTGGGCGTCGGGCTCGCCCGGCGCTGGGCGCGCATCCGCGGCGGCGTCCTGCTCTGGCAGATCCTGCAGATCGCCCTCTCGATCGGCGCCTTCCAGGGGCTGCTCGGCCCGGCCTGGATCGGCTGGCTGCTGCTGGTGCCGGCCGGCGTCGCGATCTGGCTGCTCTTCACGAAGCCGGTGACCGCGGTCTTCCAGGCGCGCGACGCCGAGCGCCGCTGAGCCGGGGCCTCGCGCGGGGCTACGGCTCGATGCCGAGCAGCCGGCGCAGCCGGCCGACGTGCCCGGTCGCCTTCACGTTGTAGAGCGCGTGCTCGACGCGCCCCTTCGCGTCGATGACGAAGGTCGAGCGGATGACGCCGTCGAAGGTCCGCCCGTACAGCAGCTTCGGCCCCCAGACCCCGTAGGCGCGCATCACCCGGTGCCGCTCGTCGGAGAGCAGCGGGAAGTTGAGCGCGTCGCGCTCGCGGAACCTCGCGAGCTGCGCCGGCGGATCCGGGGAGACGCCGAGCACCGCCAGGCCGGAGGCCGCGAGCGCCTGGATGCTGTCGCGGAAGTCGCAGGCCTGCAGCGCGCAGCCGGGCGTGAGCGCGGCGGGGTAGAAGTAGAGCACCACCCGTCGTCCCCGGTAGTCGGCGAGGCGCACGGCCGCCCCGTCCTGGTCCGGGAGCGAGAACGCGGGAGCGCGATCGCCCGCCTCGAGCCGGGTCGGATGGTCGCTCACACCTCGACCCTAGCGGCGCCCTCGGGCCGGTCCCATCGTGGTAGTCTCGGTGACCGGCCCTGCGGGCCGCGCGCCTCTAGCTCAATTGGCAGAGCAAGTGACTCTTAATCACTGGGTTCCGGGTTCGAGTCCCGGGGGGCGTACCGCCGATCAAGCGAACGCTCGGCTGCGTGCACCCGGCGACGACGACTTGGCAGTCGCGTCCTCGAGCGACGAAGGGGCCCTCAACTCATGCAGATCGGCATCGTCGCTGAGTCCGCTGCGGGCGAGACGCGGGTGGCCGCGACGCCCTCGACGGCGGCTCAGCTGATCAAGCTCGGCTACCAGGTCGCGGTCGCGGCCGGTGCGGGCGCGCTGGCGAGCTTCCCGGACGCCGACTACGCCGCCGCGGGCGCGACCGTCGTGCCGCCGGAGGAGGCCTGGTCCGCCGACGTCGTGCTCACGGTGAACGCGCCGAGCGATGCGGAGCTCGCCCGGCTGCGGCCCGGTGCGACGCTGGTGTCCTGGCTCAGCCCGGGCCTGCACCCGGAGCTGGTCGAGCGGCTCGCCGCGCTGCCGATCACGGCGCTCGCCGTCGACGCGGTGCCCCGCATCTCGCGCGCCCAGTCGATGGACGTGCTCTCCTCCACGGCGAACATCGCCGGCTACCGCGCGGTGATCGAGGCGGCGAACGAGTTCGGCCGCTTCTTCACCGGCCAGGTGACCGCGGCCGGCAAGGTCCCCCCGGCGAAGGTGCTCGTCGCCGGCGCGGGCGTCGCCGGACTCGCCGCGATCGGCGCGGCCTCCAGCCTCGGCGCGATCGTGCGCGCGACCGACCCGCGGCCGGAGGTCGCCGACCAGGTGCGCTCGATCGGCGGCAGCTATCTCGCGGTCGAGGTCGAGGTGGAGCAGTCGACCGACGGGTACGCGAAGGCGACCAGCGAGGCGTACGACCGCCGTGCCGCGGAGCTCTACTCCGAGCAGGCCCGCGACGTCGACATCATCATCACCACCGCGAACATCCCCGGCCGGAAGGCCCCGGTGCTCATCACCGCCGCGGACGTCGCCTCGATGCGCTCCGGCTCCGTCATCGTCGACCTCGCGGCGGCCAACGGCGGCAACGTCGAGGGCACGGTGCCCGGCGAGCGGGCGGTCACGGCCAACGGGGTCATCATCATCGGCTACACCGACCTCGCGCGCCGGCTGCCCGCCCAGGCGAGCCAGCTGTACGGCCAGAACCTCGTCAACCTGCTCAAGCTGCTCACCCCGGCCAAGGACGGCGTGCTGACCCTCGACTTCGACGACGTCGTGCAGCGCGCGATCACGGTGGTCCGCGACGGCGAGCAGCTCTGGCCGCCGCCGGCGGTGCAGGTCTCGGCGGCGCCGGCCGCCCCGGCCGCCCAGCAGGCCCAGGCCCGGCCCGAGGCCGCCGCGAAGCGGTCCCGCCCCTGGCTGCGGGTGCTGCTCGCGGCGATCGGCGGCGCGGTGCTGCTGGCCGGCATCGCGTTCGCCCCGGCGCCGCTGCCGCAGCACCTGACCGTGTTCGCGCTCGCGGTCGCCGTCGGCTTCCTGGTGATCGGCGCCGTCCACCACGCGCTGCACACGCCGCTGATGAGCGTCACGAACGCGATCTCCGGCGTCGTCGTGGTCGGCGCCCTGCTGCAGCTCGCGACGCCGGACTGGACGGTCAAGGCGCTCGCCTTCGTCGCGGTGCTGCTGGTCAGCATCAACATCTTCGGCGGGTTCGCCGTGACCAGACGGATGCTCGCGATGTTCCGGAAGGCGGAGAGGTAGCCATGGACGCCGCCACCTGGATCGGCCCCCTCGCGGTCGGCGCGTACATCGTCGCCGCGCTGCTGTTCGTCTTCTCGCTCGGCGGGCTGTCCAAGCACGAGACGGCCCGCGCCGGCGTCGGCTACGGCATCGCGGGCATGGCGCTCGCGCTCGTCGCGAGCCTCACGCTGCTCGCCCTCGGCGACCCGCTGGTCGGGCTGATCGGCGCCCTCGTCGCGATCGTCGTCGGCGCCGCGATCGGCCTGTGGCGCGCCGCGCGGGTGCAGATGACCGGCATGCCGCAGTTCATCGCCCTGATGCACTCCTTCGTCGGGCTCGCCGCCGTGTTCATCGGCTGGAACGGCTTCCTCGCCCCCGGGGCGGTCCCGCACGAGCTCGAGGGCATCCATCGCGCGGAGGTCTTCATCGGCGTGTTCATCGGCGCGGTGACGTTCACCGGCTCGATCATCGCGTTCCTGAAGCTCTCCGAGCGGATGAGGTCGGCGCCGCTGGTGCTACCGGGGCGCAACTGGCTGAACCTGCTCGCGCTCGTCGCGTTCATCGCGTTCACGGTCTGGTTCGTCATCGACCCGCAGCTCTGGCTGCTCGTCGCGGTGACGGCGATCGCGCTGCTGCTCGGCCTGCACCTGGTCGCCTCGATCGGCGGCGGCGACATGCCGGTCGTCATCTCCATGCTGAACAGCTACTCGGGCTGGGCGGCGGCCGCCTCCGGCTTCCTGCTGTCCAACGACCTGCTCATCATCGCCGGCGCCCTGGTCGGCGCCTCCGGCGCCTACCTCAGCTACATCATGTGCCGCGCGATGAACCGCTCGTTCATCTCCGTGATCCTCGGCGGCTACGGCATCGCCGCGCCCTCCCGGTCGGAGGCGGCGACGGGGGAGCACCGCGAGACGAGCGCCGAGGAGGTCGCCCGGCTGCTCGCCGATGCGCGCTCGGTGGTCATCACCCCCGGCTACGGCATGGCCGTCGCGCAGGCGCAGTACCCCGTCGCCGAGCTCACCCGCCTGCTGCGCGAGCGCGGTGTCGAGGTGCGCTTCGGCATCCATCCGGTCGCCGGCCGGCTGCCCGGCCACATGAACGTGCTGCTGGCCGAGGCGAAGGTCCCGTACGACATCGTGCTGGAGATGGACGAGATCAACGACGACCTCGCGGACACCTCGGTCGTGCTCGTCATCGGCGCGAACGACACCGTCAACCCGGCCGCGGCCGAGGACCCGGGCAGCCCGATCGCCGGCATGCCGGTGCTGCGGGTCTGGGAGGCGGAGAACGTCGTCGTGTTCAAGCGCTCGATGGCCTCCGGCTACGCCGGCGTGCCGAACCCGCTGTTCTACCGGGAGAACGCCGCGATGCTGTTCGGCGACGCCAAGGACCGCGTCGAGGACATCGTGCGCGCGCTCGCCGCCGTGCACCGCTGACGCGGGGACCGCGGTGGACCGGCTCGAGATCGGCGGCACCTACAACTTCCGCGAGGCCGCCCCTGGCGCGATCCGGCCCGCGCTGCTCTACCGCTCCGACGCGCTGCACCGGCTCACCCGCGACGGGCGCGCCGCGCTCGCCGGCCTCGGCATCCGCACCGTGGTCGACCTGCGCAGCGGCCTCGACCGCCGCATCGGCGGCCGCGACCGGCTGCGCGGCGTCGACGCGCGGCTGCACCGCATCCCGATCCACGCGGGCGGGCTCGACCCGAGCACGATCGAGATCCGGCGCGTCTACCGGGCCATCCTGGGCGAGGAGGGCGCCGCGGTCGGCGCGGCGATCCGGACCATCGCGGAGGCCGACGGGCCGATCGTCGTGCACTGCACCGCGGGGAAGGACCGCACCGGCCTGGTCGTCGCGCTGACCCTGCTCGCGGTCGGGGTCGACGCCGACCGGGTCGTCGCCGACTACGCCCTCACGGAGCGGAACCTCGCCGGCGCCTGGACCGAGGGGATGCTGCGCCGGGTGCGCCGCTTCCGCGTCCCGATGAACGACCGGCTCCTCGAGGTGCTCGCGCACTCGCCGGAGCCGGTGCTCCGGGAGACGCTCGCCTGGGTCGACGCCGAGCACGGCGGGGTGCCGGCCTACCTCGACTCGGTCGGCGTCGGCGAGCCGGTCGTCGCGCGGCTGCGCGACCGCCTCGTCCGCCCCGGCGGCTAGGGCCGTGCGCCCCGCACCGGCCCGGGCTGCTCAGAACAGCACGAGGCCGGCGAGGTAGCTGATGGCGAGCGTCCCGACGCCGACGACGAGCGCGCGCACGAGCGTGCGGACGAGCGAGAGGCGGGTCGCTCGCGCGGCGATGATCGAGGTCAGCACGAGCGCCGCGACGACGGACAGCAGGATCAGCCAGGCCTCGATCGCGACCGGCACGAACAGCGTGATCAGCAGCGGCACCGCCGCGCCGACGACGAAGGCGAGCGCCGACGACGCCCCCGCCCAGACGGGAGCCGAGGCCGGCATGATCTCGTCGATGCCGTGCTCGCTCTCCAGCTGCGCGGCGAGCGCGTCGCGCCGGCTCAGCTGCTCGGCGACCTGCCGGGCGAGGTCGGGGCTCAGCCCCTTGCGCTCCCAGTAGGCGGTGAGCTCGACGATCTCGTCCTCGGGGTGCGCGGCGATCTCGGCCGACTCCTCGGCGACGAGGCGCAGCTGGGCGTCGCGCTCGGCGGACTCCTCCGCCCATTTGGCGCCGCCCATGGCCAGCGCACCCGCCACGGTGGCCGCCGTCGCAGCCAGCACCAGCACCGAGTCGGACGCGCCGGCGGCGGCGAAGCCCTCCAGCATGCCGGCCGTCGCGATCACGCCGTCGTTCGCGTCGACCGCCCAGCCGCGCAGCGCCGCAGGGTCCGTCAGCCGCGCCCGCAGCCGTCCCCACACGGTGACGCCGCCCTCCACGGCGCCAGTCTCGCACGCGGCGGCGCGATCCGGCCGGTGCGCCCCGGCCGGATCAGCCGCGCCGGCCGAGCGAGAGCCCGGCTCGCATCAGGGCGCCCGCCGACGCGTCCGGGAGGTAGGCGCGCACGATCGCCCCGGCGATCCCGGGCAGCGCCGCCTCGTCGCGGTAGAGCAGCCGCATCGACTCGTGGCGCGGCTGGAACTTCTCCTTGAACCGGTGCAGCGAGCGGAAGCCGTAGGCGGGCTCCAGGAGGCTGCCGACCGTCGTGAGGATCGCGCCGACCGCCCCGTCCTCCTCCGCTTCGTCCTCGCTGCGCGTCAGGGGCGCTCCGGACAGCGAGGCGAACGCCGCCCCCTCGTCGCGGAAGGCGAGCAGGCTCTGCCCGATCAGGAACTCCATGACCGGGCCGAACGCGCCGTCCCGCCGCCGCATGATGTCGAGCACCCAGCCCTCGATCAGCTCGCCGTCGCCGCCGGGGCCGTGCACGGGCAGCCAGGACAGCACTCCGTGGACCGAGCCGTCCGCGTCGGTCGCGAGCGCCACGCGGACGGCCGGATCGAGCGCCTCGTCGACGGTGCCGAGCGTGAAGCCCATCTCCGGCAGGCTCTTGTCGCCGACCCAGGACTCGCTGATCGCCCGCACCTGGGCGACCACGCCCCAGGGCTCCTCGGCGAGCGTCGTGAGGCGGAACGAGACGCCCTCGCGCTCGGCGCGGTTCGCCGCGCCGCGGACCGGCTGCCAGGGCTTGCCGGAGAACTCGAGTCCCGGCAGGTCGACGACGGTGTCCTCGCCGACCGAGACGCTGCGCCAGGCGGGGTCCTCCTCGAGCGCGGCCGCCGCCGTCGCGCGCGAGGAGGAGAACAGGCAGGCCACCACCCCGTCGCGCTCGGCGGCGGCGCGGAAGTCCGCGATCGCCTCCGGCCAGCGCTCGCGGGGCCCGATCGGGTCGCCGAGCACGATCGCGACGCCGCCCACCCGGCGCACCGGCAGCGCCCAGGCGTCGCCGGGACCGAACCGCACGCGCATCCGCGGCCAGGTCGCCATCCAGGACAGCGTGCCGCCGCCGTGCCGCCGCAGCACGGCGAGCAGCCGCTCGCGCGCCTCGCCGGCGTCGACCGAGGGGAATCGCCCGCGGCGGCGGATCGGCACGGCGAAGGCGTGGCGACCCGCGATCAGCAGCACCAGCGTCACCAGCCAGAGGACGCTGGCCGCGGCGGCGATGCCGGCGCCGTCGAGCCCGGAGAGGTCGCCGTCGAGCAGCGTGAGGGCGTAGACCGCCTGCAGCACGTTGAACGAGGCGAGCGCGACCGCGACGATCCACGCCCAGCGCCGACCGCGGTAGAGCGACCAGCTGATGATCGCGATCAGCCCGACGTCGATCGCGATGTCCCACCACGCCGCGTCGCCGGGCACGGTCGGCCCGAGCGGGCCCGAGGTCGGCACGGCCGCCGCGATCAGCTGCATGGCGCCGATCGCGGCGATCGCGCCGAAGCCGACCACGCGCCACTCGTGGACGGTTGCGCGCTGCGCCCGGCCGAAGCCGAGGAGCAGCACCAGGCCGGCGCTGACCGCGTGCTCGACGTCGGCGAGGGTGCCCTCCAGGAGCAGCAGCACGAGCAGGATGCCGCCCATGACGAGCCGGCCGCGGAAGCGCCACGGCGCGCGCATCGTCGCGATGCCGAGCGCCGCGACGACGAGCAGGCCGCAGGACGGCCCGACGTCGAGCGCCTTGCCGAGCTCCACCGCCCAGCCCCAGCCGGTCAGCCGCAGCATGTCGATGAGCGCCGCGGTGGCGATCACCCCGACGAGCTGTCCGATCCAGAAGCCGACGATCGCCAGGCGCCAGCCGCGCCGGTGCTCGAGCCAGCCCATCGCGGCGACGGCGAGCAGGCCGACCAGGGCGTAGTGCCACGGCACCTCGGAGAAGAGGCTGCCGGTGACCGGCGTCCACCAGCGCCCCGCCTCGAAGGCGGGGATGCCGTAGGCGACCCACTCGTACCAGGGCTGGTCGCGCAGCGGCCGCCACAGCGCCGAGGAGGCGATGCCGGCGGCGAGGTAGACGGCGACGAACGCGGTCGTCGCCGGATGGCGCGCCACCAGGCGCAGCACCGCGGCGGGGCTCCGCGGCCCCCGCGGCGCGACGTCCCCCGTCATAGGTCTCGGCCGGCGGCCCGCGTCACCGGTCCTCGGGCTCCGGCGGCAGTCCGAGCGCGGCCAGCTCCTCGGCCTGCCGGGCGAGCCGGTTCTGCTCGACCACGGTGCCGATCGCGACCGCGACGTTGATGCCCCAGCCGACCCAGACCAGGGCCAGTCGCCAGTCGCGGGGCCCGCGGATCGACTGACGGATCGCCGGCACCACGCCGGCGACGGCGCCGAGCACCGCCGCGTTGAAGATGTAGCTGCGCACGTCGACCTCCCGATTCCCTCCGCCTTACGGTACGCGATGTAGCGTGGAGCGGGAATGAACCACGGAGCGGAACCACGGACCCACGAGCTCGTCGTGGTGTCGAACCGCCTGCCGGTGGACTCGCAGGTCGGCCCCGACGGGGCCGTCGAGTGGACGCGATCGCCGGGCGGGCTCGTCACGGCGCTCGAGAGCGTCCTGCACGGCGTCGACGCGGCCTGGGTGGGCTGGCCGGGCTCGCCCGACCTCGAGCTCGAGCCGTTCGACGCCGACGGGATCCGGCTGGTGCCGGTCCCGCTCGCGGACGACGACGTCGCGCGCTACTACGAGGGCTTCAGCAACGGCTCGGTCTGGCCGCTGTACCACGACGTGATCGCGGTGCCGAGCTACCACCGGGAGTGGTGGGAGCGCTACGTGACCGTCAACCGGCGGTTCGCGGAGGCCGCCGCCGCGGTCGCCCGCGACGGCGCGACGGTGTGGGTGCACGACTACCAGCTGCAGCTCGTGCCGCGGCTGCTGCGGGAGCTGCGGCCGGATCTCGCGATCGGCTTCTTCCTGCACATCCCGTTCCCGCCGTACGGCCTGTTCTCGCAGCTGCCGTGGCGCTCGCAGATCGTCGAGGGCCTGCTCGGCGCCGACGTCGTCGGCTTCCAGCGCACCGGCGACGCGGCGAACTTCGCCACCGCCGTCCGGCGGCTCACGCCCGCCGTGGTGCGCGCCCAGCACCGCGGCAGCCGGATCGAGCTCGCCGAGCCCTCCGGCCGCCGCCGCGGCGTGCTCGCCCAGGCGTTCCCCATCTCCATCGACGCGGCCGCGCTGGAGGCGCTCGCGCGGACCCCGGCCGTGCAGGCCCGCGCGCGGGAGATCCGGGAGAGCCTCGGCGCCGACCGCACGCTGCTGCTCGGCGTCGACCGGCTGGACTACACCAAGGGCATCGTGCACCGGCTCGAGGCCTACGGCGAGCTGCTGGAGGACGGCGCGATCACCGTCGACGACGCCGCCCTGATCCAGATCGCGGTGCCGACCCGCGAGCGGGTGGCCGCCTACGCGCAGCTGCGCGACGAGGTCGAGCTGCTGGCCGGGCGCATCAACGGCGACTTCCAGACCCTCCGGCACCGCGCGGTGAGCTACCACTACCACGCGTATCCGCGCGAGGAGATGGCGGCGATGTTCCTCGCCGCCGACGTCGCCCTCGTCACGTCGCTGCGCGACGGGATGAACCTGGTCGCCAAGGAGTACGTCGCGAGCCGCTTCGACGAGGAGGGCGTGCTCGTCCTCTCCGAGTTCACGGGCGCCGCCGACGAGCTGCGGCGCGCGGTGCTCGTGAACCCGCACGACATCGCCGGCCTCAAGGAGGCGATCCTCACCGCGATGCGGATGCCCCGCGCGGAGCGCCGCTCCCGGATGCGCGCCATGCGCCGCCGGGTGGTCGAGCACGACGCCCGGCGCTGGTCGAGCGACTTCCTGGAGGCGCTCGCGCTGGGCGCCGCGGTCCGGCGGGCGCAGGACGCGGACGCCGAGCGGGACGCCGGCGCACCGACCCGGGTCGCCGAGGTCGCGGAGCCGCTGCGGTCGGCGCTCGAGGGCCTCGCCCGCCGACCCCGCCTGCTGATCGCCCTCGACTTCGACGGCACGCTCGCCCCGGAGGTGGACGATCCCGCGGCGGCCCGCGCCCTGCCCGCGGCCCGGGAGGCGGTGGAGCGGCTGATCGCGATGCCGGGCACCCGAGTCGCGCTCGTCTCCGGCCGCTCGCTCACCGACCTGGAGGCGGTCGTCGCCGACTTCCCGGAGGAGGTGCTGCTGGTCGGCTCGCACGGCGCCGAGATCCGGCTCGAGGCCGGGACCAGCTTCGAGCCGCTCGAGGAGCGGGAGCGCGCGGAGCTGACGACCCTCGGCGAGCTGCTCGGCGGCATCGCGGCCCGCCACGAGGGCGTCTGGGTCGAGCGCAAGCCGGTCGGCTTCGCGCTGCACACCCGGCTCGCCGTGGAGGCGGACTCGCAGGCCGCCCGACTCGAGGCGACGCGGGAGATCGGCGCGGCGCTCGGCGCCGACGTCATCGTCCGGGACGGGCGGACCACCCTCGAGTTCGCGATCCGCGGCACCACCAAGGGCGAGGCGGTCGAGCACCTGCGCCGGATCACGCACGCGGACGCGGTCTGCTTCGCCGGCGACGACGTGACCGACGAGGACGCGTTCGCCGCGCTCGGGCCCGGCGACGTCGGACTCAAGTCCGGGCCCGGTGACACGCTCGCGGAGTTCCGCGTGCCCGGCCCCGCCGAGGTCGCGCTCGCGCTGCAGCGGCTCGCGGACGCCCGCGAGGGAGCACCCTCCGAGGAACGGCCCCGCTAGCCCTCCGGTGTCGCGGAGGAGTGGTGGCTCGCGATGAGCCACTCGCCCGCGCGCGGGTCCCACTCGTAGACGAAGGTGAACCGCGCCGGCACCCGCTCGCTCGTCGTGCCGAACGTGAAGGTGTAATTCCCGGTGTCGATGGCGAAGTCGCAGCCGATCGAGACCACGTCGTCGTCGATCGCGCCCGAGGGCTCGTTCTCGAGGAAGTGCTCGAAGTAGTCGATCTTCGACTCCGGCGTCAGCCGCGGCGTGCCCGAGAGCGTCGGCAGCAGGATCGATCCCTCGGCGTAGCGGGCGACGACGACGTGGGGGTCGCCGGTCTGCAGCGCCGCGTCCCACTCGTCGAAGAGACGGTGGACGCCCGCCTCGTCGATCGGCGCGCAGGCGGCGGTCGGCTGCGCCGGGGCGCACCCGGCGAGACCCGCGCCGGCGACGGCCAGGAGGGCGCCTGCGGCGAGGCCGCCTCGGATCGGGAGCACGGCGCAAGCGTAATAGGCTCGGCGCGCGGAATGGAGGTCCCGTGAGTCACGACGACGTGATCGCCCGGCTGCGCGGCGTGCTGCCCGAGGACGCGGTCGTCGCCGACCCGGCGCGGATGAGCGGCTACCGCTACGACCGGGCGAACCTTCCGCACGCCGGCACCCCGCTCGCCGTCGTCCGGCCGTCGACCACCGCCGAGGTGCAGGAGGTCGTGCGCGTCGCCGCCGCGACCCGGACGCCGATCATCGTGCGCGGCGCCGGCACCAGCCTCGCCGGCGGATCGACCGCCCGCGACGGCGCCATCACGCTGTCCACCGAGCGGATGCGGGCGATCGAGGTCGACCCGAGCACCCGGACGGCCGTCGTGCAGCCGGGCCTGCTCAACGCGGAGGTCAAGGCCGCGGTCCGCGAGCACGGCCTGTGGTACCCGCCGGACCCATCGTCCTACGAGATCTGCTCGATCGGCGGGAACATCGCGACGAACGCCGGCGGCCTGTGCTGCGTCAAGTACGGCGTGACGACCGACTACGTCCTCGGCCTCGAGGTCGTGCTCGCCGACGGCACCGCCGTGCGCCTCGGCGGCCCGCGCGTCAAGGACGTCGCGGGCCTCCCGCTCACGAAGCTGTTCGTCGGCAGCGAGGGGACGCTCGGCGTCGTCACCGAGGTGACGCTGCGGCTCGTGCCGCTGCCCGAGCCGGCGAACGTCGCCGTCGCGTTCTTCCCGACCATCGAGGCGGCGACGGGCGCGGTCGTCGCGGTCAGCTCGCGCCTGCGGCCCTCGATCGTCGAGTTCATGGACCGCGTCTCGATCAACGCGGTCGAGGACCTGACGAGGATGGGCCTCGACCGGGACGCGGAGGCGCTGCTGCTCGTCGGCTGCGACGCGCGCGGCGAGGCGGCCGCCGAGGAGCTCGCGCTCATCGAGCAGGCCTTCGTCGAGCACGGCGCGACGGAGCACTTCGTCGCCGACGACGCGGAGACCGCGGAGTCGTTCCTGACCGCGCGACGGCTCGCGCTGCCGGCCATGGAGGCCCTCGGCGCGGTGCTCATCGAGGACGTCGGCGTCCCGCTGCCGCGGCTCGGCGACCTCATCCACGGCATCGGCGCGATCGGGCAGCGGCACGGGATCGTCGTCGGCACCGTGGCGCACGCGGGCGACGGGAACACCCACCCGAACGTCATCTACGACGCGACCGACCCCGCGCAGGTCGAGCGGGCGCAGCTCGTCTTCGGCGAGATCATGGACCTCGCGATCGAGCTCGGCGGCACGATCACCGGCGAGCACGGCGTCGGCACGATGAAGAACGCGTGGCTCGAGGCGCAGCTCGGTCCGGAGGCGCACGCGCTCGGCCTGCGCATCAAGTCGGCCCTCGACCCCGACGGCATCCTCAACCCCGGGATCGGCCTGTAGCCGGCGCGCCCCGGGGATCAACCGGGGCGGACGGCCCGGCGTCGGTCCGCGGCCCCGCTGGCTACACTCGTCATGTGCCGGAAACACCTGACCTGAAGCCCCGTTCGCGCACCGTCACCGATGGGCTCGAGGCGATGACCTCCCGCGGCATGCTCCGCGGCGTCGGCATGGGCGACGAGGACTGGGACAAGCCGCAGATCGGCATCGCGTCGTCCTGGAACGAGATCACGCCCTGCAACCTCTCGCTCGACCGGCTCTCCCAGGCCGCGAAGGAGGGCGTGCACGCCGGCGGCGGCTACCCGCTGCAGTTCGGCACCATCTCCGTCTCCGATGGCATCTCGATGGGCCACGAGGGCATGCACTTCTCGCTGGTGAGCCGCGAGGTCATCGCAGACTCGGTGGAGACCGTCATGCAGGCCGAGCGCCTCGATGGCTCGGTGCTGCTCGCCGGCTGCGACAAGTCGATCCCCGGCATGCTGATGGCCGCGGCGCGCCTCGACCTGGCCAGCGTGTTCCTCTACGCCGGCTCGATCGCGCCCGGCTGGGTCCGCCTCTCCGACGGCACCGAGAAGGACATCACGATCATCGACTCCTTCGAGGCGGTCGGTGCGGTGAACGCCGGCAAGATGAGCCTCGAGGACGCGAAGCGCATCGAGTGCGCGTTCGCGCCGGGCGAGGGCGCCTGCGGCGGGATGTACACCGCGAACACCATGTCGTCCGTCGCCGAGGCCCTCGGCCTCGCGCTGCCCGGCTCCGCCTCGCCGGCGGCCGCCGACCGCCGCCGCGACTACTACGCGCACCGCTCCGGCGAGGCCGTCGTCGGCATGCTGCGCCGCGGCCACACCGCGCGCGACATCCTGACCAGGGAGGCGTTCGAGAACGCCATCGCGGTCGGCATGGCGCTCGGCGGCTCGACGAACATCGTGCTGCACCTGCTCGCGATCGCGAACGAGGCCGAGGTCGAGCTCACCCTCGACGACTTCAACCGGATCGGCGCGAGGGTCCCGCACATCGGCGACCTGAAGCCCTTCGGCAAGTACGTCATGAACGACGTCGACCGCCGCGGCGGCATCCCGGTGCTGATGAACGCGCTGCTGGAGGCCGGCCTGCTGCACGGCGACGCGCTCACGGTGACCGGCAGGACCGTCGCGGAGAACCTCGCCGAGCTGCGCCCCGAGCCGCTCGACGGCGAGGTGCTGCACCGCCTCGACGACCCGATCCACGCGACCGGGGGCCTGACCGTCCTGAAGGGCACGATGGCGCCGGATGGCGCGGTGGTGAAGACCGCCGGCTTCGACGCCGAGGTCTTCGAGGGCCCCGCACGGGTGTTCGAGCGCGAGCGCGCGGCGCTCGACGCGCTCGCGGCCGGCGAGATCGAGGCCGGCTCGGTCGTCGTCATCCGCTACGAGGGCCCGAAGGGCGGCCCCGGCATGCGCGAGATGCTCGCGATCACCGCGGCGATCAAGGGCGCCGGGCTCGGCAAGGACGTGCTGCTCATCACCGACGGGCGATTCTCCGGAGGGACGACCGGCCTGTGCATCGGCCACGTCGCCCCGGAGGCGGTCGACGGCGGCCCGATCGCGTTCCTGCGGGACGGCGACCGGATCCGGGTCGACATCCCGAACCGCTCGCTCGACCTGCTCGTCGCCCCCGACGAGCTCGCGGCGCGCGCGATCGGCTGGGAGCCGCTGCCGCCGCGGTACTCGCGCGGCGTGCTCGCGAAGTACGCGAAGCTCGTGCACAGCGCCTCGGTCGGCGCCGTCACCGGCTGACCGGCGCTCGGCTCCGCCGTCCCCCGCATCGCGCGCCGACCCGGCGCCGGGCGGCCCGATGGTGCGAGGGTGGTCCGGCGGCGCGGACGCCGAGCCGCGTCGCGCGGGGGAGCGAGGAGTGGACATGCTGCTGGTGACCGGGGCGAACGGACGGCTCGCGCAGGCGACGATCCGGGAGCTGCGCACGATCGCCGGCGGGGCGGCGATCGCCGTGACGACGCGGGATCCGGATGCCCCCGCCGCCGCGCGCCTGGCGCTCGAGGGCGTCGAGGTCCGAAGGGCCGACTTCGCGGACCCGGAGTCGCTGCCGGCCGCGTTCGCGGGCGTCCGGAAGGCGCTCGTGATCTCGACGATGGCGCCGAACGACGTGCGCTTCCGCCTGCATGCGAACGCGATCGACGCGGCCCGCGCCGCCGGCGTCGAGCACGTCGTCTACACGAGCATGCTCGGCGCGAGCGCCGAGGCGATCACCGAGCACTCGCGACTCGTCCACCACCCGACCGAGGAGCACCTCAAGGCCTCCGGCCTGGACTGGACCGTCCTCCGGCACAGCCTCTACGCGGAGACGCTGCTCGACGACCTCGACCGCACGCTCGCGACGGGCCTGCTCCGTCGTCCCGGCGGCGAGCGCGCGGCGGCCTACATCGCCCGCGACGACCTCGGCCGCTCCGCGGCGACGGTGCTCGCGAACGACGACCACGCGGGCCGCGTCTACTCGGAGACGATGTCGGCGACGCTGACCGGCGCCGAGATCGCGGCCGCGCTGTCGACGGCGGCCGGCCGGCAGATCGGCTACGCGCCGATGCCGTCCGCCGCCTGGCCCGCCTACTTCGCCGAGGTGCTGGGCCTGCCCGCCGAGCTCCTGACGAGCGCCGGCGAGACCATGCGCGCGCTCGAGGCCGGCGAGTTCGACGTCGTCACCGAGGACTACGCGGCGATCACCGGGCGGGCGCCGACGACGCTCGCCGAGTTCCTCGCGGCGCATCCGGCGTTCGCCGCTCCGCGCTAGGGCGGTCCCTCGTCGGTCGTGCCCGACGGTGCGGGCCCGCTGCCATCGGGCCCGCACCGGGGGAGCCGGCGGCCTAGGCCGCCGGCTTCGCGGGCGCGGCGCGCAGCAGCCGGACGTTCTCGACGAAGGCCAGCACGCCGGGGATCGCCACCGCGAGGAGGACTGCGACGAGGCCCTGCCAGCTGCCGTCGGCGACGCCGTGGTTGACGCCGTCGACGAGGTTGAGCAGCGTGAAGAGCCCGCCGAGCACGAGCGCGATCCAGAGCCCGGCCCGGCCGCGGATCGCGAGGATCGCGACGGCGGGCAGCACCGAGAGGGCGTAGAACAGCGCGGTGAGCCAGAGGGTGCCGGGGTCGGCGAACGCGGCGAGCTCGCCGGCGTGCTCGTGGCCGTGGCCGTCGTCGGCGGCGAGGGCGCCGAAGAAGATGAACACGTGCACGAGCCCGAAGGCGATCCCGCCGATCGTCGCGGCGAGGTAGAGCAGTGCGGCCCGGGTGCGGCGGGGCGTGGAGTCGGTCATGTCGACCTTTCTAGTTGATATCGATAATCGATATCAGCAATTCGACCGCCATGGCAAGTCCGGATCCCGGCAGCGCGGATCCGAGGGTTCGCGGGCGGGGCCGCCGCGTGCAGCACCCCGCGCATGGCATAGACTGGCAGTCCGATAGACACCCGGGTGGCACAACCAATCCTGGGGGGACGCCCGCAGCCGCAAGCCGCGGGCGCATTCTCATCAGGCCCTTGGCGTCATTCGAGCCCACCGAGCCTGGTCCCCCGCTAGTCGTGCCAGCCGAAGGAATGCCCTCATGTCCATCACGGACTCCACCCCCAAGTCGCAGGCCGCCCGCGCGCCCGAGATCCTCACCGGATCGGGCGCCATCCTGAAGAGCCTCGAGATGCTCGGCATCAAGGACGCCTTCGGCCTGCCCGGCGGCGCCATCATGCCGTTCTACGACGAGCTGATGGCCTCGACCGCCGTCCGGCACATCCTGGTCCGGCACGAGCAGGGCGCCGGGCACGCCGCCGAGGGCTACGCTGCCGCCTCCGGCGGGATCGGCGTCGCCATCGCCACCAGCGGCCCGGGCGCGACGAACCTCGTCACCGCGATCGCGGACGCCTACATGGACTCGGTGCCGCTGCTGGCGATCACCGGCCAGGTGTTCTCCACGGTGATGGGCACCGACGCGTTCCAGGAGGTCGACATCGTCGGCATCACGATGCCGATCGTCAAGCACTCGTTCCTGGTCAAGGACCCCGCCGAGATCCCGGCGACGATCGCCGCGGCCGTGCACATCGCGACCACCGGCCGCCCCGGTCCGGTGCTCGTGGACGTGACCAAGGACGCCCAGCAGAACACCGCGCCGTTCGTCTGGCCGCCGCGACTCGACCTGCCCGGCTACCGGCCGGTCACCAAGGCGCACGGCAAGCAGGTCGTCGCGGCGGCGCAGCTCATCGCCGAGGCGAAGCGGCCGCTCGTCTACGTCGGCGGCGGCGTGGTGCGCGCGAAGGCGTCGGAGGAGCTGCGGGAGTTCGCCGAGCTGGTCGGCGCGCCCGTCGTCACCACGCTGATGGCGCGCGGCGCGTTCCCCGACTCCTCGCCGCTGCACCTCGGCATGCCCGGCATGCACGGCTCCGTGCCGGCGGTGCTCGCGTTCCAGGAGTGCGACCTCATCGTCGCCCTCGGCGCCCGCTTCGACGATCGGGTGACCGGCAAGGTCAGCGAGTTCGCGCCGGACGCGCAGGTCGTGCACGTGGACATCGACCCCGCCGAGATCGGGAAGATCCGCGAGGCGCAGGTGCCCATCGTCGGCGACGTCAGAGACGTGCTCGTCGACCTCGCCGTCGCCTACCGGGACGCGGTCGCCGCGCATCCGGCCGACTACGCCGCCTGGTGGCAGCGCCTGACGACGCTGCGCGAGACCTACCCGCTCGGCTGGGACGAGCCGACCGACGGCCACCTCTCCCCGCAGAAGGTCATCCAGCGGATCGGCGAGCTCACCGGCCCGGAGGCCGTCTACGCCGCCGGCGTCGGCCAGCACCAGATGTGGGCGGCGCAGTTCATCCGGTACGAGCGGCCGAACGCGTGGCTGAACTCGGGCGGCGCCGGCACCATGGGCTACGCGGTGCCGGCGGCGATGGGGGCGAAGGTCGCCGAGCCGGACCGCGTGGTCTGGGCGATCGACGGCGACGGCTGCTTCCAGATGACGAACCAGGAGCTCGCCACCTGCGCGATCAACGGCATCCCGATCAAGGTCGCGATCATCAACAACTCCTCGCTCGGCATGGTCCGCCAGTGGCAGACGCTGTTCTACGAGGGACGGCACTCGTTCACCGACCTGGAGACCGGCGGCGGCACCCGGATGATCCCCGACTTCGTCAAGCTCGCCGAGGCGTACGACTGCCTGGCGATCCGGGTGACGAAGGAGGAGGAGATCGACGCCGCGATCGAGCTCGCGCTCGCGACGAACGACCGCCCGGTCGTCATCGACTTCGTGGTCTCCCGCGACGCGATGGTCTGGCCGATGGTCCCGCAGGGCGTCGGCAACTCGAGCGTCCAGTACGCGCGCGACCACGCGCCGCACTGGGAGGAGGACTGAGCCATGTCGCACGTCCTCTCGCTGCTGGTCGAGAACAAGCCGGGCCTGCTCACCCGGGTCGCCGGGCTGTTCGCCCGTCGCGGCTTCAACATCGAGTCGCTCGCGGTCGGCGTCACCGAGATCGAGGGCCTGTCCCGCATCACGGTCGTCGTCGACGTCGAGCAGACGCCGCTCGAGCAGGTCACCAAGCAGCTGAACAAGCTCGTCAACGTGATCAAGGTCGTCGAGCTCGACTCGACCGCCTCGGTCGTCCGCGAGCACCTGCTGGTCAAGGTCCGCGCCGACGCCTCGACCCGCTCGCAGGTGCTCGAGGCGGTCGCGCTGTTCCGCGCGCAGGTCGTCGACGTCTCCAGCGACGCGCTGGTCGTCGAGGTCACCGGCGACTCCGGCAAGGTGCAGGCCCTGCTGCGCCTGCTCGAGCCCTACGGCATCAAGGAGATCGCCCAGTCCGGCGCCCTCGCGATCGGCCGCGGCGGCAAGTCCATCACCGAACGCGTCTTCAAGAGCTAGCAACCAGAGAAAAGGAACAGAACATTGGCTGAGATCGTCTACGACAAGGACGCCGACCTCTCGATCATCCAGGGCAGGAAGGTGGCCGTGATCGGCTACGGCTCGCAGGGCCACGCCCACGCCCAGAACCTCCGCGACTCCGGCGTCGAGGTCAAGATCGGCCTGCGGCCCGACAGCAAGTCGGTCGCCAAGGCCGTCGAGGCCGGCTTCGAGGTGCTGCCGACCGCCGACGCGGCGAAGTGGGCCGACGTCGTCATGATCCTCGCTCCCGACCAGTCGCAGCGCGGCCTCTACGCGGCCGACATCGCGGCGAACCTCGAGCCGGGCAATGCGATCGCCTTCGGCCACGGCTTCAACGTCCGATTCGGCTACATCCAGGCGCCCGAGGGCGTCGACGTGATCCTCATCGCGCCGAAGGCGCCGGGCCACACGGTGCGCCGCGAGTTCGTCGCGGGCCGCGGCATCCCGGACATCGTCGCGGTCGAGCAGGACGCGACCGGCACGGCCTGGGACCTCGCGTTCTCCTACGCGAAGGCGATCGGCGGCACTCGCGCCGGCGTCATCAAGACGACCTTCACCGAGGAGACCGAGACCGACCTGTTCGGCGAGCAGTCGGTGCTCTGCGGCTCGCTAGAGCAGCTCATCAAGTACGGCTTCGAGACGCTGACCGAGGCCGGCTACCAGCCGGAGGTCGCCTACTTCGAGGTGCTCCACGAGCTGAAGCTCATCGTCGACCTGATCAACGAGGGCGGCATCGCGAAGATGAACTGGAGCATCTCCGACACCGCCGAGTACGGCGGCTACGTCTCCGGCCCGCGCATCATCGACGCGGGCGTCAAGGCGCGCATGCAGGAGGTGCTCGCCGACATCCAGACGGGCGCGTTCGCGAAGCGCTTCATCGAGGACCAGGACGGCGGCGCCGCCGAGTTCAAGACCCTCCGGGCCGAGAACGAGGCGCACCCGATCGAGACGACCGGCCGCCAGCTGCGCGCGCTGTTCGCCTGGAAGTCGCAGGACTCCGACTACGTCGAGGGCTCGGCCGCGCGCTGACCCCCGATCGCAGGGCGCCGTCCTCCGGGGCGGCGCCCTGCGGCGTTCAGGCCCGCCTCGCCTCGCGCCGGGCGAGGATCCAGCCGCGCACCGTCGTCGGCACCGCGACGCCCACGGCGAGCGCGATGACGACGAGGAACGAGGTGACCGCGTCGGAGATCGCGCCGGTCAGCTCCGGCCGGCCCTCGGCGGCGGCGACGAGGCCGGAGAGCGCCCGGAAGACGTAGGACCCGGGGATCATCGCGACGATCGCGGCGAAGCCGATGCCGGCGAACGGGATCCGCAGCCGCGTCGAGATCGGCGCCAGCGCCGCCCCGACGACGAGGCTCGTCAGCAGCGCGCCGGCGGCGAGGCTCCAGCCGAGGCCGGTGACGACGGTCCAGTGCAGCCCGTGCGCGAGCGCGCCGACGACGACCGGCCACAGGATCATCCGGACCGGCAGCGAGAAGAGGATCGAGAAGGAGGCGGCGGCGATGCCCGCGGCGAGCATGTCGAGCCAGAACGGGACGTCGACCGCGGGGCTCAGCACCGGCAGCCGGCCGCCGGCGATCGCGAGGCCGATGCCGAGCCCGAGCGTGATCGACAGCAGCGCCACCGAGCCGTACACGATCCGGGCGACGCCGAGCGAGGTGCGCAGCGCGAGCAGGTCCAGGGCGCCGTTCAGCAGCGGCGGCCCGGGGACGAGGACCATCGCGGGGCAGACGGCGACGAGCGCCGCGCTCTCCGGCATCCCGAGCACGCCCCAGAGCCCGCCGGCGACGCCGGCGAGGAGCGCCGCGACGAACACCTGCGCGTAGAGACCGATCCGCAGCCGGGCCAGGCCGCGACGAGCGAGCCCGCCGAGCAGCGCGGTGAGCGCCACGGCGGCGAGCGCGAGCGGGTCGAGCAGCCCGAAGATGACGCCGAGCGCGGCCGAGCCGGTCGCGCAGGCGACGGCGAACAGCGCCGTCCCGACGACGGGCATCGCCGCTGCCGCCTCCAGCGCGGCGGCGAGCCCCGCGGCATCGAGCCGGCGGTCGCGGGTGCCGTGGACGGCCGTCATGACCGCCGCGACCCGACGCATGTTGATCGCGCTCGGCGCCGCCGGCGCGAAGCGCGCCGGGCCGCCGTCGACCACGACGAAGAGCCCGGACCACTCCGGCACGACGGCGATGCGCGCGTCGAGCCCGCGATCGAGCTCGTCGACCGCCCGCAGCGTCATCGCGGTCGACTGCCCGTTCGCGTGCAGCAGCTCGGCGGCGCGGGCGACGAGCGCGTCCGCCTCCGGTCCCGCATCGCCCACGTCCTGGAGCGTAGCGCGCGTCGACTAGCCTGGTACGGCACTGCCCGCCGACCCCGAGGATTCCGCCCGTGTCGAAGCCGGTCGTCCTGATCGCAGAAGAACTCTCCCCGGCCACCGTCGACGCGCTCGGCCCCGACTTCGACGTGCGCAGCGTCGACGGGACCGACCGCCCCGCGCTGCTCGACTCCCTCCGCGAGGCGAGCGCCGTGCTCATCCGCTCCGCCACGAAGATGGACGCCGAGGCGATCGCCGCCGGCCAGCGGCTCCAGGTCATCGCCCGCGCCGGCGTCGGCCTCGACAACGTCGACATCAAGGCCGCGACCGAGGCCGGCGTGATGGTCGTCAACGCCCCGACCTCGAACATCATCTCCGCCGCCGAACTGACCATCGGGCACATCCTGAGCCTCGCCCGGCACATCCCCGCTGCGCACGCGAGCCTCGCCGCCGGCCAGTGGAAGCGCTCGAAGTACACCGGCACCGAGCTCTACGAGAAGACCGTCGGCATCATCGGCCTCGGCCGCATCGGCGCCCTGATCGCGGCCCGGCTGCAGGCGTTCGGCGTCGACATCGTCGCCTACGACCCGTACGTCACCGCCGCCCGTGCGCAGCAGCTCGGCGTCCGCCTCGTGCCGCTCGACGAGCTGCTCGCCGTCAGCGACTTCGTGACCATCCACATGCCGAAGACGCCCGAGACCACCGGCATGATCGGCGCGGCCCAGCTGCGCGCGATGAAGCCGACCGCCTACGTCGTCAACGTCGCCCGCGGCGGGCTCGTCGACGAGGCCGCGCTCGCGGAGGCGCTCGCGGCGGGGGAGATCGCCGGCGCCGGTCTCGACGTCTTCGTCACCGAGCCGCCGGCCGCCGACTCGCCGGTGCTCACCGCGCCGAACATCGTGCTCACCCCGCACCTCGGCGCCTCCACGGACGAGGCCCAGGAGAAGGCGGGCATCGCGGTCGCGCGCTCGGTCCGGCTCGCGCTGGAGGGCGATCTCGTCCCGGACGCGGTCAACGTCGCCGGCGGCGTGATCGACCCGTTCGTGCGCCCCGGCATCGCGCTGGTGGAGAAGCTCGGCCAGATCCTCTCCGGGCTCGCCCCGGCCGCGCTGACCCGCCTCGACGTCGACGTGCGCGGCGAGCTCGCCGACTACGACGTGAGCGTGTACCGGCTCGCCGCCCTGAAGGGCTTCTTCACCCCGATCGTCAGCGAGAACGTCTCCTACGTGAACGCCCCGCTGCTCGCCGAGCAGCGCGGCATCGAGACCTCGCTGACGACGGGCGCGGAGTCCAAGGACTACCGGAACACCACGACGCTGACCGGCGTGCTCGCCGACGGCCGGACGGTCCGGGTCGCCGGCACCCTGTCGGGCACGAAGATGGTCGAGAAGATCATCGGGATCGACGGCTACGAGATCGAGGTGCCGATCAAGCGGCACCACATCCTGATGGACTACCTCGACCGGCCCGGCGTCATCGGCGTCTACGGCCGGGAGCTCGGCGCGATCGGGATCAACATCGACGCGATGCAGGTCGCGGTCGACGAATCGACCGGCAGGGCGCTCTCCATCCTCACCGTCAGCGACCCGGTGCCGGACGAGGTGCTCGCGCGGATCGGGGCGGAGATCCAGGCCGACCGCATCCTCGAGCTCGACGTCACCGAGATCTGATCCCCTAGTTCCAGGGGCTGCTCCGCGGCCGCACGGCCGGTACGGTCGACCAGTCGTCTCCGGCGCCCTCCGGCACCCGAGTCCGAGGCACCCGGGCCGGATGACGATGCCCCTCCGCGAGCCCGCGTCGCGCCCTCCGGCGCCCGGCCGCCGCGCAGCACGGGATCAGGCCGCGGTACTACCCTGGATGGCATGCCGCGCACCCTCTCGCTCGCCGTCATCCCGGGCGACGGGATCGGCCCGGAGGTGACCGCGCAGGCGCTCCGCGTGCTCGACACGGTGACGGCCGGCACCGACCTCGCCTTCGCGAAGACGGAGTTCCGCCTCGGCGCGGAGCGATACCTCGAGGACGGCCAGGTGCTGCCGGAGGACGAGTTCGCCGCGATCAAGGCGTCGGACGCGATCCTGTTCGGCGCGGTCGGCGGCGTCCCCGGCGACCCGCGGCTGCGCGAGGCGAACATCGAGCGCGGCCTGCTGCTGCGGATGCGCTTCGAGCTCGACCAGTACGTGAACCTGCGCCCGACCCGGATCGTGCCGGGCGTCGTCTCGCCGCTGTCGGACCCCGGCCCCGTCGACTTCGTCGTCGTGCGCGAGGGCACCGAGGGCCCGTACGTCGGCAACGGCGGCGCGATCCGCCGCGGCACGCCGCACGAGATCGCGAACGAGCTCGGCGTGAACACCGCCTTCGGCGTGGAGCGCGTGGTGCGCGACGCGTTCGCCCGCGCACGGCGCCGGCGCGGGCGGCTGACCTGGGTCGCCAAGACGAACGTGCTGGTGCACGCCGGCGCGCTCTGGCAGCGGATCGTCGCCGAGGTCGGCCGCGACTTCCCGGATGTCGAGGTGGACTACCTGCACGTGGACGCCGCGACCATCTTCCTGGTCACGGATCCTGCTAGATTCGACGTCATCGTCACCGACAACCTGTTCGGCGACATCCTGACCGACCTGGCGGGCGCGATCGGCGGCGGCATCGGTCTGGCGGCATCGGGGAACATCAACCCGGACGGCGCCTATCCCAGCATGTTCGAGCCCGTGCACGGGTCGGCGCCGGACATCGCGGGACGCGGCATCGCGGATCCGACGGCCGCGATCCTCTCCGCCGCGCTGCTCCTCGACCACCTCGGGGCGCCGCAGCCGGCGGCCAGGATCGTGACCGCGGTCGACGCGGACCTCGCGGAGCGCGGCCAGGCCGCGCGCTCCACCGCCGAGGTCGGCGACGCGATCCTCGCCGGAATCGACGCCCGCTGAACGAGGCCGCAGGCCGAGACGAAGCACCCCACCACGCAAGGACCCCGACATGAAGAACCTGCTCGCGGACTCGACGCTCGAGTTCGCCCGGACCCTGCACGACAGCCCCCGTGGCGAGGACGACCTCTCCCGGATCCTCGCCGAGCCCGGCTTCGGCGAGGTGTTCACCGACCACATGGTCGACATCCACTGGTCCGAGAAGGGCGGCTGGCACCGGCCGCGCGTGCTGCCCTACGGCCCGATCTCGCTCGACCCGGCCGCGGCGGTGCTGCACTACGGCCAGGAGATCTTCGAGGGGCTGAAGGCCTACCGGCACGCCGACGGCTCCATCTGGACGTTCCGCCCCGTCGAGAACGCGAAGCGCTTCCAGCGCTCGGCTCGCCGGATGGCGCTGCCGGAGCTGCCGATCGACTACTTCGTCGCCTCGCTGCGCGAGCTCATCTCGGTCGACCATCGCTGGGTGCCGAGCGCCCCGGAGACGAGCCTGTACTTCCGGCCGTTCATGTTCGCCGCGGAGGCCTTCCTCGGGGTGCGCCCGGCGAAGAAGGTCTACTACCACCTGATCGCCTCGCCGGCCGGCGCCTACTTCAAGTCGGGCCCGGCGCCGGTGTCGATCTGGCTGTCGAACGACTTCTCCCGCGCCGGCAAGGGCGGCACGGGGGCCGCGAAGACCGGCGGCAACTACGCGGCGAGCCTCATCGCGCAGCAGGAGGCGTACGACCACGGCTGCCAGCAGGTGCTCTTCCTCGACTCGGTCGAGGGGCGCTACCTCGAGGAGCTCGGCGGGATGAACGTCGTGCTCGTCCAGCGCGACGGCACGCTGGTCACGCCCGACTCGGACTCGATCCTCGAGGGCATCACCCGGGACTCGATCCTGCAGCTCGCCGAGGACCGCGGCCACCGCGTCGAGCGGCGGCGGGTCTCGATCGACGAATGGCGCGAGGGCGTCGCCTCCGGCGAGGTGACCGAGGTGTTCGCCTGCGGCACCGCCGCGGTGGTCACCCCGATCGCCCTGCTGAAGGCGACGGACTTCGAGATCGGCGCCGCGGACGCGCCGGCCGGGGAGCTGACGCTGTCGCTGCGCCAGGAGCTGACCGACATCCAGTACGGCCGCGTCCCCGACCGGCACGGCTGGCTGACGAGGCTCGACTCGTGAGGGTCGCGCGGTTCGCCGAAGGGGAGGCCGACCCGCGCTACGGGATCGTCGACGAGGACGAGATCGTCGTCCTCAAGGGCCATCCGCTGCTGCACGGGTACGAGCCGACGGGGGAGCGGGCGGCGCTGGACGACGTCCGGCTGCTCGCGCCGGTCATCCCGTCGAAGGTGGTCTGCGTCGGCATGAACTACGCAGAGCACCGCGCCGACATGCAGTTCTCCAGCGAGCACGCGGACCGGCCGCTGTTCTTCCTGAAGCCGTCGACCGCGGTGGTCGGCCCCGGCGATCCGATCCGGATCCCGCCGGTGCCCGGTCGGATCGTGCACGAGATCGAGCTGGCGATCGTGATCCGGCGGGTCGCCAAGCAGATCCGCAGGGAGGACTGGCAGGACTACGTCTTCGGGTACACCATCGCGAACGACGTCTCGGCGCGCGACGAGATGTTCGCCGACGGCCAGTGGGCGAGGGCGAAGGGCTTCGACACGTTCTGCCCGATCGGCCCGTGGATCGAGACGGAGCTCGACCCGCTGGCGGGGCTGGAGATCCAGTCCTACGTCGACGGCGAACCGCGCCGGCACGGCAACACGGCGAACATGATCTTCGACGTCCCGACCATCCTCGAGCAGGCCGCCGACATCTGGACGCTGCTGCCGGGCGACGTAGTGATCACGGGCACGCCGTCGGGCCTCGGCGGCTTCACGGCGGGTCAGACCGTCGACCTGGACATCGAGGGCATCGGCCGGCTGTCGAACCCGGCGCTGCCGCGCGACTGAGCTCGCCCGCCGTGATCGACCGCGCCGCTCCGAGGGACCGCCGGTGTCGTCGCCGACGGCACGGCGCATGAGCGACGCGGTCCCCCCGGGTCGGCTGGTCCGGTCGCTGCCCGGGCTCGGGGTCGCGGCGCTCGGCGCCGCGCTCGGCTGGCTCGTGCACCTGGCGCTGCCGTGGTTCCCCTGGCTGACCGCCTCGCTCGTGCTCGGCGTCCTCGTCGGCTGCCTGCCGCCGCTGCGGCCCGCGCTCGACGGCGCGCTGAAGCCGGGGCTCGGCATCGCGGCGCGCACGCTGCTGCGCGCCGGCATCGTCGTCCTCGGGCTGAGGCTCTCCCTCGTCGACATCGCCGCGCTCGGCTGGCTCGGGGTGCTCGCGATCGTGGCGATCGTCGTCGCGTCGTTCCTCGTCACCTGGCTGATCGCCCGAGCGCTCCGGCTGCCCGGCGACGAGCCGGTGCTGGTGGCCGCGGGATTCTCGATCTGCGGCGTCTCCGCGATCGGCGCCATGAGCGCGGCGCGGCGCTCGCCGGCGCAGGACTCGGGCACGCCGACCGCCCTCGTCACGCTGTACGGCACGCTCGCGATCGTGGTGCTGCCCGCGCTCGCGGCGGCGCTGCACCTGTCGCCGGCCGCCGCCGGGCAGTGGACCGGCCTCGCCGTCCACGACGTCGGCCAGGTCGTCGCGACGGCGGGGACGCTCGGCACCGGCGCGCTCGCGGTCGCCGTCGTCGTCAAGCTCACCCGGGTGCTGCTGCTCGCCCCGATGGCCGCGATCGCCGCGATCGGGACGCGGCGGGCGGCACGGCGCTCGGGGGAGCAGGGCGGCAGGCTCCCGGCGATCGTGCCGCTGTTCATCGTCGGCTTCCTCGCGATGGTCGTGATCCGCACCCTGGTCCCGCTGCCCGAGTGGCTGCTCGCCGCCGCCGATCTCCTGCAGTCGGCGCTGCTGGCGGCGGCGCTCACCGCGATCGGCGCGGGGCTGCGCCTCGAGCGGCTCGTCCGCTCCGGTCCGCGGGCGCTCGCCGCAGGGGCGCTCTCCTGGCTCGCCATCCTCGTGATGGCGCTCGGCGCGGTCCTGCTGGTCCCGATCGGCTGATCGTCGGCCGGGTCGAGGGCGCCCTGAATAAGCCGAGACCGCCATACCGCGCCGGCGTCGGCCCCGATACGTTCGGCATGTCTGACCCGCTCGGAGGTGCTCGTCATGCCCGCACGTCGTTCCGCCCTGCTCGTCGCCGTCGTCGCGGCGCTCGTGGCGCCCGTGCTGCTGTCCGCTCCGGCGCAGGCGGCGGGACCGGACACCACGGCCGACCTGACGATCACCGAGCTCCAGCCCGGGGTGGAGGGCGGCGACCTGCAGTTCGACATCGAGTGCGGCACGAACGCGACCGCGGCCGAGATCCTCTACGCCCACAACCTGAGCGTCGGCCCCACCCACTCCTTCAACGTGACGCTCGACGGCAACCAGCAGGGCTCCGACACCCAGTCGGCGGCCAACTTCGGCGATCCGGGCGAGTCGTTCCAGTTCCAGCTCATGTGCTGGCTGCCAGGCGCTCCGGGGTATCAGGCCTCATCGGTTCAGACCGTGGTCCTCTACGACTCGGGCGCGGCGGCGGTCGTCCCCGATTCCACGGCCGGCTCTCCGAACTCGATCAGCGGCACCTGCGGCACCGCGGCCGCCGACTCCGTGAGCTACTCGGCCTGGCTCGACGGGACCACCCCCGTCGACCCCGGCGACTTCCTGTTCTACGCCCTGGGGACCCCGCTCGCGCCGGACGCCTCCTTCGCCGCCTCCGGCCTGGCCGCGGCGCCGGCCGCCGGGGTCTACCAGTGGGTCGTCGCCTGCAGCCTCGCCGGGGTGCCGGCCGCGTTCCGCTACGGCTCCTTCACCGTCGCCGCGGGGCTCGCGGTCACCGGCGATGACACCGCCATGCCGATCGGGGCCGCGTTCGCGCTGCTCCTCGTCGGCGCGGGGCTCCTCGCCGCCGGCGTCGTCGTGTCCCGGCGCCGCCGCGCCGCCGCGCGCGGCTGACCCGGAGGCGCCTCCGGACCCGGCTCGGCGCCGGTGCCGGCCGCTCCGCGCGGCCCGTCGGGCGAAAGCTAGAATCGAGGACCGTGCGACTCCCGTTCTCGACCGTGACCGGCTCGGACGTGAAGGTGCGGTTCTGCCCGTCGCCGACCGGGACGCCGCACGTCGGCATGGTGCGCACGGCCCTGTTCAACTGGGCGTACGCGCGCCACACCGGGGGCCGGCTGGTGTTCCGCGTCGAGGACACCGACGCCGCGCGCGACTCCGAGGAGAGCTACCGGCAGCTGCTCGACGCGCTGAACTGGCTCGGCATCGACTGGGACGAGGGCGTCGAGCGGGGCGGCCCGGACGGGCCGTACCGGCAGTCGCAGCGCGGCGCGATCTACCGGGAGGTGATCGACCGCCTGCTGGCGGCCGGTCACCTCTACGAGTCGTTCGTCACCCCGGAGGAGATGGAGGCGCGCAACGTCGCGCTCGGCCGCGACCCGCGCCAGGGCTACGACAACTTCGAGCGGGACCTCACCGAGGAGCAGCGGGCGGCGCTCCGCGCCGAGGGACGGCAGCCGTCGCTGCGGCTGCGGGTGCCGGACACCGCGTTCACGATCGAGGACCTCATCCGCGGCGAGATCACCTTCCCGCGGGGGTCGTTCACCGACTTCGTCGTGGTGCGGCCGAACGGCGCGCCGCTCTACACCTTCGTCAACCCGGTCGACGACGCCCTGATGGGCATCACGCACGTGCTGCGCGGCGAGGACATCCTGAGCTCCACGCCCCGGCAGATCGCGCTCTACCTCGCGCTCATCGACATCGGCGTCACGACGTTCATCCCGCAGTACGCCCACATGCCGCTCGTCTACGGCGAGGGGGCGAGGAAGCTGTCGAAGCGCGACCCGGAGTCGAACCTGTTCCACCATCGCGACCGCGGCTTCATCCCCGAGGGCCTGCTCAACTACCTCGCGCTGCTCGGCTGGTCGATCGCACCGGACCGCGACGTGTTCACGCAGGCGGAGCTCGTCGACGCGTTCGACATCCGCGACGTGAACCCGAACCCGGCGCGGTTCGACCAGGCGAAGGCCGACGCGATCAACGGCGATCACATCCGCCTGCTCGCGCCCGAGGACTTCGCCGAGCGGCTCGTCCCGTACCTCACCCGCGCCGTCGACACCCCCGAGGAGCTCGAGCTGCTGCGCCGGGCCGCTCCGCTCGTCCAGGAGCGCATGACGGTGCTGTCCGAGGCGCGCGGCCTGCTCGGCTTCCTCTTCGTCGCCGCCGACGAGCTCGAGGTCGAGGCGGACGCGCTGCCGCGCGAGCAGGACCTCGCCGACTACGTCCGCGTGCTGGAGGCGGCACTCGTCTCGCTTCCGGGCGTGCCCGCCTGGACCACGGCCGAGATCGAGGCCGCGCTGCGCTGCGCGCTCATCGACGGGCTCGGCCTGAAGCCGCGCACCGCGTTCGGCCCGCTCCGCGCCGCGGTCTCCGGACGCCGCGTCTCGCCGCCGCTGTTCGAGTCGATGGAGCTGCTCGGCCGGGACTCGACCCTCGCCCGCATCCGGCGCCTCCGGGAGCGCTTCGCGGCGTAGGGCGATCCCGGGGTTTGCTAGACTCGCATGTCGGCCCGGGCGACCGGGGCCCGCACTCTGGGGTGTGGTGTAATTGGCAACACGGCTGATTCTGGTTCAGTTGTTCTTGGTTCGAGTCCAGGCACCCCAGCCAAAGACTTGCTGATCAGCGGCACGCTCTGCGCCGTCAGGCGCCGTGGGTGACGTGCTCGCCCGCCTCCGCGGCGATGAACCCGGCGACGTCCGCGAGCTCGGCCATCGAGATCTGGTGACCGAGCCCGGGGTAGACGCGCTCGGTCAGGGTCGTGTGGGTCGCGAGGAAGTCCGCGGCGGTCGCGACGGCGTGCGCCGGGATGACGGCGTCGAGATCCCCGCGGCCCCAGAACGCCGGCGGTCGGGCGGCGGCGAGCGGCGAGTCCGCGGGCTGCGGCGCGGCGAGCACGAGGCCCGCGAGCACGACGGGCGCGACGACCCGGTCGGGCCGCGTGCGCAGCAGCTGGGTGGCCATGAGGCCGCCCTGCGAGAAGCCGATCGGCAGCACCTGCGTGCGCTCGGGGAGCTCGGCGTCGACCCATGCCCAGATCTGCGCGGTCGCCGACTCGATCGGGTCCACGCGCACGGCGTCGAGCTGATCGATCGGGAACCATGCGGCGCCGGAAGCGCCCGGGAGCGCGAGCGGCGCACGCAGCGATGCCCAGGGCGCAGCGAGGCGCAGCGGTTCGACCAGGCCGAGCAGATCGCGTTCGTCCGCGCCGTAGCCGTGCAGCAGCAGCACCGCGACGTCGGCGTCGGGCAGGTCGCTCGACCAATCCGGCGAGACGATCGCGCGAAGACCGGGCGGGCGAGGGGCGGACACCCCTCAATCCTGCATCAGGCCGGCGACCGCACGTCGCCGGATGCCCCTAGGCGGGGATCAGCACCAACCGAACCAGATGCACAGGATCCCGGGGCTCAGCGCCACGGCCTGGCTCTCGGCGGTCTTCGACTGCGCCGTGGCCGGCAACGCGATGCCGACCGAGAGGACGGCGATGGCGACTCCAGCAGCGATCTTCTTGAACACGTTAATCTCCCGCAGCATTCGAAGGGCGCTCCCCGGACTGTCGGCGCGCAGTGCCATGGTGGCAGGAAGGGCCGGAGGCCGCGTTATACGAACGGACACATTTCGCAGCGGACTCGAACGGGCCTCGTGAGGCGGACAAGAATCCCAACCCGCGACGGCGTCCCAGCAGGCTGCGCGGGCTCAGGGTCCCCGCTCCCTCGGCATCCGGTCATCGCATCAGCCACCCGAAAGCTGAGTCTCGTCGGTCGGAGGGAGCGGGGCCCCGAAGAAGCCGGGTCCCGATTGATTCCTGCGGCTGCGTCCACTATCGCAACGAACGTCCGCGGGCGTCCGATCCGAACGGACACATCTTGCATCCCCCAAATGGGGGACATTGTCTGACACTCGGTGCCGTGAGATCCCCGAGGCCTCTCAGTACCCTGTTCGCATGACGCCTGCCGCGGAGAGATGGTTGGGCACCACGAGCCGGTTCCCGAGCGGGCGGACCGCGAAGCTCCTGTTCCTGACCGTCATCGTCGGCCTGGTCGCCCTGGACACCACCGGCGGGGACTTCGACCTGTCCAGGGCGAGGGCCTGGTTCGACCTGGTCCTGCCCTGGATCCCGCTGTTCGCCGTCCTGATCGGACCGAGGGTCGGAGCGGTCACCTGGTTCGCCATGTTCGCCGTGATCATCGCCTTGGGCGCGGACCCGCTGCAGGTCTCGGGCACCGCGCTGCCGACGATGCTCCTCCTCGGACTCTGCGCCTTCGTCCTGGTCTGGCGCGCGGCGGTGATCCTCACCGCCGGCGTGCTCGTCATGTTCGCGATCGCGGTGCTCGTGAACCCGGCGAAGCTCGGCCTGGCCGGGGTCATCACCTTCGCGACGTTCATGGTGCTCGCCGCTGCCGCCGGATTCGGACTGAGCCTGCTCAGGTCCCGCCTGGAGCGCAGCGCCAGGCGGGTCGCGGAGCTGCGCGCCCAGCAGGCTCGCGTGCGGGCGGAGGAGCGGACGCGGCTCGCCTACGAGCTGCACGACATCGTCGCGAACCAGGTCACGCTCATCGCCATGCAGGCCAGGCGGGCGGAGTTCGCCGACCCGGAGAAGACCGGGCAGATCCTGGAGAACATCGGCAGAGCGGCGGGCCAGACGCTGCAGGACCTCCGGAGCCTGGTCCTCCTGCTCAAGAGCGAGACCGATGAGGACGATCGGCCGGGGACCGGCTCCGACGACGAGGCGCTGACGCGTCCGGAGCGCGATCCGGCGATCCAGGGCGAGGCGGCGTCCCCGACCGGCGGACTCGTGCAGGAGCTCCACCAGGTCGTCGACGAGCTGGAGCAGGCGGGATTCACGGTGCAGGTGGGGCTCGCGGGCCCGGTCGACGACGCGTCGGCCGGGCTGCGCCAGACTCTCGGCCGCACGCTGCACGAGCTCGGCACGAACGTCCTCAAGCACGGTGACCCGAACGGCATCGTCGAGCTGCGCATGGCGTTCACCGGCGACGAGGTGACGCTCAGCGCCTCGAACCAGATCTCCGCCGCGACCCCGATCTTCTCCTCGGGTACCGGGCTCGAGGCGATGCGCGCGCGCTGCGACGTCTTCGGCGGACACCTCGCGACCTTCGCCGAGGGAGGTCGCTGGACCACGTCGGTCTCGTTCCCGACGGCTCGCCCGCTCGCGCTCACGCCGTCGGAGGGGACGTCTTGATCGGAGTGCTCATCGTCGACGACGAGGCGATGACGCGGGAGGCGCTGCGGGACTACCTCTCGGCCGACCCGACGCTGGAGGTGGTCGGGGAGGCCGCCGACGGACAGGTGGCCATCCGCCAGGCCGCCGTCCTCCGCCCCGACGTCGTCCTGATGGACATGCAGATGCCGGTGCTCGACGGCGTGGCGGCGACCGCCGCCATCCATGCGGAGCATCCCGAGATCCGGATCATCGGGCTGACCACGTTCTCGACCGACCGATACGTGACCCCGCTCCTCCGCGCCGGCGCCTCGGGATATCTCGTCAAGGACACCCGTCCCCGCGACGTCCTCGCGGCGATCCATGCCGCGCTGTCGGGCGAGTCGGTGCTCTCCCCGGAGGTGACGCGGCACGTGGTCGCGGGCCTGCGCGAGTCCGTCCCCGCGGTCACCGCTCGCGACGAGGCGATCGCCTCGCTCTTCACCGACAAGGAGCTCCAGGTCATCGAGCTCCTCGCGCGCGGACTCGGCAACCGGGAGATGGCGGAGTCGCTCCACGTGGCGGAGTCCACCGTGAAGGCCCGGCTCGTGAAGATCGCGGCCAAGCTGGGCGTGCACGACCGCGTCCAGATCCTCGTGCTCGCCGTCGTGCACGGCCTGGTGGACCTGCGGGGCTGACGGGACCGCGCCGGGCGGTGCCGGCCGGATGGCCTCGGTCGCATGGACGACCACGGGGCGGTCGGGGTGACCGCGGGATCTCGCGGGACGATCCCGACACGGCCGCGCCAGAGATGGACACTTTCGGTCAATGGCCTAACCTGGCCAGCCGTCGCCCAATACGCTCGTCTGGATGCCGCTGCCCGAGCGGACATCTCCGAGGAGCGCCCCGATGCAGCAGTGGTTCGCGGAGTCCGCAGCCGCGTGCCGTCGTGGCCTGATCCTGTTCGGTCGCGGCTTCGCGGGCTCGGCGCTCTCCCTCGTGCTGATGAGCGCCCTGACCGGGCTCGCGACGGTGGTCGCGGTGACGATCGCGACCGACGTCGCCTGGGCGCAGCGGGCCGAGCTCTTCGCGGACGGGACGATCCGGGTCGAGGGCCTCCTGCGACTCCTGCTGACGGTCGGGATCCCGTTCGCGCTCGTCGTCGCCGTGCTCGCCGCGGGGGGCTTCGCGGCCGCGGCGACCGTGTTCGCGGATCGTCATCGCGGCGCCAGCCCCTCGCGCGGCACCCGCTTCGCCACGGCGATCCTCGGCGGCGCGCGACGGGCGCTCCCGCTGCTCGGCGCGCTCGTCGTCGCCGTGCTCGAGGTCGCGCTCGCGGTCGTCCTCGCGCCGCTCGTCAGCCTCGCGGGGCTCGTGCTGCTCGCCGTCTTCGGGGTGCGCCGGCTGATCGGGCGCCCGCGCACCGCGAACCCCTGGTTCGCCTGGCCGATGCTCGTCGCCTACGCCGTGCCGCTCGGCCTCGTCGCGGTCATCTGGGTGCACAGCCTGCTCATCCTGCCGGTCGCGGCGCTCGAGCGCCGCGGCGTGCCGGGCATCCTCCGCCGCTCGAGCGAGCTCGTCCGGGGCGGCGCGCTCCGGGTCGTGCTGCTCGCGCTGCTCGGGACGCTGCTGTACGCCGTCCCGGTGCTCGGGCTGCAGGCGCTCGGGGCGCTGCTCGGCTGGGGCTCGGGGGGCGTCCTGCTCTGGGTGCAGGTCGTCCTGCAGGTCCTGCTCGCCGGCGTCCCGGTCGCGCTGCTCGTCGCGGCCTACTTCGACCGCGCCGGGTCGATCCCGCCCGAGCTCGTCGTGCGGGTGCCGTGGTTCCGGCGCAGCCCCGCGCTCGGCCCGGTCGCCGCCGCGGTCGCCGGTGCGCTCGTCCTGAGCCTCGCGGTCGCAGTTCCGGCGCCGCGCGCCTGGGCCGAGGGCGGCGAGGGCAGCGGCCGTCCGCCGCTCGAGCTCGCGATCACCGATCTCGGCGACGCGAGTGACGCGAACCCGGGCGACGGGATCTGCGCGACGGCCGCCGATACCTGCACGCTGCGCGCGGCGATCGAGGAGAACAACGCATGGCAGCCGAGCGGCCTCAGCATGATCTCCCCGGCCGACGCGGGCATCGCGGTCGGCACGGTGCTGCTCGGCTCCGTCATCGAGGTCACCCAGGGGGTGCAGCTCTACGGCAGCGGCTGGGACGGATACGGCGCCGTCGGCCTCACGATCGACGGCGGCGGCACCGCGCAGCTGCTCCGGTTCGCGACCCCGTCGAACGCGATCTCGACGCTCCGCGACCTCGTGCTCGCGAACGGCTACTCGGCCGGCGACGGCGGCGCGATCGAGGTGCTGAGCGGCACGGTGGGCCTCGAGAACGTCACGGCGACGGGCAATGGCGCGGCCGGCAGCGGCGGCGCGTTCTGGGGCGCGAGCACGGGCGCCGACGGCCCCGCGAGCCTCGACGTCCGGGGGTCCCGGCTCGAGGGCAACTCGGTGCCCGCCTGCAACGGCGCGTTCTTCGACCCCTACGCCGGCGCGCCGAGCACGATCGAGCCGAGCAGCGACGCCTCGTGCAGCACGGCCGGCCCCGGCCCCGATCCGGACCCCGACCCCGAACCGGAGGGCCCGGTCGCGACGACGGTCGCCCTCGCTGCGACGAGCGACGAGCCGAACGGCTGGTTCTACCGCGGCCGTCCCGTGCGCCTCACGGCGACGGTCGTGCCGGCCGCCGGCACCGCGGTGCCGACCGGCGTCGTCACCTTCACGGGCTCGTCGCCGACCGGCAGCGAGATCATCGGCACCGCGTCGGTCGGCCTCGACGGCCGGGCCGTGCTCGACGCGACGATCCCCGCGATCGACGGCCTGCAGATGAGCGACAGCCTCTTCTGGCAGGTCGCCGCCCAGTACGACGGGGACGCCGGCCACCTCGCCTCGCACGACCCGGACGGTCTCGACATCGGACTCGAGCCGGACGCGACCGAGGTCACCGTGACGCCCTCGACGCTCATCGCGCGCCCCGGCGACCCCGTGACGTTCACGGTGCGCGTGCGCTCGCAGGTCCCCGGCACGACGACGATCCCCGGGGGCGCCGTCTTCCTCTCCGCGGCCGGCGCCCTGCTCGACGGGCCGAACAGCGCAAGCCTCAATGCGAGTGGCGAGGCCTCCTTCACCGCGCGCTTCGCCGGGTTCGGCACCTTCGTGGTCGAGGCCGACTACCAGACCTCGGGTCCCCGCTTCCGGGCGAGCACGGGCTCGCTCGACTACGTGCTCGCCGGCAGCTACACGACGATCGTCTCCCCGGTGCTCGTCGGGGTCACGAACCCGAGTTACGCGGGCGAGGAGGTGCAGGTGCTCGTCGGCGTCGGCAGCTCCGAGGCCGGTCCCGGGGCGCCGGCGCTGACCGGCTGGGTGCGCCTCATGCTCGACGACACCCAGCTCGACCGGGTCCCGCTCGGCGACAACACGATCCTGCGCACGAGCGTGCTGCCGGTCGGCAGTCATTCGCTGCGCGTCGAGTACGAGGGCGACGAGCACTACGCGCCCGCCTCGAGCACGCTCGCGCACCAGGTCGTCAAGCTCCCGACCGCGGTCTACCTCGGCGCGCTCCCGAGCAGCGTCGTCGGGCAGCCGCTGAGCCTCACCGCGACCGTGAGCACCGACGTGCTCGGCCGGCCCGTGGCAGCGGTGACGAGCGGCCTTGTCCAGATCAAGTCGGGTGCCGAGCTCGTCGCGACGATCGACCTCGCGAGCGGCGACACCGTGCAGGGCGTGCTGCCGGTCGCGGTCGGCACGCAGCAGCTCACCGCGGTCTACCTCGGCGACGACCGGCACACCGGTGCGACGAGCGCGCCGCTCGCGCACTCGCAGAGCCGGGCCGGGGTCGAGGTGCTGCTCGCGCTCGCGGAGGACCAGGTGCCGATCACGGGCGCGCTCACCGCGACCGTCGCCGTCACCGCGGCGAGCCCGTCGACCGGTGCGCCGAGCGGCGGCGGCGTGGAGCTCTACTCGGACGGCGTCCTCGTCGCGAGCGGCGAGCTGAGCGACGGCGGGGTGCTCGTGCTCGAGCACGACGTGCGCGAGCTCGGCGCGGGCACGCACCAGCTCAGGGCGAGGTACACCGGCAGCGCCGGCTTCGACCCGAGCCTGCTCGGCGCGGCGGTCCCGATCACGGCGCTGCGGCACGCGCCGACCTTGGTCCTCACCGGCGTGTCCGCGACCGACCCCGCGGCCGGGCAGCCGCTCACCGCGGTCGTCGAGCTGCCGTGGGCGCAGCAGCCGGTCTCGACGCCGCTCGGCCGGGTCGTCTTCGAGGCGTGGCTGCCGGACGGCTCGGGCGGCGGGTCGTGGGTCGCCGCGGCCGGCGGGACGGGCGACGACGCCCGGGTCGACCTCGACGACGACTACCGCGAGGCGCGGATCACGATCCCGTTCGGCACGTTGCCGCTCGGCACGCACCGGCTGCGGGTGAGCTACCAGCCGAGCGCGGAGTACCAGGCGCTCGGCTTCACCGCGAGCGTCAGCGCGGAGGTCGACCTCGACTTCGCCGCGATCCCGACGAGGATCGAGGCGCTCGGCCTCGAGGGCACCGTCCAGGCGAGCGGCGAGGCGCGCGCCCAGACGGTGTTCGTCTACGAGATGCCGCAGGTCGCCGACCGCGTCCCCGGCGGCACCGTGACCGCGACACTCGACGGCGCCCAGCTCGGGGGCGGGCCGCTCGCGCTCGCCCCGATGAGCGACCCGCTCGTCATCGCCGGCACCGTCGACCTCGCGCTCCCGCCGCTCGACCCCGGCCAGCACACGCTGCACCTGCTCTATACGCCCGGCGACGGCGTCCACGCGTCGAGCGAGCAGACCGTCGTCTTCTCCGCCGCGGGCCGACAACCGACCGTCACGCTGCTGCCGAGCACGACCGGCCCGGCGCTCGACGCCCTGCTCATGGTCACGACCGGCCTCGTGGTCGACGCCGGCGCGCCGAAGCCGAGCGGCCGGATCGTCGTCTCCGACGGATCGGGGGCGCCGGGCGCCGACTGCACGGTGAACGTCGCGCCGTCGACGCGGGAGGCCTCCTGCTACCTCGTCTTCACGACCGCCGGCACCCGGACGCTGACCGCGCGCTTCGAGCCGGCCGTCGGCGAGCAGGTCTACGAGGCGGCCTCCTCGAGCCCGGTCGCGGTGACGGTCGCGTCCGGCGCGACGGCGCTGAACGTCTCGGTCGGCAGCAGCGCATCGCCCGCCGCCCCGACCGCGGGCGACACCGTCACGGTGGGCTGGTCGAGCATCGGGGGACCGGCGAGCACCGATCGGGTGAGCGTGCAGGTGAGCCCGGCGAACGCGGTCGGCGAGTGGCTCGCCTGCGGCAGCGGCATCGCCGGCACGTGCGGCTTCCGGCTGAGCAAGGCCGGCGCCGACGCGGCCCTGGTGACCGTCACGGTCTCGTTCTCCGGCGACGACCGCTACGCCCCGGCGAGCTCGAGCGGCACGATCGCCCCGCGGGCCTGCGTCGCGCTCGACCTCCGCGCCGTCCCGGCCGGCGCCGGGACCGTCACGCCGCGGCAGCCCGCGAACTGCGGCGAGCCCGGCGCGGCGAAGGACGGCTACGCGGTCGGCAGCCTCGTCACGTTCCAGGTGGGGGCGAACCCCTCCGGCGATCCCGGCTACGACTGGGTGCCGGTCGAGGCCGGCGACGTCGTGCGGACCGCCGACGGCCTCGGCACGGGGCTCGTCGTGACGCGGACGGGGAACTGGGCCGAGGCCGCCTTCGAGCGCAGCGCCAACTGCGTCCTCGTCACCGTCGACCTCTCGGTCGTCGCCGGCACGACCGGCGGCCTGCGGCTCCCCGGCGAGGCCGGCGCGACCGGTCCCGCGCCCAACTGCGCGCTCCCGCCGGGCGTCGACCCCGCGACGTACACGGCCGCCTGGCACGCGACGACCGCGTGGACGCCCGACGGCACGGCGCGCCGGACCGTCGCGACCGCCTGGTACCTGCGCGGCACCGTGCTCAGCGGGATCGCGATCGTGCCGGGGAAGTCGGACACGAAGTTCTACGCCGAGACGAGCCGCGACTTCACGCGCGAGGGGGACTGGGGCTATGCGCCGCGCACGCTCGACGGCCACGCCACCCTCACCGCCGCGATCGGACCGACCTGCTATCCGGCGACGGCCACGGCGACCGGCCCCGGCACCGTCACGATCCTCAACCCGGAGAACTGCGCCGACCCCTCGACGGGCGTGCACGGCTGGTCCTCCGACACGGTGCTCGACGTGCTCGCGAGCCCGACCCGGACCGCGGCCGGTGCCGCGGCCGACGCGACGAGCGGCGTGCTGCACTTCGCGTGGCTCTGGCAGGGCACCGACCGGCTGAACGGCACGGCCGAGCCGAGCGGCGCCTCGGCGCGGGACGCGATCGACGCGGCCCTGCGACGCGCAGCCGTGGGGACCCAGCCGGCCGTCGCGAGCGGCGCGCAGCTCGACACCGTCCTCGTCGTCGCGGGTCGCGCGGCACCGGCCGTCACGGTCGACTTCGGCACCTGCTACGCCGTGACCCTCGGCAACGGACGGGTGACCGACGGCACCGTGCTGCAGGGGCCGGGGAGCCTCGCGACCCCGTCGAACTGCCCGCACCCCCAGGCCCGCTCCGCGAGCGCGTCCGGCTTCACGGGGCTCGTCACCGCCGGCGGGATCTCGGATCGGGCCTTCTTCACGGCCGGCACGCGGGTGACCGTGCAGACCCCGCAGAACCTCGAGGACCAGAAGGACGTGCGCCGCAGCGGCCAGCAGGCCTACTCCGGCGAGCTCGCGCAGTTCGCCGGGTGGCTGCGTGGCGGCCGGCTCACGAGCACGAGGGAGCCCGAGCTGAGCCTCGTGCTCGACGGCCCGGTGCAGCTGCAGCCGCGCTACTTCTTCGCCCGCGACTGCCTGGTCAGCCTCACCGTCTACAGCCGGGACGCCGAGCGCGTGCAGCCGCAGGTCATGCTCCAGGACGTGCCGCCGAACTGCGACGAGGGCAGCCTCGGGAGCGGCCCGGCCGCGTACCTCAGCGGCAGTCTGCCGGGGAACGCGACGAGCGCCGACCCGACCCGCGAGCTCGCACGCAGCGGCAGCATCCTGCTCACCGCGCACGTCGCCGACGGTCTCGACCCGCTCGTCGGCTGGGTGCTCAGCGCGAACGTCGACGCGCCGAGCACCGTGCAGTTCCAGGACGGCGCGAGCGGGGGCGCACCGAGCACGCGCACGGTCCGCGACGTCGTGCAGGGCGCCGAGCTGCGGATCGAACGCGGCTTCAACAGCCTCAGCGCGCAGGCGGTGACCTGCCAGCAGCTCGACTACCGGATCAACGTGACCCGCGAGGACGGCGTGCGGGTGACCGACTACCAGAGCGACGACGACCTGCTGCTCGCCTATCCCGCGCCGAACTGCCCCTTCGCGCCGAACGCCTGGCTGACCGGCACCCGGGTCGAGCTGTGGGCGCTCGGCAATCCGCTCGGCTACCGCTTCACGGGCTGGAGCGGCGAGGTCGGCGCCGAGGCGATGCGGGTGGGCGACGGCGCGCAGGCCGGCGGGCCGCTCGCCGGCACGCAGCTCGCCGCCGACCTCGGCGACGATGCGGCCGAGGTGCTCGGCGAGATCCCCGCGGGCGCGGTGACGACCGTGACGATGGACGGCACGAGCCCCGTCAAGCGCGTCGAGGCCGACTACCAGGTCGTCTGTCACGACGTGACGATCGAGCAGAACGCCGGCTTCGTCGACTGGTACCCGGCCCCGAACTGCCCGGGCTTCGAGGACGAGGTGCGCACGACGCAGTACTCGCACCGCGAGCTCGCCGACATGTACCGCACGGGCACGGCGCTCTCGCCCCAGCAGTGGCGGGAGCTCGAGCAGAAGGCCGGCACGAAGACGAAGACGGGGCGCTTCATCGGCGGCACCGAGCTGCTCATCCGCGCGAACGGCATCAAGAACCTGGTCTGGAAGGGCTGGACCGGCGACGTCGTGCAGACCGGCCGGGTCAACCCCGGCACCGTCGTCGTCGCGAAGGACTCGGTCGTCCAGAACCCCTACCGGGAGAAGACCTCGGGGGAGGAGCTCGAGGACTTCGGCAACGACGTCGCGGTCTTCGCGAAGAAGGCCGTCGGCTTCGGCGCGGTCGTCGTCACCGACTACCTCATCAACTACCCGCCGATCGGCACGGTGACGATGGTCGCCGAGGGCATGGCGCTCGTCAGCACGCTGCTGCAGATGGCCGGCGTCCCCAAGGACGGCGTCGAGTGGATGAGGTACGCCAAGGAGACGATCGACATGCTCAAGGCGCCGCTGAGCTGCGCGGGGACCTGGGGGCTCGGCTCCTCGACCTCGGGCGCGGTCGGCGGCGTCGCGGGCCTCGCCTCCGAGGCGGCGAAGCAGAAGACGTACCGCATCACGAACATCGGCGACGCCGCCGAGAGCCTCGCCGAGCACCAGGCGAGGATGAGCGCGGGGGAGACCGGCGTCTACATGTCGACGAAGCTCTCCTACTACCAGGCCAAGCTCGGGCTCGCGACGCTCGCGAAGAACGTCATGCCCGCGGTCTCGACCGGCCTCGCGATCTACGGCGCCGTGCAGGGCGGCGGCTACTCGTGGGACGCCGACGCCGCCTCGGCCTGGACCGACGGCTCGGCGTACACGAACTGCATCAAGAACTCGCTGCCGAGCTACATGCAGGGGATCGTCGACGACCGCACGGTCGCCGCGCTCGCCGACTACGGCAAGCAGGTGCAGCAGCAGATCGCCTCCGGTCAGCTCGACTACAGCGCGTACGCCGGCACCTCGGGCGCCTCGACCGCGCCACGCCGCCGGTCGCCGCGCGGACCGCGGTCGCGGGGCCGCCGATGAGGCGGGTCGGAAGGCGGGCGACGAGGAGCACGCTCGCGACCGTGCTCCTCGCGCCGCTCGCGCTCGCCGGCTGCGCCACGCAGGCCGACTGGACCGGCGAGCGCCGCGCCGCCTCGGACGAGTGCCGGCTCGCCGCGCAGCTCTTCGTCGTCGACGGGCAGGCGGAGCGGGCGGCCCTCGCCGAGGACTTGCGCGGCGTCGTCGGCGACGCCTTCCAGCAGGTGCTCGACTTCTACGCCGAGGGCGCGGACTCGGATGCCGAGGCCGATCCCGAGGCCGCCGCATCGCGTTCGGAGCGGATCGCCTGGGCGCAGGGCGCGCTGCAGCAGTGGGCCGTACTCGCCTGCGGTCCCGGCGTCGGCGAGCTGCCGGACTCGACGGCGGGCCTCGCCGAGGTCTCGGTGATCCGCGGCGAGGCGGGAGGGATGCCGCTCGTGACCGTGCTCGGCGCGACCGGGCCGGACCACGCGCTCGCGCTCTGCGAGGAGGCCCGCGCGGGGGAGTCGGCCGCACGCATCGAGGTCAAGGACGCGGACGGGTTCCCGCTCGCGCAGGCCGAGCCCGGCGCGCCCTGCGGCTACGACCCGGCGCTGCTCGGCGAGGCGGACTGAGCGGTCAGCTGGGCCGCCCGCCAGGCCGCGCCCAGCGAGAACTGGCTCGACACCCCGAAGTGCGCCATCGCGTCGGCGACCCGGCGCCGACCCGTTCGCGGGGCGAGTCCGAGCGAGGCGGAGGCCACATCCATCGTGAGCCCCTGGTTCATGAGGCGCAGCATCCCGTCCCAGGGCTGACCCGCCGAGCCGTTCGCCGTCTGCAACAGCGACTCGACCGGGATCGCCTCGCCCCAGACACGGTCGTACACCCACGTCAGCACCGCGGCGAGCGTCGGCGACTGGATCGCCATCACGCTCGTCGGCCACGTCTCGCCCCAGGTCAGCGGCAGGCCGACCGTGTCGTGGTCGGTGATCCAGAAGAAGCTCGGCGGGTTCGGATGCATCCGGATCTCCACCCCCGAGGCGAGCTCGCCCATCACCCGGTCGGCGCCCGCCGGGTTCGTCGCATCGGCAAGGCTCATGAGCAGCCGGATCCTGACGCGGTGCCCGGCGCGCGCCTCCCAGAACGCGGCCTGGTACTCGCTCTGCGGCGCGAACAGGGCGCTCGTGTCCGGCATGCACACGTCGCACACCTCGGGCACCCGTCGGGTGAACTGCAGGCGCCACATGTCCGCGGGCGCCCAGGGGCCGTGCGCGACGTCGACCTGCAGGTTCGGTGCGGCCGCGGTGCCCTCCGCCCAGGCCTGGATCAGGCCCGGGACGGCGCCGAGCACGTCCTGCGTCTCGGCGAGCGCGCCGGCGAGCTGCTCGCTCACCCGCCCGAGCACCGCCTCGGTGAGCCCCGCCGCGGCCGCCTCGGGGCGGCGGTAGGTGATGACGTCGTTCGTGACGCTGACGAAGCCGAGGCGCTCCAGCTGGGCGAGGTCCTCGCGCACGTCGGACTCGGCGCGGCCGGTCAGCTCCGCGAAGGCGCGCGGCGTCTCCGGCCGGCTCCGCAGCGCCGTGTCGAGCACCGGGATGAGGCCCGGGAGGGCGATGTCTCCGTCGGACCGCCGCTGCGCATCCCGATCCGCCACGC
>MKVN01000032.1:0-66446 GCA_001898855.1 Micrococcales bacterium 73-13
GCGCGTCGAACGCGACGAGCAGGTTCAGGTCGACGCCGGAGAGGTCCACGCGAGCATATTACCGACAGCGATAGCGGCTATCGGCAGGATCAGCTTGGCAGATGAGTCGCTCCGCACGAGCATGGACGCATGGCAGACGACCCGGCGATCGACGACGTCCCCGTGCTGATCGTCGGCGGCAGCCTCGTCGGGCTCGCCACCGCCGTGTTCCTCGGCCTCCACGGCGTGCGCGCGATGGCGGTCGAGCGCCACGCGGGCACCGCGATCCATCCGCGCGCCGGTCACCTGCAGCTGCGCACGCTCGAGCTCCTGCGCTCGGCGGGGCTCGAGGCGCCGCTGCAGCGGCTCTCGGCCGAGCAGTACTTCCCGAACGGTGCGATCAACCTCATGCGCACGCTCGCCGAGGGCGAGGTCGCGAGCTTCATCGCCGACCTCAACCAGGGCGTCGAGGAGTTCAGCCCGTCGCGTCGGCTCTTCGTCGCGCAGGACGCGATCGAGCCGCTGCTGCGGGCGAAGGCCGAGGAGCTCGGCGCGCGACTGGTCTACCGCTCGGAGGTCGTCGACCTGCGCGAGGAGGCGACCGGCGTCCTGGCCGTCGTCCGCGATCTCGCGACGGGGGCCGAGCGGACGGTCCGGGCCCGGTACGTCGTCGCGGCCGACGGCAACCGCAGTCCGACCCGCCACCGGCTCGGCATCGGGATGAGCGGCTACGGCAACCTCTCGAACAGCGCGACGATCTACTTCCGCGCCGACTGCCGCCGACTGCTCGCCGGCACGGAGTTCGGCGTCATCTACATCGACAACCCGCGCCTGCGCGGCTTCTTCCGCTTCGAGCGCGCGCTGACCAGCGGCTTCCTCGCGGTCAACACGCTCGGCGACCCGACCCGACCCGGCGCCCTGGACGTGACCGCGGGGCTCGACGCCGAGGGCGCCGCCGAGCTGCTGCGCGCCGCGATCGGCGACCCCTCGGTCGAGGTCGAGATCGACGAGGTCGCCGCCTGGGTGGCGACGGCGGACGTCGCCGACCGGTTCCAGGCCGGGCGCGTGTTCCTCGCGGGCGACGCCGCGCACGTCGTCCCGCCCAACGGCGGCTTCGGCGGGAACACCGGGATCCAGGACGCGCACAACCTCGCCTGGAAGCTCGCCGCGGTGCTGCGCCACGGCGCGGGCGCCGAGCTGCTCGCGAGCTACGACGCCGAGCGGCGGCCCGTCGGCCGGCTCACGATCGAGCAGGCCTACTCGCGCTACCGGCGCCGGGTGACCCCCGAGCTGATGGACGACGAGGTGCCGGCGCTGGTCGACGACTTCAGCATGGAGATCGGCTACCGCTACCGCTCGAGCGCCGTCGTGCCGGATCCGGGCGACGACTCGGCCGCGGTCGTCGGGCACCCCCGGGACGCCGGCGGCGCCCCCGGCACCCGAGCGCCGCACGTCTGGGTCGCGCCGGGCGTCTCGACCCTCGACCTGTTCGGAGCCGGGTTCGCGCTGGTCCACGGCCGCGACGGCGCCGCGTGGAGCGCCGCGGCGGCGGCGATCGCCGAGGAGCTCGGCGGGCCGCTGCGCGTCGCCGCCCGGGCGGACGATCCCGATGCCCTCGCCGACGCGTTCGGGATCGGCGCCGCGGGCGCCTCGCTGGTGCGGCCCGACGGCTTCGTCGCCTGGCGCTCGACCTCGCTCCCGGACGATCCGGCCGCGGCGCTGCGCGACGTGCTCCGTCGGGTGCTCGCGCTGCCCGCTCCCTGAGCGCCGGATTCCGCGCGCGGACCGCTCGCCCGCTCGGCGACCGGGGCCGTTGGCCGCTGAGCGGGCGGGCGGTGGCCCTCCGCAGCGCGCGCGATCAGCGCGACGCGGTGCGCGCCTGGATCGCGGCGAGACCCGCGAACTCGAACTTCTCCTCGGTCATGTGGATGTGCTGGAGCGTCGCGAGCAGGTTGCGCAGGTGGCGCTGCATCGGGTGGTCGAGCGAGAGGACGCGTCCGCCGCCGTAGCGGAAGAGCTCCCGCACCAGGTCGGCGCACAGCTCGCCGACGTAGGCGTGCCGCGCCCAGAGCCGGGCGGCGGTGCCGTCGTCGACGGTGCCCTCGGCCTCGGCGATCGCGTAGCCCTCCGCGAGCGCCCCGCGGTAGAGCCCGCGTGCGGCGTGCAGCTTCGCCTCCGCCTGCCCGATCGCCTTGTGGAACGCCGGTCGGTCGATGAGCGCCCCGACCGTCCGGGTCGTCGACTGGGCGAGGTCGATCATGTCGTCGATCGCGCGGCGCGCGACGCCGACCACGAGCGGCGAGATCTCGTTCGAGATGAAGATGAGGACGCCCTCCTTGAAGAGCGGACCGCCGCGCTTGGCGATCCCGGCGTAGGCGTTCATCGTGCGGTACTCCGGGACGAACACGTCCTCCATCGAGTAGTCGTGGCTGCCGGTGCCCTGCAGGCCGGCGACGTTCCAGTTGTCGTGCACCGTGACCTCGGTCTTCGGCGCGCAGACGAAGATGATGTCGCCGCTGCCCTCGACGACCGCCGCGCCGATCACCCAGTTCGCGTGGTTGATGCCGCTGCCGAACGCCCAGCGCCCGGTCACCCGGTAGCCGCCCTCGACCGGCACCGCCTTGCCGCGCGGCGTGAACTGGCCGGCCGTCACCGGCGGCGCCGACTTGTCGGCGAACAGCTCCTGCGCGCCCTCGTCGGGCAGCCAGGCGGCCATGACGCCGGTGGTGCCGTTGCCGATCATCGTCGCCCACGCGGCGGAGGCGTCGTGGTAGGCGATCTCCTCCATGACGTCGGCGAAGTCGAGCGGGTGCAGCTCGGCGCCGCCGAGCTCGAGCGGGGTCTTCATCCAGAACAGGCCCGCCGCCTTCATCTTGTCGGCGACCTCCGCGGGCAGCCGGCGGTCGAGCTCCGCCTGGCGGGAGTTCGCCTCGAAGTCCGGGGCGAGCGCCTTGGCCGCGGCGAGCAGCGGCTTGACCCGCTCGGCGGAGGTCGTGGTGTCGGCGGCGCTGGACATGGCTGTTCCCCTTCGAACGGCGGATGGTGGTTCCATGCTCGCGCTCCGTGCCCACGCGCGCAGTCCGATTCCTGCGGCGATCGCCGCAATCTGCGGCTGAGCGGCGCCGGGAGACCCGCGAGGTGGCCCGGAAACCGCGCCTCCGGTAGATTGGGAGCCACTCGTGCGCAGTCGATGAAGTCGTGCGAAGAGGTGTGGTCTCGATGGTCGAATCCGCGAGCTCCGGTCTGCTCGGTGCCTTCAAGGTGCTCGATCACGGCGCGCCCGAGGAGACCCACGAGCTCGCGGTCGGCCTGATGAACCGCCACCGGATGCGGCTCGGGTCCAACGCGTCGGGGTTCCAGGCCGACATCCGCGCCACCCCGGCGGGCGGCGTCTCGATGCTGTACTTCTCCTACGGGGTCGCCACCGAGATCAACTCGGCCCCGCTGCCCGACTTCACCACGGTGCAGCTGCCGATCCGCGGCCGGATGGAGTACGCCCACGGCGACGAGCACGGCGTCGCGGTGCCCGGCGGCGGGGCGTTCTTCTCCGAGGGGGAGCCGGTGCGCACCCGCTGGAGCTCCGACCTCGAGCTGCTCGTGCTCCGGGTGGAGCGCGCCGCGCTCGCGCGCAAGCTCGCGACGCTGACCGGACGCCGGGTCTCCGCGCCGGTCGTGTTCTCCCCCGTCGTCGGCAACGGCGCGGCCGGACGCGCGCTGACCTCGACGATCGTCACCCTCGCCGAGATCTACGACCGCTTCGGCATCGACGGCCTCCCGCCGGTGATCGCCACCGAGTACGAGGAGCTCGTGCTCTCCATGCTGCTGCTCGACCACGAGCACTCCTCCTCCGACAGCGTCCACTCGCAGATCCCGGCGCTGCCGGGCAAGGCGATGCGCGCCGCGGTCCGGTACATCGAGGAGCACTACATGCAGCCGCTCACCGCCGCCCTGCTCGCCGAGGCGTCCTACGTCGGCGAGCGCACGCTGTACGAGGGCTTCCAGCGCGAGTTCGGCATCACGCCGATGGCCTACGTCCGCCGCTTCCGGCTGGAGCGGGCCAGGGAGGCGCTCATCGCCGCGACGCCGGACGACGGCGCGACCGTCGCCGAGATCTCGCTCAGCCACGGCTTCGGGCACCTCGGCCGCTTCGCCGCCAGCTACCGCGAGCGCTACGGCGAGTCCCCCTCGGAGACGCTCCGGCGCTGAGCGGCCCTCCCCTTCGGCGAGCCGGCGGGCTCAGCCGGTCGCGGACGAGCCGCGCCGGCGTCGTGCGACGAGCGCCCGGACGCCGGTCTCGATCGTGCCGAGGATGCCGCCGGGCAGGAACCGGATGACGAGCACCAGGATGACGCCGGACAGCAGCGCGCTGACCGCCGGCAGCGACTGCAGCTGGACGGTGATGCCGTAGTAGATGACGACGGCGCCGATCACCGGCCCCCAGACCGTGCCGAGCCCGCCGACGATCGCCATCACGATGACCGTGATCGACCAGTCCAGGCCGAACGCGGACTTCGGCTCGATGCTCGCCTTCTGCAGGGCGAACAGCGCGCCGCCGAGCGCGGTGAGCGCGCCGGAGATGACCATCGCGATCATCTTCATCCCGAACGGCGAGATGCCGAGGCTGTCGGCGATGTCCTCGCCGTCGCGGACGGACTTCAGCCGGAGGCCGAGCGAGCTGTTGACGACGAGGATCGACACCGCCACCGTGATCGCCGCGGCGGCGACCGCCCAGATGTACAGCGTCTTCGAGTCCGGGATGAGCGCGAGGGGCGCGCTGACGCCGCTGGTGCCGCCGGTGAACTGCCAGGTGGTCATCCAGGTCATGGCGGCGAGCGCGGCGGCGAGGGTGCCGATCGTGAAGTAGAAGCCGCGCAGGCGGAACAGGATGACGCCGAGGATCGCGGCGAAGGCGGCGCCGACGACGACCGCGAACGCGAGGCCGACGGCGACCGGCACGCCGAGCCCGCGCAGCATCATGACGACGCTGTAGGCGCCGACGCCGATGAACGCCGATGAGGCGAGCGAGAACTGGCCGGCGATGCCGCCGATCAGGTTCCAGGCCGAGGTGACCCCGATGTAGAGCAGGATCGTGGTCGCCACGGAGATCTGGTAGCGGCCGAGCATCCCGGTGACGCCGAGCAGCACCGCGACCCCGATCACGAGGCCGATCAGCGAGCGATTGCGCGACGGCGAGACGCCGGCTCCGAAGAAGTGCCTCATGCGCGGACCTCCGTGCGCCGCGTCGCGGCCGGCCGGCTGCGCCAGGCGTCGAGCCCGCGCTCGGCGAGCGGCTTCGCGGCGAGCACGACGATGAAGAAGGCGTAGATGACGAAGTCGCGGTACTCCCCGCCGAACAGCGCGCCGCCGATCGACTGCACGAGCCCGAGCACGAGGCCGCCGATCAGGGTGCCGAAGGTGTTCCCGGTCCCGCCGAGCACGACGACGGTGAAGCCGATCAGGATGTAGCCCATGCCGGAGGTCGGGGTGAAGGAGTAGGCGGTGCCGATGAAGACGCCGCCGATCGCCGCGACCGCCGCCGAGGCCGCGAAGGTGATCGCGTAGACCGCGTTCACGTTGATGCCCATGGTGCCCGCGGTCGCCGGGTCGGTCGAGGCGGCGCGCAGGGCCGCGCCCCAGCGGCTGTGCCGCATCACCAGGAAGATGACGACCGTCAGCACGACGCCGATCCCGAGGCCGACGACGTCGATCACCCGCACCTGCTGGCCGAACAGGCTCATGCCCGCCGCCGAGTAGGAGGAGGCCAGCTTGCGCGGGTCGCCGCCGAAGATCGCGGTGAGCCCGGCGCTGAGGATCAGCGAGATGCCGAACGTCGCGACCAGCGGCGGCTCGAGCCCCCGCCGCAGCAGCCCCGTGAGCAGGTACCGCTGGACGGGGTACGCGAGCGCCGCGATGACCGGCACGACGATGACGAGGGACAGGAACGGATCGATGCCCCACCACGACAGCACCAGCGAGGAGGCGTAGGCCCCGACGATGATGAGCTCGCCATGGGCCAGGTTCACCAGCCGCATGACGCCGAACACGAGCGAGAGCCCGAGTCCGATCGTGGCGTAGAGCCCGCCGGTCAGCAGACCGGCGAGGATGACTCCGAATTCCATTCCCGTCCCTCGTCCGCGCCTACTGCTGGAGCCCGACCACCGGGGTCACGAGCTTCGCGTCGCCGTCCTGCGGGACGACCTGCAGCTGCTCGTTCCCGAACCACTGCAGCGTGGCGGCGTCCGCCTCGAAGCTGTGGTCGGCCCGGAACTTGACCTTGCCGATCGGGTACTCCTTGTCGGTCTTCGAGATCACGTCGTTGACCGCCGCGCCGTCGGTCGAGCCGGCGGTCTGGATCGAGTCGAGCAGGATGCGCGCGGCGCTGTAGGCGGCGAGCGCCGAGCTGCGGTCGACGTTGTTGCCGTACTGCGTCTGGAACGCCTTGCTCACGTCGGCCCACTCCGCCGCCTTCGACGGGTTCGCGAGGTAGACGTTCGAGGTGGCTTCCGCGGTGTCGCCGAGCACGGCCTGGAAGGCCGCCGAGCTGCTGCACTTCAGGCAGAACGCGAGGTCCGGCACGTAGTTCAGCGCCTTCATCTGCTCCCAGAGCGCGAACGCGTCCGGCGGGATCAGGATGGCGAGCAGCACCTCGGCGCCCGCGGCCTTGGCCGCGTTGATGTCCGCGGTGAAGTCGGTCGTGCCGGCCGGGTTGTTCGCCCGGTAGACGACCTCGTAGCCCGCGCCGGGGGCGTCGGCCTCCCACAGGCCGCCGGTGGCGACGCCGTCCTCCTCGGTGTCGGCGAAGATGACGACCTTCTTGTTCGTGTCCGCCTCGTCCGCGGTCTGCCAGACGATGTCGGAGAACTGCTGCTCGTCCATGAACAGGTTCCACGCGAACTTCCACCCGTCGGGGTTGCCCGCGGCCCAGGCGCCGTTCGGCGTCAGGGAGCTGACCATCGGGACGCTCTCGAGGTCGGCGACGTTCGAGGCGGGGATGGTCAGACCCGGGGTGACCGAGCCGAGCAGGCCGACCACGCCGTCGTTGAGGACGAGCGTGCGGGCCTGGTCGGCGACCTTGTTCGGGTCGCTCTCGTTGTCGAGCAGCACGAGCTCGACCTGGTGCGAGACCCCGTCGATCGTGATGCCGCCGGCGGCGTTGATGTCGGCGACCGCCGCCTCGTAGCCCGACTGGATGATCGGGCCGAACGACGCGAGCCCGCCGGTCAGCGGGATGCTGGCGCCGACCTTGATCACGTCGCCGGCTGAGGGCGTCTCGCCGCCACCGCCGCCACCGCCCCCTCCGGAGGCGCAGCCTGCGAGCGCGAGCGCCGTCGCGCTGAGCGCCGCGAGGATCTTCGTTGACTTGTGCATCGATGCTCCTTGTCCTGTGATTCGCTTGTCTCTGGGTGTCCACCGCCCGGGCCGGCCGGGCGACGCTGTCAGGCCGTGCGCCCCGTCTCGGCCCCGAGGTAGGCCGCCACGAGCGTCGCGTCGTCGAGCTCGTCGGCCTTGCCCTGCCAGCGCACCCGCCCGCGCTCGAGGACGTAGGCGCGCCGGGCGGCGGCGAGGCAGCGCTCCGCGTCCTGCTCGACGAGCAGCAGCGCGGTGCCCTCGTCGGCGACGCGGGCGAGGGCCGAGTAGATCTCGTCGGCGACCTTCGGCGAGAGCCCCAGCGTGACCTCGTCGCACAGCAGCAGCCGCGGCCGGCTCATCAGCGCCCGCCCGATCGCGAGCATCTGCTGCTGCCCGCCGGACATGGTCGTCGCGATCTGCCCGGCGCGCTCGGCGAGGATCGGGAAGATCTGGTGCACCTCCGCCTCGCGGGCGGCGATGTCGGCGCGATGCGCGCCGAAGGCGCCGAGCCGGAGGTTCTCCGCGACGGTGAGCCCGGCGAACAGCTTGCGGCCCTCCTGGCAGTGCGCGATGCCGGCCTTGGCCCGCGCGTGCGTCGGCCGGCGGGTCACGTCGACGCCGCCCCAGGAGATGGAGCCCTTCCGCGGTCGCAGCAGTCCGCTGACGGCCTGGGTGAGCGTCGACTTGCCGGCGCCGTTCGCACCGAGCACCGCGACCGCCTCGCCGGGGGCGATGTCGAGGTCGACGTCCCGGATCGCGATCAGCCCGCCGCGCGCCACGGTCACCCCGCGCATCGTCAGGCCGCCGCCCGCGGCGGCCGAGCGGGTGGTCCGGGTCGCCGGCTCGGCCTGCGCCTCGCGCGCCGGCCGGCCCGCGCCGAGGTAGACCCGGCGCACCTCCTCGTCCGCGGTGACCTCCGCCGGCGTGCCCTGCGTCAGCAGGGCGCCCCAGTTGAGCACGAGCACCCGGTCGGCGAGCTCGTGGATGACCCGCTGCACGTGCTCGACGATGAGCAGCGAGGTGCCCGTCTCGTGGATCGCGGCGATGAGCGCGATGGCCGCGTCGAGGTCGGACTCGTTGAGGCCCGCGCTCACCTCGTCGAGCAGCAGCAGGCGGGGCTTCGAGGCGAGCGCCCTGGCCACCTCGAGGCGCTTGAGGTCCAGCAGCGGCAGCATGCCGGCGGGCCGGTCGGCGTAGCGGTCGAGGCCGGTGAGCTCGAGGATGCCGGCGAGCCGGTCCCTCGCCGGACGCGGGTCGCGGGCATGCCCGGCCGGGAGCCCGACCTGGACGTTCTCGGCGACGGTGAGGGTGGCGAGCGGACGCGGCACCTGCCGCGCCAGGGCGACGCCGGAGCGGGTGAGCCGGTGCGCGGTGCGGCCCTGCACGTCGCCCGCGTCGCGCAGCGCGATCCGTCCGGCGCTCGGCCGGTCCTGGCCGGCCACGAGCCGCAGCAGCGTGCTCTTCCCGGCGCCGTTCGGGCCGATCACGGCGAGCTTCTCGCCCTCGGCGAGGTCGAAGCTCAGATCGTCGAGCGCCCGGACGCCGCCGAAGCGCCTCGACAGGCCCTCGACCCGCAACAGCGGCTCGTTGCTCACGATCGCGTTCCTCCTCGAACGTTCCGCCGCGCGGCCCCCTCGCCGAGCCGCGCCGGGCCGACACGACGCTGTTGCTGGCGACGGTAGGCGGGGCGGCGGACGCGGACGAAGCGATTCCGCGCAGTCCCGCAGGATTCGGCCGAAGTCCGCAGGAATCGGACATCCGCGGCGGCTGACGGCGGGACCGGCGACGCGGGAGACTAGGGCATCATGATCCCGCCCGAGGAGCCGCTGCCCGACGCCGTCGAACGGCTGATCGACGACCTCGTCGCCGAGGCCGGCATCGCCGCGAACCGCACCCTGGTCCGCCGGGTGCTGCGCAACGCCGTCCGGCTGGGGATCGAGCCGACCGATCGCCTCGACCTGAAGATCACCGCCGCCGCGGTCGAGGAGATGCGCGAGGCCTTCGCGCTGTTCCGGCCGTTCGCCGGCATCCCGAAGGTGACCGTGTTCGGCTCGGCGCGCACGCGCGCGCACGACGGCCGCTACCGGCAGGCGCGGGAGGCGGCTGCGCTGCTCGCCGCGCGGGGCTGGATGGTGGTGATGGGCGCCGGGCCCGGCATCATGCAGGCGGCCGCCGAGGGCGCCGGCCCGCGGATGTCCCTCGGCGTCTCGATCCGGCTGCCCTTCGAGGAGCGGCCGAACGCGCTGGTCGCCCCCGACGCGCAGCAGGTGGAGATGAAGTACTTCTTCACCCGCAAGCTCATGCTGGTCAAGGAGTCGCGCGGCTTCATCTGCCTGCCCGGCGGCTTCGGCACGCTGGACGAGATGTTCGAGCTGCTCACGCTGCAGCAGACCGGGAAGGCGGTGCCGACGCCGATCGTGCTGCTGGACGAGCCGGGCGGCGGCTTCTGGGCGGGGCTGCGCCGCTTCGTGCAGGAGCAGCTGGTGCCGAACGGGCTGATCGCCCCGGACGACTTCGACCGGGTGCTGATCACCGACTCGGCCGCGGCCGCCGCCGCCGAGGTCTCCGGCTTCTGGCGGAACTACGACTCGCTGCGCTGGGTGGGCGACCGGCTGGTGCTGCGGATGCGCACGCCGCCCACCGACGCCGAGCTGGCGGCGCTGCAGACCGAGTTCGGAGCCCTCGCGAAGGGGCGGATCCGGCGCACCGAGCCCCTCGAGGCCGAGCGCGCCGACGACGACCGGCTCGGGCTGCCGCGGCTGGTGCTGCGCCTGCGCCCGAAGCGCGTCGGCGACCTGCACCGGCTCATCCGCGCGATCAACGCGCTGCCCTCGGCGCAGCACGTCGAGCGCGAATAGGTATAGGACTTACAACCACCCCGAAGGCGCGCTAGTATTTGTCTGACAATCTGCGAAGCAGATCGAGGAGGGCGCCCCGCGCCCGTCTCGACATCTCGGACGGCGTCGTCCAGGAAGAGGAACCCATGCGCATCGTCTCCGGCCGCTCCGGCGCCCCCTCGAACCCCGCCCTGAACACGTTCTCCGGCACGGTCTGGCAGGACGGCGTCATCACCGACCTGCCGAACGTCAAGGTCAACAACGTGACGTTCACCCCCGGCGGCCGGACCTACTGGCACTACCACGAGCACGGCCAGCTGCTGCAGGTGTTCGTCGGCCAGGGCTACGTCGCCGGCGGCGACGGCGTGCCACGGCTGATCGGCGAGGGCGACACCGTCTACATCGAGCCGGGCGAGCGGCACTGGCACGGCGGCACGCAGCAGTCCTACTGCGGCCACACCGCGATCACCCTCGGCGCGACCACCTGGCTCGACGAGGTCACCGAGGCGGAGTACGCCGAGGCGGCCGAGCTGAACGGCATCGGGCGGTGAGCCCCGCCCCGGCGCGGGACGACGCGTTCGCGCTGCCGGACGCGGTCCGCGACGAGCTCGTCGCGGTCGTCGGGCGCGAGCACGCGCTCGTCACCGACGAGGAGCGCGACGAGTACCGCGACCCGTACTGGTACCAGGAGGATCGCAGCTACGACTCCTCGCTCGTGCTGTTCCCGGCATCGACCGAGGAGGTCCAGGAGATCGTCCGGATCGCGAACCGGCACGAGGTCCCGATCTGGGCCTCCAGCCAGGGCCGCAACAACGGCTACGGCGGACCCTCGCCGCGCGTGCGCGGCAGCGTGCTGGTCTCGCTCCGGAGGATGGACCGGGTGCTCGAGTACGACGAGCGGCTCGGCTACGCCGTGGTCGAGCCCGGCGTGCGCTGGTTCGACCTCTACGACGTGCTGCACGCCAGGGGCGACCAGCACCTGCTCTCCATCACGGACGTCGGCTGGGGCTCGATCATCGGCAACTCGCTCGACAACGGGATGACGTACCTGCCGCTCGGCACCGACTTCCAGGCGCAGACCGGCATGGAGATCGTGCTCGCCGACGGCTCGCTGCTGCGCACCGGCATGGGCGCGATGGAGGGCAACCCGTCGTTCCACCTCTACAAGCGCGGCCTCGGTCCGGACGTCCAGCCGCTGTTCACGCAGGGCAACTACGGCATCGTCGTGAAGATGGGCGTCTGGCTGATGAAGCGGCCGAAGGCGTACCGCCCGATGTACCTCATGGTCCCGCGCGACCATCAGATGGCGCAGGCGGTCGACGTCCTCCGCGAGCTCCGGCAGGAGGGCGTCATCCGCGGCGTGCCGCTGCTGGAGAACCTCATCCTCCAGGGCGTGCACTTCCCGGAGCACTTCGGCAAGTTCCCCGCCGCCGACGCGACCTGGTCGGACGAGCGGCTCGACGAGCTCGCCGACGAGACCGGCATCGGCCGCTGGGGCGTCCGCACCCACCTGTGGGGCGAGCCCGAGGTGCTCGACGTGCACGAGCGGCAGATCCGCGAGGCGTGGTCGGCGATCGAGGGCTCCCGGGTGGACACCTGGAAGACGTACACCGCGGAGAACTGGGGCGACCTCCAGGACGCGGGCTTCATGGACAAGATCGGCGCCGGGGTGCCGACGATGATGATGATGGAGCTGATGCCCGACTTCGTCGGACACATCGGGTTCAGCCCGGTCGTGCCGCTGATCGGCGCCGAGGTGGAGAAGGTCTCGAACATCATCAAGGAGAAGGTGATCGCCGCCACCGGCGGGAACTACACCTCCGCGATCTTCCCGACCAACGACCGCTCGGCGATCATCGTCTCCTCGCTGATCATGAACCGGGACGACGAGAGCTCCGTGCAGGCGGCGTTCGCGACGGCGAAGGACCTGCTGATCACCCTCTCGGCGCTCGGCTACGGCGAGTACCGGGCGCACCTCGACTTCATGGACCTCGCGACCGAGCAGTACGCCTTCGGCGACCACGTCTATCAGCGCTTCGTGCGCGCCATCAAGGACGCCGTCGACCCGAAGGGGATCCTCTCCCCGGGCCGCCACGGCGTCTGGCCGGCGAGGTACCTCGCCAGCTGAGCCGGGCGCGCGGCGCCGGGCTCGGGACCGGCCTTCCACGACATCAAGTTGAGAAACGAACGGGCCCGGCCCTTCGCGGTGACCGGGTGCAGTAGGGTCGTGACGATCGCATAGGCGCGGTCGACGCGCAAAGTGGAGGGGGATTTCCACGTGTCCGACCCTGTGACTCGCTCAGCTCCTAAATGGGAGACGGACGCCAAGGAAAACATCAAGGCGGCGATCCGCAGGTTTCAGAAACCCATCTCCGATCTCGTAGCTCGAGATGTCAATGAAGGCGACACCCGGATCTTCGTCAACGATTTTCTCCGCAGCGCACTGGACTATGACCAATACGCCGACCTGACTACCGAGTTCGCCGTCCGAGGTGAGTTTGCTGACTACGGCATCCGCATCGAGCAGCAGTTGGTCGCATTCATCGAGGTGAAGCGAGCTGCGCAAGCACTCAGCGCGCGTCACCTTCGCCAGGTCGAGACCTACGCGGTGAAGGAAGGTCTCGAGTGGGTGATCCTCACCAACGGGCGGGTGTGGCAGGCCTACCACGTGTCCGCACGGACCGGGCAGCAAGTGGCCACCACGCTCGTTTTCGAAGTCGACCTGCTAGGCGACGAGGCCCCCGCAAAGAAGGTAAGCAAACTCTTCCACCTGCATCGATCGGCGCTCAAACGGCAGACCATTGCCGAGCTCTGGAAACAGCAGGCCGCCACGTCTCCCTCGGCCCTGGCGAAAGTGCTCCAGTCGGACGCGGTGCTCACTGCGATCCGTACCGAGATCTGGAGAAACTCGCGGTTCAAGCCCGACGTCAAGGAGCTAGAGGACTCTCTTCGAAGCCAGGTGATCCGACCCGAGCTTCTACTCCCGTAGAACGACGTCGCCGCGCACTCAGGGCTGGAAGAACGTCCAACTCTCCCCGAACGAGCGCTTCTCGCTTCGCCCGCGACCATCCCTGCACGCGCTTCTCCCAGGCGAAGGCCTCGCCGATGTGCTCGAAGTCGGCGGCCCAGACGAGCTCGACGGGGAGCCGGCGAGACGTATAGGTCGCACCGAGGCCCGAGGCGTGCTGCTCGAGGCGTCGTCGGAGGTCGCGCGTGCTGCCGACGTAGTAGCTGCCGTCGGCGCAACGGAGCATGTAAGTCGTGGCCATGGTGGGAGGGTAAGCACGACCGCCGACAAGGGCCGTTGGTTTCGAGACGGCGCTGCGCGCCTCCTCAACCAGCGAGGCGGGGCCCACCCCGACTCAGTGGTCGAAGGCGATGATGCCGCAGACGTCGTCGAAGGAGCCGGAATTGTCCCGCGCGAGGTCGAGCTCGGCCACGTCGTAGGTGCGCGTCACGATGCCGTCGGCCGAGAGCAGGCCGCGCTCGATCATCTCCGTGTAGCGCTGGAGGTCCGAGCGCATGTGGACCTGGCCGTTCTGCGAGGAGCGGATCTGCCGCGACTGCAGCGCCGTCTCGACCTGGGGGATCGTCAGCTGCGCGCCGCCGATCTCGAAGCCCGTGTAGACGACCCGCGCCCCGCGGCGCGAGGCGAGCAGCGCGAGGCGCTGCGCCGCGGTCGGGCCCGCGGCCTCGAGCGAGACGTCGGCGCCCCGGCCCCCGGTCAGCCGCCTCACCTCGGCGACCACCTCGTCGCCCAGCTCGTAGTCGCGGCCGGGGCTGACGATCGCGTCGGCGCCGAAGCCCTCGGCGAGCCTGGCCCGGTCCTCCTGCCACTCGACCACGATGATCTGCGACGCGCCGGCCAGCCGCGCGGCCTGGACCGCCCAGAGGCCGAGGTGCCCGGCCCCGACGATGGCGACCGACTCGCCCGGCTTGACCTGCGCGACGTTGAAGACGGAGCCGACGCCCGCGGTGATCCCGCAGCCGAGCATCGACAGCGTCACGGAGTCGAGGTCCGAGTCGAGCGGGAAGATCTGGTTCATCGAGATGGACATGTACTCCGCGTAGCCGCCGACGCAGCCCGCGCAGGAGATCTCCGCGCCGTCGTCGCCGACCGCGATGTCCGGGTAGATCCCGCCGAGGTCGAACAGCTCGCCGCACTGCCAGACCTCGCCGATCGAGCAGTAGTAGCAGTGGCCGCACTCCGGGGTGCCCGGCACCGAGACGCGCTGCCCGATCCGGAAGCCCTCGACGTCGGCGCCCATCCAGACGATCTCGCCGATCGAGGCGTGGCCGAGGATCGTCGGCGGGATCTTGTAGAGCTGGCCCTTCCAGTTCTTCACGTCCGTCGAGCAGAACGGCGAGGCGTGGGTCTTGACGATGACCCGCTTCGGGTCATCGGTCTTCCACTCGACCTCCTCGATCGAGAACGGCTCGTTGATGGCCCGCAGCACCGCGGCCCTGCCTCGGATGCTCATGCTCGCGGGCCTCCCTGCTCGCCCGGCCGAGGACCCTCGTCCTCCATCACCGGGTACTGCTCGAACGACGCTCTGACGCGCTCCGCCGAGGCGGCGACGATCGGCCACCAGTCCGGATGGGTCTGGCAGTAGAGGTCGTCGTTCTCGATCGAGCGGACCGTGATCCGCCCGGCGGTGATCGGCCGGATGAACCGCATGTCGCTCGCGACCCCCTGCGAGATGTCCACGTCCGAGAGGCCGCCCGCGAGGCCCGCCGGCCGGTTCCGCGAGGAGGTGCCGATGTTCGTCGAGACCGTCCCCGGCGCCAGCAGCGTGACGTGCACCTTGGAGTCCTCCTCGGCGAGCTCCAGCGCGAGCGCGTCGACGATCCCGCGGACCGCCATCTTGGTCGCCGCGTAGGATCCGAGCCCGACGTTCGACGCGAACGACGCGATCGAGCCGGTGACCTCGATGTGGCCGCCGTCCGGGTTGGCCCTGAGGATCGGCAGGAACGTCGTGATGCCGTGGATGACGCCCCACAGGTTGACGCCGAGGATCCAGTCCCAGTCGGCGAGCGTGAGGTCGGCGACCCGGCTCAGCGGGCCGATGCCGGCGTTCAGGCAGACGATGTCGACCCGCCCGAAGCGCTCCAGGACGAGGTCGCGCAGCGCCTCGACCGACGCCGCCTTCGACACGTCGACGAGGGCCGGCGTCGCGCCGATCTCGGCCGCGGTCGCGTCCAGCGCGCCCTGCTCGATGTCGGCGATGACGACCGTCGCGCCCTTCTCGACGAGCGCCTCGGCGATGCCGCGGCCGATCCCCGAGGCGCCGCCGGTGACGACGGCGACCTTCCCGCTCACAACGGTCATCGGTCCTCCATGATCGGGTACTTCTCGTGGGCGGCCTCGATGCGGGCGTGCCGCTCGCGGATCGGTCCGACCAGCTCGGGATGGGTGGGGGCGTAGAGGTCGTCGTGCTCGATCGCGCGGGTGACGATCCGGCCCGCGGTGATCGGGTCGATCCAGCGCACGTCCTGGTTGATGACCTTCGAGATGTCGGCGTCGTGCAGCGCGCCCTCGAGGCCCGCGGGACGGTTCCGGGCGGAGCTGCCGATGTTCGTGCGCACCATGCCGGGAGCGAGATAGGTGACGCGCACCTTCGAGCCGGCGTCCGCGAGCTCGATCGCGAGCGCCTCGGCGAGCCCGAGCACGCCGTACTTCGTCACCGAGTACGAGCCGATCGTCGGCTGCGCGATGAAGCCGGCGTTCGAGCCGGTCATCTCGATGTGGCCGCCGTCCGGGTTCGCCTCGAGCGCCGGCAGGAACGCCGTGACGCCGTGGATGACGCCCCAAAGGTTGACCCCGAGGATCCACTCCCAGTCGGCGAGCGTGAGGTCCCTGATGTAGCCGGACGGCCCGACGCCCGCGTTGAGGCAGACGATGTCGACCCGGTCGAAGCGCTCCAGGACGAAGTCCCGGAGCGCTTCGACCGATGCCGCCTGCGAGACGTCGGTGCGGCAGGGGGTGGCGCCGATCTCGGCCGCGGTCGCGTCCAGCGCGCCCTGCTCGATGTCGGCGATGACGACCGTCGCGCCCCGCTCGATGAGCGCCTCCGCGATGCCGCGGCCGATCCCCGAGGCCCCGCCGGTGACGACGGCGACCTTCCCTGCCACCTCGGTCATGCGATCAGTGACCCGTGGTGAAGACGTGGTTCGGGTCGTACTTCGCCCGCACCGCCTCGAGCCGCTTCGCGACCTCCGGCGACCACAGCTTCTTCCACAGCTCGTCGTCCGGCGAGCCGGCCCAGTTGTAGTTGGTCTCCGCGCCCGCCCACTTCGCCAGCGCCGGGTAGAAGGCGTCGCGGGCGGCCGGGAAGGCCTCGGCGAACAGCTCCTCGACCGGGGTCGCGATGGTGAGCAGATGGTACGGCTGACGCGCCCCGCCGATGGAGTTGACGGTGTTCGCGCCCGCGGCCTCGATCTCGCCGCCGTGGCCCCAGTGACGCACCTCGGTCGCGACGAACGGGATGTCCTTGCCGTCGCCGGCGAACGACAGCAGCGTGTCCACGAACTCGTGGTCGATGTCGATCAGGCCCGCGCCGTGCACCGCCATCGGCAGCGGCCCGTCGGGGTCGAGGTGGATGAGGCCGAGCTCGTCGGCCGCCAGCAGCGTCAGCGTGTCGTGGTAGACCTCGCCCGCGGCCCGGATCGGCGCGATCGTCGCCTCGCCGCGCTCCCGCAGCTCCTCGTCCGATGCGCCCGGGTCGACGTAGCCGTAGCGGATGTGCAGCACGGTCTTCCCGGCGAAGATCTCCGGCACGCCGACCGGGGGGAAGCGCACGATGTTCGCCGAGGTGGTCGCCTCGACCGGCAGCGTCTTCGTCCAGTCGACCCAAGCGTGGTAGACCGGCTCGATCGCGTCGCCGACGAAGAACAGGCCGCCGCCGTAGACGTGCTCGAGCTCGAGCGCGTCGAACGTCGCCTCGGTGACGAGGGCGAGCCCGACCTTGCCGCCCTTGAGCGCCTGGAACAGGTCGGGGTAGGAGTCCTTCGAGACGACCTTGGCCTCGCCGTCGGCGGTGACCACGCGGTAGGAGATGATGCGGTCCGCCGCGATGCCGAGCTTGCGGCTGAGCGGGCCGACGCCGCCGCCCATGGTCAGGCCGATGATGCCGACCGAGGCCGAGGAGCCGGTGACCGCGAGCAGGCCCGCCTCGCGGATCTGGGGCAGGATCTGGAACCAGCGCAGGCCGGCGCCGACGGTGTAGGTGTGCGCGGCCTTGTCGATGGTGAGCTTGTTCAGCCGGTGGGTGCGCAGGTAGATGCCCTCGGTGAGCGGGCGGTACTGGCCGTGCCCGGTCGCCCCGATGACGATCGGGAGGTGGTTGGCGGCGGCGAACTTGACCACGGCGACCGCGTCGTCCTCGTTCGCGATGCCGATCACGTAGTCGGCGCCGATCTTCGATGCCGCGTTGTAGCCGGCCGCCTCCTCCGCGTAGCCGGCCTCGCCGCGAGCGAAGACGACCGCCTCCGGGCTGAGCGCGGCGCGGAGCTCCGCGACGGCGCTGTCAGGTGCTGCTCCCATTGCTTCCCACTCCTTCGTTGGATGCTGATGCGTCTATTCTCTACCGCGCGCGATACGCCGCCGGCCAAATGCCGTGCCTGCCCGGCGCGAGGATGCCGTTCGGGTCGACCGCGTCCTTGATCGTCTCGACGAATCGACGATACGCGTGGTCGCCGAAGGAGTACTCGGCGGCGGCCTCGTCCATGAAGTCGATGTGCGCGCGGTACTCGCCGTAGCCGAGCTCCCCCACCTCGCGGATCATCGTCTTCACGGTGCGGTAGGCCAGGCGGGTCGCCTCCTCGTCGCGGGTGTCGAAGCCGAACCCGCCGACCAGGATCGCCGCGCGCTCGCTCGCGACGCACATGCCCATCAGGAAGCTGGCGTCGGTCTCCCGCTTGACGATGCCGCTCATGGTGTCGAGCGCCGCGCGGATCTGGGACCCCTCGAGCGGCACGACCGGCGAGAAGCCGACGTGGCCGAAGCCCTCGGGCATCGCCTCGAGCATGTCGAGGTTCGGCACGCCGCCCTGCACCTTGTCGACGAAGTGGTGCAGCTCGCCCCACTCGTGGCGCAGGAAGGTGCGCTCGTGATCGACCCGGCTGCCCTCGATCGCCGACCAGGCGGCCTCGATCCGCTCGACGTGACGCGCGACGACGGCCTCGTCGCCCCAGACCGCCGCGCGCATCCCCCACCGGCCGACGCCGGTGCGGTCCGCGAGCTCGTCGAGCTCCGCCTCGCCGAGGGTGCCCTTGGACTGCATCTGGCCGAGCACGTCGGGGAAGTGCGTGGCGAGGGTGAGGGTGTTCTGGATCACGGGCACGCCGCGCAGGATCCCGTCCAGGCGCAGCTCGCGCAGGATGTCGATCGCCTGCTCCAGCTGGTGGTCGCGAGGCACCGTCAGGAACAGCGGCGCGTACGCCTCCGGCTTGCGCATGAGCCAGTAGCCCATCCTCGTGACGATGCCGAAGTTCGACTGGACGAACATCGGCTCGAGGGTCGGGCCGAGGCCGCGCTTGTACGTGTGCCAGGCCTTCGAGTCCGGGATGGCGCCCATGCCGGTGCGCAGCAGCGAGCCGTCGGCGAGCACGATCTCCATGCCGGTCGGCGCCTGGAAGTCCATGCCGTACGGCAGGTAGGTCATGCCCGAGTCCATCGAGTTGCCGATGACGGAGCCCCAGCCGAGGTCGGCGACCGAGACGAGCAGGTCGTCGTGCCCGGCCGCGGCGATCGCGGCATGCAGGTCCATCCAGGTCACGCCCGGCTCGACGACCGCGTAGGCGAGCGTCGGGTCGATCTCGAGCACCCGGTCCATCCGGCGCAGCGACACGAGCACGGAGCCCCTGACCCGCGGGCTCGGCCCGCCGTAGCCGTTGTTGCGCCCCTGCGAGGAGGTCCAGATCGGCACCCCCTCCTCGTTCGCGATCCGCACGACCGCCTGCACCTCCTCGGTCGAGGCGGGGTAGAGCACGGCGGACGAGTCGTAGCTGCGGTCCTCCTGGGCCCAGTACGGGTCGCGGTACTCGTCGCGGCCCTCGCGGGAGGTGACGACCGCCTCGGCGCCGATCGCGTCGCGGAAGCGCTGCGCGACCGCCTCGGGCAGCTCGTAGGGCGCGGGCTCGACGCGGGTCACAGCAGGCCCCGCTTCCGCGCCTCGTCGACCAGGACGGGCGCCGCCTCGGTGACGGCGTGGATCGAGAGCGTCATCGCGATCTCCAGGACCTCCATGAGCTCCTGCGCGGTCGCGCCGTAGCGGATCGCGTTCTCGATGTGCAGCCGGCCGCCGGAGGTGTAGAGGTGCGTCGCGGCGAAGTCGAAGGCGATGTAGACGAACTCCTTCTGCTTCGGCGAGAGCGGGCCGGAAACCCACGGCACCGAGGAGAACTCGGTGTACGCGTCGAAGAACTCCGGGGCGAGCTCGAGGATCTCGTCCCAGAAGGGATGCCAGTAGCCGCGCTTGGCGGTGAACTCGGCCTTCAGCCGCTCCTGGTACTCGGTCAGCGGCGCCGTCTCGCGCAGGCCCTGCTGCTCGAGCACGTCGACGAGGATCGGCACGCCGATGTTCAGCGCGTGGATCCCGAGCGTCGCGCAGCACTCGAGCACCTCCATCACCTCGGCCGGCGTCGCGCCCGCGTCGAAGCAGGCGCCGATGTCGTCGCGCAGCGCCGGGACGTAGAGGTGCGTCGCGTTCGCGTCGACCGCGAGTCGGATGAACGACTGCGTCTTCGCGTCCAGCGCCGCCGTGCGACGGGGCGCGTCCTCGAGCTTCCGGTACGCGGCGAGGAACGCGGGGTCGAGCCGGCCGATGGCGTCGAACGCCGCCTCGTCGCGCGGCATCTCAGTCGCCCTCGACGAGACCGGCCGGGTGCTCGCGGAGCCACTTCGCGACGGCGGTGTGGTCGCTGCCGGGCTCGAGGTCGGCGACCGCCCGCGTCCAGTGCGCGACGGCGACGTCGCTGAGCGTCGACGGCGTGCCGAGCGCGTGCGCGAGGCCGGTCGCGATCCTCATGTCCTTGAGCATGAGCGCCGCGCCGAATCCGGCGTCGTAGGTCTCCGGGACGATGAACGTCGGCCACTTGTACTGCGTCGAGCCGCTGCGCCCGCTCGACGCGTTGATCACCTCGAGCATGAGGCTCGGATCGAGGCCGAACTCGATGCCGGTGAGCATCGCCTCGCTCGAGCCCCAGAGGTGGATCGCGGACATCAGGTTGTTGATCGCCTTGAGCGCGTGGCCCGCCCCGATCGCCCCGACGTGCGTCGGCTTGCCGAGCAGCGAGAGCAGCTCGCGGACCTCGGCGAACTCCGCGTCCGATCCGCCGACCATGATCGCGAGCGTCCCCTCGGTCGCGCCCTTGACCCCGCCGGAGACCGGCGCGTCGATGAGCCGCACGCCGCCGGCCGCGACCCGCTCGGCGAGCGCGCGCGTGCGCAGCGGCTCGGACGAGCTCATGTCGACGACGATCGCCCCCGGCTTCAGGCTCGGCAGCACCTCGGCGACGACCGCCTCGACGACATCGGAGTTCGGCAGCATGGTGATGACGACGTCCGCGCCGGCGGCGGCCTCGGCGGCCGTCGACGCCGGCGTGCCGCCCGCCTCGGCGAACCTCGCCCTGGCCGCCTCGGCGACGTCGAAGCCGCGGACGGCGACCCCGGCCGCGACGAGCCGCGCGGTCATGGGCGTGCCCATGTTCCCGAGGCCGATGAACGCGACGCTCTGGCCGGCCATCAGAGCTCCCCCGCCGTCTTCATCTCCTCGATCTTCGCCTCGGCGATGCGGAAGGACTCGAGCGAGGCGGGCACGCCGACGTAGATCGCGACCTGCAGCAGCACCTCCTGGATCTCCTCGACGGTGGCGCCGTTGCGGATCGCGCCGCGGACGTGCGCGCCGAGCTCGTGGCCGCGGTTCAGCGCCGACAGCATCGCGAGGTTGATGAGGCTGCGCGTCTTGTCCGGGAGTCCGTCGCGGTTCCAGATGACGCCCCAGCAGTACTCGGTCACGAGCTCCTGGATCGGACGGGCGAACTCGGTCGTCTGCCCGAGGGATCGCTCCACGTGCGCGGCGCCGAGCACCTGCTTCCGCTTCTCGAGACCGGCCTCGAAGGTCTCCTTGCGCGTCGTCGTGTCGTCAGCCATGTCGTTCAAATCGCCTGTCTTCTATCTGTCTGGTGGTGTGGATCCGTCAGTCCGCCTCGTGGAGCCGGACGTGCCCCGAGACGTCGCCGATCGCGTCGACGACGGTGTTGCTGATCTCGTTCGCGTAGCCGAGCGCGTTGGCCAGGCCGAAGCTGGCGAGCGGGCCGGAGGCGTTCAGCGAGGAGACGCCGAGCTCGTGGAGGTGGTCGACGTAGAGCACGACGTCCTTCGTCATGAGCGCGTTCGTCAGGCCGCCCTTGAGGTAGTCGCCGTGGATGATCTTCGGGAAGCGGTTCTGCGTCGCGAAGTTGACGCCGCTCGAGGAGTTGAGCACGTCGAGGACCGTCTGCAGGTCGAGCCCGGCCTTCTTCGCCGCGACCATCACCTCGGCGGTCGCGGACAGCGCGATGGCGTTCAGGAAGTTGTTGAGCAGCTTCGTCGAGTGGCCGGCGCCGGGGCCGCCGAGCAGGAACACGTTCGTCGCGAAGTGCGCGAAGATCGGCCGCACCCGCTCCAGCGCCTCCGCGGAGCCGCCGACCATGAGCGTCAGCGTCCCCTTCTCGGCGGCGGCCGCGCCGCCCGAGATGCCGGCGTCGAGGTATTCGGCGCCGAGCCCCTGCAGGCGCGCGTGGATGCCCTGGGTCGAGCTCGGGGCCGCGGTCGACAGGTCGACGACGACCTGTCCGGGGCGCAGCGCCGCGAGGAAGGCCTCGTCGAGGACGACCCGCTCGACCACTCTGCTGTCCGGCAGCGAGAGCAGCACGACGTCCGAGTCCGCCACGACCCGCGCCGCCGACTCGGCCGCGGACGCGCCCGCCGCGGCGACGGCCTCCGCGTTCATGTCGAAGCCGAGGACCGGCTCGCCTCCGTCGACGATGCGGCGGGTCATCCGGCCGCCCATGTTCCCCAGGCCGATGAATCCGATGCGGTCCGTCATGAGATCCTCCCGATCCTGGACGCGATGCCGGCGAGCGGGCCGTCCTCGACCCGGGTGAAGCGGTTCAGGGTGTCCGGGTCGTGACCCGGGACGAGGTGCTGGACCTCGCCGGCCTCGACGAGCGCGCGGATCCGGTCGAAGCCGTCGTACATCCGCGGCAGATCCGCGACGTAGGCGAACGGCAGGTCGTCCTCGTACTCCTCGTAGTAGTGGACGGTGTCGGAGGCGAGCAGCACCGTGCCCTCCGAGGTCTTGACCTTGACGACGCTGACCCCCGGCGTGTGCCCGCCGAACTCGATGACGTCGATGCCGGGCGCGAGCTCGAGCGTGCCGGAGAACGTCGTGACCCGCCCGGCGTCGTAGGCGGCGCGCAGCGCGTCGATCTCCTCGTCCTCGGTCGACCAGGCGAACTGGGCCCGGCGGCCCATCGGGCTGTCCCAGAACTCGTACTCGGCCTGCGAGATGAAGATGCGCGAGGCCGGGAACTTGTCCAGGTTGCCGATGTGGTCGTAGTGCGCGTGCGTGACGACGATGGTCTGCTCGGCGGCGATGTCGATGCCGAGCGCCGCGTAGATCTCCTCGGGCGCCTTGACGAAGGTGCGGTTGCGGTTCCGGCCGCCGGCGACGGAGAAGCCGACGTCGACGAGGACGGTGCGCCGGGCGTTCCGGACGATCCAGACGAAGTAGTCCATCCCGATCGGGCCGTCCGGCTGGCCGTAGATGCCGTAGTTGAGGTACACCTCGGCGCGGTGCCCCTCCCGCGTCCCGTACTGGGCGATCAGGACCTCGTACTCGTCGTCGGAGGACACGGTCAGGCCCCCGGACCGGCGGGAGCCGGCGGCCAGGTGGGCCGGCGCTCCTCCATCAGCGTGCGCAGCGACTTCGGCCTGCGACCGGTGAAGCGCTCGACGACGTCGGTCGTGACGTCGAGGTGGCCGTCGCGGATCATCCGCCCGAACGTGACCATGCCGTCGCTCGACCACGGCACCGGCGAGTTGGAGAAGTCGCCGGTCGCGGAGTCGCGCGGCACGCCGAGGGAGTCCCACATCGCGTACATCGCGTCGTCGTCGAGGTCGAGGTGCTCGATCTCGGCGCCGGAGAGCTCGACGATGAGGTCGGTGACGTCGCGGTAGGAGAGGGTCTCGGGGCCGGTCACGTCGTAGCCGGTGTCCGGCTCGCCGAGGCCCTGCAGCACCTTCGCGGCGACCCTGGCGACGTCCTCCCGGGCGACGAAGCCGACCCGGCCCTCGCCGGCGTTGCCGATGCTCTTGCCGGTCGTGATCGCGATCGCCGCCTGGTTCTCCGCCATCGCGTCGGCGTACTGGTTGTTCCGCAGGAAGTTGTAGGCGATCCCCGACTCTGCGATGAGGCGCTCGGTGAGCTTGTGGTCGGCGACCTCGACCGAGTTGACCTCCGGCCGCTCGGCGCCGTTGAACGAGGTGTAGACGATGTGCCGGACGCCGGCCTCGACAGCCGCCTCGACGGCGTTCGTGTGCTGGCGCTGCCGGGCGGGGCCGGCGTCCATCCCCGAGACGAGCAGGAGGTGGTCGGCGCCCTGGAAGGCCGCGACCAGGGAGGCCTTGTCGTTGTAGTCGGCCTCGCGCGCGTCGGCTCCTCTCGCCCGCCAGGCGGCGAGCGTCTCGGGGCTGCGGCTGGTCACGCGGATCTCGGAGATCGGCACCCCGTCGGTGAGCAGGTTCTCGGCGACCGCGTTGCCGATGTACCCGCTGACTCCGGTCACGACGTAGAGGCTCATGACGCTTTCTCCCTTGAAATGCTCGGGTACATCGTATGACAATCCGACGGTCCGCGGTGCCGCCTCAGGCGGACCCGAAGGCCGCGAGCAGCTCCCGATCCAGCTCGGCCGGGTCCCACAGGCCCGCGCCGCCGCCGTAGCGGTTGGTGTTCTGCACGCTCGCGCCGCCGTCGACGGAGAGGACGGCGCCGGTGACGTAGGAGGCGTCGTCCGAGAGCAGGAACGCGACCGCGGCGGCCACCTCGTCCGGCTCGCCGGCGCGGCGCAGCGGCGACGTGCTCGCGCGCTTGCGCATGTCGGCGATGCCCGCCTCGCCGAAGATCGGAGTGGGCACGATGCCGGGGGCGACGCCGTTGACGCGCACGCCGATCGGCCCGCCGGCGACCGCCGCCCCGTGGATGAGGCCGGTCACGCCGTGCTTCGACGTGGTGTACGCGAGCAGGTCCTGCGCCCCGCGCAGGCTCGCGATCGAGGCGGTGATCACGATCGAGCCGGCCCGGCCGGTCTCCATGAAGCGCCGGAACGCGGCCCGGGTGCCGAGGAACGGGCCGCGCAGGTTGACGGCCATCACGGCGTCCCACTCCGAGACGGTCGCGTCGACGAGCGGGAGGTTCGGCTTGCCGGCGATGCCGGCGTTCAGGTGGTGGAGGTCGACCGAGCCGAACGCGTCGATCGCCGCGGCCATGTACGCCTCGACGCCCGCCTCGGTCGACACGTCCGCGCCGACGCCGATCGCCTCGCCGGGCAGCGCGGCGGCGGCCGCGGCGGCCCGCTCGCCGTCGAGGTCGACGACGACGACGTTCGCGCCGGCGCGGGCGAGCCGCTCGGTCACCGCGGAGCCGATGCCTCCGACACCGCCCGTGACGACGGCCACCTTGCCGGCCAGACCCGCGTACGTCATGACACGCCTCCGATCGAGTCCCGGAGACCGCCCGACCGCTGCGTCGGACCCCTTCCACCCGGGATTGTCAGACGATAGTATACGGAACACGACCCGCCGCGGGGCGGCCGGCTGACGGCGCGAGGACCCCGCCGAAGATAGGATCGGCCAGCGCGTGGGAGGAGGCGGCATGGTCAACACGGCGAACGCGATGCCCGATGCATGGGCGGGCAACCCCGTCGACCGGGTCGCCGCGCCGCTGCGCGAGCAGGTGATCGGCGCGCTGCGCGCCGCGATCCTCGACTTCCGGCTCCCGCCGGGCCGGCGCCTCGTCGAGCGCGAGCTCATCGAGCAGCTCGGCGTCTCCCGGACCACGATCCGCGAGGCGCTGCGCGAGCTCACCTCCGAGGGCCTGGTGACCGTCGTCCCGCAGCGCGGCGCGATCGTCGCGACCCCGTCCCTCGCGGAGGCGGAGGACCTCTACGAGATCCGGGCCGTGCTCGAGTCGCTGCTCGTCGAGCGCTTCGTCGAGCGCGCGAGCGACGAGCAGATCGAGCGGATGGCGAACGCGGTCGAGGAGTTCGCGGAGGCGACCGCCGGCTCCAGCGACATCCGGGTCATCCTGGACGCCAAGGACGGGTTCTACGAGGCGATCGTCGAGGGCGCGGCGAGCCCGGCCCTGCAGAGCATCGTGGAGAGCCTGCAGGCCAGGGTCCGGCTGCTCCGGGCGACGTCGATGGGCGAGCCCGGCCGGGCCGAGGAGGCCACCGAGGAGCTGCGCCGCGTCGTCGAGGCGGCCAGGCAGCGCAAGGCCGCCGAGGCGGCCAGGGCCTGCGCCACCCATGTGCGCAACGCGGCGAAGACCGCGCTCAAGCAGCTGCGCGCCGCCGAGGCGCGAACCGGCTGACGGGCCGACCCGCCGAACCAGCACCGCACGAAGGAGTGCCCCATGCCGCAGCCAGACGTCACCGTCGTCCGGGTGGTCCCGCAGCCCGGCCGGACCGAAGCCGTCCTCGCGGTGATGCGCGAGGTGGTGCCGATCATCCACGAGGAGGACGGCAACCTCCTCTACACCGTCAACGTCGAGGCGAACGGCGACATCTGGTTCGTCGAGAAGTGGGCGAGCCGCGAGCACGCCGACCGCCACGGCCGGGAAAGCTCCGTGATCCCGATCCTCGTCGAGCGGACGACGCACCTCATGCAGGGGCCGCCCGAGATCCACTCCCTGGTGCCGGTCCCGATCGGCGGGGCGAAGGGCGCGCTGTGAGCGCGGGCCCCCGCTCGCTCCGGCGCACCGGCATCCGGCGCCGCGGAGCCGGAGGCTGAGATGAGCGGCAGGGCGCCGACCGCGGTCGACACCACGGTGCGGTTCCTCAGCGAGGCGATCCTCGTCGGCCGGCACCTGCCCGGCGACCGGCTGACCGAGTCGCGGCTGGTGAGCCGGTATCGGGTCTCGCGCTCGACCGCCCGCGCCGCGCTGCAGGTCCTCGCGGCCCAGGGCCTCGTCATCGCGGCGACGGCGCAGCCGGCGCGGGTCGCCGACTTCAGCGACGACGACGGCGCGGCGCTCTACCAGATCCGGAACACCGTCGAGCCGCTGCTCATCCACAGGTTCACCGAGCGGGCGTCGGTCTCCCAGATCGCGGCGTTCGACCACGCGCTGGAGGTCTTCGCCGAGACGGCGCGCGTCTCAGAGGACGTGCGCAGGGTCCACCGGGCGCGCCAGGAGTTCTACGAGGTGCTGTTCGACGGGGCGGCGAGCACCGCGCTCGAGCAGACCGTGCGCGGCGTCGACGTGCGGCTGTGCGTCTACCGGCGCCAGCGGCTCACCCCCGACCAGGAGCTCGCGCGGATCCGCTTCCACGCGGCGACGATCCGGCGCGTGCTGCCGCCCATGGTCCGGCGCGAGGGCTCCGCGGCGAGCCGCTTCTCGTTCCGCATGCTCTCCGAGGACGGCGCCGCGACCCTCCGCGCGCTGCAGCCCGCCGGCTGAGCGGCGGCGGCCGCGCCGACTCGGGCCGAACTCCGCCGTATGACAATCCGCCGGATTCCGCGCGACGCCCGCGACGATCGGCCCTAGCCTCTCTCCTGCGCCGCGGATGCCGCGCACGGGAACGGGAGTTGCACCATGAGCGAGATCCAGAGCGTCGAGGACGCCATCCAGGCGGCCGGCGGGCCGGTCGCGGCGCTGCGCCGCGAGCCGGCGCCGCAGATGACCTTCCTGCCGTGGGAGTTCTCGAGCTGGCACCACGAGGTGCGGCTCTGGCGCGAGACCGCCGCGTTCCTCGACCAGTCGCACCACATGGTCAACCTCATCGTGCGCGGCCCCGACGCGATCCGGCTCTTCTCGGAGCTCGGCGTCAACGACCTGTCGACGCTGGCGCCGGGCAGCGCGAAGCAGTACGTCGTCGTCGCGCCCGACGGCCACCTGATCGCCGACGGCATCCTGTTCCACCTCGAGCCCGGCGTGCTCAGCTTCGTCGGCCTCCCGACGGCCGCCAAGTGGGTCGAGTTCCACATCCTCGGCGGCGGCTACGACGTCGAGCACCTCTGGGACGACAACTCGTGGCTGCGCCAGGGCCCGCCGCAGTACTTCCGCTACGAGGTGCAGGGGCCCGCGGCGCTCGAGATCGTCGAGCGCGTCCTCGACGGCCCGCTGCCGCAGACGCGGTTCTTCGGAATGGCGCGGGCCACGATCTCGGGCCGCCCCGTCTGGCTGCTGCGGCACGGCATGGCGGGCCAGGCCGGCTTCGAGATCTTCGGCGCGTGGGCCGACGGGGAGGCGGTCCGCGACGAGATCTTCCGGGTGGGGACCCCGCTCGGCCTCGACCGCGTCGGCTACCGCGCGTACATCACGAACACGCTCGAGACGGCCTGGATCTCCCTCCCGGTGCCGGCGATCTACGACTCGGCCGAGACGAGGGCCTACCGCCAGTGGCTGCCGGCCGGGCACCTCGGCTCGCTCGCCGGCAGCTTCGCCCGCCCGGACATCCGGGACTACTACGTGACGCCCTACGACATCGGCTACGGCAAGCTCGTGTCCTTCGACCACGAGTTCGTCGGGCGCGACGCGCTGCGCGAGCTGTCCGAGCGCCCCGCGAAGCGGAAGGTCACGCTGCACTGGAACGGCAACGACGTCGCGGACGTCTACCGCGCGCAGTTCGTGGCGGACGAGCAGCTCCCGCCGCGCCTGGTCGACGTGCCGAAGTCGCGCGGCGCGCGCTTCCACTACGACGCGGTGCTGGCCAGCGGGCGTCCGATCGGGTTCTCGGTCGACACCGGCTTCATCGAGCCGGACCGCGCGGTGCTCTCGCTCGCGATGATCGACGCGGAGTTCGCCGAGCCCGGCACCGAGGTGACGGTGCGCTGGGGCGAGCCGGAGGGCAGCACCCGCCCGCAGATGCCGCCGCACAGCCAGGTGGACCTCCGCGCGACGGTGCTGCCGGCGCCGTACAACTCGGTCGCCCGGACGAGCTACCGGTCGGGCTGACCCGGCGCGAGCCGTTCGGGGAATCGGGCATACTGTCTGACGATCCCGCGCTGAGGCGCACCGCCGGTCTGAGGAGCATCATGTCGAAGCCGATCGCCACCGCGGTCGACACGACCGCGATGCTCCGCGGCGAGGAGGCCCGGCAGTGAGCGCCTCCGCCCGCGCCGCGGTGATGACCGGCTACCTCGAGCCGTTCGAGGTCGGCCCGGTGCGGATGCGCGACCCGGGCCCGGGGCAGGTGCTCGTGCGCACCGCCGCCGCGCCGTTCTGCTCGACCGACTGGATGGGGTGGAAGGCGATGCGGCGCACGGTCCCGCCGGTCGTCCTCGGGCACACCGCGGTCGGCACCGTCGAGGCCGTCGGCGGCGACGTGCGCCATCTCGCCCCCGGCGACCGGGTGCTCGTCGCGGGCACGCCGCAGTGCGGCGAGTGCTTCTACTGCCGGATCGGCCGGCCGGACCAATGCGACCTGCTGATGGGCGGCGCGCCGAACCCAGTCGTCGCGGACCTGCCGGACGGCCGCGAGGTGCGCGCGGCCGGCCTGGTCGGCGCCTACTCGGAGCGCATGCTCGTGCTCGGCGTGCAGACCCACCGGCTGCCCGACGACCTCCCGTTCGACGCCGCCTGCCTGCTCGGCTGCGGCATCTCCAGCGCGCTCGGCGCCGTCGAGAACATCGCGCACGTGCAGCCGGGTCAGTCCGTCGCGATCGTCGGCCTCGGCCACATCGGCCTCTGGGCGGTCCAGGGCGCCCGGCTCGCCGGCGCCGGCGAGATCATCGGCGTCGACGGGCACCCCGGCCGTCGCGCGCTCGCCGAGTCGATGGGCGCGACGCGGCTCGTCGACCCGACCGCGGGCGATCCCGTCGATGCGGTGCGCGCGCTGACCGAGGGCCGCGGCGCGGACGTCGTGATCGAGGCCGCCGGGCCGGAGGTCGCCCAGCGGCAGGCGGTGCTCATGTCCCGCCGCGCCGGGACCGTCGTCCTGATGGGCGTCCAGCACGCGACCTCGGAGGTCATCCTGCCGCAGGGCCTGCTGACGACGACGGGCCGCGAGATCCACGGCTGCCAGAACGGCCGCGTCACGCCGGACGTCGACTTCCCGCGGTGGATCGGCTACCTGCGCGACGGCCGCCTCGATCCGAGCGGCTTCGTCACGCGCCGCTACGACCTCGACGAGGCCGACCAGGCCCTGCGCCGCTCGATGGCCCTGGAGGACGTGACCGGTGTCTTCGCCATCGGCGGCTGAGGCGTCCCCGGCGCGGCGCCGCTCAGCCCGCGCCGGGGCGCCGCGCCGCGGCCAGGGCGTCCGCGAGCTCGGAGAGGACCGCCGCGGTCCGCACCAGGTCGGCGTCCGAGGCGGCGGTCAGCGGACCGAGGTGCTCGGCCCACACCGCGCGGAACCGGTCGAGGTTCGCCTGGGCCTCCGACGTCGGGTAGACGCGGACCTCGCGGCCGTCGGACGCCGCGGTCTCCTTGCGCGCGAGCCCCTTCTCGACGAGCCCGGCGATGCGGGTCGAGGTGTTGCTCTTGTGCTGGCCGAAGGCCCGCGCGATCTCGGTGACCGTCGTGCCCGGGCGCTCCATCACGATGCGCATGATGTCGGCCTCGGAGCGCGTGATGTGGATGACGCCCGCGCGCGGCACCGTGACCTCGTGCTGCAGGAAGCGGAAGACCTGGATGATCCGCTCGCCGATCTCGCCGAGGAGGTCGGCGCGGGACGGGCTCGACGCTGGCACCCCTTGAGTGTAATCAGGGCATATATGTATAGTAGATATAACCAGTCCGGGCCAGCACGGCCCGGCATCGAACGGAGACGCTGATGTCCCTCCTCCAGGAACGACTCTCGACCTACGTCCCGACCCCGGACGAGCTCGTCGCCGCGGCGGTCGCGCTGCGTCCGCGGCTGCGGGAGCTGCAGGACGAGCACGCCCGCCTCGGCACCTACGGTCCGGAGATCCACGAGTACTTCGTCGAGCACCGGTTCTACGACATGCTCCGGCCGAAGCGCTACGGCGGCCTCGAGGTCGACCTCGAGACGTTCTTCCGCGTCGCGATCGAGGTCTCCCGGGGCGACCCCGGCGTCGGCTGGTCCTTCGAGCTCGGGGCGAGCCACGCCTACCAGTTCGCCTCGCACTTCCCGGAGCAGTCGCAGGAGGAGGTGTTCGGCTCGGCCTACCCGTTCATCTCGCCGTCCCGCGCCTTCCCGATCAAGTCGAGCGTGACGAAGGTCGACGGCGGCTTCCGGCTGAGCGGCACCTGGGACTACAACTCGGGCTGCACCTACGCCTCCCACATGATGCCGGTCGCGCCGGTCACGCTCGAGGACGGCAGCACGCAGCTGTGGATGTTCATCCTCCCGCGCAAGGACTTCAGGATCCTCGACGACTGGGGCTTCGGGCGGACCATCGGCCTGCACGCCTCCAGCTCGAACACGATCGAGGTCGACGACGTGTTCGTCCCGGCGCACAACGCCGTCCCGTTCAACTTCAAGGACATCGTCTGGGGCGACGACGGGACCCCCGGCTGGCAGCTGCACCACAACCCGCTCTACCTCGGCCGGACCTCGGCGGTGTTCATCGCGGGCCTCACCCAGACCCAGGTCGGCAACGCGCTCGCCTGCATGGACGAGTGGCTCGAGCTGATGGACCGCGGCACCAGCTTCGCGCCGCGCGGCCCGCGCAAGGACTCGCAGTTCTACCAGCACTGGACCGGCGAGGTGGTCTCGGCCGCCGAGGCCTCCGAGACGCTGCTGCTCGGCGCGATCCGCGAGTACATGCGGCTGAACACCGCGTGGACCGAGGGCGGCGCCGAGTTCACCACCGCAGATGACGTGCGCATCCGCGGCCAGATCGTCCGCGCCGCGCAGCTCGCCCAGCAGGCGATCGAGACGGCGTACATGTACGGCGGGACGTCCTCCGTGGCCCTCGCCGGCAAGCGGATGGGCAAGTACTACCAGGACGCCGCGATGTACCGCACCCATATCGGCTACATGCCGGAGGTGCTGCTGACCAACCTGGGCCGCGTGCTCAGCGGCCAGCCGCTCCAGATGTAGCGGGAGGGCGCAGGGCGGGGCGGCCGATCCCGGGAGACACCGCCGGCGCCCCGAGCGCGGCCCGGCTACCGGACCTTCGCGAGCCAGTCCAGGACCGGGACGATCGCCTCGTCGGAGTTCTTCTCGAACATCATGGCGTGGCCGTTGCCGCGCACGCCCTGGTCCGCGAAGTTCACGAACTCGGCCGAGCCGCCCGCCGCGTTCACGTAGTCGGACATCAGGTGCCCCCACGAGCTGAACGGCGAGGTCTCGCCGACCATGACGACGACGGGGATGCCGGCGAGGTTCGGCAGCCGGTAGGCGCCCGGCTCCGCGCTCTCGAGCACCGTCGGGTCGTCGCCGACCGGCGGCTCGTAGGTCAGCGGCGCCTTGGTGATCCCGTAGTCGAGCTTCATGCCGGGGCCGAAGGCGTTGAACGGCGGGCCCATCGGCTCGATCGCGCAGACGCCCTTGACGAGCTGCGGCCGGGCGTCGGCGACGAGCCAGCCGGCCGGACCGCTCGCCGAGTGCGTGACGACGATCGCCGGGCCGATGCGGTCGAGCAGCCGGGCCAGGCGGTCCTGGTCCAGGCGCTGCGACTCGGCGAGGTCGGCCGGGAAGTAGCCCATCGACGCGACCATCTGGTCGAGCACGGGGTCGCCGATCCGCTGCTCCCAGACCCCCTGGTCGTGGCCGGGGATCTCCGCGGAGAACAGCCCGAGCGCGAGCTCGTAGGTGAACATCGGGCCCGGAGCGCCGACCACGTCGGGGTGCGCCCAGGAGCGGCCGTGGGCGGGACGGTCGACGCCGTAGACCAGGTAGCCCTCGTCGACGAAGCGGCTGAACCAGCCCGGCCGGCCGTCCGGCGTGCCGAGCCAGTCGGTCAGCTGGCCGCCGCCGCCGTGCACCAGGACGAGCGGGTACGGCTTGGTGATCTCCGCCGGCGCCTCCCACTGCACGTAGAGCGGGGCGCGCTGGACGTGCTGGCCGTCCGGCGTCTCGACCCGCTCGCCGGCGATCCAGAAGTGGCCGCCGCGCGAGGTGCGCAGCGGGTAGCGCTCGAACTCCTCCGGAAGCGTCGCACCCATGATCAGAACCTCGCCAGTCCGAAGTCGTCCTTGGCGACGAAGCGGTACGCCATGTCCTTCAGCTGCGGATTGCGGTGTCCCGCGGCCTGGGCCATGTCGCGGAAGATCCGCTCGTAGCGCTCGCCCCGCTTCGACGCGGCGGAGCCGATCGACCGGTAGAGGTCCTCGACGACCTCCCACATGTCGAGCATCAGGTCGCGGCCGATGCAGCCGAGCATGTTGTCCGCCGGGTCGGTGAAGGCGTTGCCGCCCTCCCCGTTCGACGTCTGCGTGAGGCGCTCCCACTCCGCCCAGGCGGCGAGGATCGCGTATTCGCCCTTGACGATCTGCACCTTCGCCCCGCCGTACCAGCGCTGGAAGTCCGGGTCCTGCGGGCGCGGCACGAAGGGCGGCACCGTCGTGGTCCGCTTGCGCATCTGCACGGCGTACTCGTCGAGCGCGCCCCAGGCGGCGCCGACGCAGATCATGCCGAGCATCATGGCGAAGGAGGACATGTGCCGCGCGTTGTACATCGGGTTCCCGTACGCCTGCTCGCCGGGGCTCTGCGTCTCGGTGAAGTTGTAGAACGTCAGGTCCGCGTCCTCGACCATGTACCGGTCGGGCAGGAAGGCGTCGGTGAACCGGATGGAGTTCGATCCGGAGGAGTTGAGCCCGAGCGTCGTGCCCCAGTCGTCGAGGATCTCGTAGCTGCCCGCCGGCGCGACGTAGAGCCCGACCCGCGGGCTGCCGTCCGGGTTGCTCCCCTCGAGCAGCGCCTGGCCGAGGAAGTGGGTCGAGTAGGGGATGCCCGAGCAGTAGTTCACGACGCCGTTGACGATGTAGCCGCCGTCGGTCTTCACGGCCGTGACGGTCGGCGCGTACATCGAGGCGGCCTTGAACCTGCCGCCGTCGTACAGCTCCTCGTGCACCTCGACCGGGAACCAGTTCGCGAGCATGAGCGCGTGGTTCGCGGAGAGGCAGTAGTTCCAGGCCATGCCCATGTCGCCCTTGGCGAGCTCGATGACGACCTTCGCGAACGTCGTCGGCTTCGCCTCGTAGCCGCCGTGCGCCCGGGGGATGAACATCAGGTAGAGGCCGGCCGCCTCGAGCCTGTCCTGGATGTGCTGCGGGATGTGCGTCACCCGCTCGGCCTCGCCACCGGCCGCGATCAGATCGGGGACGAGGTCCCGCGCGCTCTGGATCAGCCGATCCTCGAGCGCCTGGTACTCCTCGGCGGTGTAGCCGGCGACCTGGGTGACGGTCATCGTGTTCCTCTCGACGTCGAGCACGCATCCATCGCCACTGCGCGATGTCCGTTCATCATACAATCACGCGCCTGGGGGCGCGGCGGGGCTCCCAGCGTGCGGGAACGGGCTCAGGTGAGCGTCCAGCCCCGGTCGACGTAGAGGTTCTGGCCGGACAGGCCCTTCGAGTTCAGCAGGAACATCGTCGTGTCGACGACGTCCTTCGTCGTCGCGAGCTTCCCGCCCGGCGTGCGGCTCTCGTACCCGGCGAGCACGCCATCGGGCTTGCCAGCCCAGAACGGGGTGTCGCCGATGATGCCCGGGTGGATCGCGTTGACGCGGATCGGCGCCAGCTCCAGGGCGAGCGTGTTGACCATGCCCATGACGCCGCCGTTGATGATCGACACCGTGGTCGAGCCCGGGTAGGGGAGGTCCTTCGCCCGCCCGCCGAACAGGACGATGCCGGTGTCGACGGACGGCTCGAGCCGGTCGAGCATGGTGTGGATCGTCTCCGTGTAGCCGACGAGCTTGAGCAGGGTCAGCCGCTTCGCCTTCGCGAGGTCGTAGTCGCGGATGTTGTTCTGGTCGCGCTCGATCGCCGCGAGCACGAGCCCGTGCACCTGGCCGATGGGCTTCAGCGCCTCGGCGATGTCGTCCGGCTCCGAGATGTCGAACGCGAGGCCCGAGGCGCCCGCGCCGATCTCCGCCGCGATGCCGTCGGTCCTCGCCTGGTCGCGACCGGTGATGATGACCCGGTCACCGCCCGCCACGATGGTCCTGGCGATCTCCAGTCCGATGCCGGAGGTGCCTCCGACGACGACGATGGTCCTGTCGCTCATGCGCGCAACTCCTCGAATCAGCAGCGCGGCGGCGATATCCGGACACGACGGTGCGCCGGCGCCCGGCCCCGCGCTGGACTTGATCAAAGTCCAGCGACATGCGAAAGTCAAGCCGCGCACCCGTGCGCTCCGCTGCGGATGCGACTGCCAATCAAGGAGGATGAGCGTCATCATGACTGCACCGAAGCCCGGTCAGCCCATCGTGTTCCGCAACGGGATCGTGCTCACGATGGACGACCAGCACACCGTCCTGCCGAAGGGCGACGTCCTCGTCGTCGACGGCAAGATCGCCGAGGTCGGAGTCGGCCTCTCGGTCCCGGACGGCACCCACGAGATCGACGCGTCCGGGGGCATCATCATGCCCGGCATGGTCGACACCCACCGGCACATGTGGCAGTCGGCCATGCGCGCCTACGGCGCCGACTGGACGCTCACGCAGTACTTCGTCTGGTACTACCTGCAGCACGGCATCAAGTTCCGCCCGCAGGACTACGCGGCGGGCAACCTCATCTCCGCGCTCGACGCGATCGAGTCGGGCGTCACGACGAGCGTGGACTGGTCGCACGGCCTGTCCTCGCCGGACCACGTCTCCGCGGCGCACGAGGCGCTGGTCTCCTCCCCCGGCCGCTTCGTGTTCGGCATCGGGAACATCCACCGCTCGCCGTGGGAGTGGATGGCCGACCCGGCGTACCTGGCGCTGATCGAGAAGGCCCGCGACGACTCGCGCCTGTTCGAGACCCAGATCGCCTTCGACGTCCCGGACCAGGACGAGAACTTCCCGGAGCTGGCCGCCTACCGCGCCGCCGATGAGCTGGGCCTCAAGGTCACCACGCACGCGGGCGTGTGGGGCGCGACCAACGACTGGGGCATCACGAACGCCTACAACGCGGGCGTGATGAAGGAGGGCTTCACCTACGTGCACGCCGCCTCGCTCTCGGACGAGTCGTACCAGAAGATCGCGGCGACCGGCGGCAACGTCTCGCTCGCGACCGAGTCCGAGGACACCTGCGGCCAGGGCTACCCGCCGCTGCACAAGCTGCGCCAGTACGGCATCCCGGCGTCGCTGTCCGTCGACACCTCGGTGTGGGAGTCGGCCGACCTGTTCGCGCAGATGCGCGCGACGGTGAACGCCGACCGGGCGCTCGAGCACCTGCTCGCGCACCAGGAGGACCCGGCCCGGACCGTCACGCACGTGCGCACCCGCGTCGAGGACGTCGTCGACCTGGCGACCCGCGGCGGCGCGAAGGCGCTCGGCAAGGACCACCTGATCGGCTCGCTGGAGAAGGGCAAGCTCGGCGACGTCGTGCTGCTGAAGAACGACGACTCCCCGACCTGGGCCCCGCTCATCAACCCGTACGGCCAGGTCGTGTACCAGGCCGGCCGCGGCGACGTGCACACCGTGCTCGTCGGCGGCGAGGTCGTCAAGTCCGAGGGCAAGGTCGTCGCCGGCGACCTCAAGGGCGTCAAGGCCCAGCTCGAGGACACCGTCGCCTACCTCGAGCGCGAGGTCGGGGACGACTGGATCGCCGGGCAGCACCCGGAGATCCCGGAGACCGAGGTGCTCTCCAACCCCTACCAGTACAAGAAGGAAAGCTGAGCGCTCCTTCCACGCCGCCGACGCCGCCGGGACCGCATGGTCCCGGCGGCGTCGCCGTGGTGGGCGGGCGGGCGGCGATGTTCGCGCTGCTCGCCGCGTCGTTCCTGTCGATGTTCGACCGGCAGACGCTGCCGCCGATGCTCGGTGCGATCGCGGGGGACCTCGGCACCACGGTCGGCGGCGTCGGGGCCGCCCTGAGCGTCTACTCGATCTGCTACGCCGCCTCCCAGCTGCCCTGGAGCTGGCTGTCGAACCGGATCGGCGTCGTCCGCGTGCTGCGCGTCGCGCTCGTCGCGGCGACCGCGTTCACGGTGCTCACGGCGTTCGCCGTCGATCCCGTGACGCTCTGGGTCGCGCGGGCGCTGTCCGGCGCCGCGATCGGCGCGATCGTGCCGGCGGGGCTGGTCTACGTCGCCGAGCGGTTCCCGCTCGACCGGCGGGCGCACGCGCTGGTGAACCTCGCCACGGCGACCTCGCTCGGCATGTCGGTCGCGGTCGTGATCGCGAGCGTGCTCGGCCCGCTCGGGGCCTGGCGCTGGGTGGTGCTCGGGACGGCGGTCGCCGAGGCCGTGGTCGCAGTGCTGCTGCTGCGCGTGCAGGCGGGGCCCCGTCCGCCCGCGCCCGCGCCGATGGTCCGCAGCCTGCGGCGGGTGCTCGGCGATCCGTGGATGGTGCTCATCCTCGCCCTGGTCCTCGTCGAGGGTGCGGCGCTGCTCGGCATCATGGGCTTCCTCCCGGCGGCCCTCGCGCACGAGGGCGCCGACCCGGTCCTCGCCGGCGTCGTCACCGGCGTGTACGGCCTCGCGCTCATCGCGTCCGCGCAGCTCTCGAAGCCGCTGATCGGCCGGGTGCCGCCCGGCGTGCTCATGCTGCTCGGCGGGGCGGCGCTCTGCCTCGGCTTCCTGCTGCTCGTGCTCTGGCTGGACGTCGCCACGGTGCTCGTCGCGTCCGGGCTGCTCGGCTTCGCCTACGCCTTCGCGCACACGCAGATCCAGAACTGGATGACCGACGTCGCGGCGCGCGACCGGGCCGTCGGCACGGCGGTGTTCGCGACGGTGTTCTTCGCGGGCGCGGCGCTCGGTGCGGCGCTCGGGGCCTGGTCGGCCGCCACCGGCGCGTACCGCTGGCTGTTCCTCGCCGCGGCGATCGGCGGCGCGGCGTTCGCGATCGGCGCCTGGATCGGCCGCACCCGCTACCGGGTGCGCGCGGGCTGATCGCGGCGTCCGGTCCGATCGGATTGCATCCAATCAGCGCATCGGCTTGCGTCCGATCCGCAAAACAGGCGATAATCGTATCCAATCGGCATCGCGGCCGAAGCTCTTCCGAAAGGCGCACAGATGGCCATTGCGACGGTGAACCCGGCGACGGGGGCGGTTGAGGCGACGTTTGAGGCGGACACCGATGCGGTGGTGGAGCGCAAGATCGCGCAGTCGTATGCGGCGTATCAGGCGATGCGGGGCACGGACTATGCGACCCGGGCCGGGTGGATGGTGAAGGCCGCGCAGTTGCTGGAGGCCGAGGTCGAGGACGTCGCGCGGATCCTGACGCTGGAGATGGGCAAGACGATCGGGCAGGCTCGGGCCGAGGTGCGCAAGTCGGCGACCGCGATGCGGTTCTACGCCGAGCAGGCCGAGGCGTTCCTGGCCGGGTGGGAGCTGGAGGACCCGTCGGCGGTGCACGCGTCCAAGGCGTATGTGCGCTACCAGCCGCTCGGGGTGGTGCTCGCGGTGATGCCGTGGAACTATCCGCTGTGGCAGGTCATCCGCTTCGCCGCGCCGGCGCTGATGGCCGGCAACGCCGGCCTGCTCAAGCACGCCTCGAACGTGCCGCAGGCCGCGCTCTACCTGGACACGCTGTTCGAGCGCGGCGGCTTCCCGACCGGCTCGTTCCACGCGCTGCTGATCCCCGCCTCGCGCGTGGAGGGCGTGCTGCGCGATCGCCGCGTGGTCGCGGCGACCCTGACCGGGTCCGAGCCGGCCGGCCGCTCGGTCGCCGCGATCGCCGGGTCCGAGGTCAAGCCCGTCGTGCTCGAGCTCGGCGGCTCCGACCCGTTCATCGTGATGCCCACCGCCGACCTGGACGCGGCCTCCAGCATCGCCGTGACCGCACGCACCTCGAACAACGGCCAGGCCTGCATCAACGCGAAACGGTTCATCGTCCACACCGACGCCTACGACGAGTTCGCCCGCCTGTTCGCCCAGAAGATGACCGCGCTGCACGTCGGCGACCCGTTCGAGGAGACCACCCAGGTCGGCCCGGTCGCCACCGAGTCCGGCCTGAGCGACCTCGAAGCCTTCGTCGAGGACGCCCTCGCCAAAGGCGCGACCCTCCTCACCGGCGGCACCCGCATCGACCGCACCGGCTGGTTCTTCCCACCCACCGTCCTCGCCGACATCACCCCCGAGATGCGGCTCTACGCCGAAGAGGCCTTCGGCCCCCTCGCCACCCTCTACCGGGTCGACTCCCGCGACGAAGCACTGCGCATCGCCAACGACACCACCTTCGGCCTGTCCTCCGCCGTCTGGACCAACGACCCCGACGACGAAGCCTTCTTCACCACCGGCCTGGACGTCGGCGCCGTCTTCATCAACGGCATGTCCATCTCCTACCCCGAACTGCCCTTCGGCGGCATCAAAGACTCCGGCATCGGCCGCGAACTCTCCGCCGAAGGCATCCGCGCCTTCACCAACCTCAAAACCATCTGGAAAAACTGAACCCCGGAGCCGTGCCCATGAGACGTCAGATCACCACCTGGGCGCTCGTCGCCGCGACCGCGCTGGGCCTCGCCGGCTGCGCCGGCGCACCGAGCACGGTCGGCCAGCCGGTCGGCTCCGCGCCGGCCGCGTCCGCCCCCGCACCGGCGCAGGCGCAGTCCGTCGCCGAGGCCTGCGTCGCGCCGAGCGCCGCGCTCTCCGCGGCCGGCCAGGAGCTCGCCGACGCCGGCGCCGCGATCAGCCAGAGCGGCGTCGATCCGCAGAGCATCATGAGCGCCTTCGACTCGGCGGTCGAGGCGCTCAAGTCGGCTGCGGCGACGGTGACGAACCAGCAGGTCAAGGACGCCTTCGCCGCGATCGCCGGCGACTACGACACCCTGCGCGGCCTGCTCGGCCGGGTGATCGTGGATCGGGACCTCTCCGCCCTCGGGGAGTTCGGCACCGCCGCGAGCTCGATCCAGGCATCGGCCCAGGAGCTCGTGGCGCTCTGCGCCGGCTGATCCCGCGCGCCCTGATCAGCCGGCCGACCGGATCGGGCGGCGCTCGGCGGCCCAGGGGTCGACGAGGGTCTTGATCGCCGGCGCGCGACCCTCGGACATCGGACGGAGCGCGCCGTCGACGACGTCGGAGATCGGCAGCACCTCGGGCGCGATCCGCGTCCAGCCCCCCGGACGGCTGGCGATCAGCTCGACGGCGCGGGGGAAGTCGATCTCCCGCACCAGCGCGTTCGTGCCGATGATCGACTGCTCCCGGATGGTGGCGCGTCCGAGGTCGATCTCGACCGGCCGGCGCTGGATGCCGACCGCGACGATCCTGGCACCGGTCGGGGCGACCTCCAGCGCGGTCGCGAGGCCGCCCGCGGTGCCGCTGACCTCGAAGACGACGCGGAGGTCGCGCTCGCCGACCGCGGCCAGCAGCGTCGCGGCATCGCCCGGACCGGCGGCGACGCGCACCAGCTCGTCGGCGCCCATCTCCCCGGCGATGCCGAGGCGCTCCTCGGAGACGTCGGCCGCGAGCACGATCGCGCCGGCCGCCTTCAGCGCGAGCACCAGGAACGCGCCGATCGCGCCCGTCCCGAGCACCAGCACGAGCTGGCCGTCGACGTCGCCGGCGCGGCGCACGTTGTGCACGGCGATCGCCATCGGCTGCGCGAGCGCGGCCTCGTCCAGCGAGATGCCGAGCCCCTCGATCGGCACGCAGCTCGCCGCCGGCGTCGCGACGAACCCGGCGAGCGCGCCCGGCCGATGCAGCCCGATGCCGGCGTACCGGCGGCAGAGGTTGCTCTCGCCGCGGTCGCAGGCGCCGCAGGCCCCGCACGGGGCCGCCCCGCAGGAGGCCACCGGCCGCCCGATCCAGGACGGATCGACGCCCTCGCCGACCGCGACGACGGTCCCGGAGAACTCGTGCCCGATCGCCATCGGCCCGACGTGCCCGGTGGCGGGGTGCGGCCGCTCGAGCGGGATCTGCACGGGGCCGTGGTCCCACTCCCCGGCGTCCGTGCCGCACACGCCGACCGCGGCGACCCGCAGCAGCACGTCGCCCGGTCCGGGCTCGGGCACCGGGACTGGCTCCACCCGGATGTCGCCGCGGCCGTGGTAGACGGCCGCCGTCATGAGGTCGCTCATGGGTCCAGTCTCCCCCGGGACGGCCGGGGCGGTCCCGAGCCGGCCTGCGGACCCCCTCGACCGCCGGTCGGGAAGGCCGCTACGGTCGGGGCATGAGCGAACGAATCAGCCGCATCCTCCACCCGGCCGTCCCGGGGATCGCCGACACCGTGCGGGTCGAGGGCGGCACGACGATCTACGTCTCCGGCGCGGTGGGCGTCCGACCCGACGGCTCGCCCGCGGCGGACTTCGCCGAGGAGTGCGAGCTCGCGATCGCCTCGGTCGAGCGCTCGCTCGCCGGCCAGGGCGCGACCCTCGGCGACATCGTCCGGCTGAGCGTCTACGTCGTCGGGCTCGACGACGAGAAGATGGACGTCTGGCATCGCGTCCGCGACACCCGCTTCGATCACGCCGACTCCCCCGCGGGCACGCTGCTCGGGATCGGCCGCCTCTACTCGGCGGCCGTCTCCATCGAGATCGAGGCGACCGCCGTGCTCTGATCCCCTCCGCCGTTCCGGTGCGGGGCGGAGCCGGCTTGCGACCGGCGCCCGCTCCCGAGGAAGGGCATCAGTACTCGTTGGCGATGAAAAGCTCCTGGGCGGGGAAGCGCGTGAGCACCTCGATGCCGTAGTCGGTGACGACGACCTCCTCCTCGATCCGGGCGGCGGAGACGCCGTCCGTCGCCGGGCAGTAGGTCTCCATCGCGAACACCATGCCGGACCGGATCTCCACCGGGTCCTTGAAGGAGTTCAGGCGCGAGATGATCGGCCGCTCGTGCAGGCCGAGGCCCAGGCCGTGGGCGAACTGGAGGCCGAAGGCGGCGAGCTCGTTCGCGAAGCCGAAGTCCTCGGCACGAGGCAGCACCGCGGCGACCTGGTCCGAGCCGACGCCAGGACGGATCGCGTCGAGCGCCGCGTCCATCCACTCCCGCGCCTGCTGGTACGCGTCGCGCTGCGGCTCGGTCGCCCAGCCGACCCCGAAGGTCCGGTAGTAGCAGGTCCGGTAGCCGTTGAACGAGTGGATGATGTCGAAGAAGGCCTGGTCGCCCGGCCGGATGATGCGGTCGGTGAAGTTGTGCGGGTGCGGGTTGCAGCGCTCCCCGGAGATCGAGTTGACCGCCTCGACCTGGTCCGACCCGTACTCGTAGAGCCGCGCGTTGGCGAGCGCGACGATCTCGTTCTCCCGCACGCCGGGCCTCAGCGCGTCGACGATGTCCTGGTAGACGCCGTCGACCATCGCCGCCGCCTGGTTCAGCAGCATGATCTCGTCCTGGTTCTTGATCACCCGGGCGTCGAGCATCGGCTGCTGCGCGTCGGCGATCCGGATGCCCTGGCGCTCCAGCTCGAAGAGGAACGTCGGCTCCACGATGTCGATCCCGAGCGGCGCGTCGGAGACCCCCTGCTCCGTCAGCAGCGACTTGATCTCCGCGACCGCGTCGACCATCAGGCCGGCGCCGCCCTCCGGCGCCACGGCGCCCTTGAAGCCGAGGAAGCCGGGACGGTGGTGATCCTCCGGCATCCAGTCCGAGTAGAGCCTGTGGTGCCGCACCGCCGAGCCGAAGTCCCACAGGATCGGCGCCTGGCCGCGCATCAGCAGCGCGTAGCGGATCATCTTGTCGCCGAGCGCCCCGCCGATCCAGGTCTGCGTGACGTAGCGGATGTTGTAGAAGTCGAAGAGCAGGAACGCCCCGCACTCGCTCGCCTCGAGCGCCGCCTGCGCGCGCTCGAGGCGGTACCGGCGCAGCCGGTCGAAGTCGACGCGGTGCTCGTAGTCGACGCCGACCTGCCCGGGCGCGCCGAGCGGGCGCACCCCCGGCGGCCGCTGCGACGGCCGCTCGAACATCCGGCTCGGCTTGTGCGAGTGCCCGTGCCCGTGCCCGTGCCCCATGCTCATGCCTCCGGGGCGAGGCCGTCGTCGAGCTCGACGTGCTCCGCCTCGATCGTCATGCCCGAGTGCCTCGCCCAGGTCATGATGAGCGAGGAGAAGTCCTGCTCGACGTTCCCGTCGCCGACCTCGCTCGCCACCACCTGGCGGGTCGCCGAGGTGACCGGCATCACGACGCCGAGCTCGTGCGCCGCCTCGAGGCCGAGGTCGAGGTCCTTCAGCAGCAGCACGTTGGTGAACGTGGCCTTGAAGTCGAGGTTCACCAGCGCGGGCGACTTGTACCTGGTGAACGGGGAGCCCATCACCGAGTCGTTGAAGAACCTCAGGAAGTCGCTGCGCCGGACGCCCGCCTTCTCGGCGAGCAGCGTGATCTCGATGAGGTTCTGGATCACGACGCCGAGCATGACGTTGTGCGCGATCTTGACGATGCGCGCGACCTCGCCCTCCCCGACGTAGGTGACGCCGCGCCCCCAGGTCGCCAGCATCGGCTCGACCTCGTCGAAGACCGCGCGCGGGCCGGACGCGGCGACGGTGAGCTTGCCGGCGGCGATCACCTTCGGGTTGCCGGAGACCGGGGTCGCCAGGAACCCGGCCCCCTTGGCCTCGACGACCGCGCGCATCCGGAGGCTGGTCTCGATGTCGACGGTCGAGGAGTCGGCGATGATCCGCGGCGTCGCCGTGCCGGTGAGCAGGCCGTGCTCGCCGATCAGCACCTCCTCCAGGTCCCGGCCGGCGGAGACCATGATGAACACCACGTCGCGGCCGGCGAGCTCGACCGGGGTGTCGACGACGGTCGCGCCGGACTCGGTCAGCGGCTCCGCCTTGGATCGGGTGCGGTTGTACACGGCGACGTCATAGCCCGCGCGCAGCAGCCGCCTCGCGAGCTGGAAGCCCATGCGTCCGGCGCCGATCCAGCCGACGGTCGGGAGGTCGTTGGTCATGTGCTGATCCCTTTCTGGGTCCTGTCTGGTGCCACAATCGTTTGCGGTCCGGGCTCGGCGACGGCGCCGCCGGCCCGCGGCCCGTCAGTCCGCCGGCACCGCCGCGATGGCCTGGATCTCCAGGCGGAGCCGGTGGTCGGTCGCCAGCCGCTTCACCTCGACCGTCGAGCTGGTCGGGATGTGCCCGCCGAACCACTCGCCCTGGACGCGGTTGACGACGTTCTGGTCCTCCTCGACGTTCGTGAAGAACCGGATGAGGTTGACCACGTCGCTGCGCCGCGCCCCGGCGGCCCGCAGCGCGAGGTCGAGGTGCTCGAACAGGTTCGCCACCTGGCCCTCGATGTCGCGCGGCACCGCGTCGAACACCTCGGCGACGTGCGGATGGTCGTGGTAGACCGGCGCACCGGTCACCCCGCTGATGAAGACGAGCCGCGCGCCGGAGACGGTGCGGATCGCTGGCACGAAGGGGCTCACGATCGCCTCGTCGTAGCCCTCGTGGTGGATGACCTCGGAGGCGCCGCTCTCGACGGCGCGCGGGGCGGGGATGGTCACGGCTGCTCCTCCTCGAATGCCGGCGCGGCCCAGGTGACCGCGCCGCCGGTGATCGTCAGGTCGCTGCGGATCCCGGCCAGCTCCTCCTCGGAGCAGTCGAGAGGATCGAGCGAGGGGACCATGAGGTCGGCGAGGTAGCCGGGCAGCAGCCGGCCGCGCCGGTCCTCGGCGCCGGTGAACCACGCCGCGTCGGCGGTGTAGCCGCGCAGCGCCTGCTCGCGGGTCATCAGGTGCTCCGCCGCGCGCACGCCTCCGCCGTCGATCGACCGCCCGGTCACGAACCACGCGATCGACGCCCACGGCGAGTACCAGTTCGCGCGGGTCGCGTCCGAGCCGAGCCCGATCGGGATGCCGCGCTCTCGCAGCGCCGCGATCGGCTGCGCGTTCGCGGTCGCCTCGGCGCCCCAGTGCTCGACGTAGTCGCCGCCCTTGAGCAGGTGCCGGTCCTGGACGAGCACGCCGAGGCCGAGCGCCGCCATCCGGTCGAGGCTCCGCGGCGTCGCCGCGTCGGCGTGCACGATCGACCAGCGCCGGCCGCGCACCAGACCGGTCTCCGCCTCGACCGCCTCCCAGGCGTCCAGGATGCGCGACAGCGTCGAGTCGAGCACCGCGTGCATGGACATCCGCCAGCCGCGCCGGGCGCAGGTGCGGCTGATCTCGACGAGCTCGGAGAGGGCGGTCTCGTCGATCTCGAGCTCCGAGAAGCCCTCCATGTCGTGGCATCCCAGGTGCACCACCTCGCCGACGCCGGAGACGCGCAGGCGGTCGTCGCCGAAGCCGGCCTGCATGAACTCCGTGTAGTCCGCGTAGTTCCCGACCTCGCCGCCGCGATCCCAGGCGGAGATGAACAGCCGAAAGCGCAGCGGCAGCTCGTCGCGGCGCCACAGGTCGAAGAGCGGGTCGTAGTCGCTCGGGCGGATCAGCAGCCCGCCCCCGTCGTGCACCGAGGTGAGCCCGGCGCGGGCGAACTCGCGGATCATCTCCAGCGTGCCCTCCGCGGCGACCTCGCGGGACACCGCGAGCGCCTTCCCGGTCGGCACCGCGAAGGCGCCGACGCCGAGCAGCACGCCGGTCGGGACGCCGTCGGCGTCGCGCTCGAGCCGGCCGCGCGGCGGGTCCTCGGCGTCCGCGCCGGACCAGCCGCAGGCGGCGAGCCCGGCCGCGTTCAGGAAGCCGGAGTCGTAGGTCTCCTGGACGTAGACCGGGTGCTCCGGCGCGGCGGCGGTGAGCTCCGCGGGCGTCGGCGGCCGGCCCTCGGCGAACTGGCGGCGATGCCAGCCGCCGATCACCGGGATCCAGCTCCCGGCCGGGAGCCGAGCGGCGCGGTCCGCGATCGTCCGCAGCGCCTCGGCGACGGAGCGCACGCCCTCCCAGTGCAGCGAGACGGACCAGCTCACCCCCGCGCGCACGGCATGGATGTGCGAGTCGATCAGGCCGGGGAGGGCGCGCCGGCCGCCGAGGTCGATGACCCGGCGGGCGAGCGGGGCGAGCTCGGCGAGCTCCTCGTCGGTGCCGACCGCGTGGACCTCACCCGCGGCGATGGCGATCGCCTCGACCTCGGCGGGGCCCTGCCCGGGATCCGCGAACGTCGAGATCCGCCCGCCGGTGACGAGCAGGTCGAGGATGCGGGTGTTCGGGGGAGTCATGGCGTGTCCGATGACTCAGCATCGCAATCGATTGCGGTGTCTGTCAAGCGGTTCCTCGCCGGAACCGCCCGGCGGGTGCGCGGGCGCCGCGACCGGGCTCGATCGCGGCTCGGGCTCAGCGGGCCGCGGCGGGACCGGTCGAGCCGCGCACGATCAGCGAGGTCGGCAGCAGCAGCGTCGTCGGCTCCTGCTCGCCGGAGGCGATGCCCTCGAGCAGGACCCGCGCGGCCTCCATCCCGAGCTCGTGGGTCGGCACCCGCACCGTCGTCAACGGGGGCCAGAAGTCCTCCGCGAAGGTGATGTCGTTGAAACCGACTACCGAGACGTCGCCGGGACAGGTCAGCCCGTGGTCGCGCAGCGAGCGGAGCACGCCGAGCGCGATGAGGTCGTTGCCCGCGACCACCGCGGTGGGGCGCCGACCGCCCTCGGTGATGACGCGGTCCATCCGGCGCTGTCCGGCCTCGACCGTCAGCGCCTCCGCCTCGACGACCCTCGCGCGGGCGCGCGGGATGGACCGGCAGGCCTCGACGAACGCGCTCGACCTCGTCGCGCTGGTCGACAGCTCGAGCGGGCCGGCGATGTGGACCAGGTCGCGGTGCCCCAGCTGCGCCAGGTGCGCGACCGCGGCGGCGACGCCGCTCGCGTCGTTGCCGGCGACCAGCGGGTAGAGCGCCGAGCCCGCGTCCCGGTTCAGCATCACCGCCTTGGCCCCGACGGCGTGCGCCTCGGCGAGCGCCGACTGGTGGTCCTTGACGCCGGAGGCGATGATGAGCCCGTCGACCCGCCGCCCGAGCAGCGACGCGACGACGGCGCGCTCGATGGCCTCCGAGCTGTCGGTGTTCGCGAGCAGCACCGTGTAGCCGCGCGGCTGCAGGAAGTGCTCGATGCCGCGGACGATCGGCGGGAAGAACGGGTTGGTGAGGTCCGGGATGACGACGCCGATCGCCATCGAGCTGCTCGTGCGCAGCCCGCGCGCCATGGCGTTCGCGACGTAGCCGAGCTCGGCGGCCACCCGCTCCACCCGTTCCACGGTCGCGGCGCTCACCTGGTGGCGGGTCGCCGCGTTCAGCGCGCGGGAGACGGTCGCCTTGTGCACGTTCGCCAGCCGCGCGACGTCGTCGATCGTCGCGCGGCGGGTCCCCTCCACCGACATCGTCCGACCCTTCGTCCCGCGCCCGCTCGCGCCCGGCGCACCCCGCTAGGAACGAGATCGTAGCCGGGCGACCTCGTAGAGCGCGACGCTCGCCGCGATCCCCGCGTTCAGCGACTCGGTCGCCGAGCTGATCGGGATGGCGACGATCGCGTCGCACGCCTCGGTCACGATCCGGGAGAGGCCCTTGCCCTCGCTGCCGACGACGATCGCCAGCGGCTGCTCGGCGAGGGCGAGCTCCGGCAGGGCGACGTCGCCGTCGCCGTCCAGGCCGAGCACGAGGACGCCCCTGGCCTTCAGCGCCGCCAGCGTCTGCGCGAGGTTCGAGGCCATCGCCACCGGGATCCGGGCCGCCGCGCCGGCGGATGTCTTCCATGCCGCCGCGGTCATGCCGGCGGCTCGGCGCTGCGGCACGATCACGCCCTGGCCCCCGAAGGCGGCGGTCGAGCGGACGATCGCGCCGAGGTTGCGCGGATCGGTGACGCCGTCGAGCGCGACCAGCAGCGGCGTCCCGCCGCGCGCCTCGATCGAGTCGAGCAGCTCGAGCGGGTGGACGTACTGGTAGGGCGGCACCTTGAGGGCGACGCCCTGGTGCACCGTGCCGGCGTCGGTCATCCGGTCGAGCTCCTGGCGGGTCACCTCGACGATCGGCAGGTTCCGGCCGTTCGCGCTCGCGATGATCTGCTTGACGCGGTCGTCGAACTCGATGCGCTGCGCGAGATACAGGGTGTGCGCCGGGATCCGCGCGGCGAAGGCCTCGAGCACCGAGTTGCGCCCGGTGACGAGCTCCGCCTCGGCCTGCGCCTTCGGGGGGCGGCGCCGGGCCTGCTCCCGCTCCGCGAACGCGCGCTCGGCGATCGACGCGTCGGCCGCGCCGCCCTGGCCGGGCGCCGCGCGGCCCGAGCGCGGCGAGGCCCCTCGGCCGACCGCGCGGCCGACCGCCTGGGCGTTCCGATCGGCGGCGGCCTTGCGCTTCCCGGCCACGTGGTACGAGCGGTCCTCCGCCTTCGGGGTGGGCCCGCGGCCCTCGAGCGCCTGCCGGCCCTGGCCGCCGGAGCCGACCTTCGGCGTCTTCTTCTTCCGGGAGGCGCCCGGGCGCCCTGGCTTCGTCATGACAGGCTCCAATGGGTCGCGTCCGGACCGTCCTCGATCGCGATGCCGGCGGCGGCGAGCGCGGCGCGGACCTCGTCGGCGGTCCGATAGTCCTGCTGCGCCCGCGCGGCCGCGCGGCGCTCGAGCATCCCCTCGACGAGCACGCCGAGCGCCGCGGTCGCCGCGTCGTCGGTCCGCGCACCGCCGAGGTCGAGGCCGAGCACGCCGGTCATCGCCGCGACCTCGGCTCGCGACCGCGCGGCCGCGGCGAGGTCGCCCGCGTCGAGCGCGGCGTTGCCGGCCCGCACCGTCTCGTGCAGCACGGCGAGCGCCTGCGGGACGCCGAGGTCGTCGTCCATCGCCGCGGCGAACACCTCCGGCACCTCGAGCGCGGCCGGAGCGGCCGGCGCGGCGACGGCGAGCGCGCGGCCGGAGCGCAGCAGGAAGGACTCGATGCGCTCGACGGCGGCCGCGGCCTCCGCGAGCGAGCCGTCGTGCAAGTCGATCGTCGAGCGGTAGTGCGCGGCGGCGAGCAGGTATCGGACCACCGCCGGCTCCGCCTGGGCGAGCACGTCGTGGGCGAAGACCGAGTTCCCGAGCGACTTCGACATCTTCTGGCCGTCGACGGTCACCAGGCCGTTGTGCAGCCAGTGCCGCGCGAAGCCGTCGCCCGCGGCGCGGGACTGGGCGAGCTCGTTCTCGTGGTGCGGGAAGCGCAGGTCGAGCCCGCCGCCGTGGATGTCGAAGGCCCCGCCGAGGTAGCGGCGGCTCATCGCGGAGCACTCCAGGTGCCATCCGGGCCGGCCGGCGCCCCACGGCGAGGGCCAGCTCGCGCTCGCCGGCTCGGAGGGCTTGCGGCCCTTCCAGAGGGCGAAGTCGCGGGGGTCGCGCTTGCCGCGCGGGTCGGCGTCCTCGGCGTCCTGCATGTCCTCCCGGCGCTGCCCGGTGAGCTCGCCGTACGGCGCCCAGGACCCGGTGTCGAAGTACACGTCGCCCGAGCCGTCCGCGGCGGGATAGGCGTGGCCGCGCTCGATCAGCGTCGCGGTCAGCGAGAGCATCTCGCCGATGCTCGCGGTCGCTCGCGGCTCATAGGTCGGGGGGAGGATGCCGATCGCGGCATATGCGCGGGAGAACTCGAGCTCGACGCGGTAGGCGAGCGCCCACCACCGCTCGGGGTCGCCGGCGGCCTCGGCCGCGACGAGGATCTTGTCGTCGATGTCGGTGACGTTGCGCACCAGCGTCACCTCGTAGCCGCGGTGCGCGAGCCAGCGCCGCCACAGGTCGTAGACGAGCGCGGAGCGCAGGTGGCCGACGTGCGGCGAGGACTGCACGGTCGGCCCGCAGACGTAGATGCCGACCCGGCCGGGCACGCGGGGCGCGAGGTCGACGACCTCGCGCGCCTTCGTGTCGTAGAGTCGCACACCCACCAGCCAAGGCTACCGGCCGCGATCAGGCGCGGGCGAGCAGCGCGGTGGCGACGGCGGCGACGCCGCGACCCTCGCCGGTGAGGCCGAGCCCGTCGCTCGTGGTGCCGGAGACGGTGACCGGCGCGCCGACGAGCGCGGAGAGCACCGCCTCGATCTCGGCCCGGCGGGGGCCGATCCGCGGCGCGTTCGCGATGACCTCGACCGAGGCGCCGAGCACCCGCCACCCCTCGCCGGCGAGCAGCGCGACGGCCTCGCGGACGAACGTCGCGCCCGAGGCGCCCGCGTACCGCGGGTCCTCGGTGCCGAACCGCGAGCCGATGTCCCCCAGGCCGGCGGCGGACAGCAGCGCGTCGACCAGGGCGTGGCAGGCGACGTCGCCGTCGCTGTGGCCGGCGAGCCCCGCGGGCGCGTCCGGCCAGGGCACCCCGCCGAGCCAGAGCGGCGTCCCCGGCTCGAGCGCGTGCGCGTCGACGCCGACGCCGGTGCGCTGCGCGCCGCCGAGGATCTCGGTCGCGCGCGACAGGTCGACCGGCGTCGTGATCTTGAACGCGAGCGCCTCCCCCGGCACGAGGCGGACGGGGTGGCCGATCGCCGCGACCAGGGCCGCGTCGTCCGTCTCGACGCGCTCGGCCGCCGCGTAGGCGCGCTCGAGCACCCCGCGCGGGAAGCCCTGCGGCGTCTGCGCCGCCGCGAGCCCGGTGCGGTCCACGGTGCCGTCGATCGCGCCGTCGGGAGCGACCCGCTTCAGGCTGTCGGCGACCGCGAGGCCCGGGACGACGCCCTCGCCGTGCTCGCGCACCGCCTCGACCACGCGGTCGAAGAGCGCGCTCGGCGTCAGCGCCCGGGCCGCGTCGTGCACGAGCACGATGCGCACCGGCGCCGACAGCGCGGCGAGGCCGCGCGCGACCGAGTCCTGCCGGGTCGGACCACCGGGGACGACGGTCGCGCCCGGGGCGGCCGCCCGCGCCGCCGCGAGATGCGACTCGGGTGCGACGACGACGACCTCGACGGGCGTGCGCATGCCCGCGACGCCGGCGAGCGCGTGCTCGAGGACGATGCGATCGCGCAGCGGCGCGAAGGCCTTCGGCTCGGGGCGGCCGAGCCGGCTGCCGGAGCCCGCGGCGACGACGATCACGGCGACCTCGGGGGCCGCCGTCCGTCCCGCCCGCGGCTCGCTCAGGGATCGCCTCCGCTCGCCAGGGGACCCGGCGGGGTCAGGAGGCGAGGACCTCGTCGAGGACGATCGAGGCCTGCTGCTCGTCCGTCTTCTCCGCGAGCGCGAGCTCGGAGATGAGGATCTGGCGCGCCTTCGCGAGCATCCGCTTCTCGCCGGCCGAGAGGCCACGGTCCTGGTCGCGGCGCCACAGGTCGCGCACCACCTCGGAGACCTTGATGACGTCGCCGGAGGCGAGCTTCTCGAGGTTCGCCTTGTAGCGGCGGGACCAGTTCGTCGGCTCCTCGGTGAAGGGCATCCGGAGCACCTCGAAGACGCGGTCCAGGCCCTCGCGACCGATCACGTCGCGCACCCCGACCAGGTCGACGTTCTCCGCCGGCACCTCGATCGTCAGGTCGCCCTGGGCCACGTTGAGCTTGAGGTAGACCTTCTCCTCACCCTTGATCACGCGCTTCTTGATCTCGATGATCGTGGCAGCGCCATGATGGGGGTAGACGACGGTCTCTCCTACCTCGAACAGCATCGACAGTCCCTTCTACGGCAGACAATCCTACCATTCGCGAGCGGATAGGCTTGACCCGTGAAAGCTCGCTCGCTCGCACCCCGGCTCGTCGCGGCCATCGGCATCTCCGGCGCGCTGCTCCTCAGCGGCTGCACCTTCATGGCACCGCAGGCGACGCTGAACAAGTACGACCCGGCGGACGGCGTCGGCGCCGACCTCGGCGACGTGCTGCTGCGCAACGTCATCGCCGTGACGAACGAGGACGGCTCGGTCGCGAACGTGACGTTCACGGCCATCAACACGGGCGAGGCGACCAAGCTCAACTTCTCCGTCCCGCGCGGCGACGGGTCGAAGGAGCAGAACTCGATCCCGATCCCGTCCGGCTCGACCCTGGTCGGGGAGCGGAGCCCGCACATCATCCTCGTCGACGACCCCGACGCGATCGTCGGCGGGCTGCTCGCCGTCACCTTCCAGGTCGGCGACGCGGACTCGCAGACGCTGCTCGCGCCCGTGCTGGACAGCCAGGGCCGCCCCTACCTCGACCCGCTCGTCCCGTAGGCCGCCGGGCCCGGGGCTACGCGTCGAAGCGGTAGCCGAGCCCGCGCACCGTCATCAGCAGCCTGGGCTCCGACGGGGTCTCCTCGATCTTCGCCCGGATGCGCTTGATGTGGACGTCGAGCGTCTTGGTGTCCCCGAAGTAGTCGGCGCCCCAGACGCGGTCGATGAGCTGACCCCTGGTCAGCACCCGTCCGGCGTTGCGCAGCAGCAGCTCGAGCAGCTCGAACTCCTTGAGCGGCATCGCGATCTCGCGGCCGGCGACGCTGACCGTGTGCCGGTCGACGTCCATCCGGACCGGACCGGCCTCCAGCACGCCGGCGTCGAGGTCGGGCTCGACGCGCCGGCGCAGCACCGCGCGGATCCGGGCGAGCAGCTCGCGGGAGGAGTACGGCTTCGTCACGTAGTCGTCCGCGCCGAGCTCGAGGCCGAGGACGACGTCGATCTCGGCGTCCTTCGCGGTGAGCATGATGATCGGCGTCTGCGACCGCGCGCGCAGCCGCCGGCAGACCTCGGTGCCGGGGATGCCGGGCAGCATCAGGTCGAGCAGCACCAGGTCGGGCGGACTCCGGTCGAAGGCGGCGAGCGCCGCGACGCCGTCCGACGCGGTCGTCGTCTCGTAGCCCTCCCTCGACAGCAGGTACTCGAGCGGCTCGGCGAGCGCCGCCTCGTCCTCGACGATCAGGATGCTGGTCACGCGGTGGCCCTTTCGTGCGTCGCCGGTGCGGCCGGCGCCTCCGCGAGCGGGAGGACGATCGTGAAGGTCGAGCCGCTGCCCGGCCTCGACCAGACGCGGATCGAGCCGCCGTGGCCCGCGACCGCGTGCTTGACGATGGACAGGCCGAGGCCGGTCCCGCCGGTGTTCCTGCTGCGCGCCGGATCGCTGCGGAAGAACCGCTCGAAGACGCGCTCCTGCTCCTCCTCCGGGATCCCCGGCCCCTGGTCCGTCACGGTGATCTCGACGTCGTCCCCGCGGCGCGCCATGCCGACGGCGACGCGGGAGCGCTCCGGGGAGTACTGCACGGCGTTCGCGATCAGGTTCGCCACCGCCGTCACCAGCATCGCGTCCTGCCCGAGCACGAGCAGCCGCTCCTTCGGACGACGGCTGGCGATCTCGATGCCCTTGGCCACGGCGGCGACCCGGTTCTGCTCGATCGCGGTCGCGACGACCTCGTCGACGCGGACCAGGTCGCTGCCGGCGAGCGGCTCGAGCCCCTGCGCCCGGGAGAGCTCGATGATGTCCTGCGTCAGCTCGGCGAGCCGCCGCGCCTCCTCGCCGAGTCGCGCGGTGAACCGCCGCACCTGTGCCGGATCGTCGGCCGCGGAGTCGATCGCCTCGGCGAGCAGGCTCACCGCGCCGATCGGCGTCTTGAGCTCGTGGCTGACGTTCGCCACGAAGTCGCGGCGGACCTCGTCGAGCCGGACGGACTCCGAGCGGTCGTCCGCGACGAGCAGCACGTAGCGGGCGCCGACCAGCGCCGCCGTCATCCGCAGATGACGGACCTGGTCGGGGCGGCCGAGACGGCGCAGCGCGAGCTCGCGGCGGACCGTCTCGCCCTCGGCGCGCACCTGGTCGGCGATCGCGAGCACCTCGGGGTGCACGCCGCCGTCGATCAGGCCGGCGTCGGAGGCCCCGGCGGACGCGGCGACCGGCGTCCCGGACGGGTCGAGCAGCACCGCCGGGATCTCGAGCACCTCGATCACGGCCTCGATGCCGGCCGGCAGCGCGGCCGACTGCGCGGCGACCATCCGGCGGCCGGATCGCGCCGCGATCACCAGGATCGTCGCGAGCCCGGCGCCGACGACGAAGCCGAGCGTCAGCGCGAGGGCGACGAGCCCGGCCGTCTCCATGGGATTAGATTAGGCGCGTCGGCTCGGCGTCGATCGGCCGTCGGACCCCGGGCGCGTGATGTTCACCGGTCCGGCACCGGCTGTTCATCTTCGACGCGGAGGATGGACGGGCTCGGGCCCGGGTCGTTCGGCCTGCCCGCGATGAACTCGGAGGTTGTCATGCGCGAGGTGTTCCAGCAGGAGCTGCGCGAGGTCCAGGAGCGGCTCGTGGAGATCGCCGGGCTCGTCGCGGACTCGATGGGACGGGCCACCACCGCGTTCAACGACTCCGACATCGCCCTCGCCGAGCAGGTGATCGCCGGCGACGCCGTCGTGGACACCGCCGCGAAGACGCTCGACGAGCTCGCGATCGACATCCTCGCGCGGCAGCAGCCGGTCGCCCGCGACCTGCGGATCGTCGTCAGCGCGCTGCGCATCTCGGCCTCGCTGGAGCGGATGGGCGACATGGCGGGGCACATCGCGCAGCTGGCCCGCTACCGCTTCCCGGACAAGGTGGTGCCGAAGACCCTGCGGCCGACCTTCCGCGAGCTCGGCCGGCTCGACACCGAGATCGCGCAGAGGCTCGTCGCGCTGCTGACCACTCAGGACGTCTCGATCGCCGAGGAGATCCGCGACCTCGACGACGAGGTCGACGCGCTGCACCTCTCCGTCTTCGACAAGGTGCTCGGCGAGACCTGGAAGGGCGCCGCGGTCGACACGGTCGACGCGACGCTCGCCTCCCGCTACCACGAGCGGTTCGCCGACCACGCGGTCTCGATCGCCAAGAAGGTGCAGTACCTCTCGACCGGCGAGTGGGTGCCGGCGGAGGCGTGACCGCCTGACGGCGTCCCGCGACGACCTCGCCGCGATCTCCCGGGCCGAGCCGGCTACCGCTTGCCCTGCGCGGCGACCGCCGCGGCGCCCGCGGCCGCGGCCTCCGGGTCGAGATAGGCCGCCGGCTCGGTCGGCCGGAAGTCGTCGCCCAGCCGGTAGACGAGCGGGATGCCGGTGGGGATATTCAGCTCGGCGATGTCCGCGTCGGAGACGCCGTCGAGGTGCTTGACGAGCGCGCGCAGCGAGTTGCCGTGCGCCGTGACGAGGACGGTCAGGCCGCGCGCGAGGTCCGGCACGATCTCCGACTCCCAATAGGGCAGCAGGCGCTCGACGACGAGCGCGAGGCTCTCGGTGCGCGGCAGCCGCGCGTCCGGGATGTCCGCGTAGCGCGGGTCGCCGACCTGGCTGAACTCGTCGTCGTCCGCCAGCGGCGGCGGCGGGATGTCGTAGCTGCGGCGCCACGTCATGAACTGCGCCTCGCCGAACTCGGCGAGCACCTCCGCCTTGTCCTTGCCCTGCAGCGCCCCGTAGTGGCGCTCGTTCAGCCGCCAGTCGCGCTTGACCGGGATCCACAGCCGGTCCGCGACCTCCAGGGCGATGTTCGCCGTCTGGATCGCCCGGGTCAGCAGGGACGTGTGCAGGACGTCCGGTCGGAGGCCCGACTCGACGAGCAGCTCCCCGGCGCGCCCGGCCTCCGCCACGCCCTGCTCGGTCAGCCGCACGTCGACCCAGCCGGTGAACAGGTTCTTCCGGTTCCAGTCGGACTGACCGTGCCGCAGGAGGATCAGCGTGCTCATGCCTCCAGCGTAGTTGTCGGCGTTTTCCGGGACGGACGGGAGGGCGGAGGCGAGTAACGTCGCTGCCGTGCGGCTCGGGGTGCTCGACATCGGCTCGAACACCGTCAACCTGCTCGTCGTCGACGCCCACACCGGCGCCCGGCCGGTCACCTCGGTCTCCGAGCGCAGCGTCGTGCGGCTGATGCGCTTCCTCGAGCCCGACGGCTCGATCAGCGCGCAGGGCGTCGGGGAGCTGGAGCAGGCGATCCGCCGAGCCCGGGCGGTGGCCGACGAGCAGGCCGTCGACGCGCTCGTCACGATCGCGACGTCCGCCCTGCGCGACGCGAGGAACGGCGCGGACCTGATCCGGCGGATCGAGACGATCAGCGGCGTCCCGCTCCAGGTGCTCGACGGCCCGGAGGAGGCGAGGCTCACGTTCCTCGCGATCCGGCGCTGGTTCGGCTGGTCGGCCGGCGAGATCCTGATGATCGACATCGGCGGCGGGTCGCTCGAGATCGCGGCCGGGCCCGACGAGGCCCCCGCGGTGGCGCTCTCGCTGCCGTTCGGCGCGGGCCGCCTGACCATGTCGCACCTGATGCCGGACGACCCGCCGCGGCCCGAGCGGCTCGCGGCGCTGGCGGAGTTCCTGGACGAGCACCTCGGGACCGCCAGGGACATGATGACGGGGCGTCCCGCGCCGGACCACGTCGTCGGCTCGTCGAAGACGATCCGCTCGCTCGCGAAGCTGGCCGGCCACGCGCTGCCCGGCTGGGCCGGCAACGAGCGCCTCGTGCTCTCCCGCGCCCGGCTCAAGGACTGGATCCCGCGGATGGCCGCGATGTCCGCGGACGCCAGGCAGAACCTCCCCGGCATCACCCCGGAGCGCACGTACCAGATCGTCGGCGGGGCGCTCGTGCTGAACGCCACGATGAAGGCGCTCGGCGTCGCCGAGCTCGAGGTCTCGCCGTGGGCGCTGCGCGAGGGCGTGCTGCTGCGCTACCTCGACACCGTCGGATGAGCGCGGGCCGCGGCCGCGGACCCGTCGGCCGGATCACCCGCGGCACGACCGGGACGAACCGGCTGCGCCGCTTCGACCGGTGGATCGCGGCGCTGCCGATCCTCCGCCGCTCCCCCGACCCGCTCGTCGTCGACCTCGGCTACGGGGCGTCCGCGACGACGGCTCTGGAGCTGCACCACCGGCTCTCGCGCGTCCGTCCGGACGTCGAGGTCGTCGGCGTCGAGATCGACCCGGAGCGGGTGGCGAGCGCCGACCGGTCGCTGCGCGAGCGACGCGAGCCGGGCGGCGCGGCCCCGCGCGTGAGCTTCCGGCTCGGCGGCTTCGAGGCCCCGACGCCCGACGGCCGCCCGCCCGCGATCATCCGCGCGGCGAACGTGCTGCGGCAGTACGACGAGGCGGAGGTCGGCGACGCCTGGACCCGGCTGCTCGGCCGGCTGCAGCCCGGCGGCGCCCTCGTCGAGGGGACCTGCTCCGAGAACGGCCGGGTGGGGGCCTGGATCACGCTGTCCCCGGAGCGCGGCGCCGAGACGCTCACGATCGGGCTCCACCTCCCGTCGCTCGAGGCGCCGTCGATCGTCGCCGAGCGGCTGCCGAAGGCGCTCATCCACCGGAACGTCCCGGGCGAGCCGATCCACGACCTCGTCGCCGACCTCGACCGAGCGTGGGCGAGCGCGGCCCCGCTGTCGGTCTACGGGCCCGTCCAGCGCTGGATCGCCACCGCCGAGGCGATCGCCGAGCGCTGGCCGGTGACCGGCGGCCGCGCCCGCTGGCGGCTCGGCGAGCTCGCCGTCGCCTGGGAAGCCGTCCGACCGCGGAGCTGAGCGGCGCCGACCGGGCACGATCCGAGAAGCGGGCCGCCGCGGGTGCGGGCAGACTTGACGGATGCAGCAGGAGACGCACATCGCCGACTCGCACGAGGTCATCCGGGTCATCGGCGCCAGGGAGAACAACCTCAAGGGCGTCGACGTCGAGATCCCCAAGCGCCGCCTGACGGTCTTCACCGGCGTGAGCGGCTCGGGCAAGTCCTCGCTCGTCTTCGGCACCATCGCGAACGAGTCGCAGCGGCTCATCAACGAGACCTACCCGACGTTCGTCCAGCAGTTCATGGGGCAGCTGAACCGTCCCGACGTCGACGCGCTGGAGAACGTCAGCCCCGCGATCATCGTCGACCAGGAGCGGATGGGCGCGAACGCGCGCTCGACCGTCGGCACCGCGACCGACGCGCACGCGATGCTGCGCATGCTGTTCAGCCGGATCGGCGAGCCGCACGTCGGCTCGCCGCAGGCGTTCTCGTTCAACGTCCCCTCGGTCAAGGGCGCGGGAGCGGTGACGCTGCAGAAGGGCGGCAAGCAGGTCAAGGAGCGCCGGTCGTTCGAGATCACGGGCGGCATGTGCCCACGCTGCGAGGGCCTCGGCGAGGCGAGCGAGGTCGACCTCGACGAGCTGTTCGACCGCGAGAGGTCGCTCGCGGAGGGCGCGATCACGATCCCCGGCTACAGCGTCGACGGCTGGATGGTGCGCGGCTTCACCGAGTCCGGCTTCCTCGACCCGGACAAGCCGATCAAGGACTACACGGCGCAGGAGCTCGAGGACTTTCTCTACAAGGAGCCGACGAAGGTCAGGATGCAGGGCATCAACGTGACCTACGAGGGCCTCGTGCCGAAGGTCACCAAGTCGATGCTGCAGAAGGACCGCGACTCGCTGCAGTCGCACATCCGCGCCTTCGTCGACCGGGCGGTCAGGTTCACCGCCTGCCCCGACTGCGGCGGCACCCGGCTGAACGAGGGCGCGCGGTCGTCGAGGATCCGCGGCGTCAGCATCGCGGACGCCGCGGCGATGCAGGTCTCCGACCTCGCGACCTGGCTCGAGACGATCGACGATCCCGAGGTCGCGCCGCTCATGGCCGGGCTGCGGCACGCGATCGGCTCCTTCATCGACATCGGGCTCGGCTACCTCTCGCTGGACCGGGCCTCCGGGACGCTGTCGGGCGGCGAGGCGCAGCGGGTCAAGATGATCCGGCACCTCGGCTCGGCGCTCACCGACATCAGCTACGTCTTCGACGAGCCGACCGCGGGCCTGCACCCGCACGACATCCAGCGCATGAACGGGCTGCTGCGCCAGCTGCGCGACAAGGGCAACACGGTGCTCGTCGTCGAGCACAAGCCCGAGGTCATCGAGATCGCCGACCACGTCATCGACCTCGGCCCCGGCGCGGGGCGCGAGGGCGGCGAGCTGATGTTCGCCGGCGACGTCGCGGGCCTGCGCGCCTCCGGCACCCTCACCGGCCGGCACCTCGACCACCGGGCGCGGCTGAAGCCGTCGACGCGGACGCCGAGCGGCGCGCTGGAGATCCGCGGCGCGACCCAGCACAACCTCAAGGACGTCGACGTCGACGTCCCGCTCGGCGTGCTCGCCGTCGTGACCGGCGTCGCGGGGTCGGGCAAGTCGTCGCTCATCCACGGCAACGTGCCGGCGTCCGACGAGGTCGTCGTGGTCGACCAGTCGCCCATCAAGGGCTCGCGCCGGAGCAGCCCCGCGACGTACACGGGCCTGCTCGACGTGATCCGCTCGGCGTTCGCGAAGGCGAACGGGGTCAAGCCGGCGCTGTTCAGCGCGAACTCCGAGGGCGCCTGCATCGCCTGCAAGGGCCTCGGCGTCATCATCACGAGCCTCGGCTTCACGCAGAGCGTCGAGACGCTGTGCGAGACCTGCGACGGCACGGGCTTCAGCGACGCCGTCCTCGAGTACGAGCTCGACGGGAAGAACATCCACCAGGTGCTCTCGATGTCGGCCGCCGAGGCCGCCGCGTTCTTCCCGAAGGGGCCGGCGCACACGACGCTCGCCCGCATGATCGACGTCGGCCTCGGCTACATCACGCTCGGGCAGGCGCTGAACACGCTCTCCGGCGGGGAGCGGCAGCGGCTCAAGCTCGCGATCTCGATGGCGAAGCAGGGCGCGATCTACGTCCTCGACGAGCCGACGACGGGTCTGCACCTCGCCGACGTCGACAACATGCTCGCGATGCTCGACCGCCTCGTCGACGCGGGCAACAGCGTCATCGTCATCGAGCACCACCAGGCCGTGATGGCGCACGCCGACTGGATCATCGACCTCGGCCCCGGCGCCGGGCACGACGGCGGCGAGATCGTCTTCGAGGGCACGCCCGCCGAGCTCGTCGCGAGCGGCGGCACGCTGACGGCGCAGCACCTGCGCGAGTACGTCGCGGGCTGAGGCGCTCGGCTACGAGCCGAGGCCCGCGACGACGTTGATCGTCGCGGCGAGGATGAACGCGCCGAACAGGTACGAGATCAGCGCCTGCGCGAGGGCCTGCTGCCGGATGGCCCGCGAGCCGATGTTCGTGTCCGAGACCTGGTAGGTCATGCCCAGCGTGAAGGCGAGGTAGGCGAAGTCGCCGTACGTCGGGTCCTCCTGCTGGTTGAAGTCGACGCCGTGCCCGCGCTCGCGGTAGTAGAGCCGGGCGTAGCGCAGCAGGTAGAGCGTCTGCACCAGCAGCCAGCTCGCGATGATCGAGACGAGCCCGAGCGCCGGGATGCCGTAGTCGATCGGGCCGCCGGCGCCGTGCGCCGCCACGATGATGACGACGACCGTCGTCATGCCGACGACCACGCCGACCGCCGTCAGGGCGTCGGCGATCCGCCGGCCGGGGTCCTCGCGGGTGGCGTGCGTCCGGGTCTGCGCGGCGTCGAGGCCGCGGGTGTGCACGAACACCACGAGCAGGTACAGCCCGCAGCCGACGATCCAGCCGCCGAGGACGCCGTAGTCCCAGCGCACGAGCAGGCCGACCGCGACCCCGACCGCGACGCCCGCCACGACGGACAGGATGAGCCGCACCTGGCTGTGCTTCGTGAGATCGGGCCGGTCCGCCACGGTCACATCCTGACACCGCGGCCGTGCCGGCGCCGCGGGGCGCGCGGGCCGGCGCGGCGGCGCTCCGCGGCCCGCCTAGGATCTTCGGGTGAGCGGGACGATCGTGGCGAAGGGGCTCGCCGCCGGCCACGGCCCGAAGACGCTCTTCTCCGGTCTCGACCTCGTCGTGGGCCCTGGCGACGTGGTCGGCCTGGTCGGGCAGAACGGCGCCGGCAAGTCCACGCTGCTGCGCACCCTCGCCGGGGAGCTGGAGCCCGAGGTCGGCTCGGTCGCGCTCACCCCGCCGACCGCCGTGGTCGGCTACCTGCCGCAGGAGACGGAGCGGCGCGAGGGCGAGACGGTCCGCGCGTTCCTCGCCCGGCGCACCGGTGTCGCCGCCGCGCAGGCCGCGTTCGAGGCCGCGACGGCGCGCTTCGCCGCGGGCGACCCCGGCGCCGACGACGAGTACGCCGCGGCCCTCGAGCGCTGGCTCGGCCTCGGCGGCGCGGACCTCGACGAGCGCGCGGAGGCGGTCGCCGCCGACCTCGGCCTCGGGGTCGACCTGGACGCCCCGATGTCCTCGCTCTCCGGCGGACAGGCCGCCCGCGCCGGCCTCGCCTCGCTGCTGCTGAGCCGCTACGACGTGCTGCTGCTCGACGAGCCGACGAACGACCTCGACCTGGACGGGCTCGAGCGCCTCGAGCGCTTCGTCGCCGAGTTGCGCGCGCCGGCCGTCGTCGTGAGCCACGACCGCGAGTTCCTCGCCCGCACCGTGACGCGCGTCGTCGAGCTCGACCTCGCGCAGCAGCGGGTCAACGTCACCGGCGGCGGATACGAGGCCTTCCTCCGCGAGCGCGAGGTCGCGCGCCAGCACGCCCGCGACGCCTACGAGGAGTACGCCGATCGGGTCGACGAGCTGAAGGAGCGCGCCCGGCTGCAGCGCAGCTGGTCCGACCAGGGCGTCGCGAAGGCGAAGCGCAAGCAGGGCGACGAGCCGGACAAGCACGTCCGCCGCCACCAGCAGGCCACGAGCGAGAAGCAGGCCGCGAAGGCGCGCCAGACGCAGCGCGCGCTCGAGCGGCTCGAGGTGGTCGAGGAGCCGCGGAAGGAGTGGGAGCTGCGGATGGAGATCGCGGTCGCGCCGCGCTCCGGCGCCGTCGTCGCGACGCTCGCCGACGCCGTCGTGCGACGGGGCGCGTTCGCCCTCGGACCGGTGACGCTCGAGATCTCCTGGGGAGACCGGGTCGCGATCACCGGGCCGAACGGCGCCGGCAAGTCGACGCTGCTCGGCGCCCTGCTCGGCCGGGTGCCGCTCGACGACGGCCGTGCCGCGCTCGGACCCGGGGTCGTCGTCGGGGAGGTCGACCAGGCCCGGGCCCTGTTCGACTCGGAGCTGACGCTGACCGAGGCCTTCGCCCGGCACGTCCCCGAGCTCGCCCCGGCGGACATCCGCACGCTGCTCGCGAAGTTCGGGCTGCGCGCCGAGCACGTCGTCCGGCCGGCCTCGACGCTGTCGCCCGGCGAGCGCACCCGCGCCGCGCTCGCGCTGCTGCAGGCCCGTGGGGTCAACCTGCTCGTGCTCGACGAGCCGACCAACCACCTCGACCTCGCCGCGATCGAGCAGCTCGAGCAGGCGCTCGCGAGCTATCCCGGCACGCTGCTGCTGGTCACCCACGACCGCCGGATGCTCGACGCGGTCGCGACCGACCGGCGGCTGCTCGTCGAGCGCGGCCGGGTGCGCGAGGCGTAGCGGCGGCCACCTCGGGGGAACCCTCAGGCGCCCCCGGGCGGATGGACGAGCAGCTCGGCGCGGTCGAGCAGGTAGGGCTCGAGGACGGCGGGATCGAGGCTCGCGGGGTCCAGGCGCTCGACGTCGAAGTTGACCGTCTCGCCCTCGGGCACGCCGCCGCGGCGTGCCGCGCGGGCGAGCTCGTGGCGGGCGGTCATCGAGGCGGCGACGATGCTGCGGCGCCGGTCGGTGCCGGCGACCCGGACCACCCGGCCGACGCGATGGAGCTCCTCGTTCGGCTCCAGCAGGTAGTCGCCGAGGCGCCAGACGCGGCCCACGACGACGATGCGCTCCGCGCGGACGGCGAGACCGAGCACGCGGCGCGCCGGCTCGCGGACGCCGAGCGCCTCCTGGCGGGCGCCGGCGGCCGCGAGGCGATCGACGAGCGAGGCGAGGAAGGACTGCATGCGCTCGGTAGTCGGCTCGGATGGCCTGAGACGGCCGTCGCTCGGCCCCCTCGCCCTTCGGTCAGAAGTCCCAGTCCTCGTCCTCGGTGTTGACCGCCTTGCCGATGACGTACGAGGAGCCCGAGCCGGAGAAGAAGTCGTGGTTCTCGTCCGCGTTCGGGGAGAGGGCGGAGAGGATCGCCGGGTTCACGTCGGTGACGGACTTCGGGAACATCGGCTCGTAGCCGAGGTTCATCAGCGCCTTGTTCGCGTTGTAGTGCAGGAACTTCTTGACGTCCTCGGTCAGCCCGACCTCGTCGTAGAGGTCCGCGGTGTACTGCGCCTCGTTGTCGTAGAGCTCGTAGAGCAGCGAGAACGTGTAGTCCTTGATCTCGTCCCGGGCGGCCTGGTCGACCAGCTCGAGCCCCTTCTGGAACTTGTAGCCGATGTAGTAGCCGTGCACGGCCTCGTCGCGGATGATGAGGCGGATGAGGTCGGCGGTGTTCGTCAGCTTCGCCCGCGAGCTCCAGTACATCGGCAGGTAGAAGCCGGAGTAGAAGAGGAACGACTCCAGCAGCGTCGAGGCGACCTTCCGCTTGAGGGGCTCGTCGCCGCGGTAGTACTCCATGACGATCGAGGCCTTGCGCTGCAGGTTCGGGTTCTCCGCCGACCAGCGGAAGGCGTCGTCGATCTCGGCGGTGGAGGCCAGGGTGGAGAAGATCGACGAGTACGACTTCGCGTGCACCGACTCCATGAACGCGATGTTCGTGTAGACCGCCTCCTCATGCGGGGTCAGCGCGTCCGGGATGAGCGAGACGGCGCCGACGGTGCCCTGCACGGTGTCCAGCAGCGTGAGGCCGGTGAACACGCGCATGGTGAGCAGCTGCTCGGCCGGCGTCAGCGTCCCCCAGGACTGCACGTCGTTCGACAGCGGCACCTTCTCGGGCAGCCAGAAGTTGCCGGTGAGGCGGTTCCAGACCTCGAGGTCCTTGTCGTCCTGGATGCGGTTCCAGTTGATCGCCTGCACGTGGCTGAGGAGCTTCACTGCTTCGGTCATTCGAGTTTCCTTGATCTCGTCAGAGCATGCAGGAGACGCACTCGGACATGTCGGTGCCCTCGAGCGCGAGCTGGCGCAGGCGGATGTAGTAGATGGTCTTGATGCCCTTCTTCCACGCGTAGATCTGCGCCCTGTTGATGTCGCGCGTGGTCGCGGTGTCCTTGAAGAAGAGCGTCAGCGAGAGGCCCTGGTCGACGTGCTCGGTCGCCGCGGCGTACACGTCGATGATCTTCTCGTAGCCGATCTCGTACGCGTCCTCGTAGTACTCGAGGTTGTCGTTCGTCATGAACGGCGCCGGGTAGTAGACCCGCCCGAGCTTGCCCTCCTTGCGGATCTCGATCTTCGAGGCGATCGGGTGGATCGAGGAGGTCGAGTTGTTGATGTAGGAGATCGAGCCGGTCGGCGGCACCGCCTGCAGGTTCTGGTTGTAGACGCCGTCCCGCATGACCGCGTCGCGCAGCGCCGCCCAGTCCTCGCGCGTGGGCAGCTGGATGCCGGCCTTCGCGAACAGCTCCTCGGCCTTCTCGGTCGTCGGCAGCCAGTCGCGCTCGACGTACTTGTCGAAGAAGGAGCCGTCGGCGTACTTCGAGCGCTCGAAGCCCTCGAAGGTCGTGCCGCGCTCGATCGCGAGCTTGTTCGACGCCTTGAGCGCGTAGTGCAGCACGGCGGCGAAGTAGGCCGAGGTGAAGTCGACGGACTCCTCCGAGCCGTAGTGGACGTGCTCGCGGGCGAGGTAGCCGTGCAGGTTCATCTGGCCGAGGCCGATCGCGTGCGACTTGTCGTTGCCGACCTCGACGCTGCGCACCGCCGAGATGTGCGACTGCTCGGAGACGGCGTTCAGGCCCCGGATGGCGACCTCGACGGTCTGCTCGAGGTTCCCGCCGTCCATCGTCAGCGCGATGTTCATCGAGCCGAGGTTGCAGGAGATGTCCTTGCCGATGTGGGCGTAGCCGAGGTCCTCGGTGTAGATCGACGGGGTGTTGACCTGCAGGATCTCCGAGCACAGGTTCGACATGTTGATCCGGCCCTCGATCGGGTTCGCCCGGTTCACCGTGTCCTCGAACACCATGTACGGGTAGCCGGACTCGAACTGGATCTCGGCGAGCGTCTGGAAGAACTTCCGCGCGTTCAGCTTCGTCTTCTTGATCCGCGGGTCGTCGACCATCTCCTCGTACTTCTCGCTGACGGAGATGTCGCCGAACGGGACGCCGTAGACGCGCTCGACGTCGTACGGGGAGAACAGGTACATGTCCTCGTTGTTCTTCGCGAGCTCGAACGTGATGTCGGGGATCACGACGCCGAGCGAGAGCGTCTTGATGCGGATCTTCTCGTCCGCGTTCTCCCGCTTGGTGTCGAGGAACCTCATGATGTCCGGGTGGTGGGCGTGCAGGTACACCGCGCCGGCCCCCTGCCTGGCCCCGAGCTGGTTCGCGTAGGAGAAGGAGTCCTCGAGCAGCTTCATGACCGGGATGACGCCGGAGGACTGGCCCTCGATCTGCTTGATCGGGGCGCCGGCCTCGCGGATGTTCGACAGCAGCAGCGCGACGCCGCCGCCGCGCTTGGACAGCTGGAGCGAGGAGTTGATGCCGCGGGCGATCGACTCCATGTTGTCCTCGACGCGCAGCAGGAAGCAGGAGACGAGCTCGCCGCGCTGGGCCTTGCCGGCGTTCAGGAACGTCGGGGTCGCCGGCTGGAAGCGGCCGGCGATGATCTCCTCGACGAGGTCGGTCGCGACCTGCTCGTCACCGCCGGCGAGCGCGAGCGCGGTCATCACGACGCGGTCCTCGAAGCGCTCGAGGTACCGGCTGCCGTCGAAGGTCTTCAGCGTGTAGGAGGTGTAGTACTTGAAGGCGCCGAGGAAGGTCGGGAAGCGGAACTTCTTCGAGTACGCGAGCTCGTCGAGCCGGGTGATGAAGTCGAAGGAGTACTGGTCGAGCACCTCCTTCTCGTAGTACCCCTTCTCGACCAGGTAGTCGAGCTTCTCCTTGAGCGAGTGGAAGAAGACGGTGTTCTGGTTGACGTGCTGCAGGAAGTACTCCCGCGCCGCCTCGCGGTCCTTGTCGAACTGGATCCGCCCGTCCTCGCCGTAGAGGTTCAGCATCGCGTTGAGCGAGTGGTAGTCCATCTTGACGCGGGGGGCATCGATCACTGCTGCGTCCAAAACCGCTCCAATCCTTCCGCGACGGCTTCCACGTCGTCCTGCGTGCCGAATACCTCGAACCGATACAGGCAGGGCACCCCGGTCTTCGCGGCGACGACGTCGCCGGCCAGTCCGTAGGCCTTGCCGAAGTTGGTGTTGCCTCCGGCCACCACGCCCCGGATGAGCGCCCGGTTCTCCGGGTCGTTCAGGAACCTGATGACCTGCTTGGGCACTGCGCCCGGGCCGTTCCCCGCGCCGTAGGTCGGCAGCACCAGGACGTAGGGGCGGGTGGCCTTCAGCGTCCCGTCGCCCGGGTGCAGCGGGATCCTCGCCACGGGCCGCCCGAGCGCCTCGCCGAGCCTGGTGGCGAAGCGGTGGGTGTTCCCCGAGACCGAGGAGAAGTAGACGAGGTCGGCGCCGGTGGTCTCGACGCGCTCGCCGGGCTCGCTACGCGACCCGCGCGCGACCCGGTCGCCGCCCGCGCCGAACCCCGCGCGCGACCCGCTGAGCGGGCCTGCCGCGACCGGCGTGACGACGGACATCGTCCACCGCTCCCTTCTGCTTCCCAGCTCAGCCGGCGAGCCGCGCCGCGAGCTCGTCGATCTTGTCCGGGCGGAAGCCCGACCAGTGCTCCTCGTCGGCGATGACGACCGGCGCCTGCAGGTAGCCGAGGTCCTTCACGGCCTGCAGCGCCTTCTCGTCGACGGAGACGTCGAAGATCTCGAACTCGATCCCCTTCGCGTTGAGGGCGCGATAGGTCGCCGTGCACTGCACGCACGACGGCTTCGTGTAGACGGTGACGGTCATTCCTCTGCCTCCCGTTCCGGGCCTGCTTGCTCAGGGGCTCTGATACTACATCTGGGGTCCGACATCGCCAGGGAGCACTAGATGCTGTGGTTGTGAGGAATACAACGCGGAACTACACAACTGTCATTCCCGGCCGTCGGCACCCCCTCGCGATCAGCGGTTTTCCGGCCTCCGCTCAGCATTCCGTTATGGAGGACGCTGTGGAGAACATGTCCAAACGGGTTTCCCGACGGCGTGTCACCCGGCGTGTCGCGGGGCCGGCCGGGACGCCGGCGCAGGAGGCGCCGAGGCGGCGCGTCCGGGAGACTGGACGGACCACTCACTACGGATCGTCCGGCTGCGGCAAGTCGACCACCCTCCGGATGCTCGCCGGCGCCGACAAGGAGGAGCGGCGGCGGGTGCTCGACGCGGCTCAGCGCCGGACCGAGCCGAGCCGCGGGATCCGGGGCACGTCGGCCGTCGCGCCCGCGTCGGGCGGCACCACGACCTCCTGCGCCGCCGCGAGCCGGGCGCCGTCGCGGCGGATCTCCAGGGTCGCGGCG
>MKVN01000032.1:66466-114570 GCA_001898855.1 Micrococcales bacterium 73-13
CCTCCCCGCCGGCGACGACGACCTCGTCGCCGTGCCGCGGCAGCAGGTTGTCGGAGCCGTCGACGTGCAGGAACACCAGGCGGCGCGGCGGGTGCCCGAGGTTGTGCACCTTCGCGACCGTCTCCTGGCCGCGGTAGCACCCCTTGTCCAGGTGCACCGCCGAGCGCAGCCAGTCCAGCTCGTGCGGGATGGTGCGCTCGTCGACCTCCGTGGTGAAGGCCGGCCGCCATGCGGCGACGCGCAGCGCCTCCGCGGCCTCGGCGGGGACGACGGGCAGGCCGAGGCCGGCGATCCCGTCGCGCGGGACCACCGCCTCCGACCAGGACCACTGCGCCGCGGGGTGCTCGGCCGCGGTCGCGTACTGGTGCCCGCCGGGCGCGACGCCGGCGCCCCACGGGTCCCGCCAGACGACGACGGCCTCCTCGACGTCGGGCGCGTCGCCCGCGTGTCCGACGACGGCGAACTCCGCCGAGCGGTCCGCGACCTCCACCCGGAGCAGGAACCGCATCCGATCGAGCCAGGCCGCGAGCGCCGGCGCCTCGGCCGAGTCGACGACGAGCCAGGTCGTCGCGCCGTCGTCGACGACGCGCAGCGCGTGCTCGATGCGTCCGTTCGGATCGAGCAGCAGCGTCTCGGCCGAGACCCCGGGCGCGAGGGCGGCGAGCGCCTGCGAGGTGACGGAGTCGAGCCAGCCGAGCCGGTCGGGGCCGCTCACGGTCACGACGCCGCGGTCGAGGACGGCGACGGCGCGGCCCTCGACGAGCGCGCGCTGGTCCTCGAACGGCGAGGCCATCAGTCGACCCTCGCGAGCCGCGCCGAGGCGTGCGTGCGCAGGTCCTGGCCGAGCGCGGCCATGTCCCACGCCCAGAGCAGGTGGCCCTCGACGAGCCCGTACAGCCGCGTCGCCGCGGCGTAGTGCTTCGCCGTCTCGCTGCGCACGACGGCGTCCGTGCCGAGGTCGATCCGGGGACCCTTGACCTGGCCGAGATAGAACTCCGACACCCCGGTCGGGTGCACGATCGCGACCTCGATGTCGAAGCCGCCATCCGCGTTCCGCAGCGCCTCGACCTCGTCGGCGGTCGCATAGGGACGCGGGCCGACGCCGGGGAGCATCCCCGGGCCCGGATCCGCGTCGCCGAGCGGGCGGTGCAGCCGCCAGTAGCCGGACTCCGCGACGTGCGCGACCGGGGCCGCGTCATCCGCGGCGTCCTCGCCCGGTGCCGGCAGCAGCCAGGTCGCCGAGGCGTAGTCGAGGTAGGGCAGGCCGTCGTGCGAGAACGAGATCCGCTGGCCGAACTCCGCGGTGCGGTGCACGCCCGGGCCCGAGCCGTCGGCGGCGTCGACCACGTAGTCGATGACGCCGGTGCCCTCCCACACCCCGATCAGCCAGGACAGCGGGACGAGCTCCGCCGGGACGCTCGAGTCGAAGGCGAACACGGGACCGCTCCCTGCGTTCAGCGGCGGCTCAGTGCTGGCCGCGGAACAGGTTGACGATGACGACGACGGCCGTGAACGCGATCGCGAGCGACGCGAGGCCGAGCAGGCCGACGAAGAAGAGCTCGAGCGCGAACGTCATGCCGCCAGCCTACCCCTTCGCACCCGGCGCGGACCCGCTCAGGCCAGGCCGACCAGCCAGAGCACGAGCGAGGCGACCGCGAAGATCAGCACGACGCCGCTCACCGCGACGCCCGCGCGGCCGACGAAGCCCTCCGGGGCCCTGGTCGCGACCTGCAGCGCGAGCGCGACGATGACGCACAGGCCGCAGGCCGCCGGGATCCACAGCGTCCAGCCGCCGCGGACCGGCGTCACGGCGATCACGACGGCCGCGACGAGCGCGATCGCCCAGGCCGGCGCGATGCTCCACGCGGCGAGCTTGACCATTCCGAAATCCTAGCGACGGCCGTCCGGCGGGCGCCGTCGCCTAAACTGGCTGCGTTCCAGGAGGTCGCGTGGCCCAGCTGTTGATCCTCACCTCCTCGGGTGAGGCCGAGGTGGTCCCCGCGCTCGGGCTGCTCTCGCACAGCGTCAAGCAGATCCCCGCGGCCCCCGCGTCGCTCGTCGCCGCGCCGGTCGCCGACCTCATCCTGGTGGACGCGCGCCACGACCTGGCGAGCGCGAAGAGCCTCTGCAGGATCCTCAACACGACCGGCATCGACGTCCCGCTGCTGCTCGTGCTCACCGAGGGCGGCCTCACCGCGGTCTCCGCCGACTGGGGCGTCGACGACGTGCTGCTGCACACGGTCGGCCCCGCCGAGGCGCACGCCCGCATCCGGCTCGCGATCGGCCGCCGGTCGCTGGAGCAGGCCTCGACGAAGATCCAGACCTCCGGGGTCGTCATCGACGAGGCGAGCTACTCGGCGAAGGTGCACGGCCGCACGCTCGACCTCACGTTCAAGGAGTTCGAGCTGCTGCGCTTCCTGGCCGGGCACCCGTCGCGGGTGTTCACCCGCGAGCAGCTGCTCAGCGAGGTGTGGGGCTACGACTACTTCGGCGGCACCCGCACCGTGGACGTGCACGTCCGGCGGCTGCGCGCCAAGCTCGGCGAGCTCGACTCGCTGATCGGCACCGTCCGGAACGTCGGCTACCGCTTCAACGTGCACGAGGACGAGGTCGCCGACCGGATCGCCGAGCCGGCCGCCAAGTAGTCCGAGCGGCCGAGGCCGAGGCCTCCCCGTTCATCGCCCGTTCACGTCGGGAACGGCAGAATGGTGCGATGGACGTCACGGACCTCGAGGACACGGTCGCCGGCGACGGCCTCGACGAGTACGACGACGAGGACCTGGTCGCGGCGCCCGAGGCCGACGACCTGCCGCCCGAGCGCTACCTCGATCGCGAGATCTCCTGGCTGGGCTTCAACCAGCGCGTGCTCGAGCTCGCCGAGGACGAGGCGACGCCGCTGCTCGAGCGGGCGAACTTCGCGGCGATCTTCGCGAGCAACCTCGACGAGTTCTTCATGGTCCGCGTCGCCGGCCTGAAGCGCCGGATCATGACCGGCCTCGCCGTGCCGACGAACATCGGCACGCCGCCGCAGGAGGTCTACGCGGCGATCAGCGCGAAGGCGCACGAGCTGCAGGAGCGCCACGCGCGCTCGTTCAACCAGTCGCTGAAGCCGGCGCTGCGCGCCGCCGGCATCCAGATCGAGCAGTGGGCCGACCTCGACGCCCGCGACCGGGCGCGGATCGACGACGTGTTCCGCGCGCAGATCTTCCCGGTGCTGATGCCGCTCGCGGTCGATCCCGCGCACCCCTTCCCCTACATCTCCGGCCTGTCGCTGAGCCTGTCGGTCCGGGTGCGCAACCCGCGGACCGACCGCGAGGAGTTCGCCCGGGTCAAGGTGCCGACGAACCTGCCCCGCTTCATCCACCTGCCGGAGGACGGCACCGATCGGATGCGCTTCATCGCCCTCGAGGACCTCATCGGCAACCATCTGCACGAGCTGTTCCCCGGCATGGAGATCCTCGCCCACCACGCCTTCCGGGTGACCAGGAACGAGGACGTCGAGGTCGACGAGGACGAGTCGGAGAACCTCATCCAGGCGCTCGAGCAGCAGGTCCTGAACCGCCGCTTCGGGCCGCCGATCCGGCTCGAGGTGTCGGAGGACATGGACCTGACGACCCTCGAGCTGCTGGTGCGCGAGCTCGCCATCACCGAGCAGGAGGTGTACCGGCTGCCCGCGCCGCTCGACCTGCGCGGCCTGTTCCAGTTCGGCGCGATCGACCGGCCGGCGCTGAAGTACCCGAGGCACGTCCCGACCACCTCGGTCTCGCTGCTGCCGAGCGAGGCGAGCCCGGAGACCGACGTGTTCGCGGCGATCTCGCGCGGGGACATCCTGGTCCACCACCCCTACGAGTCGTTCTCGACGAGCGTGCAGGCGTTCATCGAGGCCGCGGCGCACGACCCGAACGTGCTCGCCATCAAGCAGACGCTGTACCGCACCAGCGGCGACAGCCCCATCGTCGAGGCGCTCATCGACGCGGCCGAGTCGGGCAAGGCGGTGCTCGCGCTGGTGGAGGTGAAGGCCCGCTTCGACGAGTCGGCGAACATCCGCTGGGCGAAGAAGCTGGAGAAGGCGGGGGTGCACGTCGTCTACGGCATCGTCGGCCTGAAGACGCACAGCAAGCTCGCCTTCGTGGTGCGCCAGGAGGGCGGCCGGCTGCGGCGCTACTCGCACATCGGCACCGGCAACTACAACCCGAAGACGGCGCGCATCTACGAGGACCTCGGCCTGTTCACCGCGAGCGAGGCCGTCGGCGAGGACCTCAACCGGCTGTTCAACGAGCTCTCCGGCTACGCGATCGAGAAGAAGTTCAAGCGCCTGCTGGTCGCGCCGCTGCACCTGCGCAAGGGCCTCATCCGGCTGATCCGCGCCGAGGCCGCGAACGCGGCCGCGGGCCGTCCGTCCGGCATCCGGCTGAAGATGAACTCGATCGTCGACGAGGCGGTCATCGACGAGCTGTACCGCGCCTCGCGGGCCGGCGTGCCGATCGACCTGGTGATCCGCGGCATCTGCGGCGTGCGGCCCGGGGTGCCCGGGCTCAGCGAGACGATCCGCGTCCGATCGATCCTCGGGCGCTACCTCGAGCACTCGCGGATCTTCGCCTTCGAGCACGGCGGCGACCCGGTCGTCTTCATCGGCAGCGCCGACATGATGCACCGCAACCTCGACCGCCGCGTCGAGGTGCTCGTGCGCATCGCCGACCCGGAGCACGTCCAGGAGCTGCAGGACTACTTCGACCTGCAGCTGGCCGACACGACGAGCTCCTGGCACCTCGACGGCGCCTCCGGCGACTGGGCCCGGCACAGCCGCGACGCCGACGGCGCGCTGCTCGACGACGCGCAGGACGTCCTCATGTCGCGGATCGCGGCCCGTCGCCGCTCCGACCTGCGCGGCACGCGGACCGGCGCGCTGCCGGTGATCCTCACCGGCGAGCTCCCCGTCGTCCGCGACGGCGGCGGGAGCCGTCGGACGTCGTGAGCGCCGCGGGCGGGACGACGAGCTGCTCGCCGCCGGGACGGCGCCCGCCTGCATCGGGTAGCGTGAGCCGGTGACCGACGCGACCGTCTACGCCGCCGGCGTCCTGTGCTGGCGGGAGACCGCCGAGGGCGTGAAGGTCCTGCTGGTGCGCCGGCCCGACTACGGCGACGTCTCGGTGCCGAAGGGCAAGCGCGACCCGGGCGAGCTGCTGCCGGAGACCGCGGTGCGCGAGCTGCGCGAGGAGACCGGCATCGAGGCGACGCTCGGCGCGCCGATCGGCGACACGAGCTACACCGCGGGCGGACGCCCGAAGTTCGTGCAGTACTGGGCTGCCGAGGTGCTCGGGCACCAGGTGGAGACGGCCCGCTTCACGCCGAACGACGAGATCTCGGCCGTCGACTGGGTGCCGATCGCGCAGGCGCGCAGGCTCGTCTCCTACGCGCGCGACCGCGAGATGATCGCCGCCCTCGCCGACCGGATCCGGCGGGGCGCGGCCAGGACGTTCTCGATCACGATCCTCCGGCACGGCAAGGCGATCCCGCCCGGCGACTGGGACGGCCCGGACGCGACCCGGCCGCTGCTGCATCGCGGGCTCGAGCAGGCGATGACCGACGCGCCCTCGATCGCGGCGTTCGGCCCGACGCGGCTGATCTCGAGCCCGGCGACCCGCTGCCTGACGACGATCGAGCCCACCTCCCGGCTCGCCGGCCTGCCGGTCAAGGCCGCCGCCGGGATCTCGCAGGACGCCCACGAAGCCGGCCGCTCGAAGGCGGCCGAGCAGATCGCGAAGCAGCTGCAGCGCCGGCAGAACGTCGTGCTCTGCAGCCACGGCCCGGTCATCCCCGAGCTCGTCGAGGCGATCCGGCACGGCGCCGCCGCCCACCGCACCGGGCTGCAGCGCGCGGCGAGCCTGGCGACCGGCGCGTTCGCGGTGCTGCACCTGACGACGGAGACGACCAAGCCCCGGCTGGTCGAGGTGGAGCTCCACGGCGGCGTCTGATCGCCCCTCCGCCCCGCCCCGGGGACCGTTCACCTCCCGTTCACCCGGGCACCCCGATCCCGTCACCCTCCGTGCGTAGCGTGACCGCCGGACCGCACCGGTCCGTGTTCTGATCACAAACCCCCGAAGGGACACTCGTGAAGCTCACGAAGCTCGGCACCATCGGTGCCATCGTCGCGGTCGGCGCGCTCGCGCTCACCGGCTGCGCCGCCAACGAGGGCGCCAAGCCCGCGCCGTCGGCGGCGCCGACCGAGGCCCCGGCCTCGACGCTCGCCGGCACGATCGCCGGTGCCGGCGCGTCCTCGCAGGGCGCCGCCCAGGAGTCCTGGATCGCGGCGTTCCAGACCGAGAACCCCGACGTCACGATCTCCTACGACCCGTCCGGCTCCGGCGCGGGCCGCGAGGCCTTCATCGGCGGCGGCGTCTCCTACGCCGGCACCGACTCGGCGCTCTCCGACGACGAGATCGCGGGCGGCTTCGAGGGCTGCGTCGCCGACTCGTTCATCCAGGTCCCGGCGTTCATCGACCCGATCGCGGTCGTCTTCAACCTGCCGGGCGTCGCCCAGCTGAACCTCGACGCCCCGACGATCGCCAAGATCTTCAAGGGCGAGATCACCGACTGGTCCGATGCGGCCATCGCCGCGCAGAACAGCGGCTGGTCGACCAGCGGCCCGATCACCGCGGTGCACCGCTCGGACGACTCCGGCACCACCAAGAACTTCGCGGACTACCTGTCCAAGGTCGCCCCCGACGTGTGGACCGAGAAGCCGGCCGACCCGTTCCCGTACAGCACCGGCACCGGCGCGCAGGGGACCTCCGGCGTCATCGAGGCCGTGAAGTCGGCGCAGGGCGCGATCGGCTACGCCGCCGCGTCGCGCGCCGGCGACCTCGGCATCGCGCGGATCAAGGTCGGCGACCAGTACGTCGCGTTCTCGGACGAGGCCGCGGCCGCGGTCGTCGCGGGCTCGCCGGCGGCCGACAACGCCTCGGCGACGAACCTCGCGATCAAGCTGAACCGCAAGACGACCAACCCGGCGGAGTACCCGCTCGTGCTCGTCTCGTACCTGATCGCCTGCGGCGAGTACAAGGACGCGGCCGTCGCCCCGCTGGTCAAGGCCTACATCGGCTACGTGACCTCGGCGGCGGGCCAGGCCGCGGCGGCGGAGACCGGCTCCGCGCCGCTGTCCGCCGACCAGATCGCGGCCGTCCAGGCGGTCGTCGCGACGATCGTCGAGTAAGTAGCATCGACCCGATGCGGGCTGCGGCCGGTTCGACCGCCGCGGCCCGCATCGGGTGAGCGGGCCGCCCGTGCCCGGAGACCCGGACCGACCCACCCGAAAGCAGGACATGACCGCGACAGCGACGGAGCCCGGCCGCATCCGCGCGAAGGTCCGCCCGGCCGACCGGACCTTCTTCATCTCGGCGATCGCCGCCGGCGGCCTCATCCTGGTCGCCCTCGCCGCGGTCGCCGTCTTCCTCATCGCGGAGTCGGCCCCGGCGTTCGTGGGCGACGTCTCCGCGATGAACGGCGACCCGGCCAACTTCTGGGTCTACGTCGCCCCGCTCGCCTTCGGCACCGTCTGGTCCGCGTTCCTCGCCCTGCTGTTCGCGCTGCCGCTGTCGATCGGCATCGCGCTGTTCATCTCGCACTACGCGCCGCGCCGCGTCGCCCAGGGTCTCGGCTACGTCATCGACCTGCTCGCGGCCGTCCCGTCGGTCGTGTTCGGCCTCTGGGGCATCAAGGTGCTCGCGCCGGCGATCGTGCCGATCTACGACTGGCTGAACCAGTACCTCGGCTGGCTGCCGTTCTTCGCCGGCCAGGTCGACCGCACCGGCCGCACCATCCTCACCGTCGCGATCGTGCTCGCGGTGATGATCATCCCGATCATCACCTCGCTCTGCCGCGAGATCTTCCTGCAGACCCCGAAGCTGCACGAGGAGGCGGCGCTCGCCCTCGGCGCGACCCGCTGGGAGATGATCCGGATGGCGGTGCTGCCCTTCGGGCGCCCCGGCATCATCTCGGCGGCGATGCTCGGCCTCGGCCGCGCGCTCGGCGAGACGATGGTGGTCGCGATGCTGCTGTCGCCGGCGCTGGTCATCAGCTTCGTGCTCACCAGCGGCCAGAACCCGTCGACGATCGCCGGGAACATCGCGCTCAACTTCCCCGAGGCGCACGGCATCGCCGTCAACGCCCTGATCGCGACCGGCCTGGTGCTGTTCGTGATCACCCTCGTCGTCAACTCGGTCGCGCGCTGGGTGATCGCCCGGCGCGCCGCCTTCTCCGGAGCGAACTGACATGGCCGTCGCGACGGCGTCCAGGCGCACGGCGGTCCCGAACCGCCTGACCCACGGCCGGCTCCCGAAGTGGGCGCCGTGGACGATCCTGATCGGCTGCTGGGCCGTCATGTCGGCGATCGTCGGGCTGGTCGGCGCCGCGTCCGGCGCCGCGGGCTTCGACATCGCGCTGGCGATCTTCCTCGGCCAGATCCTCTTCCTGGTCGCGATCTGGGTCATCGCCTACCTCGTCGAGGGCGGACGCCAGGCGAAGGACCGGTTCGTCACCGGCCTCGTGGCCACGGCCTTCGTGATCGCGCTGCTGCCGCTCGTCTCGCTCGCCTACACCGTCGTCGTCAACGGCGCCGCCCGCTTCGACGTCGCGTTCTTCACCGAGTCGATGCGCAACGTCGTCGGCGAGGGCGGCGGCGCGCTGCACGCGATCGTCGGCACGCTCATCATCACCGGGCTCGCCGCGCTGATCTCCGTGCCCGTCGGCCTGCTGACCGCGGTCTACCTCGTCGAGTACGGGCGCGGCTGGCTCGCCAGGGCGATCACGTTCTTCGTCGACGTCATGACGGGCATCCCCTCGATCGTCGCCGGCCTGTTCGCGTTCGCCATGTTCGCGCTGATCACCGGCAACGCGGGCTACCGCTCGGGGATCGGCGGGGCGATCGCGCTGTCGCTGCTGATGATCCCGGTCGTCGTGCGCTCCAGCGAGGAGATGCTGCGGATCGTGCCGAACGAGCTGCGCGAGGCCTCCTACGCGCTCGGCGTGCCGAAGTACGCGACCATCCTCAGAATCGTCATCCCGACCGCGATCGCCGGCATCGCGACCGGCGTGACGATCGCGATCGCCCGCGTCATCGGCGAGACCGCGCCGCTGCTCATCGTCGCCGGCTTCACGACGTCGATGAACTACGACCCGTTCTCGGGCCGGATGTCGACGCTGCCCGTGTTCGTCTACACGCAGTACATGAACCCCGGCGCCGACCTGGCCGCCTACACCGAGCGGGCCTGGGCCGGCGCCCTCGTCCTCATCCTCATCGTCATGGTCCTGAACCTCGTCGCCCGTCTCATCGCGAAGCTCTTCGCGCCGAAGACCGGGCGCTGAACCCCCGCACCGAAGGAAGCCCCGTGTCCAAGCGCATCGAGGTCAAGGACCTCAACGTCTACTACGGCAGGTTCAAGGCGGTCGAGGACGTCTCGCTGTCGATCGAGCCGCGCTCGGTGACCGCGTTCATCGGACCGTCCGGCTGCGGCAAGTCGACGTTCCTGCGCACGCTGAACCGGATGCACGAGGTCATCCCGGGCGCGCGCGTCGAGGGCTCGGTGCTCGTCGACGGCGACGACCTGTACGGGCCCGGCGTCGACCCGGTGCTGGTGCGGCGCCAGGTCGGCATGGTGTTCCAGCGGCCGAACCCGTTCCCCACCATGTCGATCCGGGAGAACGTGCTCGCCGGCGTCCGGCTGAACAGCCGGCGGATGTCGAAGTCCGACCAGGACGCCCTGGTCGAGAAGTCGCTGCGCGGGGCGAACCTCTGGGAGGAGGTCAAGGACCGGCTCGACAAGCCGGGCTCGGGCCTCTCCGGCGGTCAGCAGCAGCGGCTGTGCATCGCGCGCGCGGTCGCGGTCTCGCCCGACGTGATCCTGATGGACGAGCCGTGCTCCGCGCTCGACCCGATCTCGACGCTGGCGATCGAGGACCTCATCGAGGAGCTCAAGGTCGACTACACGATCGTGATCGTGACGCACAACATGCAGCAGGCGTCCCGCGTCTCGGACCGCACCGCCTTCTTCAACATCGCGGGCACCGGCAAGCCGGGCCGGCTCATCGAGTACGACGAGACGCCGAGGATCTTCTCGAACCCGAGCGTGCAGGCGACCGAGGACTACGTCTCCGGCAAGTTCGGGTGACACCGGACCGCGGTCGACGCCTCTCGGCGCAAGGCCGCTCGAAGCGGCTGAAGTTGGAGCCCGGGGTCACCGCGGTCCGGCCCCGACAGTCTAGGCGCCCCGGCTGAGCGCGAGCCGGAGTCCGGGACGGCGGACCGCCGGCTCAGTCGAGCCGACCGGCCCGCTCGAGCCGCGCCGCCGCCTCGAGCTCCGCGCCGATCGTGCTGAGCCGGGCGGCCCGGGTCGTGAACGCGCTGGCCCGCTCCGGTGCCGCCGCGTCCGAGGCGTCGGCCTCGGCGAGCGTGCCGGCGGCGAGGATGCGGCCGGTCGCCGCGGCGCGATGCAGCGCATCCGCGAGGTCGCCGGAGAAGGCGCCGCGCAGGATCCGGTCGGCGAGCGCGGCGACCTCGTCCGGGCCGGTCGGGCTCGGGGCGCCGGCGATCGCGGGATCCGCCGTCGGCAGCGCCTCGACGCCGCGGCGGAAGGCGTTCGCCGCGGCCGCAGGGTCCTGCCGCACCAGGGCGCGCAGCAGATACAGCCGCCAGAGCGCGCCCGGCAGCGACTCGGCGGCGGCGGTCGCCCACAGCTCGGCGAGCGCGTCGACCCCGTGCTCGTCGGTGTAGGCGATCATCCGCTCCACGAGCTCGGCGGAGCCGGGCTCCCGCCCGCGGTCGACGAGCGTCCTGGCGGTCTCGTGCGCGACGGCGTAGAGCCGGGCCGGGTCGTCGCCGCCGAGGAACGCCTCGAAGCGGTGGCCCTCGAAGCGCGTCGGCTTGTGGAACTCCCGGCTCACGCGAGCAGCTCCCGCAGCACGTCGAGGAAGAGGTCCGGCAGCACGACGTTCGCCGGCGCGTCGAGGAAGAGCGGCGCGACCTCCTCCGCCGGGATCCCCGCGATGCCGGTGCCGATCGGGGTGAGCAGGAACCGCAGGTCGGTCCGCGAGCGGGCGAACTCGACGAAGACGGCCACCTGCTCGGCGAGCACCTCCGGGCCGCTCATGGTGTCGATGCCGTACGACTGCCCCTGCAGCCCGTTCGCCTGCCCCCACACCGCGCCGAAGCGGTCGTACGCGGTCCGCGCCGCGCCGCCGCCGTGGAAGCCGAGGCCGTTCGAGCCGAACACGAACACCTCGTGCGCCTCGAGCGATTCGATCCGGGTCACGGCGCCAGCCTACGTCGAGCCGCTACCCTGGACCCCTGCGCGGGCCTGTAGCTCAGTTGGTAGAGCAGCGGACTTTTAATCCGAAGCGCCTGGGATCGAGACCCAGCGGGCCCACTCCGCCGCCGATCGGGCTGCCTTCCCTCCTTCCGAGCCTCCGTCCGGTGCCGGACGCCCTGATCGTTGTGCTTACCGTTGCGTATACCGTACGATCGTCGAGAGCTCGCGCCGACGCGGGCGCGAAGGAGCCGCGATGAAGATCGTCGTCCTCGTCAAGGAGGTCCCCGACACCTACGGGGAGCGCCGCCTCGACCCGACCACCGGCATCCTGGATCGCAGCGGCGACCTCGTCGTCGACGAGATCGACGAGCGCGCGCTCGAGGTCGCGCTGCAGTACAAGGACGGCCACAAGGACGCCGAGGTCGTCGTGCTCGCCGTCGGCCCCGCCTCGGCGAAGGACGCGCTGCGCAAGGGCCTCAGCATGGGCGCCGACCGCGCGGTGCACGTCGAGGACGACGCGCTGGCCGGCGCCGACGCGCTGGTGACCGCGCGCGCCATCGCCGCCGCGCTGCGGGGCGAGGCGTTCGACCTCGTCGTCGCCGGCAACGAGTCGACCGACGGCCGCGGCGGCATCGTCCCGGCGATGGTCGCGGAGCTGCTGGGGCTGCCGCTGCTCGGCAGCCTCGGCGAGGTCGCCATCGCGGACGGCTCCGTGCGCGGCACGCGCCTGACCGAGACGGCCGCGACGACGCTGTCCGCGCCGCTGCCCGCCGTCGTCTCCGTGACGGAGAAGTCGGCCGAGGCGCGGTTCCCGAACTTCAAGGGCATCATGACCGCCAAGCGGAAGCCGCTCGCCGTCCGATCGACCGGCGAGCTGGGCGTCGGGTCCACGACTCCGGGCTCGCGCGTGCTCACCGTCGCCGAGCGGCCGGCACGGGCCGCCGGGACCACGATCGCGGACGAGGGCGACGCGGGCGAGCGGCTCGTGGCGTTCCTCCGCGAGCGGAAGGCGATCTGAGATGGCCGACGTCCTCGTCTACGCGGAGCCCGGCCGGCCGGCCGGCGAGCTGGTCGCCGCCGCCGCGGCGCTCGGCACCCCGGTCGTGGTGACCGCCGACGGCGGTCCCGCCGCCGCGGCCGCCGCGCTCGCGGCCGCCGTCGCGCAGCGGGCCCCGGTCGCGACGCTGCTGGCGCACTCGCTCGGCGGCCGGGAGATCGCCGGACGGCTCGCCGCACGGCTCGGCGCCCCGGTGCTGGTCGACGCCGTCGGCACCGCCGTCGACGGCGACGCGGTCGTCGTCAGCCACTCGCTGTTCGGCGGCTCGTTCACGACCACCGCGACCGCGACCCGACCCGTCGTCACCGTGCGCGAGGGCGCGTTCGAGCCGATCGACGCCCCGGAGCCGGCGCCGCTCCCGGCCGCGCCGGACGCCGGGCCCGACCCCGTCGTCGAGGCGGTCGAGCCGGTCGTCGCCGACAGCTCCCGGCCGCCGCTCAAGTCGGCGCGGATCGTCGTGTCCGGGGGACGCGGCGTCGGCTCCGCGGAGCGCTTCGCGGTCGTCGAGGAGCTCGCCGACGCGCTCGGCGCGGCCGTGGGCGCGAGCCGCGCGGCGGTGGACGCGGGCTATGTCCCTCAGTCGTGCCAGGTCGGCCAGACCGGCGTCACCGTCTCCCCCGACCTCTACATCGCGCTCGGCATCTCCGGGGCCATCCAGCACCGGGCCGGCATGCAGACGGCGAAGACGATCGTCGCGGTGAACCAGGACCCCGACGCCCCGCTGCTGCAGATCGCCGACTTCGGCATCGTCGGCGACCTGTTCGAGGTGGTGCCGCAGATCATCGCGGCGCTGAAGGAGTAGCGGGTCGGAGGCCGCCTGGCGATCAGCGGGCGGCGCGCAGGCGGCGCTCGAAGCCGCGCACCAGCGTCTGCAGCCCGAACGCGAAGTCCGCGTCCGCCTCGCCGACCACCGGACCGCCGAGCCGGCGCAGCGCGTTGCGCTCGGCGAGCACCGCGCCGTGGGTGTACACCGTGAGCGCCCCGACGATCCGCGCCGCGACCCGGGCGTCGAAGCCGGCGGCGACGAGGCAGTCCGCGATCCGCTGCCGGGACTCGGCCGCCAGCCGCTCCGCGACGTCGGTGTGCAGGTCGACGCGCACCACGATCAGGTCGGCGAGCACGTCGTGCCGCCGGTACAGGTCGCGCAGCGCCGTGAACCAGTCCTCGAGGTAGGCGTGCCACGACGAGGAGGTCCCGACCGCGGGCAGCAGCTGGGCCTGCGCCACCAGCGCCTCCTCGGCCATCGCGCGCAGCAGCTCGTCCTTGCGCCGGTAGTGCCAGTAGAGGCTCGTCACCGGGATGTCGAGGCTGCGTGCGAGCTCCGGCATCGACAGCCCGTCGAGCCCGACCCGCTCCGCGAGCGCGAAGGCGCCCTCGAGGATCTGCGCCGGCGTCAGCGAGCCGCGCGTGCGTCGTCGGGCCTCCGCCATGCCAACAGGGTAGCCGTGCAGCGCCTCGCGCCCGGGGCGCCGCCGGACGCGACCTCGCGCGCCCCGACCGCCTCCGCGGCCGAGCCGCGGGAGAATGGACGCGTGTCCGAAGCGCCCGCCCTCGTCGTCGTCGGCGCCGCGCTCGGCACCGGCCGGTGGCTCGCCGAGCACCTGCTGCCGTACGCGCCGTGGCGCTCGGTGACGCTCGTCGACTCGAAGACGACGCGCACGCGCCTCGGCGCGCAGCGCTGGCGGCTGCAGGAGCACGCCCCCGTCGGGTTCGCGGAGAACCACGAGACGCCGGACGGCGACGTGCTCGTCGCGGAGGGCACCACGACGCCGTTCCGGCTGCCGAGCGGGCCGACGGTGATCTGGTTCGCGCTGCCGCCGGCGGTGCTCGAGTCGGCGCTGCGCGAGATGCTGCCGCGGGTCGCGGAGGACGCGACGGTGCTGATCTCCGCGAGCGCGCTCGAGCCGGCGCTCGACCTCGCGCGCTCCGCGGCGGCGGGACGGCCGGTGCACGGCGTGCACGCCCTCTTCGACGCGACGGCGCCGAGCCTGACGGGGCAGATCCTGTACCTGGTGCCGGACGGGTCGGCGCAGGCCCCCGAGTGGCTGGCGGACGCCGTCACGCGCGCCGGAGGGATCCTCAAGGTCGGGACCGCACCGCAGCACGACCGCGCCATGGCGCTCGTCCAGGCACGGGCGCACCGCGTCCTCGCCGACTTCGCCGCGGAGGTGACCGGCAGCGGCCTCGACCTGGAGCAGGACATCTGGGAGGCGCGGACGCCGCTCTTCGAGACGCTGTTCGGCCTCGCCGTGCGCGTCCTCGACTCGCGGGACTCGACCGTCCCGGCGGAGGAGCTCGCGGAGGTCCAGGCGCGCTTCCCGGGAGCGCTGTACGACACCATCCGGAGCACGGCGGCCGCGGCGATCACCGCCGCGCAGTCGAGGCGCCTCGCGCTCGCGGCGCTGTGGCGCAGCGGCGAGCTGGTCGGCATCGGCTCCAGCGTCGGGCGCATCGTCGACCTGACGCCGACGACGGTGACGATCGAGAACGTGCTGGCCGGTCCGCCCGGACGCGGCGTGCTGCTGCGCGGACCCGGGGCGCGCAACGCCGCCGCGCTCGGCATCGCGGGCGTCCCCCGCCGCGTGACGTTCGCGCTGAGCCACGCGGAGCCGGTGACCGGCGACGCCCTGGCGGCGCTGCTCGACCAGCGGCTCGCGGCGGTGCGCCGCGACGTGCGCTTCCTGGTGCCCGAGTCGGTCTCCGGCGAGGGGGTGCTGCGCGTGGTGCGCGGGACGCCGGGGCTGCGCAGCGCCGAGCTGCGGGACGAGGTGGTGCGCACCGGCCAGCGCGCGGTCGTCGTCCGGGTCGAGATCCGCGCCGACCTCGATCCGACGGCGGTCGTCGACGAGCTGCAGCGGCACGTCGCCGAGTCGTACCGCTGGCCGACGGGGCTCGCCCGCACGCCGACCGCCGCCGTCGCGCGCGTCGCGTACCTCGGTCCCGCCGGCACGTTCTCCGAGGACGCCGCCGGCCTCGCGGCGGGCGCCGTCGGCGCCCCGGCCGCCGCGCTCGACGCGCTGGAGTCGTTCGACCAGGTGCTCGAGGCGCTGGGCGGCGGCACGCTCGGGGTGCTGCCGATCACGAGCTCCGCGTCCGGCCTCGTCAGCCGCGCGGTGACCGCGCTGCTGGCGCATGGGGAGGGGATCGTCGCGGGCGGCATGGTCGACGTGCCGGTGCGGTTCGACGCCTACGCCCGCGCGGGCCTCGGCCTCGAGGACCTCCGCGGCGCGACCGTCTACGCGCATCCGCAGTCGCTCGCGCAGTGCGCGGCGTTCCTGCGCCGGCACGAGCTGGTCGCCGAGCCGGTGTCCTCGAACGCGGCGGGCCTGCTCCGCGCCGCCGAGGCCGAGGCGCCGGCGCTGGCGCTCGCCGGGGCCGGCCGGGGCGACCCGCTCGGGCTCGCGGTCGTCGAGCGCGAGGTCGACGACCTCTCCGGCTCGATCACCCGCTTCCTCGTGGTGGGCGCGGCCGGGGCGTTCGGCGAGCTCGGCGGCGGCTCGGTGCCGACCCTGCGGCGCCTCTGGATCGGCGGCGCGATCGGGGATGCGCTGCCGCTGCTCGCGGGCGGCGCCGGCTTCGACGAGCTGCTCGCCGACGCGGACGGCCGCTGGCTGCTCGTCTCCAGCCGTGCGGCCGACGCCGCGCAGGCACCGGCCGCGACGCTGCTCGGCGACGTGCCCTGGTCCCCGCGCACGCCGGTCGTCCGCGCCTGAACCCGCGGCCGGCTCAGTCGGCGGCGTCGGCTGCCGGGTCGGCCGCGGCGGCGTCGACCTGCGCGGCGAGCTCGGCGGCGAGCTCGGAGAGACGGCCGCGCCGACCGGGGTCCTCGTCGAACTCGGGCGGCGCCGCGTAGATCCGCAGCTTCTTCTGCACCTGCCCGGCCACGTCGCGCCAGGCCTCCCGTCGGGCGCGCTCGACGAGCTCGCCGACCCGCTCGGCGTCCGCGGCGAACGCGTCCAGCTCCGCGGCCATCCGCCTGGCGGTCCTCGCGCGCACTCGGAGGTTCGCGCGATCCCCCCGCCGGTAGTCGTGCTCGCTGTAGGCGACGCCGCCGCGGGAGCCGGCGAGGCGGTGCTCGAGGTCGAGCCGGTCGGCGATCGCGCGCTGCTCGGCGGCGAGCTGCCCCAGCGCCGCGATCGCGTCGCCGCGGAATTCCTCCGGGTCGAAGTCGCGCCCGCGGCCGATCGTCTCGACCTCGATGCGGTTGCGGACGTCGAGGCTCGCGGCCCGGACCGCCAGCAGCATGCCCTCGTCGATCGCCAGCTCCGAGCGCCGCCTCCCGGAACGCTTCACGCCTACGAGCGTACCGACGGGCCCGGGCGGGCGATGGCGGCTCAGCCGGCGAGCGCGACGCCGAACGCGAGGCCGAGCAGGTAGGTGACGGCGGCCGCGCCGTACCCGATCGCGAGCTGGCGCAGGGCCCGCAGCGGCGGCGAGGTGCCGGACAGCACACCGGTGAACGCCCCGGTCGCCAGCAGCGCGAGGCCGACCAGGCCCGCGGAGAGCCCGACCGCGAGCCAGCCGGTCGCGCCGAAGGCGTAGGGCAGCACCGCGACCACGGCGCCGGCGGCGAAGGCGAAGAAGCTGGAGGTCGCCGCGGCGAACGGCGTGCCCACCGCGTCGTGCGCCGACTCGGCGACCACCGGCACGGCCGCGGTCTCCGGCCCCGCGGCGGCCGCGAGGACGTGGGCGTCCGGGCTCCCGTCCTCGTGCCGGCGCAGCCGCTGCAGCGCACGGGCGGCCTTCGCCGTCGCCTCCGCCGGGTCCATCCCGCGCGCGCGGTAGACGAGGGCGAGCTCGTTCGCGTCGAGGTCGAGGTCGCTGATCCGCTGCTCGGCCTCGGGGTCGGGGTCGGAGGCCCGGATGAGCTCGCGCTGGGAGCTCACCGACACGTACTCCCCGGCCGCCATGCTCAGCGCCCCTGCGAGCAGCCCGGAGACGCCGGTGAGCAGGATCGCCGGCGCCGGCATCCCGGCCGCGGCGACGCCGAGGACGAGCGCGAGGTTCGAGACCAGTCCGTCGTTCATCCCGAACACGGCGGCGCGGAACCCGCCCGCGAGCCGCATCCGCCGGGCGCTCGCGAGCGCGCGCACCACCTCGCCGTGGATCCGCTCGTCGGCGGCCATCGCGTCGGTCGCGTCGGCGTCCGTCTCGTACGGCGATCGGCCCTCCGCGCGCTGCATGAGCGCGAGCACGAAGACGGAGCCGAACCGGCGGGCGAAGGCGCCGAGCAGGCGGGTGCCGGGACCGGGCCGGGGCTCCGGATGCGCGTCCGGCCCGAGCAGGTCGATCCAGTGCTGCGCGTGGCGGTCCTCGGCGTCGGCGAGGGCGAGCAGGATGTCCCGCTCCTCGCCGCCGCGACGCGACGCGAGATCGCGGTAGACGATCGCCTCCGCTCGCTCCGCCGCCAGGTGGCGCCGCCAGCGCCGCACGTCGGAGCGGCCGGCGCGGTGGGCCCCCGGATCGCTGGTCATGTCCGGTCGAGCCTAGCCGCGGCGTGCTACCAGAGGCCGGCGACCTTGAGGATCCAGGCGACGCCGCCCGCGATCGCGACGAGCGTGAGCAGCCCCACGACGAACTGGGGGAACCCCAGCCGGTACGTCCTGATCGCCTTCTCGTTCATGCCCCGCCCGCCTTCCGTGCCTCCGCGGCGTCGGCCGCCCTGGTCGCGCTGTCCACCACATTCTTCACCAGCAGCGCCCGGGTCATGGGCCCGACCCCGCCGGGGTTCGGCGAGAGCCAGCCGGCGACCTCGGCGACGCCCGGGTCGACATCGCCCGAGAGCCTCGCCCTCCCCGACTCGGTCGTGCCGACCCGGGTGACGCCGACGTCGAGGACCGCGGCGCCCGGCTTGATCCAGTCGGGCTTGATGAGGTGCGGGACGCCGACCGCCGCGACGACGATGTCCGCGCGACGGCACTCCTCTGCGAGATTCGGCGTCCGCGAGTGCGTGAGCGTGACCGTCGCGTCGAGGCCCTTGCGCGTCAGCAGCAGACCGAGCGGGCGGCCGACCGTGAGCCCTCGGCCGACGATCGCGACGTGCTTGCCGGCGATCTCCACGCCGGCGCGCTGCAGCAGCTCGACGATGCCGGCCGGGGTGCACGGCAGCGGCGAGTCGATCCGACCGTCGACGCCGAGGACGAGCCGGCCGAGGTTCGTCGGATGCAGGCCGTCCGCGTCCTTGTCGGGGTCGATCGCCTCGATCGCCTCGTGCTCGTCGAGACCCTTCGGCAGCGGCAGCTGGACGATGTAGCCGGTGACGGCCGGGTTCGTGTTCAGGAAGTCGATCGCGCCGAGGACGTCGGCGCGCGACGCGGTCTCCGGCAGGTCGACCCGGATCGACTCGACGCCGACCTCGGCGCAGTCGCGGTGCTTGCCCGTGACGTAGCTGACCGAGCCGGGGTCGGCGCCGACGAGCAGCGTGCCCAGGCCCGGGTGGGCACCGCGCCGCTTGAGCTCCGCGACCCGCTCGGCGAGCTCGGCCTTGATCGCGGCCGCGGTCGCGATGCCGTCGAGGATGCGGGCGCTCATGCCCACGTCCCCGGCGAGCTGAGGCCCGGATAGAGCGGGAAGGCCGCGGTGAGGGCGCCGACCCGGGCGCGCAGCGCCGCGAGGTCGGGGTCCGGCAGCAGTGCGTGCGCGATGATGTCGGCCACCTCCGTGAACTCGGCGTCGTCGAAGCCCCGCGTCGCGAGGGCCGGCGTCCCGATGCGGATCCCGCTCGTCGTCATGGGCGGGCGGGGGTCGAACGGCACCGAGTTCTTGTTGACCGTGATCCGCGCCTCGTGCAGCCGGTCCTCCGCCTCCTGGCCGGTGAGCTCCGATGCGCGCAGGTCGACGAGCACGAGGTGCACATCGGTGCCGCCGGTGAGCACGTCGACCCCCTGCGCCCTGGTGTCCGCCTGCATGAGCCGCTCGGCGAGCAGCCGCGCGCCGCGGAGGGTGCGCTCCTGACGGTCCCTGAACTCCGGCGTCATGGCGAGCTTGAACGCGGTCGCCTTCGCCGCGATCACGTGCATCAGCGGCCCGCCCTGCAGCCCGGGGAAGACCGCCGAGTCGATCCTCTTGGCGATGGCCGGGTCGTTCGAGAGGACGAAGCCGGACCGGGGGCCGCCGATCGTCTTGTGCACGGTGCTCGTGACGACGTCCGCGTAGGGGACGGGCGAGGGATGCAGGCCGGCCGCGACCAGCCCCGCGAAGTGCGCCATGTCGACCCAGAGCAGGGCCCCGACCTCGTCGGCGATCGCGCGGAACGCGGCGAAGTCGAGCTGCCTGGGATAGGCCGACCAGCCGGCGATGATCATCTTCGGCCGGGTCTCCAGCGCGCGATCCCGCACGACGTCCATGTCGATCCGGTACGTCTCGGGATCGACGCCGTAGCTGACGATCTCGTAGTTCCGGCCGGAGAAGTTCTGCTTCCGCCCGTGCGTGAGGTGACCGCCGTGGTTGAGGTCGAGGCCGAGCACGCGGTCGCCGTGCTCGAGCAGCGCGTGGTAGACGGGCTGGTTCGCCTGCGCCCCGGCGTGCGGCTGGACGTTCGCGAAGCCCGCGCCGAACAGCGCCTTCGCCCGCTCGACGGCGAGCGACTCGGCGACGTCGACGAACTCGCAGCCGCCGTAGTAGCGCCTGCCGGGGTAGCCTTCGGCGTACTTGTTCGTCAGGACCGAGCCCTGCGCCTCGAGGATCGCGCGCGGCACGAAGTTCTCCGACGCGATCATCTCGAGGTAGTCGCGCTGCCGGCCGAGCTCCTGCTCGAGGACGGCGGCGATCTCGGGGTCCACCTCCGCGAGGGGGGCGGTGAAGTACTGCCGGCTCGCCGGCTGGATCGGTGCCTGGTTCACAGGGGCTGCTCCTTCGACTGGGGCGGTGATCGAGCCCAGGCGTACGGCTCATCCCTGTGTGCGCCGCTCCCCGGTGGTGGTCCACCTCGAACGCCAGTCGCGGCATGCCCAGCCTACCCGCAGGGGCTGCGGCGCGTCTCGCCCGGATCGTCCGACATCCCGCCCGGGGGCCTCGTCGTGGACCGGCGACCGGCCCGCTCGGCGCCGCGCAGCGCGGCCGTCCGCGAGCCTGCGACCGGCTCCGGCGCTCAGCCGGTCGCCAGCACGGCGGCCACGTCGGTGATCTCGACCAGCGGCGCGAACAGCGCCATCGCGGCGAGGGCGCGCTCGTGGTCGGCGTCGCTCGCCCCGGCGCACGCGTCGGCGGCGACCCGGACCCGCACGCCGGCGTCGCCGGCCGCGAGCGCGGTGGCGATCACGCAGCAGTCGGTCGAGACGCCGGCGAGGACGATCTCGCGCGCCCCGTCGATCGCCGCGGCCAGGCCGTCGTCCCACTTGCCGAACGAGGCCCGCGTCACCACGGCGGCGTCCTCGGCGGCGTCCCGGAGCGCGGGGACGAGCTCGTACAGCGGGTCGTCGTGCGGCACGAGCGCGAACGGCCAGAGCTCGAAGTAGGGGACCCATGCGCCGGTCGGCTCGAGCGGCGCCACGTAGCGGGTGAGGACGGTGCGACCGGCGAACGCCGGCAGCAGCCGGCGCACCCCCGCGAGCGCCTCGTCGAACCGCGGCGCCGCCCACGGGCTCGGCGGCTCGGCGAACACGCGCTGCATGTCGACGACGACGAGCCAGGCGGACATGCCGCCACAGTACCGGTCGGGCATTGAGCCGACGGGGTCGCCGTGGGTAGGGTCGAGGGGATGCGGCGGGTCGCGGGAGGGATCGCAGTCCTGATCGGACTGCTCCTCGCAGCGCCCGCGGCCCCGGCGCTCTCCGCCGAGCCGGGCGAGCTCGACGGCTTCGAGTACGTCGCGCTCGGCGACTCCTACTCGGCGGGCTTCGGGCTGATCCCGTTCAGCGCGACGAGCCCGTTCGCGGCGACGCCGCCGACCGACGCGAACGGCTGCTACCAGGCGGACGCGAACTATCCTCACCTCGTCGCGTCCGCGCTCGGGCTCGCGGTCGACGACCAGACCTGCAGCGGCGCGGTCGCCGCGAACGTCGGCTACCCCGGCGGCACGACCCTGCCGACGCCGCCGACCCCGACGCCGTCGCTGCTGCCCGCGCTGAGCGCGACCTCCCAGGTCCAGCAGACGATGACGGGCCAGACCGCGCTGCAGCTGCAGACCGCGGCCCTGTCCGCCTCCACCGACGTCGTGACCTTCGCGATCGGGGGCAACGACCTCGGCTTCGCCGACATCGCCGAGGCCTGCATCCGCCTGACGAACACCGGCTCGTCGACCGACTACGCGACGGGCCTGCAGTTCCTCGCCGGCATCCAGGTGAACAATTGCCGGGAGGTCTTCGACGGCAGCGATCCGACCTACGCCGACTTCGATCTCGTCACCCGGCTCCAGCAGTACGTCGTGCCGCGGATCGAGGCGGTGCTCGACGAGATCGCGACCCGGGCGCCGAACGCCCAGGTGTTCGTCGTCGGCTATCCGAGGATCGCGACCGGGGACCCCGCGAAGGCGAACGCGTGCTTCACGAGCCCGCTGCCGCCGGCGACCAACGCGGTGCCCTTCTCGGGCGCCGACATCCTCTTCATCCACGAGATCGAGGGCCTGCTCGATGACGCGCTCGAGGCCGGCGCCAGCGCGCACGGCTTCCACTTCGTCTCCTCCGCGGAGTCGACCGGCTCGCACGCGCTGTGCGAGACCGACCCGTGGATCAGCGGACTGACCGTCGCGTACCCGAGCGGCGGCGTCTGCCCGACCGACTACCAGCCGCTCGGCCAGGACGGCAACGTGTACGTCTGCGTCGAGCTCGGCGCGCTGCACCCGAACGCGAGCGGCGTCGCGAACCTCGCGTCCCTCGTCGCGCCGGCGGTGGACGCGGCGTTCGGCACGAGCCTCAGCGTCGGCTCCGTCGCGCCGGAGGGCCGGCTCACGGTGAGCGGCGTCGGCTTCCGGCCGGGCGAGCAGGTCGAGGTCGTGCTGCACTCGACGCCCGCGACGCTCGGGACCTTCACGGCCGGCGCGAGCGGCGCCTTCTCCGCCGCCGTGACGATCCCGGCGGATGCCGCGGCCGGGGCGCACACGGTCGTCTCGACCGGTCTGGCGTCCGGAAGGGCGTTCTCCGCGGCCCTGACGGTCGAGCTCGCGGCGACCGGCTCGGACCCGCTCGCGCCCCTGCTGCTCGGCCTGTGCCTGGTGACGACCGGCTTCCTGTTCGTCAGCGCGCGGCGACGCCGACCGTCCGCGCCTGCTCGATGACCGCGTCGGCGTAGTCGTCGATGAAGGCGCGTCGATCCGGCGCGCCCTCGACCGGGCGGCGCAGCGCGTAGACCCAGAAGTAGTAGCGGTGGTCGCCGTGCCCGTGCGGCGGCTGCGGGCCGAACCACGAGGTCTGGCCGAGGTCGTTCGGCCCGACGCGGACGCCGGGGGCGGCGAGGTCGAGGCTCGTCGCCTCGGCCGGGATGCCGTAGACCGTCCAGTGGGTGAAGCCGTCCGGCAGCGGGGCGTCCGGGTCGTGGCAGATGATGGCGTACTCGACGGTGCCCTCCGGCGCGCCGGAGAGCTCGAGGCGGGGCACGGTGCTCCCGCCGTCCGCGGTGAGCTCGAACGGGATGCGCCCGCCGTCCTCGAAATCGGGGCTCGAGATCGTCAAGCGATCGATGAACAGCGCCATAGCTGACCTCCAGGGTCCCAGGCTAGCTTGACGCCATGCCGATGCCCAGCCGCACCGCGATCGCCGCGCTCTCCGCCCTCGCCGCGGTCGGGACGCTCGCCGGCTGCGCCGCCGGCGGCGTCGGCGGTGCCGGCGGCACGGTCCCCGAGGCGGCCGCGACCGAGGCCCCGGCCGTCGACGCCGAGACCTCCGCGCCCGGCACGGCGTCGACCGGGGCCGACGCGTCCGCGGAGTACGCCGACGGCACGTACACGGCCGACGGCGCCTACGTCGCCCCGAGCGGCAGCGAGTCGATCACCGTGACGGTGACGCTCGCCGACGGCACCGTGACCGCCGTCGACGTCGTCGGCCACGCGACGGACCGCGAGGCGAAGCAGCACCAGGGCGACTTCATCTCGGCGATCGCCGGCGAGGTGGTCGGCAAGCCGATCGCCGGCCTCTCCGTCGACCGCGTGGCCGGGTCGTCGCTGACCGGGCGCGGCTTCAACGCGGCGCTGGAGACGATCCGCGCCGAGGCGAGCGCCTAGGCGCCCGCGTGCGGTTCGAGGCGATCGGGGTCCCCTGGTCGATCGAGACCCCCGAGCCGCTGGACGCGGAGGTCCGGCGCGCGATCCACGAGCGGATCGAGGCCTACGACCGGAACTGGTCGAGGTTCCGCGCGGACTCCGTCGTCTCGCGCATGGCGCGCGGCGAGGCCGTCGAGCCGCCCGCGGCGGAGCGGGACCCGCTGTTCGCGCTCTACGACCTGCTCGCCGCGACGACCGGCGGCCGGATGAGCCTCCACGTCGGCGCGGCGCTCTCCCGCCTCGGCTACGGCGGCGCCGCGATCGACGTCGGCGCGGCCGGCAAGGGCCAGCTCGTCGACCTCGTCGCCGGCGTGCTCGAGGCGCACGGCGTCGACGCCTGGACGGTCGACGCCAGCGGCGACATCCGGCACCGGGGCCGCGCCATCCGCATCGCGCTCGAGCACCCCTGGGACGCGACGATGGCGATCGGAGTCGTCGAGCTCGCGGACGGCGCGATCTGCGCCTCGGCGACGAACCGCCGGCGCTGGGTCGACCTCTCGGGGCGCACGGTGCACCACGTCGTCGACGGCCTGACCGGCGTCCCGGTCGGCGACGTGGTCGCCACCTGGGCCCTCGCCGCCGACGCGATGACGGCCGACGGCGCGTCCACCGCGCTGTTCTTCACCGCCGACCTGCCTTCCGCACTGGGGGTGGAATGGGCGAGGATCACCTCGGCGGGACGCGTCGAGGTTTCGCCCGGCTTCCCCGGGGAGGTGTTCGGATGACGGCGCTGCTCGCCGCGATCGCGACCTGGCGCGGCACCGCCGACCGGGCGCTCGGGCGGCTGACCCCGGTCGTGCTCGTCGCGGCGGTGCTCTGGATCGTCGTCGTCGCGGCGCTCGTGCTGGGGCTGCTCGGCCTCGTCCCGGTCGAGCCCGGCGCCGGGGTGCTCTGCCTGCTCGTCGCCCTGGTCGCGACCTTCGCCGGGGCGCTCGTCGGCGGGGCGCTCGTGCGGGCGCGGGCGGAGGTCGAGTCGGTGATCACGACCGGGCTCATCGTCTTCCTGCTGTTCTCCCCGCGCATCGCCACGGCGAGTCTGCTCGCGGTGGCGGCCGCGGGGCTCGTCGCGGGCGCCTCCCGGTTCCTGATCGCCCGGCGCGGCCGGCACCTGCTGAACCCGGCGGCGACCGGCGCGCTCGTCGTCGGGCTGCTCGCGGGGATCCTCGACCTCGCCGGCGCACCCGTGCTCGCCGGGCCGAGCTGGTGGATCGCGACGCCGCCGATGCTGCCGTTCGTCGCGCTCGGCGCGCTCGTCGTCGCCTACCGCACGAGCACCGTGACCGTCGCGCTCGCCTACGTCGTGGCGGCGACGGTCGTCCGCCTGGTCCAGTTCCTGTCCTTCGGCCTCGATCTCGGCGACTCGCTCGGGACCATCCTCGGCTCGCTGCCGCTGGTCTTCGCGGCCGGCTTCATGCTGATCGAGCCGCAGACGCTCCCGCCCCGATGGTGGCAGCGGGTCCTGGTCGCGGCGATCGCGGCGGTCGTGGCATCGGTGCCGTTCAGCTGGGGGCCGGTCTACTCCAGTCCCGAGCTCGGCATCGTCGTGGCGAACGTCATCGCCTTCGGCTTCGGCGCCCGGCGAGCGATCCGGCTGACCGTCGCGGGCGTGGAGCGGCCGGGCGGGAACGTGGTCGCGCTCGCGCTGCGGCCGGACGAGCCCGTGCCGCACCTGCCGGGCCAGGCGATCGAGCTCGCCGTCCCGCATCGTCCGCGCGACCTGCGCGGGCGGCGGCGCGTGCTGTCGATCGCCTCGGCGCCGGGCGAGACGACGCTCCGGGTGGCCTTCGGCCTGCCGGCCTCGCCGTCGACGGCGAAGCGGGCCCTCGCCGCGCTCTCGGTCGGAGACCGGCTCGTCGCGACCCGCGTGTTCGGCGACTTCACGCCGCCGCGCGCCGGCACCGGCACGCTGCTCGTCGCGGGCGGGATCGGGATCACCCCGTTCCTGTCGATGCTCCGCGCCGCCGAGCCCGACGACGACCACGTGCTCGTCTACCGCTCCGCGGAGGAGGCGCCGCCGTTCCTCGACGAGCTCGCGGCGCTCGGCGCCCGGGTCGTGCTGTCCTGCCCGGTCCAACCGGAGCCCCTGCCGCTCGGCTGGATCTGGCTCGGGCCGGGACGCTTCGACGCCGACGATCTCGCGGCCGCCGTGCCCGGGCTGCCGGGTCGCACGGCCTACGTCTCCGGCCCGCCCGCCATGGTCGCGACGCTCGCGGCGGGCCTGCGCCGGCTCGGCGTCCGCCGCATCCGGCGCGACGTCTTCTCCGGCGCCTGAGCGCGCGTTCGCCCTCCGAGAACATCTGGCACTCGCATGCCCCGAGTGCTAATCTGGTAGGACTTGAGTCGAAACGGCTCAAGTCTCTCAAACATCGAACAGAGGAGCCGCCCATGGCAGTCGTCTTCGACCCGTTCCGAGAGCTGGACCGCGTCGCCGCCCAGCTCCTCGACTCGCGGCAGGGCCCGCGATTCATGCCGATCGACCTCTATCGAGACGGCGACCACTACGTCATGACGGCCGACCTGCCCGGGATCGACCCCGGCTCGATCGACGTCGACGTGGACGGCCAGGTCCTCACGGTGCGCGCCGAGCGCTCGGCCGTGAGCGGCGAGGGCGTCAAGTGGCTCGCCCGCGAGCGGTCCGCCGGCACCTACCAGCGCCAGTTCAACCTCGGCGACGGCGTCGCGACCGAGCGGATCAGCGCGCACTACGACAACGGGGTGCTCTCCGTCGTGATCCCCGTCTCCGAGCGCGCGAAGCCGCGCAAGGTCGAGGTCGCCTCGGGCGGCTCGGCCGCGGTGATCGACGCGACGGAGGCACCCGTCGAGTCGGCCACGGCCTGACGCCCCGGCGCGGCGACCCGAGCCGCGCCGCAGATCGGCCCCGGACGCCCGTAGTCCGGGGCCGATCCCGTCCCGTCGGAGGCGAGGGTCAGGATGCCGCGTCGCCCGCTCGGACCCGGGACGCCCCCTCCGCGGCCTCCTCCGCCAGCGCCTCGCGCAGCAGCGCCTTCGCCCGCGCGTGCTGCGAGCGCGCCGTCGAGGCGGGGACGCCGAGCAGCTCCGCCGCCTCGGCGACCGTGAACCCGTCCCAGTGCACCAGTCGGACGAGCTCCGCGAGGTCGGGCGGGAGCGCGGCGATCGCCGCGCGGAGGTCGAGCTCGTCCTCGGAGAACGCGGGCGGTGCGGCGATCGCGATCGCCTCGCGCACGCGCTCCACGAGCGCATCGCGGCGGCGCCGGCCGCGCTCGTGGTTGCGCAGCACGTTGCGCGCGACGCCGAAGCACCACATGCGCGCAGCCTCGGCGTCCCGTGGCATCCGACGCGAGGCCTTCCACGCGGCGGCGAGCGTCTCGCTCACCAGGTCCGCGGCGTCCTCGGCCGGCTCGACCCTGCGCAGGAAGAAGCCGAGCAGCGCGGGGCCCGCGTCGGCGAGCACGGCGTCGACCCGATCGCGTGGACGGATCATCGCTTGTCCTCGTCGACCCGGCAGTCCGCGGTGCCCCGCATCGGCTGGGCGACGTCGAAGTCGACGCCGCTCGTCCTGAGCGCGTCGAAGGTGTCGCGGATGACGGCGTCGTCGAACGAGCCGTTCGCCAGCTCGGCGGTGCGCAACGGCGTCCTGGAGAGCTGTCCCGGCTTCTTCGGCAGCACCGCGCTCACGTCGATGCCGTAGTCGGCGGGCGTCCGGTCGCGCAGCCGCTCCTCGATCACCGCCTGCGCCTCGGCGCTGAGGTACGACAGGTCCCAGGCCGTCTCGCAGGACGCGAGGTAGTCGCCCGACAGGTCGTACCAGTCCCGTGTGATGACGAGCCGGTCCGGCTGCACCTGGAGCCACGGCTGCAGCGCGACGGCCGCGGCGCACCCCGCGAGCACGAGCGCCCCGCCGATCCCCGCTCCGAGCCTCAGCCCGCGACGCCGTCTGCGTCGGGCGGACCCCTGCGCCGCCACCAGCTCCGCGAGCGCGGTGCGCACCCCCGTGTCGTCCGCGACCGTCCTCCCGGCCGCGGCGATCCGCTCCTCCAGCGACCACATCGCGTCCTCCCCTCACAGCGTCTCACCCAGGACCTGTCCGGAATCGGGCGATGGTCCACATGGGAGGATGTTCCCCGTGACGGAGTCGACGATCTACTACACCCACACGGACGAGGCGCCGATGCTCGCGACCGCGAGCCTCCTGCCCATCGTCCGGGCCTACGCGAAGCAGGCGGGGGTGTCGATCGACACGGCCGACATCTCGCTCGCCGGCCGCATCCTCGCCGTCTTCGACCTCGGCCGCGACTGGCTGACCGAGCTCGGCGAGCTCGCGACGCGCCCCGAGGCGAACATCGTCAAGCTCCCGAACATCTCGGCCTCGATCCCGCAGCTGAAGGCCGCGATCGCCGAGCTGCAGGGGGACGGCTACGCCGTGCCCGACTACCCGGACGAGGTCGTCACCGACGAGGACCGCGCCGTGCGCGCGAAGTACGACCGGGTCAAGGGCTCCGCCGTCAACCCCGTGCTGCGCGAGGGCAACTCCGACCGGCGCGCCCCGCTCTCCGTCAAGAACTACGCGAAGGCGCACCCCCACCGGAACAAGCCGTTCACCGCGGGCTCGAAGACCGAGGTCGCGACGATGGGCGAGCACGACTTCAAGACGAACGAGAGGTCCGTCACGCTCGCCGCCGACGACGTGCTGCGCGTCGAGCTCGTCACCGACGCCGGCGAGACGATCGTGCTCAAGGACCGGCTCCCGGTCCTCGCCGGCGAGATCGTGGACGCGACGAAGCTCGAGGCGGCCTACCTCGACGCCTTCCTGCGGAACGCCCTCGCGACGGCGAAGGCGCGGGACGTGCTGTTCTCCGTGCACCTCAAGGCGACCATGATGAAGGTCTCCGACCCGATCATCTTCGGGCACGTCGTGCGGGCCTACTTCGCCGAGGTCTTCGAGCGCTACGGCGACCAGCTCGCCGCGGCGGGCCTGTCCGCCAACGACGGGCTCGGCTCGATCCTCGCCGGCCTCGACCAGCTGCCGGACGGCCCGGAGATCCGCGCCGCCTTCGACGCGGCGCTCGCGGACGGCCCGCGACTGTCCTACGTCAACTCCGACCGGGGCATCACGAACCTGCACGTGCCGTCCGACGTCATCGTCGACGCCTCGATGCCGGCCCTGGTGCGCAACGGCGGCAAGCTCTGGGGCGTCGACGGCGGCGAGGACGACACCCTCGCAGTGATCCCCGACTCCAGCTACGCCGGCGTCTACCAGACCGTCATCGACGACGTGAAGGAGCACGGCCCGCTCGACCCGGCGACCATCGGCACCGTGCCGAACGTCGGCCTGATGGCGCAGGCGGCCGAGGAGTACGGCTCGCACGACAAGACCTTCGAGATCCCGACCGCCGGCACCGTGCGCGTCGTCGACTCCGCGGGGCGCGCGCTGATCGAGCACGAGGTCGAGCCCGGCGACATCTGGCGGGCGACGCAGACCAAGGACGTGCCGGTGCGCGACTGGGTCCGGCTCGCGGTGAGCCGCGCCCGGGCGACCGGCGACCCGGCGATCTTCTGGCTCGACGAGTCCCGCGCGCACGACGCGTCGATCATCGCCAAGGTGCGGCAGTACCTGCCCGAGCACGACACGAGCGGGCTGGAGATCCAGATCCTCTCCCCCGAGCTCGCCACGGCGTACTCGCTGGAGCGGCTGCGCCGGGGGCTGAACACCATCTCGGTGACCGGCAACGTGCTCCGCGACTACAACACCGACCTGTTCCCGATCCTCGAGGTCGGGACGTCCGCGAAGATGCTGAGCATCGTGCCGCTGCTGAACGGCGGCGGCCTGTTCGAGACGGGAGCCGGCGGCTCCGCGCCCAAGCACGTCCAGCAGTTCGTCGCCGAGGACTACCTGCGCTGGGACTCGCTCGGCGAGTTCTTCGCCCTCGCCCCGTCCTTCGAGCAGTACGCCGAGACGACCGGGAACGCCCGGGCGAAGGTGCTCGCCGACACGATCGACCGCGCGACCGGCACCTTCCTGGAGCAGGACAAGTCGCCGGGCCGCGCCCTCGGCACGATCGACAACCGCGGCTCGCACTTCTATCTCGCGATGTACTGGGCGCAGGAGCTCGCCGCCCAGACCGAGGACGCGCAGCTGGCCGCCGCGTTCGCCCCGGTCGCCGCGGCGCTCGCCGAGCGGGAGGCGGCGATCATCGCCGAGCTGCTCGCGGTGCAGGGCCACCCGGTCGAGCTCGACGGCTACTACTCGCCCGACCCGGCGAGGGTCTCGGCCGCGATGCGCCCTTCGGCGACGCTCAACGCGATCATCGACGCGCTGTAGTCGCCGCGACCGGCTCGCGACGGACGCTAGGCGAGCACGGCCGCGGCCGGCTCCGGTCCGCCCCGATGGAGCAGCCGGTAGATCCCGAGCTGCAGGAGCATCACCGGGATGACCAGGATCGGCAGCGGCAGCATGTACAGGATCGGCACCGGGATCAGCTCGCGCAGCGCGACCAGGATGTCCGCCCCCTCCGGGTCGAAGAGGTAGAAGTAGTTCACCCCCGGGTCGACCCACGCGCGCATCGCCAGGTCGAGCGGCAGGATGACGAGCGCGCCGAACGCGATGACCCAGACCACCGACAGCAGCGCCTGCCGCCAGGTCGGGCGGTACAGGCCGAGCGAGGCGAGCAGGAACGGCACGATCGCGTTGAGCGCGTGCGCCACCCAGAAGAACGACTTCGGGTCGAGCAGCGGATGGCCCTGCTCGTAGGACGCCGCCGAGACGAGCGAGGCGATGCCGGCGATCGCCCCCGGGAAGAACGCGACGGCGCGCAGCGGCTTCCAGTCGAACCACACCACGAGCGGCATCAGGAAGGACATGAGCGTGCAGAAGTGGAGCGGCAGGTTCTGCAGCAGCGGGAAGCCCTCGGGCGGCGGGTCGAGCAGGTAGGCGAGGTGGAACGCCGCCGAGCAGCCGAGCGTGAGCCACGCGAGGCCGAACAGCCAGCCGCGCCTGACCGCGAACGACCGCCCGCGCAGCAGGTAGTGCGCGCCGACGCCGGCCCCGGCGAGGACCAGGACCAGCCCGGTCCAGGTCGCGTTGAAGGACGTGACCTCCACGATGCCCCACCCCCTCGCGACCGCCGCGCCGCGAGTGTACCGGGCGCCGACGGCGGCGTGCCAGACCGCGGCCGGGCGCCGAGACCGACCGGTGACAGCGTCGCCGGTGCCGGTTACCCTGTGACCATGGCCCCCCTTCGGCTCGAGGAGCTCTCCGCCACGACCGCGTTCGCGGCGAACTCGCTCACGCTGCGCACCGGACAGGACCAGTACGTGACGCCGCCGACCTACGCGATCGCGGACTCGTACACCGATCCGCTCGCCTCCTGGCCGCGCGTCGTCCTCGACGACGACGAGGTCGTCGGCTTCGTGCGGGGGAACTTCGCGCCGGACGATCCGCAGGAGGAGTTCCACTCCGCCGTCATCCGGGTCACCGTCGCCGGCGAGCACCAGGGTCGCGGGATCGGCACCTTCGCCGTGCGCGCGCTCGCCGACGAGGCGAGGCTGCGCGGCTTCCGCCGGCTCACCGCCGTCTGGGAGCCGGGCGAGGCGGGGCCCGACCGCTTCTTCCGGGCGGTCGGCTTCGTCGTCACGCGGGAGACGCAGTACGGGGAGAACTTCGGGATCCTCGCGCTGTGAAGCCGCCGGAGCTGTCCGAGACGGCCCCCTCCGACTACGAGGCGTTCCGCGAGGCCGTGTACGGCGTGGTCGAGGCGATCCCGTCCGGCCGGGTGATGTCCTACGGCGAGGTCGCGGCGGCCGTCGGCTCGCGCGCCGCACGGGCGGTCGGCCGGATCATGGCGCACAGCGGCGGCGAGCTGCCCTGGTGGCGGGTCGTCTACGCGGACGGCCACCTGCTCCCCGGCTACGAGGCGCAGGCGCTCGACCGGTATCGGGCGGAGGGCACGCCGATGCTCAGCCCGCTGCGGCTCGACCTGCGCCGCGCCCGCTGGAGCCCCGAGGGCTGAGCCGCCTCAGCGCTCGACCTCGGCCCGCCAGAGCTCCCACGCGCGACGGATCTGGCCGTAGTTCGACTCCGCCGCCGCGGCGCCCTCCGCGGCGGTGAGACTCGTGAACTCGCCGAGCCCGACCGCGGTCGCCTGGGCCCGGGCGTTGAGCTCGGCGAACACCGCGCGGTGCACCGCCTGCGGGATCGAGTCGCCGACCGCGACCGAGCCGTGTCCGCGCATGAGCACGACGGCGGACTCCCCGAGCGCCTCGGCGAGGGCCGCCCCGAGACCCTCGCTGCGGATCAGCAGGTCGCTGCCCTCGCCCGCGACGTCGCGGATCTCGAACACCGGCACCCGCGGACCGAGGAAGCCGGCCATGTGCCACACCGCCTGCAGCGGCCGCCGCGAGATGCTGAACGGCACCATCGACGCCGAATGGCTGTGCACCACCGCGTGCACGCCGGGATGGCGACGGTAGATCTCGCCGTGGATGAACCGCTCGAGGTAGCCGGGCCGCTCGTCCTCGGTCGTGGAGTCGAGCGAGTAGACCTGGACGTCCTCCGGCTGCACCAGCGCGGGGGCGAGGTTGCGGGCGAGCAGGTACCGCTCGGGATCCTCGGGGTGGCGCATGCTCACGTGGCCGTACGCGTCGAGGACGCCGCGGGCGACCAGCACGTGGTTCGCGTCGGCGACCAGCCGGATCGCATCGGACAGCTCGGACATGGGGCTCCTCTCCCAGAGTCGACGGACGTCAGACGACGAACGTCGATGCGGTGCTCGGCGCGAAGATCTCCTCCGGCTCGTACCGGCGGGCCGCGAGGCCCTGCTCGTGCGAGTAGCGCAGGAACGTCTCCAGCACGTGCCGGTTCGGCTCGATGCCGTAGGTCCAGTAGTCCTCGCCGAGCGCCGAGACGGTCTCGTCGACGTGGTCGGCCAGCCACGGCAGCATGACCTTCAGCGAGCTCCGGTACATGAGGTCCTCCCGAGCCAGCCGCAGCGACTGCTCGAAGGCCTTGAGCAGCGAGCGGGCGACCCAGGGCTCGCGCTCCAGGAGGCCCTTCCGGATGACGACGAGGTGCATGATCGGGAGGATGCCGGTGCGGCGGAAGTAGTCCTTCTCCACCGCCTTGTAGTCAGGGAACAGCCGCCGGACGTGGTCGTGCCGGTAGAACGCCTCCGGGACGTGCGCCGTGAGCAGCGCGTCGAGCTCGCCGTCGGCGATCATCTGCGACAGCGTCGCCGCCGGTCCGATCGGGGTGACCACGACGCCGTCCGGCAGGCTGATCGCCTGCTTCTCGACCCGACCGGGCTGCTCCACCCCGCCGGAGAACCACTCGACGTCCCTCGGGTCGAGGCCGTAGTCGTCGGCGAGGATGCCGCGCTGCCACACGCCGGCCGTGATCTGGTACTCGGGCACGCCCACCCGTCTGCCGCGGAGGTCCGCCGGGTGCTCGATGCCGGCGTTCGCGTTCATGAACATCGTCTGATGCCGGAAGTACCGCGAGGGGAAGGCGGGGATGGCGACGTAGGGGAACGACTCCCGTCCCAGGCTGAGCACGTAGGTCGACAGGCTCATCTCGCTCACGTCGAACTCGGCGTACCTCGCCTGCCGGTAGAAGATCTCCTCGACCTCCATCGGCAGCAGCTCGAGGTCGATGCCCTCGGCCCGCACCCGTCCGTCCCGCAGCGCGGCGAAGCGGTCGTAGTCCACCGCCGCCATGGTCAGTCGCAGCCTCGACATCTCAGCCGCCGATCTCCGTGATGCTGACGGCGCCGCCGTCCACGGTGAGCTCCTCGGCCGTGACCCAGGCCGAGTCGTCCGAGGCGAAGAACAGCGCGACCCTGGCGATGTCCTCCGGCCGGCCGATCCGCCGCAGCGGCAGGCTCTGCGCGATCCGCTCGGGCGCGCCGGGGTGCGCGAGGATCCGCTCGGTCGCGGGCGAGTCGATGAAGCCGGGCAGGATCGCGTTCGCGCGGATGCCGTACGGCGCGCCCTCGGCGGCGACCTGCTTGGTGAGCCCGATCACCCCGGCCTTCGTCGCGCTGTGCGCGGCGCTGGACCCGGGGCTCGTGATCGGCAGCGGGCCGCCGCGGCGCGCCGCCGTGGACGAGGTGCTGATGATGCTCGCCCCGCCGCCCTGCGCGACGAGGTGCGGCCACGCGGCCAGGATCGTCGCGAACACGAGGTCGAGCTCGCCGCGGATCGTCACCTGCCAGGCCTGCCACGCCTCCGGGTCGTCGATCGTGCGGAACATCACCTGGCCCGCGTTGTTGTAGAGCACGTCGATCCGGCCGAACCTCGCGACGCCCTCGTCGATCCAGCGCCGCGCGGCGCCCTCCTCGGTGAGGTCGAGCGGGTGCATCGAGTGGATCTCGTCGCCCTCGGCCCGCGCGAGCGCGACCGTCTGCCCGGCCCCCTCGGCGTCGATGTCGGTGCCGTAGACGAGCGCGCCCTCCCGGGCGAAGAGCAGCGCCGCGGCGCGGCCCTGCCCGCCGCCGATCCCGGTGATGAACGCGGTCTTGCCGCTCAGCCGTCCCACCGCCGTCAATCCGCCTTCGTGCCGACGGACTCGGCCGACTCGGCCTCCTCCTGCTCCGCGTCCCCGGCCCTCGGCCGCATCCGCGCGAGCTCCCCGAACCAGCGGCGCCGTCCCCGGCCGCGGCCGTTGAACCGCTCGCCGAGCACCGCGGCGACCAGGATGACGCCGGTGACGACCTGCTGCCAGTAGCTCTGCACGCCCGAGATGCTCAGGCCGTTCTGCAGGATGCCGATGAAGAGGACGCCGACCGCGGTGCCGCCGACGCCGCCGGAGCCGCCCATCAGCGCGGTGCCGCCGAGCAGCACCGCCGCGGCCGCCTGCAGCGGGAGGTCGCCGTCGACCTGCGGCGTCGCCGCGCCGATGCGCCCGACGGCGATGACGCCGGCGAGGCCGGCGCAGCCGCCGACGATCGCGTAGGCGGCCATGACGGTGCGCTCCACCCGGATTCCGGACAGCCGCGCGGCGGCGATCGACCCGCCCACGGCGTACATGTCGCGCCCGAAGTGCGTGCGGTTCTGGACGAACAGCGCGACGAGGAAGACGACGATCATGATCCAGATCGGCGTCGGCATGCCGAGCGTCCGGTCCACGCCGACCCAGGCGATGGCGGCGTCGGCGACCGTGTCCGTCTGCGAGTTGGACCACAGGTTCACCACGCCGGTCAGGGCCGTCATGGTCGCCAGCGTCACCACGAAGAACGACATGCCGAGCCGTCCGATCAGCGCCCCGTTGATGAGCGCGCCGATCGCGACGCCGATCACCACGCAGAGGATGATCGTGACCCACGACGGCACCGGCGTGTAGTTGACCATCTTCCCGATGAAGATGCCGACCAGCGCGACGGTCGCCCCGGCCGACAGGTCGATGCCGCCGGTGATCGTCACGAACGTCATGCCGATGCTGACCACCCACAGCACCGCGACCGCGGTCAGCATGTTCTGCAGGTTCCGCGTGCCGAGGAAGGCCGGCTGCGTGGCGGCGAAGACCGCGAACAGCACGATGACGAGCACCAGCGCCGGCCGGAAGTGCCGGGTGGAGCCCCAGAGTCGTCGCCAGAAATCACTCATCCCGTGGTGTGCCCTCCCGTGTAGCGGCCGAGGATCGCCTCGGTCGCCTCCTTCGATTCGACGCTCGCGATGATCTCGCCTCGGAACAGGACGAGGATCCGGTCGCAGAGCTCGATGAGCTCCTCGTTCTCCGACGAGCTGACCAGCAGCGCGGCGCCGCGCTCGGCCGCCTCGTGGAGCAGTCCGTGGATCTCGGCCTTCGCCGCGACGTCGACGCCGCGGGTGGGCTCGTCGAGCAGCAGCACCTCCGAGTCCACCGCGAGCCACTTGCCGAGCGCGACCTTCTGCTGGTTGCCGCCGCTGAGCGTGCCGACCGCGACGTCGGGCGATGCGGCGCGCACCCGCATCGTGCGCATCACCCGGTCGACGATCGGCGCGGTGCGCGACTTCCGGTACGGCAGCAGCCGCCAGAGGAACGCGGTGACCGCCATCGTGAGGTTGTCCCGGACCGATCGGCCGAGCACGAGTCCGCGCACCTTCCGGTCCGGGGGCAGATAGCCGATGCGTCGGGTGATGGCGGCCCGCGGCTGCTTCGGCCGGTAGGGCGAGCCGGCCAGCAGGATCTCCCCGGCGCCGATCGCGCGTGCGCCGAAGATCGCCTCGAGCAGCTCGCTCCGACCCGAGCCGACCAGACCGGCGATGCCGACGATCTCGCCGCGACCCACCTCGAAGCTCGCGCCCCGGATCACTCCGGGCACCTCGAGCCCCTCGACGGCGAGCGCCGGCGGCTCGCCGGCGGCCCGGCTGAAGTCCCGCTCGAGCCCCGCGTGCTCCGCCCAGGCGCCCTGGCGCCCGACCATCTCGTCGACGATGCGATGCACGTCGAACTCGGCCATCGGGCCCTCCGCCACGGTGCGGCCGTCGCGGAGCACCGTGAGCTCGTCGACGATGGCGAACATCTCGCCGAGCCGATGCGAGACGAAGACGACCGAGACGCCCTGCGCCTTGAGCGTCTCGATGGTGCGGAAGAGCACGCCGACCTGGTCGTCGGTCAGCGAGCTGGTCGGCTCGTCGAGGATGAGCACGCGTGCGTCCATGCTGAGCGCACGCGCGATCTCGACCATCTGCTGCCGGTCGGGCGACAGGCTCCCGGTGAGCTGCTCCGGATCGATCGGGAGCCGGAGCCGGTCGAGCACCTCGGCGGCCCTCGCCCGCGTCGCCGACCAGTCGATGCCGAACCGGCCGCCCACCAGCCGGCTGCCGAGCAGGATGTTCTCGGCGACCGTCAGGGCGGGGGCGAGCGCGGTCTCCTGGGAGACCATCGCGATGCCCTGCGCGATGGCCTCGAGCGGCCGGTGGAACTGCACCGGCTCGCCGCCGATGCCGATGCTCCCGGAGTCGGGCTCGACCTGGCCGGAGAGGATGCCGAGCATCGTCGACTTGCCGGAGCCGTTCTCGCCGATCAGCCCGTGGACCACGCCCGGGCGGCTGATGGTCAGCGACGCGCCGCGGAGCGCGTGGATGCCGCCGTAGCGCTTGGTGAGGTCGCGCAGCTCGAGCAGCGGGGCTGCGCCGGTGGGGTCGTTCACGCTCTGGCCTTGCTCGGATGGGGCCGCCTCGGCAGCGGCCGGGGCGACCCCATCCGGTCGGATCGGTTCGGTGTCAGAACGGCTTGACGCTGTCGACGTTCGCCGAGGTCACCGGGAGCGGGATCACGGCGAGCTGGGGGGCCAGCGGCAGGTTCTGGTCGGTCAGCACGTTGTACAGCCCGTTGATCATCTGCGTGCCGATGGCCTCCGTGTCGAGGCGGTTGGTGCCGGCCATCTGGCCCGACTTGACCATGTCGAGCTCGGTCTTGTCGCCGCCGTTGCCGAAGACGAGGATGCCGTCGACGCCCGAGGCGCGAGCCGTGGTCGACGCCGCGGCCGCGGACGGCCCGTTGAACGTCATGATGACCTGCACGTCCGGCCAGCGGGTGAGGATGTCGTTCGTCGCGGTGGCCATGTCCTGCGAGACGTCGGTGGCCGCGTCGACGTTGCCGACGTACTCCATGCCGTACTGCTCGCCCCAGTACTGCAGCCGCTCGATGTAGTACTTGAGCAGCGGGATCGGGATGCCGAGGCCGAGCGTGGCGAACTTCGCGCCGGCCGGGGCGGCCTGCGCCGCGAGCGTGGCGATGCTGTGCGCCGAGCGGTCCGGACCCTGGCTGACGTTCGAGAGGAAGTGCTCGAACAGGTCGGTGCCGACGATCGGCGGCGTGTCCTGCCCGATGATCGGGATGCCCGCCTCGGCGGCGTCGGCCAGGCATGGCCCGAGCGCCGAGGGGTCGACCGCGTAGACGGCCATCGCGTCGACGCCCTGGGCGAGCAGCTCGTTGCACTGGTCGACCTGGGTGTTGACGCTGTTGTTCGCGTTCTTGACGATGAAGCGCCCGCCGAGCTCCTCGGTGCGCTGCTGGCCGGCCATGGCGATCGCGTTGACGAACGGGTTCGACGTGTTGGGCGAGAGCCAGCCGAGGGTGAAGGTGAAGCCGTCGACGACCTTGGGCTCGCCGTACTCGGCGGGCACCGCCGCCTCGGGCCCGTCGTACTCGATCGGCTGCACCGTGGTGGGCGCCGGCGCCGGCGCGTCGGTCGGCGCGGTCCCGCCGCCGGTGCTGCACGCGGCGACCGAGGAGACGAGCGCTACGGCGCCGACCGCCGCGCCGAGGCGGAGGAGCGAGGTGGATAGCGACATGATCGATCCTTTGCTGAGGTCCAGTGTGAAGTGGTCTTGATGCGACGTCGACCGATTCTCTTAATCAGAATCAGGTTCTGACTGACGAGAGCTAACCATCGTGTCTCGGATGCGTCAAGTGCCGCTCCGGAGTTTTCCTTCACGACGATTTCCCGGAAACATGAGGGAAATGAGCTGGAAATCGACCGCGAGCCGCGCACGCACGAGCTGCCGCCCCTGACTTGACGGCGCCCGGGACCATAGCTACGGTCAGAATCACGTTCTGCTGGGCACACGTTTTGGAGTGCATCAGCAGAGGCAGGCGGACGGGACTCCCGGCCGCACCCACCGAGAGACGGAGCGACGGGTACCGATGTCCACTGACGAGCGCGATTCCGAGCAGTTCTTCCGCAACCGCGGCTTCGGCCTGAAGATCGGCTTCGGCGCGAAGCCCGCGATCCTCTCGATCGACTTCATCAACGCCTTCACCGACGCCTCCATGCCGCTCGGCTCCGACCTGACCGCGGAGATCGGCGCCGCGCGGGAGGCGCTCGACGCCGGACGCGAGGCCGGCGTGCCGATCATCCACACCTCGGTCAGCTACGACGACGCCGACCTGGTCGATGCCGGCGTCTGGGCCCTCAAGCAGGCCGGCACGACGACGCTGCGCTCCGGCACCCCGGCCGTCGAGCTCGACGAGCGGGTCGGCTTCCGGACCGGCGAGCAGATCCTGGTCAAGAAGTACGCCTCGGCGTTCTTCGGCACCGACCTCGTGCCGCGCCTGGTGAGCCAGGGCGTCGACACCGTGATCGTGCTCGGCTGCACGACCAGCGGCTGCGTGCGGGCGAGCTCCGTCGACGCCGTGCAGAACGGCTTCCGCCCGATCGTCGTCCGGGAGGCGGTCGGCGACCGCTCGCCGCGCGCGCACGAGCAGGCGCTGTTCGACCTCGAGCAGAAGTACGCCGACGTCGTCTCGCTCGCCGAGGCGGTCGCCTACCTGCGCTCGACCGCAGCGGCGCAGGTCTGACCGCGGACTAGGGTGAGTGGGCGATGAGCGACGCGCCCAGCTATCCGATCGAGTCGGTCGATCGTGCGCTGCGCCTGCTCACCATCGTCGCGAACGGCAAGCCCGTCACCGTCTCCTCCGCCGCCGAGGAGCTCGGCGTCGCGCGGTCCACGGCGCACCGCCTGTTCGCGATGCTCGAGCACCACGGCTACGTCCGGCAGGATCCGCTGTCCAAGGCGTACATCGCCGGCAAGCAGACGCTGCGCATCGGGCTCGCGGCGGTGCGCGACCTCGACATCCGCGGCGTCGTGCAGCCGCATCTCGAGGCGCTCCGCGACCAGTTCGACGAGACGCCGCACCTGACCGTGCTCAACGGCGGCACGGCGCTCGTGGTCGACTCGCTGGAGTCCCGGCAGCCGCTGCGGGTGGGCTCGCACATCGGCATCGAGATGTCGCTGCCGCGGACCGCGAGCGGACGCGCCCTGCTGGCGGCCAAGTCGCTCGAGTTCGTCGAGCAGCACGTCCCGGAGCACTTCGAGGCGCAGCACCCGAACGCCATCGGCTCGCGCGCGGAGCTGCTCGGACTGCTCAAGCAGGTGCGCCAGCAGGGCTACGCGACGAGCTTCGGCGAGTTCGAGGACGACCTCGCCTCGATCGCCGTCGGCATCCCGGTGCCGAGCAGCCTCGGCAGTTTCGCCATCTCGGTCTCCGCGCCGATGAGCCGGATGCCCCTGGAGCGGGTGCCGCTCGTCGTCGAGGCCCTGCACCGGCACGCCGACGAGATCGCCGCCGAGCTGCTGCCCGGCGCGGCCGACTGATGAGCGGGGAGTCGTTCGACCTGCGGCGGGTCGACCTGAACCTCCTCCTCGCCTTCGACGCGCTGATGGCCGAGCGCGGGGTCACCGCGGCCGCCGCGCGGATGTCGATCACCCAGTCCGCGATGAGCGCGGCGCTGGCGCGCCTGCGACGCCTGTTCGACGACCCGATCATGGTGCGCGACGGCCGGACCATGACGGTGAGCCCGCTCGCCGAGGCGCTCACCGGCCAGGTGCGCGACATCCTCAACGAGGTCCAGTCGCTGCTGGCCTCGCGGAGCGAGTTCGACCCGGCGACGGACCGCCGCACCTTCACGATCACGACGAGCGACTACGAGGGCATCGCCGTGCTCCACCCGCTGCTGCAGCGGCTCGCCACCGAGGCGCCGGGCGTGCTGCTGCGCATCCAGCCGGCCGAGCACGAGATCGCCGATCGGCTCGCACGCAACCAGGTCGACCTGGTGGTCGCCCCGAGGGAGGTCTTCCCGCGGGTCGGCGACTTCCACCACGAGGAGCTCTACACCGATCGCCACGTCATCGTCGGCGACGCGCGCAACCCCCTGCTCGGCGAGACGATCACGGTCGAGCGGTTCAGCGCGATGCCGTACGTCGCGACCCATCTCGAGCTGTACCCGTCGCTCGTCGAGGCGCACCTGGACCGGGTCGGCATCGCCCGGAACGTGCAGATGACCGTCGGCTTCCTGCTGGCGCCGATGCTGGTCCAGGGCACCTCGCTCATCACGCTGACCTCGGAGATCCTCGCCCGACGGCTCTCGGGTCCCGCCGGCCTGCGGCTGCTCGAGCCGCCGATGGAGCTGCCGCTGCTCTCGACGACGATGGCCTGGACGCCGCGCGTCCACGACGACCCCGCGCACCGCTGGCTGCGGTCCCGGCTCCGGGAGGTCGCCCGCGAGGCGACCGGCCTACCCTGAGCCCTCCGCCGGGCCGACCAATCCAGAAACCGGATCGATGGATGGGCATCGGTCCGTTTCGTTTCCGTCGATGGATCGATCTCCGTAGGGTCGGTCTCGTCACCGAGCCGAGAGGAGCCTCGCCCCATGACCGAGACGATCGTGGACGTCGACGGCGTCGTCGACATCGCCCCCACCCCCGTCAGCGCCGAGGCGTTCAAGCGCGCCTTCCGACGACACCCCGGGGGCGTCGCGGTGATCACCGCGGACCCCGGAGACGGGCCGGTCGCGCTGACGCTCACCTCGGTGGCCTCGATCAGCGCCGAGCCGCCGCTGCTGTTCTTCTCGGTCTCGGACCTCTCCTCGGCCGCGCCGAGCGTGCTGCGCTCCGACACCGTCGTCGTCCACCTGCTCGACGCCGACCGAGTGGACCTGGCGGTGCTCGCGGCGACCAGTGGGATCGACCGCTTCGCCGATCGCGACGCGTGGACCCGGCTGCCGAGCGGCGAGCCGCGCTACCTCGGCGTCGAGAACTGGCTGCGCTGCCGGATCGTCAACCGGCTGATCGCCGGCGCCTCGACCGTGATGATCGCCGAGGTGCTCGAGACGAGCACGCCCGACGACGAGGTGCGCCCGCCGCTGGTGCACCACGACCGGACCTGGCACCGGCTGTCCGAGGCGAGCCGGATGGACGGATGAGCGCATCTGACATCGATGAGATCGATCGATTCCTATCGATCTGATTCGTTTCTGTCGATGAAGCGGTCGACCTAGAGTTCCGACCACACGCCCGTCCGCGCCCTCGACCGCGCACGACCACAGGAGATCCCATGAAGAACCCGCCCTACCGCTACTGGCCGATCACCGAGCGCCCCGCGATCGAATGGCCCGACGGCAAGCGCTTCGCCTTCTACGTGGGCCTGAACATCGAGCACTTCCACCCGGGCTCGCCGTCGACGAGCGTCGTCCCGCTCACGGCGCACCTCCCGGTCGACCCGCTGAACTACGGCTGGCGGGACTACTCCACGCGCGTCGGCATCTGGCGGATGATCGAGCTCCTCGACCGGCACGACCTGCGCGCGAGCGTCCTGCTGAACTCGGAGGTCTGCCGCGAGTACCCGCAGATCGTCCAGGCCGGCGTGGAGCGCGACTGGGCGTGGCTCGGCCACGGCCGGACGAACTCGGCGCTCTGGACCGGGATGGACGAGGCCGCCGAGCGCGCCGGCCTCGCCGAGATCACCGAGGCGATCACCGCGGCGACCGGGAAGCAGCCGCGCGGCTGGCTCGGCCCCGCGCTCACCGAGACCGAGAACACGCCCGAGCTGCTCGCCGAGCTCGGCTACACCTACACCTGCGACTGGGTCGCGGACGACCAGCCCTTCCCGCTGACGCTCGACAGCGGCGCCCGGATGATCTCGGTGCCGTACTCGATCGAGGTCAACGACATCCCCGCGTTCCTCGACCACGGCCTCTCGGCGCCGGCGTTCGGCCAGATGATCGTCGACCACTTCGAGCTGCTGCACGAGGAGTCGCAGCGCCGGCCCGGCGCCGTCTTCGGGGTCTCGCTGCACCCGTTCCTCATCAACCAGCCGAGCCGGCACCGCTACCTCGCCGAGGCGCTGGAGCGCATCGGCGGGCGGGACGACGTCTGGTACACGACGAGCGACGACATCGCCGACTGGTATCTGCAGCACCACTACGACACCGCCGTCCGGGCGATGAACGCCGACAGCTGACCCTCGAAGGAGCCCGAGCATGACCACCGCGTACGCCGACCCGACGCCCCGAAGCCTGCACGACAACCTGCTGCTCGGCGCCGAGGACCACTTCTCGCTCGCCGCCTTCGGCTTCAACAACCGGGGCGGGATGTGGTTCAGCACCGCGGAGGAGACCCCGAGGGCCACCTGGGAGGAGACCAAGGCCCTCGCCCTGGCCGCCGAGGCGGCCGGGTTCGAGGCCCTGGTGCCGAACGCCAGGTGGAAGGGCTTCGGGGGCAGCAGCGACTACAACCTGTGGAGCCTCGAGGCGATCCCGTGGGCGGCGGGCCTCGCCGAGGCCACCTCGCGCATCCACATCTTCGCGACGGTGCACGCCCCGACCATCCACCCGGTGCGGATGGCGAAGCAGGCCGCGACGATCGACCACATCTCCGGCGGCCGCTTCGGCCTCAACGTCGTGGCGGGCTGGAATCCGGCGGAGATGGCGATGTTCGGCCGCGAGGTGCAGGACCACCCGGACCGCTACGCCTTCGCGACAGAGTGGATGGACCTCGTCGAGCGGCTCTGGACGAGCCCCGGCGAGTTCGACTACGCGGGCCGGTACTTCACCGCGGAAGGCGCCATCTCGATCCCGCACCCGGTCCAGTCGCCACGGCCCGTCGTGATGAACGCGGCGATCAGCGAGACCGGACGCCGGTTCGCCGCGCGGTTCGCCGACATCAACTTCATGGTCTCCGACGACCCGGAGGACGTATCGGCCTACGTCACCGGCATCAAGCGGCTGGCCCGGGAGGAGTTCGACCGGGACATCAACGTCATGACCCAGATCGGCATCATCATCGGGGAGACCGAGGCCGACGCGCGCAAGCGGCTGGACCACTGGCTCAAGGACCTCGGCGACTGGGAGGCGGTGCGCCGCTTCGCCAACATGAACCTGGAGACCGCGCCGGACTTCGCGTTCGACTCCAAGGAGATGCGGGTCGCGATGGGCCACCACTCGGCGCCGCTGGTCGGGACGCCCGAGCAGATCGTCGAGAAGATCGCGATGTTCAAGAAGGCCGGCATCAGCGGGGCCGCCGTCAACTGGGTCGACTACGCCGAGGGCATCCGACAGTACGACGAGCTGCTGCGCCCGCTGCTGGTGGACGCCGGCCTGCGCCGGTTCTGAGCGGGTCGGGCCGTGACGCGAACCCACGCCGGACGGACCGCCGTCGTCACCGGGGCGGCGAACGGGATCGGCCGCGCGCTGGCGGTCGGCCTCGCCGCCCGCGGCGCGCGCGTCGTGATCGCCGATCTCGCCGACGCCGCGGAGACCCTCGAGCTGATCGCCGCCGACGGCGGCACCGCCGTCGCGGTGCCGGCCGACATCAGCGACGCGGCCTCGGTCGCCGGCATCGCCGCGGCGGCCGAGGAGCTCGGCGGTGCGGACATCCTGGTGCTGAACGCGGGGATCCAGCCGTTCATCCCCTTCGACCGGATGACCTTCGAGCAGTGGCGCCGGGTGATGTCGGTGAACGTCGACTCGCTGTTCCATCTCTGCCAGGCGTTCCTTCCCGGCATGCGGGCGCGGGGCTGGGGGCGGATCGTCGCGATGTCGTCGAACACCTATCACCTCGGCGTGCCGGGCGTCGCGCACTACGTCGCGAGCAAGGGCGCGGTGCAGGGCTTCGTGCGATCGCTGGCCGGAGAGATCGGGGTCGACGGGGTGACGATCAACGCGATCGCGCCGAGCCTCACCCGCACCCCCGGCACCAGCACCGGGCCGCAGGACGAGCTCGGCCTGTTCGAGCTCGCCATCAGGGAGCAGGCGGTCAAGCGGACGGAGCAGCCGGAGGACCTGGTCGGCGCGACGGCGTTCCTCACCTCCGACGACTCGGCGTTCGTCACCGGCCAGACCCTGCTCGTCGACGGCGGCTGGGCGCACGTCTGACCCGCCGCGCTCCCGAAGCAGGAGTCAGTGGAAGAAGTGGCGCTCGCCGGTGAGGTACATGGTGACGCCGCGCGACGCCGCGAGGGCGACGACCTCCTCGTCGCGGACCGAGCCGCCGGGCTGCACGATCGCGCGGACGCCGCCGTCGATGAGGATCTCGGGCCCGTCGGCGAAGGGGAAGAACGCGTCGCTCGCCGCGACCGAGCCCGCGGCGCGCTCGCCGGCGCGGGCGACGGCCAGGCGGCAGGAGTCCACCCGGTTGACCTGGCCCATGCCGATGCCGACGGAGGCGCCGCCGGAGGCGAGCAGGATGGCGTTCGACTTCACGGCGCGCACCGCGCGCCAGGCGAACTCGAGGTCCGCGAGGGTCGCGGCGTCCGCCGGCTCGCCCGCGACGAGCTGCCAGCCGGCCGCGGCGGCGAAGCGCTGGTCGGCCTGCTGCATGAGCAGACCGCCGGAGACCTGGCGGATCTCGACGGCGGGGCTCGCGAACCCGTCCGGCAGCTCGATGAGGCGCAGGCTCCTCCGCTCGGCGAGCACCTCGAGCGCCTCCGGCTCGAAGCCGGGCGCCGCGACCACCTCGGTGAAGATCGGGGCGATCGACTCGGCCGTGGCCCGGTCGACCGGGCGGTTCGTCGCGATGACGCCGCCGAAGGCCGAGACCGGGTCGGACTCGTGCGCGAGGCGGTGCGCCTCGGCGAGCGTCGCCGCGGTCGCGATGCCGCACGGATTGGCGTGCTTGATGATCGCGACGGCAGGGCCGTCGTGGTCGTACGCGGCGCGCACCGCGGCGTCGGCGTCGACGTAGTTGTTGTAGGACATCTCCTTGCCGCCGAGCTGCCGCGCGCTCGCGATGCCCGGCCGTCCGCCGATCGCGGTGTAGAGCGCCGCGCGCTGGTGCGAGTTCTCGCCGTAGCGCAGCGCGGCCTGCTGCCGCCAGGCGCCGCCGACCCAGGCGGGGAACGGGGAGTCGCCGGCGTCCGGCGCGACGACGCTGCCGATCCAGCTGGCGACCGCGGTGTCGTAGGTGGCGGTGTGGCGGAAGGCGTCACGGGCGAGCCCGCGGCGCTGCGCCAGCGTCGTCCCGCCCGCCGCGAGCGCCGCGACGATCTCGTCGTAGCGGGCGGGGTCGGTGACGACCGCGACGTTCGCGTGGTTCTTCGCCGCGGCGCGGACCATGGCCGGCCCGCCGATGTCGATCTGCTCGACGACGGCATCCGGCTCCGCCCCGGAGGCGACGGTCTGCACGAAGGGGTAGAGGTTCACGACGACCAGCTCGAACGGCGCGATCCCGAACTCGGCCAGCTCGCGCTCGTGCCGCTCCAGCCGGAGGTCGGCGAGCAGGCCGGAGTGCACGCCGGGGTGCAGGGTGCGCACCCGACCGTCGAGGTGCTCCGGGTAGCCGGTGACCTCCTGGACCTGGGTGACCGGCAGGCCCGCGGCGGCGATCGCGGCGCCGGTGCCGCCGGTCGAGACGACCTCGACGCCGGCGTCGGCGAGTGCGCGGGCGAGCTCGACGAGCCCGGTCTTGTCGCTGACCGCGACGAGCGCGCGCCGGATCGGCACCAGGTCGCGGTCGCGGTACTCGGCTGGGTCGATCGTCGGGCCGGACATCAGCGGCTCAGCTCCTTCAGGTCGAGACGGCCGTCCGCGACCTCGCGGACGACCCGGATGAGCAGACGGCGCTCCACGGGCTTGATGCGCTCGTGGAGCGAGGCCTCGGTGTCGCCGGGCAGCACCGGGACGCGCTCCCGCACGATGACCGGCCCGGTGTCGACGCCGTCGTCGACGACGATGACGCTCGCGCCGGTCTCGTGCACGCCGGCCTCGAGCGCGTCGCGCACCCCGTGCGCGCCGGGGAACTCCGGCAGGTATGCGGGGTGCGTGTTGACGAGCGCCGGCGCGAGCGCGTCGACGACCGGCTGCGGCAGCAGCCGCATGAAGCCGCTGAGCACCGTGAGGCCCGGCTCCCAGACGGCGATCTGCTCGAGCAGCGCCTCGCCCCAGGCGTCGCGGTCCGGGTGCCCGGACAGGGGCACCACGAAGGTCGGGATGCCGCGCTCCTCGGCGAAGGCGAGCCCGTCCGCCTCGACGTCGGAGCCGACCGCGACGACGCGGGCCGGGAAGTCCGGCGAGTCCGCCGCCTCCAGCAGGGCTCGGAGGTTCGTGCCGCCGCCGCTGATGAGCACGACGACGCGGAGCACTCCCCCAGCCTACCGTGCCCCACTCAGCGGCTGAGGGGCTGCCGGCGGCGGGCGAAGGCCTCCAGCTGCGCGTCCACGAGCATCCCGACGACGATCGCGATGGACAGCTGGACCGCCGCCCAGACGCCCACCTGCAGCCCGTCGGGTCCCAGGTCCGCGAGGCGTCCGGGACCGCCCGCGCCGGAGGACCACGCGGCGAGCAGGCCGAGCACGAGCCCGCCGAGCAGCCCGGCCCCGATCCCGACCAGCACCGCCCGCCAGTCGCGCAGCACGCCGCGGATCCGGCGGTGGGTGAGCACGCCGGCGGCGAACCCGGCCGCCAGCGGCACGAGCAGGCCGAGCCAGCCGACCGGCGACGGCTCGGTCGGGATCGCGCCGAAGAGCGGGATCGGCGGCACCGGGCCGAGCACCGTCCCGAACGGCCCGACGCTCGAGCCGGTGCCCGCCGCGAAGCCGGGGCCGATCAGCCAGGACGCCGTCCAGAGCACCGCGTTCGGCAGCAGCGCGAGCTGCGCGACGGTGAGCACCGCGCCGCCGAGGATCCCGCCGTGCAGCGACTCGTAGAGCGCGATCATGCTCGTGAACGAGATCGCGAGCGCGAGGGCGGTGACCACCGCCGAGGCCGCCAGCACGCCGGCGACCGCCGCCAGCGCGCCGCGCACCGTCCCGTCGACGCCGACCCGGAGGCCGAGCGGGATGCGCTCGCGGAGCCGGCCGACGGCCCGCGCGAACCGGTCGGGCCGCTCCCGCTCGGGGCGCAGCGAGGACGTGGCCATGCCGACCGCGAGACCGGCGCCGAAGACCAGGGTCGGCAGCAGGACCCCCTGCACGATCGACGGCCGGGCGGCCGGGTCGAGCACCGGCAGCACGATCGCGAGCGAGCCGCCGGCGAAGACGAGCACCGCCGAGAGCCCGCCGACGATCGGGTGGCCCGCCTCGGAGACCCGCCGGCCGGCCCGGATCGCGAGCAGGAAGGTCAGCAGCGCGAATCCGAGCAGCGCGATCGTGACGGTGACGGGCAGCTCGGCGCCGGGCAGGCCGAGGCCGGCCGCGGTCTCCGGGTCGAGCCGGAACGTGATGTCGACGCCGTGTCCGAGCAGCCACACGTCGGCGGCGACGCGCCAGACCACGAGGTAGTCGGCGGCGAAGCCGTACTGCGCGGCCCAGACCAGCGTCGCGGTGACGATCGGGATGCCGACGCCGATCGCGAGCACGAGGAGCGTCTCGGCCGCGGCGAAGACAGCGGTGAGCCAGCGGGGCACGGCTCAGTGCACCAGGTACTCGAGGAGGATCACGACGAAGCCGACGAGCGCGGTGAGCAGGCCGCCGAGGAGCCTCGCCCAGATCGGCCGACCGCGCTGCGCCGTGGCCTGGTAGCCGAGGAAGGCGAGCACGACCATCCCGACCGCGAGCACCCAGTCCGATGCCGCGTCGCCCTCGGTCCGGGTGAGCACGCACACCAGCAGCGCGAGGGTCGGCAGGATCGCCGCATAGAGCATCCCGGCGGAGTGCGAGAAGCCCTTCCGGATCGAGGTGCCGAGCGGGTCGGCGCCGTGCCGCGCGACGACCTCCGCGAAGACGTGGGCGACGTAGAACCCGAGGAAGGAGAGCACCGACCACAGCAGCACGAGGACCAGCGGCTCGTCCGGGTCGTCGCTCTCGGCCGCGACGAGCACCTGGAAGACGACGAGACCGTAGATCGCCGGCGCCGTCGCGAGACGCTCGCGCACCCAG
>MKVN01000033.1:0-1949 GCA_001898855.1 Micrococcales bacterium 73-13
GCCGCTCGGCACCACCCTGCTGCTCATCGTCGCGGCGATCCTGACCAGCGCGTTCCTGTCACCGCGTCGGCGGCTCACCGCGGAGGGCGCCGAGCTGCGCGACCGGCTGCGCGGGCTCCGGCTGTACCTGACGGTCGCCGAGGAGGATCGCATCCGGATGCTGCAGACGCCCGAGGGCGCGGAGCGCGCGCCCGTGCCGGACGGCACCGCGATCGTCGAGCTGTACGAGCGGCTGCTCCCGTACGCGGTGCTGTGGGGCGTCGAGGACCGCTGGGCGCAGGTGCTCGGCACGAGGTACGCGGCCGCCCAGCTGGAGCCCACCTGGTCGAGCGCCGTCTTCGACGCGAGCGCGTTCCGCTCCTTCGAGCGCGCCGCGCTCGCTCGGGTCGCCCCGATCGCGAGCAGCTCCTCCGGCTCCGGCGGCTCGTCCTGGTCGGGCAGCGGCGGCGCCTCCTCGTCGGGCGGCTCCTCCGGCGGCGGGTTCTCGGGCGGCGGGGGCGGCGGAGGCGGCGGCGGAGGCCGCTGAGCCGGCTCGCCGGAGCCCCGATCGGGACGCAGCGGCGGCCCTCAGCCGAGGAACCGGAGCAGCAGGAAGACGCCGAGGACCACGGCGGCGACCACGATCGCGGCGACGGGGACGCTCCGGCGCAGCCGCAGCCCCCCGGGGGCGACGACGTTCGCGGCGAAGGCGGCTCGCCCGCCCGCCTGCTCGTCCGCGTAGCCGTCGGTCTGCGTGACCGTCTTCGCGCCGACCGTGTCGATGAACCGCCACACGCGCTGCTGGACGGCGGGGTCGGCCATGTCGAGCGAGCCGCGGGCGTAGGCGAAGAGCCAGTCGTCGACGATCTCGAGGTCGAAGGCGCCCGCCTCGTCGATGCAGGCCGCCATCAGGTCCGGCGTGAAGACGTACAGCGCGTCCCGCTCGTACTCCTTCGGGCAGTACAGCGTGAAGTGCCGGTCGAAGTCGCCCTCGAGGTGCAGCACCTGGTCCCTGGCGAAGGCGACCGGGAGGCTCGTGCTCCCGAACAGCGCGTTGTTCGCCTTCGAGTCGAGCACCATGTGCGGCAGCGCGCGGTCGAGCCGCAGCGCGAGGAACCACCACCGATGGGTCTGCCGGCTCTTGCCGGAGCCGGTGGTGTACTCGTAGTTGCCGTAGTCGAGGGTCCGGCCCTCGGCCCGGTAGAGGTGGTCGGCGATGGCGCGGCCGCTGCCGCGGCCGAAGATGGCGCCGGGGTAGGCGGGCCCGCCGCCGGTCGCGTAGTAGGCGAGCCCGTTCGCGGCGGCGAACGCGGCGATGCGGTACATCCGGGCCCAGCGCCGCCCGCCGGTCGCGAGCGACACGACGCCGGCGGCGACGGCGAGCACCCCGACGACGATCGGGATCAGGCCCTGCGGCCAGCCGAAGGCGAGCCCCGCTCCGGCGAACACCAGCCCGAACGCCATGATCATCACCGGTCCGATGGTCCGCGCGACGGCGAAGCCCGCCTCGCCGCGGTGCTGCGAGCGGAAGGCCGCGACGGCGTTCCGGTCCGGGAGCGCGACGAGCGGTCCGACGTCGATCGCGCTGACCATGACCACATCGTGCCACGCACTACAATGGACAGTCGCCTATTTCGGTTGGAGTGCGATGCCGTCTGCAGAGGTCGCCCGGGAGCGGGCGTACGTGCATGGGCTGTACGAGCGTCTCGACTCCATCCGCGACTCCGTGCAGCGCGAGCTGGAGGCGGTGCGGGCGGTCGGCGGCGCCGGCGGGACGCACCAGTCCAGGACCGAGCGGGACGCCTTCGCGCGCATCTACGAGGACCGCATCGCGCAGCTGCGCGAGATCGACGAGCGGCTCGCCTTCGGCCGGCTCGAGCTGCAGCCGGTCGACGGCCGCCCGGTCTACCACTACATCGGCCGGATCGGCCTGCGCGACGAGGAGCAGCAGCCGATCCTGCTCGACTGGC
>MKVN01000033.1:1996-7812 GCA_001898855.1 Micrococcales bacterium 73-13
CAGGCCACCGCCGCGACGCCGCTCGGCGCCCGCGCCCGCCGCCATCTGCACTCCCGCGGCCGGGACGTGGTCGGGATCGACGACGAGGTGTTCGACCAGGCGCTGCTCGACGCGGAGGCGAACGAGCTGCAGGGCGAGGCCGCGCTGATGGTCGCGCTCGGCCGCGAGCGCACCGGCCGGATGCAGGACATCGTCGCGACCATCCAGGCCGAGCAGGACCGCATCATCCGCTCCGACCTGCACGGCGCGCTCGTGGTCCAGGGCGGACCGGGCACGGGGAAGACCGCGGTCGCGCTGCACCGCGCCGCCTACCTGCTCTACTCGCACCGCGAGCGCCTCGCCTCGGCCGGCGTGCTCGTGGTCGGGCCGTCGCGCTCCTTCCTGGAGTACATCGAGGCCGTGCTGCCCTCGCTCGGCGAGACCGGCGTGGTGACCGCCTCGCTCGGCACGCTCTATCCGGGCGTCGACGCCCAGCTCGAGGACCCGCCGCCGGTCGCCGCGCTGAAGGGCACCGTGGAGATGGCCCGGCTGCTCGCGCGCGCGGTCAAGTCGCGCCAGGTGGTGCCCGCCGCCGACCAGGTCGTCGACGTCGACGGCGAGGAGATCGTGGTGCCCGCGCAGCTCATCCGCGACGCGATGCAGCGGGCCTGGGAGACGCACAAGCCGCACAACATCGCGCGGGTGACGTTCAACAAGGTCGCGATCACGGCGATCGCCGAGCTGCTCGCGGCGGAGCTGCGCCGGCGGGGCCGCGCGATCGACGAGAGCGACGCCGCGCTGCTGCGGGAGGACGTGCGCACGGCCTACGACGTGAAGGTCGCGCTGAACACCGCGTGGATGCCGCTGACGCCCGAGAAGCTCCTGCAGGACCTCTACGCGCGCCCGAACTGGCTCGCCACGATCACGCAGCGCTGGACGCCGGAGAAGCGCGCCCTGCTGCTGCGCGGCCGCGACCACCCGTTCACCGTCGGCGACGTGCCGCTGCTCGACGAGGCGGCCGAGCTGCTCGGCGACGACCCGGTCGGCGACCGCACGGCCCGCGAGCGGGAGCGCGAGGCGAAGCGGAACCTGGAGAACGCGCAGGCCGCGATCCGGAACATGGGCGTCGAGGGGCTGGTCGACGCGCGCCAGCTCGCCGAGTCCTTCGCGGAGGGCGCCGGCGTGCGGGCGACCGCCGCCGAGCTCGCGGTCTCCGACCGCACCTGGACCTTCGGGCACATCGTGGTGGACGAGGCGCAGGAGCTCTCGCCGATGCAGTGGCGGATGCTGGTGCGGAAGAACCCGCTGAAGTCGTTCACCATCGTCGGCGACGTGGCGCAGGTCGCCTCCGCCGCCGGCAGCGCGGACTGGGGGGAGACGCTCGGCCCGGTGTTCAAGGACGCCTGGCGGCTCGAGGAGCTCACGGTCAACTACCGGACGCCGGCGCAGATCGCCGAGGCGGCGGAGTCGATGGCGGCCGCCAACGGCGTCCCGCTGACGCCGACCCGCTCGGTGCGTCACGGCGACTGGCCGGTCGGCGTGATCCGGGTGGGCGGCCCGGTGGTCGAGGAGGGGGCCGACGGGTCCCGTGCGGAGTCGAGCGATCCGCTGCTGGACGCCGTCGTCGACGCGGTGCACGCGGTCCGGGCGGACGGCGGCGGCGCCGGCGAGACGGGCAGCGTCGCGGTCATCGCGGCGCCGGCGGACGCCGACGGGCTCGAGCCGGCGCTCGCCGCGGCGCTCGGCCGCGAGACGATCGGCCGGGGCGCCGCGGGGCTGCGCCGCCCGGTCGCGCTGCTGACCCCGCAGGACGCGAAGGGGCTCGAGTTCGACGCGGTGATCGTCGTCGAGCCGGCCGCGATCGTCGCGGACGGCCCGCGCGGGGCGGGGGCGCTCTACGTCGCGATGACCCGCCCGACCCAGCGGCTGGTGCTCGTCGCCTCGGGCCCGCTGCCCGCCGGCATCCCCTACTTCTGACCCCGGGGTCGAGGGTCGCGCGGCGCCGCTCGACCGCTCCGGCTACGCCGGCGTGCCGGCCGGGTCGAGCTCCGGCTCCGGGCCCGGGGTGAACCGGCGCCCGGTCATCCAGGTCGGCGTGATCCGGACGAAGTGCTGCTTGAGCGTCGGGACCCACGGGCGCAGCGGCAGCGCCTCGAGCTCGGCGACCTCCGCGGCGCTCTCGACCCGGTGCGCGTCCCCCTTGACGATGACGCTGAACAGGCGGCCGTCGACCGCCCCGTCGATCTCGAAGGCGACGCTCGGGTGGATCACGAGCTCGGCCAGCTTCGTGCCGGGGGCGGTGCGGAAGACGATCCGGTCCTCGGCGTCGAGCACGTAGTTGATCGGGAAGATGTCGATCTCCCCGGCGACGGCGAGCGCGATGCGGCCCAGCCGGTTCGCCCGCAGCAGCGCGACGCACTCGGACTCGGCGAGCGCGGTGACAGGAGTGGCTTCGGTCATGGCTCCAGGGTACGGCCGACGGCCTCCGCCGCGTCGATGCGCTAGAATCTTCCGGTTGCCGTGAACCGGCCGCGGATTCAGAGAGTTCCGGACATCCGGTCCAGGACGCCGCGCAGCGACAGGAAGGTGGAGCGCCCTATGGCCCTCGACGCGAACATCAAGAAGGCGATCATCGACGAGTACGCCACGCACCCGGGCGACACCGGTTCCCCGGAGGTGCAGGTCGCGATCCTCACCCAGCGGATCAAGGACCTCACCGAGCACCTCAAGGCGCACAAGCACGACCACCACTCCCGTCGTGGTCTGCTCCTGCTCGTCGGCCAGCGCCGCCGTCTCCTCGGCTATCTCCAGGACATCGACATCGCGCGGTACCGCGCGCTGATCGAGCGCCTGGGCCTGCGCCGCTGAGCCGCGGTCACGCGAGTCTTCGGAAGGCCGTCGCCCCCGGGCGGCGGCCTTCCCCCGTCCCGCGACGGGAGCGGGAATGCACGACGACGGCCGGGCGTTCGAACCCATGTCCATTCAAATGCATGAAACTCCGCGCAGCGCGGAGCGGCGAGAACAGGAGCGCACCATGAGCGAGCAGGACCCGAGCGGCATGCAGTTCGGCATCTTCTCCGTGAGCGACATCACGGAGGACCCGACCACGCGCACGACGGTCTCGGAGGCGCAGCGCATCAAGGACCTCATCGCCATCGCGCTGCACGCGGAGGAGGTCGGGCTCGACGTGTTCGCGATCGGCGAGCACCACAACCCGCCGTTCTTCTCCTCCAGCCCGACGACGACGCTCGCGTACATCGCCGCGAAGACCTCCCGGCTGCTGCTGTCGACCGCGACGACGCTGATCACGACGGACGACCCGGTGAAGATCGCCGAGGACTTCGCGATGCTCCAGCACGTCGCCGACGGCCGGGTCGACCTGACGCTCGGGCGCGGGAACACCGGGCCGGTCTACCCCTGGTTCGGCAAGGACATCCGCCAGGGCATCGAGCTGGCGATCGAGCACTACGGGCTGCTGCACCGGCTCTGGCACGAGGACGTCGTCGACTGGCAGGGCCGCTTCCGCACGCCGCTGCAGGGCTTCACCTCGACGCCGAGGCCCCTCGACGGCGTCGCGCCGTTCGTCTGGCACGGCTCGATCCGCTCGCCCGAGATCGCCGAGCAGGCCGCCTACTACGGCGACGGCTTCTTCGCGAACAACATCTTCTGGCCGAAGGAGCACTACCAGCGCCTGATCGGCTACTACCGGCAGCGCTTCGAGCACTACGGCCACGGCACCGCGGCGCAGGCGATCGTCGGCCTCGGCGGCCAGTTCTTCGCCCGCCCCAGGTCCCAGGACGCGGTCGCCGAGTTCCGCCCCTACTTCGACCACGCCCCCGTCTACGGCCATGGCCCGTCCCTCGAGGACTTCACCGAGCAGACCCCGCTCACCGTCGGCTCGCCGCAGCAGGTCATCGACCGCTACGCGGCGATGCGCGAGCACTTCGGCGACTACCAGCGCCAGCTGTTCCTCGTCGACCACGCCGGGCTGCCGCTGAAGACCGTGCTCGAGCAGCTCGACATCCTGGGCGGCGAGATCGTCCCGGCGCTGCGCCGCGAGCTCGCGGTCGACCGCCCGGCCGACGTCCCCGACGCCCCGACGCACGCCTCGCTCGTCGCGGCGGCCGCGGCCGGCGAGCTGCCGGTGCCCGGCGGCCGTCGCGCCGAGACGCACACCGGCGCCGCCTTCGGCGTCCGCGAGGGCTGAGCGCGAGGCCCGGACGCGAGCGGCGCGGCGTCCCGCAGGACACCGCGCCGCCGTCGATCCGAGCCGGTGCTCAGACGCCCAGCACCCGGCGCAGCCACGCCGTGCGGCGCTTGCGGATGATGTCCGAGGTCGGGTGGTCCACCGCGAAGGACTCGAAGGCGTGCCAGATGCCCGGCGTCACGTGCAGCTCGACCTCGACGCCCGCCGCCGAGAGCGCCGCGGCGTAGGCGACGTCCTCGTCGCGGAACAGCTCGCAGCCGCCGACGTCGATGAAGGCCGGCGGCAGCCCCGAGAGGTCCGTCGCCCGTGCGGGCGCGGCGTAGGCCGGCACGTCCGCGCCGCCCGGCTGGATCGAGCCGAGGAAGCAGGCCCAGCCGGCGTCGTTCGACGGTCCGCTCCACAGGCCCACGTCGCGGTAGCCGAGCTGCGACGGCGTCTGCTGCCGGTCGTCGAGCATCGGGTACTGCAGCATCTGGCCCTTGAGCGCCGGACCCTTGCGGTCGCGGGCGATCAGCGAGACCGCGGCGGCGAGGTTCCCGCCGGCGCTCGAGCCGGTCAGCGCGATGTTCCCGGCGTCGACGCCGAGGCTCGCGGCGTTCTCGGCGAACCACACCAGGCCCGCGTAGCAGTCCTCCGGCTGCGTCGGGTAGGCGTGCTCGGGCGCGAGCCGGTACTCGACGGAGACGACGACGGCGTTCAGCGCGTCGGCCCAGGCCGCGTACTCCAGCGCGCCGAGGAAGCGGTCGCCGATCATCATGCCGCCGCCGTGGATGTAGTAGATGCCGGCGCCGGACTTGACGCTGTCCGCCGGCTCGAAGATCGACAGCGTGATCGGGTCGCCCTGGTGGCCCGGCACCTGCACCTCGCGGTGCGAGATGCCCGGGAACGCCTCCAGCGCGAGGTCGAGGTTCGACGGCACGCCGGGCGGGGGCTGCCGTGCGGCCTCGAGGATGTCCGGGGTGAAGTGCTTCGGGAAGAACTCGTGGATCGCCGCGAGGATCTCCGTGGCGTCGGCGTCGAAGGGCGGTTGCTTGGTGGACGTCATCGTGCCTCCATCGTGGTCGGCGCGCGTCGTTGCTCGCCTTCCCGAATGCTACCGGGAGGATGATCGCCATGGGACTGGTCGACAACGCCGTCTACCGCGACGGCGTGCGCGTGCGGACGCCCGCGACGCTCGAGGAGACCTACGAGCAGGTCCGCGCCGAGCACGGCATGGCGTGGATCGGCCTCTACCGGCCCAGCCCCGAGGAGCTGCAGTCGGTCGCCGCGGAGTTCGGCCTGCACCACCTCGCCGTCGAGGACGCGCTGAAGGGCCACCAGCGCGCCAAGCTGGAGCGGTACGGGGACACGCTGTTCGTCGTGCTGCGGCCGGCGCGCTACCTGGACCGCGAGGAGCGCGTCGACTTCGGGGAGGTGCACGTCTTCGTCGGCCGCGACTTCGCGATCTCCGTGCGGCACGCCGAGTCGCCCGACCTCGGCCGGGTGCGCCGTCGGCTCGAGGCCGACCCCGAGCTGCTGCGGCTCGGGCCGCAGGCGGTGCTCTACGGGATCCTCGACGAGGTGGTCGACGAGTACGACCCGGTGCTCGCCGGGCTGGAGAACGACCTCGACGAGATCGAGGACCAGCTCT
>MKVN01000034.1:0-10652 GCA_001898855.1 Micrococcales bacterium 73-13
CAGCTGCCGCAGTCCAGCGCGGTCATCTACAACTCCTCGGGCGGCGCCTGCGGCGGCGGCAGCACCGTGACGCTCGCCGACGCGATCCGGCTCTCCTGCAACATCCCGATGGCGGAGCTGGCCCGCGAGCTCGGCTACAGCCCGATCAAGTCGATGGCGAACGCACTCGGCTTCTGCCACGGCTACGACGTCGCACGGGTGATGCCGGTCATCGACTACGGCTGCACCCAGTACGACCAGCTCGACCTCAGCCCGATGTACTCCACGCCGAGCGCCTACCCGCCCGCGCCCGACGAGCCGCAGACCATGCTCTCCGCCTTCGGGCAGTCCAGCGTGCGGGCCTCGCCGCTGCAGATGGCGATGGTCGCGGGCGCGATCGCGAACGACGGCGTGCTGATGGCCCCCACCCTCGTGGACTCGGTGATCTCGCCGACGCAGACCCCGCTCATCACGATCGAGCCGCAATCGCTCGGCCAGCCGATCAGCACCGCCGCGGCGCGCGCGCTGACTGCCATGATGGTCGCGAGCGTCGACAGCGGCGCGGCCGCCTCGGCGGCGATCGACGGCGTCCCCGTCGCAGGCAAGACGGGGACGGCGGAGAACGGCCCGGGCGAGCCGTACACCCTGTGGTTCACCGGGTTCGCCCCGGCGGACAACCCACAGATCGTCGTGGCGGTCGTGGTTCAGAACGGCGGGGGGCTCCCGCCCGACGAGCAGCTGTCGAGCACCCTGTCGGCACCCATCGGCAGGGCGGTCCTCGAGGCGGCGATCAGGAGGTGACAGCGAGATGAGACCCCAGCACGGCATGACCTTCGGCGGGCGGTACCAGCTCGGCAACCGCATCGCGATCGGCGGCATGGGCGAGGTCTGGCAGGCGACCGACCTCGTCATCGAGCGCACCGTCGCGATCAAGATCCTCAAGGACGAGTACCTCGGCGACCCCGGCTTCCTGGAGCGCTTCCGCGCCGAGGCCCGGCACGCCGCCCTCGTGAACCACGAGGGCATCGCCAACGTCTACGACTACGGCGAGGAGGACGGCAGCGCCTTCCTCGTGATGGAGCTCGTCCCCGGCGAGGCGCTGTCCTCGCTCATCGAGCGCGAGCGCTCGCTGCCGGTCGACAAGGTGCTCGACATCGTCGGCCAGACCGCCTCGGCGCTGCACGCGGCTCACACCGCGGGGCTGGTGCACCGCGACATCAAGCCGGGGAACCTGCTCATCACGCCCGAGGGCCGGGTGAAGATCACCGACTTCGGCATCGCCCGCATCGCCGACCAGGTGCCGCTGACGGCGACCGGTCAGGTGATGGGCACCGTCCAGTACCTGTCGCCGGAGCAGGCGAGCGGGAAGCCGGCGTCGCCGGCCACCGACATCTACTCGCTCGGCATCGTCGCCTACGAGGCGCTCGCCGGCAAGCGGCCGTTCACGGGCGAGTCGCAGGTCGCCATCGCGATGGCGCAGATCAACGACGCGCCGCCCGAGCTGCCGCCCTCGATCCCCGAGCCGGTCCGGAACCTGGTGCTCTCCTGCATCGCGAAGAACCCGCGGAACCGGCCCGCGACGGCGCAGCACCTCGCCCGCGCCGCGCAGATGCTGCGCCGCGGGGACGTCGCCGGCGCCGCCGCCGCGGTGCCGGGGATCCTGAGCCCGACGGTGCTCGCCTCGGTCGGGAACGTCCCTCCCGCACCCGCGCCCACCGAGGTGCTGCCCTCGGCGAGCGGCGGCGCCCCGCGCACCAGGCCGAGCCCGATCGTGCCCCCGCCCGCGCGGCGCCGCTCCACCGCGTGGCTGTGGGCGCTCATCGCGATCGTCGGCGTGCTCGTGATCGGGCTCGCGATCGTGCTCGCCTCCGTGCTCGGCAACGGCGGCGGCCAGCCCGGACCGACCCAGGCGCAGACCGACGGACCGCCGCCGACCACGCCGGCGCCGGAGCCGACCGCCGGCAAGGTGACGCTGGACCGGAACGCGATCATCGGCAAGACGAAGGACGAGGTCGCCGCGATCCTGGAGCCGCTGGAGCTCAGCTTCGACCCGCAGGACGGGAACGCCGCGCCCACGCCGGGCGACGCCGGGCGCGCCTACGACGCGACGCCGACCGGCACCATCGACAAGGGCACCCAGGTGCACGTCAAGTTCTACACCGCGTACGTGCCCGCGCCGCCGGTGATGACGCAGCCGCCGACGCCGACCGGGGTGCCGGCGCCGCCGTACACGACGACCAGCCCGGCGGACCGGACGGTCGTCGTCAGCTGGCCGGCGTACAGCGGCTGCAACGCCGACTACCCGCTCACGGGCTACACCGTCACGGTCACCGAGCCGGGCGGCGACCCGCAGGTGCACGAGTTCGGCACGGACACGACCTCGATCCCGGTGCTGCTCGGGAACGACGTCGCGGACCAGACGACGGTGTCCTACGCCGTGCACTGCGGCGCCCTCAGCGCGACCAGCTCGCCGCTCGTGCTCGTCGTCTCCTGAGGCCCCCGCGGCGGCCGGGCGCGCACCCGGGCCGCCCGGGCTAGACTCGCGGGGGAGTTTTCCCGCACCGTTCACAGGAGTTCCGTTGGCAGACGACGTCGCGCAGTCCGCGCGCACGCTCGCCGGTCGCTATCAGGTCGGCGTGCCGATCGGTCATGGCGGGATGGCCGACGTCCATCTCGGCACCGACACCCGGCTCGGGCGCACGGTCGCGATCAAGCTGCTGCACCCCGAGCTCGCGGACGACCCCGCCTTCCGCGCCCGGTTCCGCCGCGAGGCGCACGACGCCGCGAAGATGGCGCACCCGACCGTGGTCCGCGTGTTCGACGCCGGCGAGGAGGCGATCCGGGACGCCGACGGCACCGAGCGGTTCCAGCCGTTCATCGTGATGGAGCACGTCGACGGCCGGCTGCTGCGCGACATCATCGCCGACGGCCCGGTGGCGCAGGAGCAGGCGGCGAAGATCGTCGAGCAGGTCCTGATCGCCCTCGAGTACTCGCATCGAGCCGGCGTGATCCACCGCGACATCAAGCCGGGGAACATCATGGTCACCCGCTCCGGCCAGGTGAAGGTGATGGACTTCGGCATCGCCCGCGCCGTCTCCGACTCCGCCGGGACGCTGGTGGAGACCAGCCAGATCGTCGGGACCGCGCAGTACTTCTCCCCCGAGCAGGCCAAGGGCGCGTCGGTCGACGCCCGGACCGACCTGTACTCGACCGGCGTGGTGCTCTTCGAGCTGCTCACCGGTCGCCCGCCGTTCGAGGGCGACAACCCGGTGGCGGTCGCCTACCAGCACCTGAACGCCGAGCCGCCGATGCCGAGCCGGCTGAACCCGGAGGTCGCCCCCGCGTTCGACCTGGTCGTCGCGAAGGCGCTCGCGAAGGACCCGGCCCGGCGCTACCAGTCCGCCGCCGAGTTCCGCACCGACCTGGAGACCGCCGCGGGCGGGCAGCTGCCGGTGGGCCGCACCGTCAAGCCGGACGACTTCAACGTCGCGCTGTTCGGCTCGACCGCCGCCGCCCAGGCCGCGCAGACCGCCCGCCAGCTCTCCGCGGACGCCGACGGGCGCAGCCTGCGCACCCAGACCGGCCCGCCGGTGGTCTGGCTGTGGGCCGGCATCGTCGCGATCCTCGCGATCGTCGTCGCGGTCGTCTACTGGATCTTCACGCTGCAGCCGGTGAACCTCGCCGAGAAGCTCACGGTGCAGGTGCCCGACGTCTACGGGATGACCTACGAGACGGCGACCGGCGAGCTCGAGGACCTGGGCTTCGCGGTGACGCGGGTCGACCAGACGAACGAGACGGTCGCGGCCGGCACGGTCATCAGCACCGAGCCGGTGCCCGGCACGAGCGTCGACCGCGGCTTCGCCGTCACGGTGACGGTGTCCGCCGGGGCGCGGAAGATCGACCTCCCCGACGTCTCCCGCCGGACCCAGGACGAGGCCATCGCGCAGCTGCAGGACGCCGGCTTCGCCGTCGGCGAGATCGTGTCCGTGAACTCGGGCATCGTCCCGGCCGGCCAGGTCGTGGCGACCGTCCCCGCGCCCGCGCCCGGCCTGCAGCTCGCGAAGGGCACCACGATCAGCCTCCAGGTCTCGAACGGCATGGTGGAGATCCCGAACGTCGAGGGCCAGCCCACCTCCCAGGGCTCGAGCACGCTGCAGGGCCTGCTCGGCACCGCGGGCGTGCAGACCGTCATCACCACGCAGTGCACGAAGCCGGGCACGGTCGTCGCGCAGGTGCCGGGCGCCGGGCAGTACCCGCAGGGCACCGTGGTCACCATCACCGTCTGCCCGTAGGCGGACCGGCGGCGCTCGCGACGGCGCGGGTCGAGCGGCGCCTCAGGCCCGCAGCAGCGGGGAGAGCAGCTTGCCGCGCTCGGCGGCCCCCGGCAGGCCGACCACGGCGAGCCAGTTCCCCAGCATCCGGTAGCCGCCCTCGGTGAGCACCGACTCGGGGTGGAACTGGACGCCGTGGATCGGGCGCTCGACGTGCCGCAGCCCCATGATCACGCCGCCCTCGGTGCGCGCCGTCACGATCAGCTCGTCCGGCACGGTGCCGTCGACGACCGCGAGCGAGTGGTAGCGCGTCGCCGTGAAGGGGTCGGGCACGCCGTCGAAGAGCGCGCTGCCGTCGTGCCGCACCCGCGAGGTCTTGCCGTGCATGAGCTCGTCGGCGTGCGTGACCGTCGCGCCGAACGCCTCCGCGATCGCCTGGTGCCCGAGGCAGACGCCGAGCAGCGGCCGACCGGAGTCCAGGGCGGCGCGCACCATCGCGATGCTCACGCCGGCGTCTCCCGGCGTGCCCGGGCCGGGCGAGAGCAGCACCGCGTCGTAGTCCGCGGAGCGCGCGGCGGCCTGCTCCTCGGGGAAGGCGTCGTTGCGCACCACGTCGGTCTCGGCGCCGAGCTCGAGCAGGTAGCCGTTCAGCGTGTACACGAAGCTGTCGTAATTGTCGACGACGAGCACCCTCGTCATGGCGTCCCCCCGTCCACGGTCGATCCCTCCTGGAAGAACGTGTGCGCGACCCACGGGAACACCCAGAGGCCGCAGGCCGTGAGCACGGCCGCCACGATCGCGAGGAGGATCAGCACCCGGGCCCATACGGGTCCGGGAAGAATCCTCCACAGGGCACCGTACATCAGGCCGCCCCGTAGAGGTGCGCGATCTCGGCCGGGGGCCCGGCCGAGCGCGGCGTCCAGCTGTCGAACAGGGCGTAGGCGATGTACCGCTCGGACACCGAGTGGATCGGGTTGCAGGAGGTGAGCGTCAGGATGCGGTCCAGCGGCCGCTCGCCCGGATGCTGCGGCATCGCCGCGATCACCGCGGTGCCGGACGGCAGCACGTACTCGTGGGCGCGGAAGACGTAGCGGTACCACCCGTCGGCGGTCTCGACGTAGATCGAGTCGCCGACGTCGAGCTGGTTGATGTCGATGAACGCGTCGCCGTAGCTGGTGCGGTGCCCCGCGAGCGCGAAGTTGCCGATCTGACCCGGCATCGCGGTGCCCGGGTAGTGGCCGACGCCGATCGCGTTGAGCACGTCCTCGATGCCGATCCCCTCGGCGATCGGGCGGCGCCAGTCCGCGCCGAACCTCGGCACGATGAGCGTCGCGAACTGCTCGGCGTTGCCCGGCTGCCCGGCGTAGACCGGCACGTCCGCGGAGACCGGGGGCGCGTCCGCCTTCGGCACGTCGGTGACGACCGGAGCCTCGTCGTACGCGGCCGCCCAGGTCTGGCTGAGGTCGTGCGCCTGCTGCGACTGGATGCTGCCGGCGATGGCGCTGTTCAGGTAGAGCTGCCAGCCGAGATAGAGGAAGACGAGCACGCCCGCGGTCAGCAGCAGCTCGCCGAGCACCCCGATCGTGCCGAGCACGATCCGGCCGCCGCTGCGCCGACGGCCGTGCCGCGGCGGCGGCGCGCTCGGCGCCGCGTCCGGCGACGAGGAACGCCGGCGGTAGCCGGGCTCGGGCGGATCGCTGGGCACGTCGGGATTCTATTTCCGGAAGCTGTGGGCGCGGCCCGCACGGGGACGGAGCCTTCGGCGCGCCCCGGGTAGACTGCCGGGCATGGCTCGGACCAGGACGGACGCGACGGCGAAGCAGGCGAAGGCCGTCGCGAAGGCGGAGCGCGCCGAGCGCGCGGCCGCGGCGGGCGAGCGCGCGCCGAACCCGGTGTGGTTCAAGCCGGTGATGTTCGGCTTCATGCTGCTCGGGCTCGCCTGGCTGCTCACCTACTACATCAGCGACTCGCGGCTGCCGATCGTCGAGCTGGGGAACGCGAACATCGCGATCGGCATCGGGATCATGCTCGTCGGCTTCCTGATGACCACCCGCTGGCGCTAGCCGCCCCCGAGCGCGCGCAGCATCGGCGGCATGATCGCCATGCCGAGCGCGACGAGCGCGCACAGCCCTGCGAAGACCGCGAGCAGCAGCCCGATCTGCGCGCCGCGCTGCGCCCGGCGCCGGGTGCGCAGCAGCACCAGGCCGACCAGCGCGCCGATCACCAGGCCGCCGACGTGCGCCTGCCAGGCGACGCCAGGGATCAGGAAGCCGATCACGAGGTTCGCGACGACGACGATGAGGATCTGCGTCGGGTTCTGCCCGAGGCCGCGCTGGACGACGAAGAACGCCGCGAACAGGCCGAAGATCGCACCCGAGGCGCCGATCACGAAGGAGGTCGGCTGGAACAGCAGCACCGCGACCGAGCCGCCGAAGGCCGAGAGCAGGTAGAGCACCAGGAAGCGCCACCGGCCGAGCGCGTACTCGAGGATCGGCCCGACCACGACGAGCGCGTACATGTTGAAGAGGATGTGCCAGAACGACGTCGGGGAGTGCACGAACGCGGAGGTCACCAGCGTCCAGGGGTGCGCGAGCGTCGACGGCGGGAAGTAGCCGAGGACGGCCGACACCCGGTCGATCTGGGTGCCGGCCAGCGGCGTGAAGAGCTGGACCGCCCAGATCAGGACCGTGACGCCGGCGATCGCCCAGGTGACGATCGGGCTGCTGCCGCCCGGCCGGAGGACTCTCGCGGCCCAGCGGCCGAACCGGCTCACCCTCAGAGCTCGGTGACGTCGACGCCCGTGATGACGACGTCCTCGAGCGGGCGGTCGCCGGCGTCCGTCGGCACGCCCTCGATCGCGTCGACGACGGCGCGCGAGGCCTCGTCGGCCACCTCGCCGAAGATGGTGTGGTTGCCGTTCAGCCAGGTCGTCGGGACGGTCGTGATGAAGAACTGGGAGCCGTTGGTGCCCTCCACCTCGCCGGTGATGCGGTTCATCCGCTTGCCGGCGTTCGCCATGGCGAGCAGGTAGGGCCGGTCGAACTGCAGCTCCGGGTGGATCTCGTCGTTGAAGGCGTAGCCGGGACCGCCGGTGCCCTGGCCGAGCGGGTCGCCGCCCTGCAGCATGAACTGCGGGATGATGCGGTGGAAGACGACGCCGTCGTAGAGCGGCACGCCGACCTGCGCCTCGCCGGTGGCCGGGTGCGTCCACTCCTTCGAGCCGGTCGCGAGGCCGGTGAAGTTCGCGACGGTCTTCGGCGCGTGGGTGCCCCACAGGTTCAGGGTGATGTCCCCGTGGTCGGTGTGGAGGACGGCGACGGCGGTCGGCTGCGGCATGGTGCCATTCAACCACGCGTGTCAGAATGAACGCCGTGCCGACCACCCCGACCCGACTCAACGACCTCGAGCTCCTCCGGCAGCATGCGGAGGAGCTCTGGGAGCGACAGCAGGAGGTGTTCGCGACCGCTGCGCACGTGGCCCGCGAGGCCGGGCAGCAGGGCGCCGCGTTCGCCCGCGACGAGGTCGCGCCCCGCGTCCGGCAGGCCGCCTCGACCGGAGCGAGCGCCGTCCGCTCCGCCTACGGCCGGGCGGTGCCGGTGGCGTCGAGCGCGATCGCGACGGCTGCCGCGATCGGGGACCAGGGCGTCCGGCTGGTGCTCGCGCGGCTCGCCCGCGCGCGCGCCGCGGCCGCCGCGCCGGTGGTCGCGCCCGCGCGCCGCGGCATCGGGGTCGGCGGCTGGATCGGGATCACGGTCGGCGTGCTCGCGGCGGGCGCCGTCGCCTACGCGGTGTGGCAGACGCTGCGCGCGGACGACGACCTGTGGATCGAGGACGAGGAGCCGGTCGACGGCGCCGCTGTCGAGGAGGCCTCCGGCGAGTAGCGCCGGGCTCAGCCCAGCCGCTCGTCGACGAAGGCCGTCGCCTTCGCCCAGGCGTCGGCGGCGAACTCGGCGTGATAGGTGCGGGCGTTCGTCTCGTTGAAGAACGCGTGCATCGCGCCGGGGTAGACGACGTCGGTGAAGTCGATGCCCGCCGCGGCCATCGTCTCGCGGACCTCCGGCAGCCGCTCCATGAGCGGCGGGTCGAGCTCGCCGTAGAGCGCGAGCACCGGGCAGCCGATGCGGGCGATCCCGCCGGCGTCGGGCGCGGTGCCGTAGAACGGCACCGCGGCCTCGAGGCGGTCGTCCGCCGCCGCCAGCGCGAAGGAGTAGGTCCCGCCGAAGCAGAAGCCGGTCACCGCGATCCGGCCATGCACGTCCGGTCGGGCGACGAGGTGGTCGACGACCTTCCGCAGCTGCCGGATCGCCCACTCGGCGTACTCCGGCTGCCGGATCGGGGCGAGCGCCTCGCGCAGCCGCGGCTGCATGGCCGTGCGCACCTCCTCATCGGGGTGCTTCGCGGCGACGGAGAGCTCCTCGCCGACCTCCGGCGCGATGCCGACGTGGGTCATGATGTCCGGCGCGATCGCGAGATAGCCCTCGGCGGCCCAGCGATCGGCGACGCCCTTGATCTGGTCGACGAGGCCCCAGATCTCGTGGATCACGATGACCGCGCCGCGCGGCGGCCCGGCCGGCTCCGCCCGGTAGACCACCACGCCGTCGATCTCGCCCATGCCGCTCATGGCGCGAGTCTAATCCGGCGTCCAGACAGCGCCCCTACCCTGGGCGCATGGTCCGGTCGGAGGAGGAGCGCTTCCGGTGGCGCCGCCAGGGCGGCGGGCTGATGGGCGCCGCCTTCGACGAGGTGTTCCATCCGGACGCGAAGGAGGCCCGGCTGATCTGGGAGGCGCAGACCGAGCTGCCCGCGCCGGCGCCGGCGCCCGGCGACCCGCCGTTCGACCTCGAGTCCGGCCGGATCACGCTCATGCTGCCGAAGGACGAGCGCGGCTGAGCGCCGCCTCGCGCCTCCCCGCCTCGTCGGCGGCGCACCCCGACCGCGTCAGTTGAGCGCGGGGGTGTCGAGCGGCACGACGCCGTCGGCGTAGAGGTCCTCGGCCAGGTCTCGGAACGCCCGCAGCGCGACCCGCTGCGTCGTCGGCCCGTAGGAGATCCGGGCGACGCCGAGCGCCTCGTACTCGGCGGCCGCGAGCGCACCCGGCAGTCCGATGACGCTGAGCCTGCCCCGGCCGAGGCCCGCGACGAGCCGCTCGGTCACCGCGCGGTCGAGCACGCCCGGCACGAAGACGAGCGACGCGCCCGCCTCGAGGAACGCCCGGCCGCGGGCGACCGCGTCGTCGACCCGCTCGTCGAGCGGACGGTCCTTGCCGCGGGTGAAGGCGTCGGTGCGCGCGTTGAGCTGGAAGGCGACGCCCTCGCGCGCCGCCGCGGCGACGACGGCCTCGACCGCCGCGACCGAGTCGGCGAAGGGAGCGAGCCGGTCCTCGACGTTCGCCCCGACGACGCCGACGCCGATCGCGCGCCGCACCGTCTCGGCGGGGTCGCCGTAGCCGGCGTCGAGGTCGGCCGAGACGGGCAGGTCGGTCGCCGCGACGATCCGCTCGAGCGCGGCGAGGGCGAGCTCGAGCGGGATGGCGCCGTCGGCGTAGCCGTGGCTCGCCGCGATCGAGTGGCCCGCGGTCGCGATCGCCCTCGTCCCGGGCAGGTCGGCGACGACGCGCGTCGTGATCGCGTCCCAGACGTTGACGACGCGCAGGATCTCGGGCGCCTCGTGCAGCGCCTTCAGGGTCAGGGCCTTCTCGTGTGTGCTCATGCCTCGACGCTACTCGCGACCACCGCGGCGGGCGCACCCGAGCCCGGATTCCCCGGCGGCGCGACCCCGCCGCCTAAGGTCGAGGCGTGGCGATCAAGTACCTCGGCTCGAAGCGGGCGCTGGTCGACGTCATCGGCCGCCTCGCCGAGGCCGCAGGCGCACGCGAGGCGGTCGACCTGTTCACGGGCACGACGCGGGTCGCCCAGGAGCTGAAGCGCCGGGGCATCGCCGTGACGGCGGTCGACCTCGCCACCTACAGCGAGGTGCTCGCCGACTGCTACATCTCGACCGACGCGGAGACCGTCGACGAGGGCGAGCTCGCCGCGGCGCTCGCCGAGCTCACGGCGCTGCCGGGGGCGCCCGGCTACGTCACCGAGACGTTCTGCGTGCGATCCCGCTACTTCCAGCCGAAGAACGGCGCCCGCATCGACGCGATCCGCGAACGCATCGACGCGGCGCACCCGACCGGGCCGCTGCGCCCGATCCTGCTCACCGCGCTCCTCGAGGCGGCCGACCGGGTCGACAGCACGACCGGCGTGCAGATGGCCTACCTCAAGGAGTGGGCGCCGCGCGCGCATCGCGACCTCGAGCTCCGGCGGCCGCGACTGCTGCCCGGGCCGGGCCGGACGATCCGCGGGGACGCGACGCGGCTCGTCGACGAGCTGCCGCTCACCGGCTTCCTGTACCTCGACC
>MKVN01000034.1:10709-24895 GCA_001898855.1 Micrococcales bacterium 73-13
GCTGGGACGCCCCCGAGCACTACGGGGTCGCGTGCAAGCGCCTCGACAGCCGCGATCCGGCCACCAAGAGCGTCTTCAACCGCCGCCGCGAGATGCCCGGCGCCCTCCGCGAGCTGCTGCGGCGCGCCCGGGCCGATCTCGTCGCGGTGTCGTACAACGACGAGGCCTGGATCGCCCCGGCCGAGATGGTCGCGGCGCTGCGCGACGCCGGGCACGAGGCCGTCCACGCGCTCGCCTTCGACTCCAAGCGCTACGTCGGCGCCCAGATCGGCATCCACAACCTCGCCGGCGAGAAGGTCGGCCGCGTCTCGCACCTGCGGAACACCGAGTTCATCTTCCTCGCCGGCGACCGCGAGCGCGTCGACGCCGCCGTCGCGGCGGCCGGGAGCCCGGTCCTCGCCGGGGCGTGACCGCCCGGCTCAGTCGGCGCCGGCCGGTCGTCGCGCCGCGAACGCGACGTAGACGACGAGCCCGGCCAGCAGCAGCAGGTCGGCGGCGATGTAGAGCACGTGCAGCACGGAGTCGCCGGGGTCGCCGCCGGCGAGGATGAGATCGGTGCGGGCGTTCAGCAGCGGCCGGATGATCGCGACCTGGACGATGAGCACGAGCCACAGCGCGCCCAGCGTGATCAGGCCGGCGCGGGAGAGCCGCGGCCGCAGCAGCGAGACGACCGTGATCGCGATCAGCAGCACCGCGCCGGCGATGTCCGCCGCGGTGAGCACGAGCCGTCCGATGCCGAGCGCGATCGGCAGGTCGACGCCGGGGGCGAGGAACTTCAGCGGCGTCTCGATGAACCCCAGCCCGACGATCAGCCCGATCCAGACCCCCGCCAGCACCAGCCGCAGCGTCCTGGTCACCATGCCCGCCAGCCTAGCTCCGCCGCTCGGCGCCGGGCTCACGGGGTCCGTTCCGGACCGCGGGCGCGGGCGTCCCGGCATTCGCCGGTGAGGATGCGGCCGGCCTCTTCGCCCGGCATCCGGGCCGACCTCCGTCCGATCGCCGACCGTCCTTCGGGGCCTGATGGTGGACCCTGCCGGAATCGAACCGGCGACCTCCTGCTTGCAAAGCAGGCGCTCTACCAATTGAGCTAAGGGCCCTGGCATCGAGACGGCCGTCGGGGGCCTGCTCGACCAGCGAGTGCCGTATCGGTGGGGCTACCAGGACTTGAACCTGGGACCTCTTCGTTATCAGCGAAGCGCTCTAACCGCCTGAGCTATAGCCCCGAGAACCGAGTGACGAGCCTAGCAGACTCGCGGAAGCGCTCAGCTGTTGGTGAAGCCGACGAGGAGGCCTCCGGTGATCTTGACGATCATGTTGTAGAGCACCGCGGCGATCGCGCCGAGCACCGTGAAGATGACCGTGTTGATCAGGCCGATGACCGCGGCGAACGTCATGACGCGCGCGAACGAGAAGTCCTTGGCGAGCGAGAAGTCCGGCTGGTTGAACAGGTCGGCGAGGATCCCGTCGAGGTTGATGAAGATGCCCGTCGAGTTGAGCACGATCCAGAGCAGTCCGGCGAGCACCACGGTGATGATGCCGAGGGCGAGCGCCACGAAGAACGAGAGCTTGAGCGCCGACCAGAAGTCGATGTAGACGAGCTTGAGGCGGACCTGCTTGGCGGCGGCCTTGCGCCCCCCCGACTTCTTCTGGAGCTTTTCGGCGACGCTCATGCGCTGGGCTCGTCCTTTCCGATGTCCTGCTCGTCGAGGTGTCGCTCGCTGTTCCTCGCGATCGCGAGGATGCGGTCCTCGTCGTCGAACCTGGCGAAGACGACACCCATGGAATCGCGACCGGTCGGCCGCACTTCGGAGACGGACGAGCGTACCACCTTGCCGCTGGCGAGAACCACGAGCACCTCGTCCTCCTCGCCCGCGATGATCGCGCCGGCGAGGCCGCCGCGATCGTCGTTGAGCTTCGCGACCTTGATGCCGAGGCCGCCGCGGCCCTGCGGCCGGTACTCCGCGATCGCGCTGCGCTTGGCGAAGCCGCCGTCCGTGACGGTGACGACGAAGCGGCCGTCGAGGTCGTCCCCGGCCTTGAGCACGTCGGCGCTGAGCAGCCGGTCGCCCGCGCGGAAGGACATGCCCTTGACGCCGCTGGTCGCGCGGCCCATCGGCCGCAGCGCGGTGTCGTCCGCGGCGAACCGCAGCGACATCCCCTTCGTCGAGACGAGCAGGATGTCGTCCGACTCGTCGGCGAGCATCGCCGAGACCAGCTCGTCGCCCTCGCGCAGGTTGATCGCGATGATGCCGCCGGAGCGGTTCGTGTCGTACTCGGACAGCGCCGTCTTCTTCACCAGGCCGCCGGCGGTGGCCAGCACCAGGAACCGGGCGACGCCGTAGTCGCGGATGTCGAGCACCTGCGCGATCTCCTCGCCCGGCTGCAGCGCGAGCAGGTTCGCGACGTGCTGGCCCTTCGCGTCGCGGCCGCCCTCGGGCAGCTCGTAGGTCTTCGCCCGGTAGACGCGTCCGGTGTTCGTGAAGAACAGCAGCCAGTGGTGCGTCGTGGTGACGAAGAAGTGCGAGACGATGTCGTCGGCGCGCAGCGACGCGCCGCGAACGCCCTTGCCGCCGCGGTGCTGCGAGCGGTAGTTGTCGCTGCGGGTGCGCTTCACGTAGCCGCCGCGGGTGACCGTGACGACCATCTCCTCCTCGGGGATGAGGTCCTCGATGGACACGTCCCCGTCGAAGCCGAGCAGGATCTCGGTGCGCCGGTCGTCGCCGTACCTCGCCGCGATCTCGGTCAGCTCCTCGGAGATGAGCGAGCGCTGCCGCGCCGGGGAGGCGAGGATCTCGCCGAGGTCCTTGATCCTGGCCTCGATCGCGTCGTGCTCCTCGATGATCTTCTGCCGCTCGAGCGCCGCGAGCCGGCGCAGCTGGAGCTCGAGGATCGCGTTCGCCTGCAGCTCGTCGATCGACAGCAGCGCCTGCAGCCCCTCGCGGGCGTCCTCGACCGTCGGCGAGCGGCGGATCAGGGCGATCACCTCGTCGAGGGCGTCGAGCGCCTTCAGATAGCCGCGCAGGATATGGGCGCGCTTCTCCGCCTCGGCGAGCCGGAAGCGGGTGCGCCGGACGATGACCTCGATCTGGTGCTCGATCCACAGCAGGATGAACTGGTCGATCGACAGCGTGCGCGGCACGCCGTCGACGATCGCGAGCATGTTCGCGCCGAAGTTCTCCTGCAGCTGGGTGTGCTTGTACAGGTTGTTCAGCACGACCTTCGCGACGGCGTCGCGCTTCAGCACGATGACGAGCCGCTGGCCGGTACGGCCGGAGGTCTCGTCCCGGATGTCGGCGATGCCGGCGAGCTTGCTCTCCTTGACCAGCTCCGCGATCTTCATCGCGAGGTTGTCCGGGTTGACCTGGTACGGCAGCTCGGTGACGACGAGGCAGGTCCGGCCCTGGATCTCCTCGACGGCGACGACGGCGCGCATCGTGATCGAGCCGCGCCCGGTGCGGTAGGCGTCCCGGATGCCCTTGACCCCGAGGATGGTCGCGCCGGTCGGGAAGTCCGGGCCCTTGATCCGCTCGATGAGCGCGTCCTGCAGCTCCTCGCCGCTCGCCTCCGGGTGCTCGAGCGCCCAGAGCGCCGCGGCGGCGACCTCGCGGAGGTTGTGCGGGGGGATGTTCGTCGCCATGCCGACGGCGATGCCGACCGAGCCGTTGACGAGCAGGTTCGGGAACCGGCTCGGCAGCACGACCGGCTCCTGGGTGCGGCCGTCGTAGTTGTCCTGGAAGTCGACGGTGTCCTCGTCGATGTCCCGCACCATCTCCATGGCCAGCGGCGCCATCTTCGTCTCGGTGTACCGGTGCGCGGCGGCGCCGTCGTTCCCGGGCGAGCCGAAGTTGCCCTGACCGAGCGCGAGCGGGTAGCGCAGCGACCAGGGCTGGACGAGGCGCACCAGCGCGTCGTAGACCGAGCTGTCGCCGTGCGGGTGGAACTGCCCCATGACGTCGCCGATGATGCGCGTGCACTTGGAGAAGGCGCGGTCCGGGCGGTAGCCGCCGTCGTACATGGTGTAGATGACCCGGCGGTGCACCGGCTTCAGCCCGTCGCGGACGTCCGGCAGCGCCCGCCCGACGATGACGCTCATCGCGTAGTCGAGGTACGAGCGCTGCATCTCCAGCTGGAGGTCGACCGGCTCGATCCGGTCGGTCAGTTCGTCTGCCATCTGCCTGTTCCTCGTCGATCGGGTCCCGGTGCCCTGCGGTCTGCTCGGCCGGCGTCAGATGTCCAGGAAGCGGACGTCCTTCGCGTTCTGCTGGATGAACTGCCGGCGCGCATCGACGTCGTCGCCCATGAGCGTGGCGAACACCGCGTCCGCCACGGCCGCGTCGTCGAGCGTCACCTGGCGCAGCGTCCGGGTGTCCGGGTTCATGGTGGTGTCCCAGAGCTCCTGGTGGTTCATCTCGCCGAGCCCCTTGTAGCGCTGCACCGGGTTCTGGTTCTCGCGCGGCAGCCGGCGCCCGGCCTTCGTCCCCTCCGCGATGAGCGCGTCGCGCTCGCGATCGGAGTACGCGAACTCGTGCTCGGCGTTCGTCCACTTGATCCGGTAGAGCGGCGGCTGGGCGAGGTAGACGTAGCCCACCTCGATGAGCGGGCGCATGTAGCGGAAGAGCAGGGTGAGCAGCAGCGTCGTGATGTGCTGGCCGTCGACGTCGGCGTCGGCCATCAGGACGATCTTGTGGTACCTGGCCTTCTCGCCGTCGAAGTCCTCGCCGATGCCGGTGCCGAAGGCGGTGATCATCGCCTGGATCTCCGCGTTGCCGAGGGCGCGGTCGAGCCGCGCCTTCTCGACGTTGAGGATCTTGCCGCGCAGCGGCAGGATCGCCTGGGTCTCCGGATCGCGGCCCTGCACCGCGGACCCGCCGGCCGAGTCGCCCTCGACCAGGAAGATCTCGGAGTCCGCCGGGTTCCGGCTCGAGCAGTCCTTGAGCTTGCCGGGCATGCCGCCGCCCTCGAGCAGGCCCTTGCGCCGGGTCTGCTCGCGCGCCCTCCTGGCGGCGATCCGGGCCGCGGAGGCCTGGATCGCCTTCTTGACGATGTCCCTGGACTGGTTCGGGTTCCGGTCGAACCAGTCCGCGAGCTGGTCGCCGACGACCCGCTGCACGAAGGACTTCGCCTCGGTGTTGCCGAGCTTCGTCTTGGTCTGGCCCTCGAACTGCGGCTCGCCGAGCTTGATCGAGATGACCGCGGTCAGGCCCTCCCGGACGTCGTCGCCGGAGAGGTTCTCGTCCTTGTCCTTGAGCAGGCCCTTCTCGCGGGCGTACTTGTTGACGAGCGTGGTCAGCGCCGCGCGGAACCCCTCCTCGTGCGTGCCGCCCTCGTGCGTGTTGATCGCGTTCGCGTAGGTGTGGACGGACTCGTTGTAGTCGGTGGTCCACTGCATGGCGATCTCGAGCGCCATCCGCCGCTCGGTGTCCTCGGCCTCGAAGGCGATGATCTCCTCGTGGATGGCGTCGGACCTCTTCCGGCCGTTGAGGTACTCGACGTAGTCGACGAGGCCGCGCTCGTAGCGGTAGCTCTCGACCACCGCCTCGACGCCGTCCCGGCCGATCCGCTCGTCGACGAGCGTGATCCGCAGGCCCTTGTTGAGGAACGCCATCTGCTGGAACCGGGAGCGCAGCGTCTCGAAGTCGAACTCGACGGTCTCGAAGATGTCCGGGTTCGGCCAGAAGGTCTGGGTCGTCCCGGTCCCCTGGCTCGCCTCGGCGCGCGCCAGCGGCGCGTCCGGCACGCCGTTCGTGAAGGACATCCGCCAGACGTGCCCCTCGCGCCGCACCTCGGTCTCGATCCGGCTCGAGAGCGCGTTGACGACCGAGATGCCGACGCCGTGCAGGCCCCCGGAGACGGCGTAGCCGCCGCCGCCGAACTTGCCGCCGGCGTGCAGGATCGTCATGACGACCTGGACCGTCGACACCTTCTCGGTCGGATGCTCGGCGACCGGGATGCCGCGCCCGTCGTCGACGACCCGCAGCCCGCCGTCGGCGAGCAGCGTGACGCGGATGTCGGAGGCGTATCCGGCCATCGCCTCGTCGACCGAGTTGTCGACGACCTCGTAGACGAGGTGGTGCAATCCGCGGGGACCCGTCGAGCCGATGTACATGCCCGGGCGCTTGCGCACCGCCTCGAGGCCTTCGAGCACCTGGATGTTCGCGGCGTCGTAGCTGCCCTCCGGCACCCGGCCGGTGTCGCCCCTCCCGCTGCCCGGAGCCGTGGTCGCTGGTTCCGGTGCGTCAGGCGTCATCCCACGATTATATCCGGCGGGGGCTCGATCGAGGCCCTGTACGCCCCGCTGCGCCTCGAAAAGTTCATCGGATGGCGAAGATGGTGCCTCAGCCGTAGGTGTCCCGCGGACCGCGCCCTGGAACCGATCTGAGGCCGCGTTTGAAGGAGGGTACGTCGGGTCCCAGAAGGCGCAGGCCCGCGACGCCCGCGTCGGGGAAGCGCTCGCCGAGCGCGGCGAGCAGCTGGGGTCGCATCAGGCCGAGCTGCGTCGCCCACGCCGTCGAGTCGCAGCGGATGACGAGGACGCCCTCCTCGAGCGAGACCGGCGCGGTGTGATCGGCGACCGCCGGGCCCACCGCGTCCGCCCAGCCGACGAACAGCTCGGAGCGGGCGAGCTCGCCCTCCCAGCCGCGCTCCCGGACGAGTCCGGCGAGCGCGGCGCCGATCGAGCCCGGGTCCCGCCCCGGCTCGAACGGGGCCGCACCCGATCCGTCGCCGACCTCGATCCGCGCCGATCGGCGGCCGCCGAAACGGCGCTGGAACCGTCGGAAGACGCTGAGATGCTCTCCGCCCCGGCGTTCAGCCATCGCCGGGCTCCGCGTCCGCTCCGAGGATCTCGCCGGCGCGGATCCGGATCGTGCGGCCGACCAGGCCGGCCGGGACGTCCTCCGCCACCGCGGCCGTGACGAGCACCTGCTCGTAGCCGGTCACCGCGTCCACCAGCCGCGCGCGCCGGCCGGCGTCCAGCTCGGCGAACACGTCGTCGAGGACGAGGACGGGATCGCCGGCCTGTCCGGTCTCCCGCAGCAGCTCGGCGGACGCGAGCTTGAGCGCGAGCGCGGTCGACCAGGACTCCCCGTGGCTCGCGGTGGTGCGCGCCGGCATGCCGTTCAGCTCGATCAGGAGGTCGTCCCGATGCGGGCCGACCAGCGTGACGGCCCGCTCGAGCTCGTCGGACCGCCGAGCGCGGAGCCGCTCGAGAAAGGCGTCCGGATCCCCGTCCGCCGTGGTCTCGGTCGACAGCCGCACCTCCTGCGCGGCACCGGCGATCGCCTGGTACGCCCCTGCGACATGCGGCGCGAGCTCCGCCACGAGCGCGTCGCGGCCGGAGACCAGCTCGGCGCCGAGCGCGGCGAGCCGCTCGTCCCATACGTCGAGCGTGCCGAGCGCCGACGCGCCGACGCGGCTCGCCCGGGCCGACTTCAGCAGCGTGTTCCGCTGGCGCAGCACCCGTTCGTAGTCGGTCAGGACGCCCGCCATCCTCGGCTGGCGCATCGCGAGCAGCTCGTCGAGGAAGCGCCGCCGGCCGCCGGGCTCCCCTCGGACCGTCGCGAGGTCCTCCGGTGCGAACAGCACCGAGTCGAGATACCGGCGCGCCTCCCTGGAGCGCACCGGCTGGCCGTTGACCTGGAGGCGGTTCGTGCCGGTGCGGTTGAGCTCCGCCTCCATCGTGACCGCCCGATCGCCGTGCCGCAGCCGGGCTCGGACGATCGCCCGGTCCTCGCCCTGGCGCACCAGCGGCTGATCGCCGGCAACGCGATGCGAGGCCCCCGACGCGAGATAGCCGATCGCCTCGACGAGGTTCGTCTTGCCCTGGCCGTTCGGTCCGACGATGACCGTGACGCCCGGCGCGAGCGGGAGGGAGGCCTCGCGATAGTTCCGGTAGTCCCTCAGTTCGAGGTGGGCGACGTGCATGCCATCAGCGCAGCAGCAGGTTCGGCTGGAGCAGATAGCGGAACGAGCTCGGACCCGTGTCGCCCGAGGTCTGCGCGGTGATCAGCACGGGCCCCGGCTTGTTCGGGTTGTCCGTGCGGGTGAAGCCGAGCCGGACGAACTCCGAGTGGACGCCGCCGAGCGCGTCGATGAGGAACTGCGGCTTGAGGGAGACGACGGTCTCCTCCCCGGTGAGCACCGCATCGATCGACTCCGACGCCTGCGCCTGCTCCCCGCCGGCCGCCTCCAGCGTGAGGCCGTCCGGAGAGAAGGAGAAGCGCAGTGCGGCCTCCCGCTCGAGCACGAGGGAGACCCGGCGCACCGCGTCCACCAGGTCCGACGTGGAGAGCACCGCGTAGTCCTCGACCGACTGCGGGAAGAGGCGCTTGACCGGGGGGTAGTTCCCCTTGATCAGCAGGCTGGTCACCGCCTTGTCCTCGGCGGAGAACGCGATCAGCTCCCGGTCCCCGCCCTCGGCGATCGCGATCCTGACGGTCTTCGCGTGCGCGAAGGTCTTGCCGATCTCGGCGAGCACCCGCGCCGGGACGAGCGCGGTGGCCTCGACGATGCCGGAGTCCGCGGAGTCCCACGGGATGTCGCGGATCGCGACCCGGTACCGGTCCGTGGCCACGAGGGACAGCGAGTTCTCGCCGACCTCGAGCTGGACGCCGGTGATGACCGGCGTGACGTCGTCGCGGGAGGCGGCGACCACCACCTGCCCGATCGCGTCCGCCAGCAGCTCCCCGGGGACGAGCCCGCCGGCCGCAGCGAGCTCGGGCAGCGCCGGGTACTCCTCGACCGGCATCGGCAGCAGCGTGAAGCGACCGGCGCCGCAGCGGATGGACACCCGTCCGCCGTCGACGGAGAACTCGACCGGGGCGGCCGGGAGCCGGCTCGCGATGTCGGCGAGCAGCCGGCCCGACACGAGTGCACGGCCCGGCTCGCCGACCGCGGCCCCGATCGTGGTGCGCGCCGATGACTCGTAGTCGAAGGCCGAGAGCGTGACGCTGTCGTCGCCCGCCTCGATGAGCACGCCGCCGAGGATCGGGAGCGTCGTGCGCTGCGGAAGCAGCTTGACGGCGAACGACACCGCCTCGCTGAAGACGTCGCGATTGACCTCGAACCTCACGTGGGTCCCCTTCTGCTGCGGACTCTCATCCTGCCACAGGCCCCGGACGCCGGTACCGGGCGGATCCGTCGGCGTTGGGGAATCCGGGTCGATGAACAGATGGTTACTACTCATAGCCGTTGTGGAATCTGTGGACAGCTCTCGAATGCCGTGGCCCGCGGGGAGAACTACATCCGTGTGAGATGTCCACAGACTGTTGAGAGTCTGTGGATTGTCATCCGCTCGAGCGATGCGACGATGGGCTCCTCAACTCGTCCGACCTGCTTCGTCAACAATTCCGATCGGCTGTCCGGAGGTTTTCCACAGGCGATTCAACAGTGTGCAGAATGCCGGAGATGTGCTACGCGCATCCGGATCGCGGTCGGACCCGCTTCAGCCGTTCCGCTGCCCCTGGCGGATCCTGCTGGTGATCTCGCTGACCTGGTTGTAGACGGACCGGCGCTCCTTCATGAGCGTCGTGATCTTCTTGTTCGCGTACATCACGGTGGTGTGGTCGCGGTTGCCGAACAGCTGACCGATCTTCGGCAGGGACAGGTCGGTCATTTCGCGGCACAGGTACATGGCGATCTGCCGCGCCTGGGCGACCGCCTGGACCCGGGACGAGCCGTAGATCTCGTCGACCGGCAGCTTGAAGTAGTCGGCGGTCTCGTTCACGATGTCGGCCGGGGAGATGACGCTGTCCTCGCCGATCGCCACGACGTCCTTGAGCACGGTCTGCACGAGCTCCATGTCGACCGCGCTGCGGTTGAGGTTCGCGAACGCCGTGACCCGGATCAGGATGCCCTCGAGCTCCCGGATGTTCGACGAGACCTTGGAGGCCATGAACTCGAGGATCTCGTTGTCGACCTGCAGCCGCTCGCTCTGCGCCTTCTTCCGGAGGATCGCGATGCGCGTCTCGAGGTCCGGGGCCTGCACGTCGGTGAGCAGTCCCCACTCGAACCGCGAGCGCATCCGGTCCTCGAAGCCGGTCAGGTACCTCGGCTGCACGTCGCTGGTGATGACGACCTGCTTGTTGTGGTCGTGGAGCGTGTTGAAGGTGTGGAAGAACGCCTCCTGCGTCTGCTCCTTGCCCTGCAGGAACTGGATGTCGTCGATCAGCAGGATGTCGACCTCGCGGTAGCGCTTGTTGAACGCGGCGACCGTGTTGTTCTGGATCGCGTTGATGAAGTCGTTGGTGAAGTCCTCAGAGTTGACGTATCGGACCTGGATCCCCTGGTACAGGTTCTCCGCGTAGTGTCCGATCGCGTGCAGCAGGTGGGTCTTCCCGAGCCCCGAGTCGCCGTAGATGAACAGCGGGTTGTAGGCCTTGGCCGGCGCCTCCGCGACGGCGACCGCGGCGGCGTGCGCGAAGCGGTTCGAGCCGCCGATCACGAAGTTGTCGAAGTTGTACTTCGGGTTCAGCCGGGTGTCCCCCCGGCGAGGAGCCGGCGAGGGCGCCTCGTCCTCGTCCTCGCCCGGGCCGACGACCGGGATCGGCTCGGTGTCGATCGCCGGGTTCACGACGATCGCGAAGGAGGCGACGTCGCCGTCGGCGCTGTCCGCGATCGCCGCGAGCAGCGGCAGCCGCACGCGCTGCTCGAGCATGCTCCGGGTCAGCTCGTTCGGGACCTCGAGGTAGATGATGCCGCCCATGACACCGCGCGGCTGGACCATGGCGAGGAAGCCGGTCAGCTGCGGGGTGACCCGCTCGTCCTCCGCGAGCCGCGCGACGATCGTCGACCACAGGGCCGGGACGTCGATCTCGCTCACGCGGGGATCCTCCTCGGTAACGACCGGCGGCGGCTCGGTGGAGGCGATGGGCCGGGGCGCGGACGCGCGGGTCTTACTGTAGTTGCGTCCCGCGCGTCGCTACCACCGGTTCGTGCTCGGCCGCGGATAATCCGCCCCGTCTTTGACCGGAGGCCGGAGACCGCCTACAATCGACAAGTTGACTTCCGCGGGGACTGGTCCCAGTCCGAGCGGCCTTCCCCTCTCGCGCCGGCCCCGGCCGCCGGACACAAGGAGTCCCGATCATGTCGAAGCGTACGTTCCAGCCGAACAACCGGAAGCGCGCCAAGACCCACGGCTTCCGCGCCCGCATGCGCACCCGTGCCGGTCGCGCCATCCTCGCCGCCCGCCGCCGCAAGGGCCGCAGCGAGCTCTCCGCCTGAACCTCCGGTCTTGCTCCCCAAGCAGCATCGGATTACCAGTGCCGGCGAGTTCCGCGCGACGATGAGGGCGGGCCGTCGGCGCAGCGGGACGATGCTCGTCACGCACGCCCTGCGCACGCCCGACGGCTCCCCGGCCCGCTTCGGTTTCGTCGTACCGAAAACCGTCGGTGGCGCCGTCCGGCGCAATGCGGTCAAACGGCGGCTGCGGGCGCTCTGCGCCGAGCGGATCGCCGCCGGATCCGCCGGGATCGACGTCGTGGTGCGCGCCCTGCCCGCTTCCGCGGGAGCGAGCAGCGAGCTGCTGCGAGCCGACCTCGCCGCCCAGCTCGGAGCCGTCGCGTGAGCGCGCTCGCCGCGCGGACCTCGGCGCCCCCCGTCTCGCAGGGCTCGCCGCCGACCGCGGTCCCGGGCCCGGCGAATCGCGCCGGCCTGCGGCAGGCCGTGCTGCTGCTGCCCCGCAACGCCTGCATCGCACTGCTCTCGACCTATCGGGCGGTCATCTCGCCGCTGTACGGCGACGTCTGCAAGTACTACCCGAGCTGCTCCCGCTACGCGCTGGAGGCGATCCAGCAGCACGGCATGATCCGCGGGGTCTGGCTCGGATCCAGGCGGCTCGCACGCTGCCACCCCTGGGCCGCCGGCGGGATCGACGACGTCCCGCCCTGCGATCACGCACGCCCTGCGGTCGGCCGATTCGGCTTCGTCAGCGGTCTGGAAAGGAGCTAGTCCGCGATGGATTTCTTCGGGATCATCCTGTGGCCGATCAAGTGGGTCATCGAGGCCGTGCTCGTGGGCTTCCACTGGCTGTTCGACGCCATCGGCTTCGACGGCGACCAGGGCATCACCTGGGTGCTGTCGATCGTGTGCCTCACGCTCGTGGTGCGCGCCGCGCTGATCCCGCTCTTCGTGCGGCAGATCCGGTCGCAGCGCAAGATGCTGCTGCTCTCCCCCGAGATGAAGCGCATCCAGGACAAGTACCGCGGGAAGAAGGACCAGTTCTCCCGCGAGGCGATGTCCCGCGAGACGATGGCGCTGTACAAGAAGCACGGCACCAATCCGCTGAGCTCCTGCCTGCCGCTGCTCATCCAGATGCCGATCTTCATCTCGCTGTTCTTCGTGCTCTCCACGGCGGCGAACTTCGCGACGACGGTGGCCAACCTCGCGCCGGGCATCGCGCCGGGCGATGCCGCCTACCCGAAGCCGGGCATCGACGGCGGCCTGATGGACGCGAACCTCGCCATGTCCTTCAGCAACGCGACGCTCTTCGGCGCCCCGCTGCACTCCTCCATCCAGAGCGCGAACGGCAACGTCGCGGTCTGGGTCCTCGCGATCACGATGATCGTGCTGATGACCGCCTCGCAGTTCGTCACCCAGCTGCAGATCATGTCGAAGAACCAGTCGCCGGAGATGAAGTCGAGTCCGATGTACCGGCAGCAGCGGGTGCTGCTCTACATCCTCCCCTTCGTGTTCGTCTTCTCCAGCTGGGCGTTCCCGATCGGCGTCATGTTCTACTGGGTCGCCTCGAACCTCTGGACGCTCGGGCAGCAGTACATCGTGATCCGGAACATGCCGACCCCGGGCTCCGAGGCGGCGCTCGCCCGCGAGGCGCGGATGCTCCGGAAGCAGCAGCGCAAGGGCAAGGGCATCGAGGTGGTCGAGTTCGACGACGCGGCGCCCGCGGAGCCGGAGAAGCCGGAGAACACGCAGCGGCAGCAGCCGATGAGCAAGCGTCGCAAGAAGAAGGGCGGACGCCGATGAACGGGCAGAACGCGGTCGAGGCCGACGAGGCGGACGTCGCAGCGGACTACATCGAGGAGCTCCTCGACATCGCCGACCTGGACGGCGACATCGACATCGACGACCGCGGGAATCGCATCGTCATCACGGTGAGCGCCGCGGAGGGCTCCGCCGGCCTGCGCGTGCTCTCCAAGCCCGACACGGTGTCCGCGCTGCAGGAGCTCGCGCGGCTTGCCGTGCAGGCGCGGACCGGCGAGTTCTCGCGGCTGATCCTGGACATCGGCGGCTCCCGCGACGCCCGTGCCGGCGAGCTCGCGCGGCTCGTCGACGCCGCGGTGCGCCGGCTCGAGGAGGGCGCGGCCTCCGCGGCGCTCCCCGCGATGTCGTCCTACGAGCGCAAGCTGGTCCACGACCTCGTCGCCGAGCGCGGCTGCGTCTCCGAGTCCGAGGGCGAGGGCGCGGACCGGCACACGGTGATCCGCCGAGGCTGACCCCGGGGATCCGGAAGGCGGATGTTTCACGTGAAACACTCGGACGGGCTCGAGCCGGAGCCGGCCGCCGCGGCGGCGGTGTTCGGCGACACGATCGATCGCGCCAGGGCGTTCACGGCCCGCCTCGCCGAGCGCGGCGAGGAGCTCGGTCTCGTCGGCCCGCTCGAGCTGCCCCGGCTCTGGACTCGGCACGTCCTGAACTCCGGTCTCGTCGCCCCGCTGCTGCGCGAGGGCGCCCTGGTCGGCGATGTCGGCAGCGGCGCTGGCCTCCCGGGCCTGGTGCTCGCGATCGCCCGACCCGATGCCTCGTTCGTGCTCATCGAGCCGATGGAGCGGCGCACCGACTGGCTTCGTGCCGTCGCCGAGGAGCTCGGGATCGCCAACGTCGAGGTCGTGCGCGCCCGTGCCGAGGAGGCGCCCTACGTCGAGCGGCTCGACCAGGTCACCGCGCGAGCGGTCTCGGCGCTGCGCACGCTGATCCCCGCGGTCGTGCCGCTCGTGCGCCCGGGGGGCGAGCTCATCCTCATGAAGGGCGCGCGGGTCGAGCAGGAGCGGGAGGCGGCGGCGAAGCAGATCGCCCGGGCCCGCCTCGCGAACGTCGAGGTGCTCACCCTCGGCGAGGGCCTCACCCCCGAGCTCACCCGCGTCTTCCGCGCGACGGTCCCGTAGTCGGGGCTCGCGCAGCGGGGTTGCGCGCGGTCCGTGGCGATGGACCTGGTCGCGGCGGCGGGCGTGGCC
>MKVN01000034.1:24935-87250 GCA_001898855.1 Micrococcales bacterium 73-13
GCTCAGGTTCGGGTTCGGGGGTACCGCATCCGTACCGCGGCACAGCACGGCTTCACGGGGAGGTGAGGGGCCGGTCCCTCCTTCAGCTCGCCGACGATCCCCTCCGGTCGAGCTCGTCCGTCTGGTCGCGTTCGTCGAGATCGGCCACTGCGCATCCGTGCTTCCGCGTCCTGAGTGCTCGGATTCGTCGAGCGGGCGGGAATCGCCTGTGCAGCAGGCTCGTCTGATCGCGCGCTCGTCGGACTCGTCGGGTTCGTCTGCCGGCTGAGGAGGCCTCGAGCCGGCCCGAGGCTCGGCCGGCCGCGCGTCGGCCGCGCTCCGCCGGCTCACGGCGGAGGCAGGCCTGCGATCCCCACCTCGGAGAACCGGCCAGCGGCCTCCCCTGCGATGTTTCACGTGAAACATCGGCGTTCGAGATGGGCGGGGAACAGGGGCTGACCCCGAAACGCCGACTCGGGGCTGGCGGGCGCCGCCGCCTGCGGCGGTGCGGGTCGCGTTTCGGGGTCAGCCCCTGTTCCCGGCGTTCCGCGCGCTGCGCCCTCAGGCGGCCGTGTGCATCCAGGGCGTATAGGAGATGCCGACGAGAAGCCCCTCGGGGGACTGCAGCCGGGCCGTCCACTGGCCCCACGGCTCCTCGGCCGCGGCTCGCAGCAGCTCGTGCCCCGCGGCGGCGAGCTCCTCCGCGGCGGCGACGACCGCCTCGGGGCTCTCCACGTCGAACTCGATCCAGGCCTGCGGCGTGGGTCGCCCGGCGGGCCAGTCCGGTGCGCCGAAGGTCGACTCCGCAGCCTGCTCGAGCGGCCAGATCGCGAAGGCCTTGACCCCGTCCAGCGAGTCGTTCGTGCGATAGCCGGGAGCCGGCTCCTCGAACGCGATGCCGAGTGCGCCCTGCCAGAAGTCCGCCGAACGGCGGTCGTCGGCGCCGATCGGGCCGAAGCCCGCCACGAATCGGATGTCCATGCGGAAACGCTAACCCCCGGGTCCGACATCGGACCGAGCGGGTATCGTGGTCGGGTCCCCGGCTTCGTCGCGGGCGCCGGCCGCGCAGCGGCCGTGTTTCACGTGAAACAAGGACCGATGACCGACACCCCCATCGCCTCGCAGCTCGCCGATCTGGCGCAGCGGCGCGGGCGCCTCGAGGCCGACGTGGTGCCGCTGCCGGAGCGCACCAGGGTGTTCGTCGTCGCGAACCAGAAGGGCGGCGTCGGCAAGACGACGACGACCGTCAACCTCGCCGCGGGACTCGCGGCCGCCGGGGCGACCGTGCTCGTGATCGACCTGGATCCCCAGGGCAACGCCTCCACGGCGCTCGGCGTGGACCATCGGGTCGGGGATCCCGGGGTGTACGACGTGCTCATCGACGGCGCCGCGATCGACGACGTCATGCAGGCGAGTCCGGAACGGGAGGGCCTGTTCTGCCTCTCGGCGAACATCGACCTGGCCGGCGCCGAGTCGGAGCTCTACCTGGCGGTCGCCCGCGAGACGCGGCTGCGGACCGCGCTGGACGCCTTCCTCGCGGTCGCGGGCCGCGGCTTCCACTACGTGTTCATCGACTGCCCGCCGTCGCTCGGCCTGCTCACCGTCAACGCGCTGACCGCGGGGCACGAGCTGCTCATCCCCGTGCAGTGCGAGTACTACGCGCTCGAGGGGCTCAGCCAGCTGCTCAAGACCGTCGGCGAGGTCGGCAAGTACCTCAACCCCGCGCTGCGCCTCTCGACGATCCTGCTCACGATGTTCGACTCCAGGACGAACCTCTCGCACCAGGTCGCCGGCGACGTCCGCGAGCACTTCCCGCGCGAGACGCTCGCCGCGGTCATCCCGCGGTCGGTGCGCATCTCGGAGGCGCCGAGCTTCGGTCAGACCGTCATCGCCTACGACGCCGGCTCCCCGGGGGCCGTCGCGTATCAGGAGGCCGCCCACGAGCTCGCCAAGCGCGGCGCGCGGCCGCGAGAGGAGTCGAACGATGGCTGAACGCAAGCGGGGCCTCGGCCGCGGCATCGGGGCGCTCATCCCGACGAGCGCGAGCGACGACCGCCCGGTCGACGTGTTCTTCCCGGACCGCGCTGTGCAGCCCCCGGCCGAGGACGAGCGCGGGCTGCTCGCCGTGCCCGGCGCCCGGCTCGCGGCGCTCTCACCCGACGACATCGTGCCGAACGCGGTGAACCCGAGGAAGCACTTCGACGACGAGGCGCTCGCCGAGCTCGTCACCTCGGTGCGGGAGTTCGGCGTGCTCCAGCCGATCGTCGTGCGGCCCCGGCTGGGGGCGCTCGCCGGCGAGCCGCAGTACGAGCTGGTCATGGGCGAGCGCCGGCTGCGCGCGAGCAAGGCGGCCGGCCTGGCGGCGATCCCTGCGGTGGTGCGCGACACCTCGGACGACGTGATGCTGCGCGACGCGCTGCTGGAGAACCTGCACCGTGCCGACCTCAACCCGATCGAGGAGGCGGAGGCCTACCAGCAGCTGCTGGAGGACTTCGGGGTGACCCAGGAGCAGCTCGCCGGGCGGATCGGGCGCTCGCGGCCGCAGATCGCGAACACCATCCGCCTGCTGCGCCTGCCGGAGCCGGTCCGCCGCCGGGTCGCCGCCGGGGTGCTCAGCGCCGGGCACGCCCGCGCGATCCTCTCGGTCGGCGACGAGCCCGGCATGCTGCGGCTCGCGGACAAGATCGTCAACGAGGAGCTGTCGGTGCGCGCCGCCGAGGCCGCGGCGTCGCTCGCGAACGGCTCCCGGCCGGCCGGTGGGGCCTCGGGGCCCAAGCCGGGAGGGCGCAAGGCGCACCTCGACGACCTGGCCGCCCGGATCGGAGACCGGCTCGACACCCGGGTGCGGATCGCGCTCGGCAAGTCGAAGGGCCAGATCGTCATCGACTTCGCGACGGTCGCGGACCTCAATCGCATCGCCGACGAGCTCGGCGTCGACCGCTCCTGACGTATTCCGATTTCGGAATGATGCTCTGATCAGGCATTCGTCTGTCTCACAGCGCGATCCCGGGCGGCCGGACGAACGGATGCGCGGAGCCGCCGGACCGGGCTGCCTCAGCGCAGCGCGGCCTCCGCGAGGGCCCGGTAGGCGAGCCCGGCGTCGTACCCGGCGGCCTCGAGCGCCTGCGGGTAGACCGAGGTCTCGGTGAGCCCGGGCATGACGTTCGCCTCCAGGAACCACGGCGTCCCCGCCCGGTCGACGATGAGGTCGACCCGCGAGAGATGCCGCAGCCCGAGCGCCCGGTGCGCGTCGAGCGCAGCCTGCGCGGCGCGCTCGGCGACCGCGGGGTCGATCCTGGCGGGGGTGTAGAACCGCGTCTCCCCCGCCGTGTAGCGCGCCTCGTAGGAGTACACGCCGCCGATCGGCTCGATCTCGACGGCCGGCAGCGCGGTCGGCCCGTCGCCGGTGTCGAGGATCGCGATCGCGATCTCGGTGCCGGTCACCTGCTGCTCGATGAGCGCGACGTCCCAGTACGTGTAGGCGTCGACCATCGCCCGCGGCAGGCGCTCCCGGTCCGCGACGATGGTCACGCCCTGCGATGAGCCGCCCTGCGCGGGCTTGACGACGAGGGGGCCGGAGAACTCGTCCGAGATCTGCTCCAGGATGCCGACGGCGCCGAGCTCGCGGAACGCCTCCCGCGGCAGCGTGATCGAGGCGGGGGTGGGCACGCCGGCGCGGGTGACGATGGTCTTCGCGGTCGGCTTGTCCCAGGCCAGGCGCGCGGCGTCCGCGCGCGAGCCGACGTAGGGCACGCCGATGAAGTCGAGCAGGCCGCGCAGCGCCCCGTCCTCGCCGGAGGCGCCGTGCAGGGCGGGCCAGACCACGTCGGGGCGGTGCGCCCGGAGGTGCGCGAGCAGCGAGGCGTCCGGGTCGCGGACGGTGACCGAGAGCCCGTGCGCGAGCAGCCCGTCGGCGACCCGGCGACCGCTGCGCAGCGAGATGTCGCGCTCGTGGGAGATCCCGCCCGCGAGCACGAGCACGGAGGTCAGCGCCACGGCCCGCTCCCCCTCGTCCGCTTCCGCCCGCTCATGCGAGCGAGGTCGGCGGCACGAACACCGGCTCGGCGCGCTCGGCTGAGACCGGCAGCGGCGCGGTCTGCGAGAACTCGCTGAGCAGGTCGAGCTCGCCGCCCACGACGAGCGACAGCCGGCGCACGCCCTCCCGGATGAACTCCGGCGTCGGATAGCAGAACGACAGCCGGAGGTGGGAGCGCCCCTCGCCGTCGGCGTAGAACGCCGTGCCCGGCGTGTACGCGACGAGCTCCTTGACCGCGCGGGGCAGCATCGCCTTCGAGTCGAGGTGGTCGGGGAGCGTGACCCAGACGTAGAAGCCGCCGTCCGGGTGCGTCCAGCTCAGGTCCGGCAGGTAGTCGTCGAGGGCGGCGAGCATCGCGTCGCGCCGCTCCCGGTACACGCCGCGGAACGCGTCGATCTGGCCCTTCCAGTCGGCCGAGGACAGGTACTCGCTGATGACGTACTGGGAGAACGAGGACGGCGAGAGGATCGCCGCCTCGTTCGCGAGGATGAGCTTCTCGCGGATCGCGTGCGGCGCGAGCGCCCAGCCGACGCGGAAGCCGGGTGCGAGCGTCTTGGAGAACGTGCCGAGGTAGACGACGCCGTCCTCCTCGACCGAGCGCATCGCGTGCGGCGCGGGCTGGTCGAACCACAGCAGCCCGTACGGGTTGTCCTCGAGCACGAGGATGCCCTCCGAGCGGCAGATCTCGAGGATCTCGGTGCGCCGGTCCCACGGCAGCGTGACGCCCGACGGGTTGCCGAAGGACGGCACCGTGTAGAGGAACTTGATCCGCCGGCCCTCGGCCTTGAGCTCGGCGATGCGCGTGCGCAGCGCCTCGGGCACCAGGCCCTGGGCGTCGGTCGCGACGTGCTGCACATCCGCCTGGAAGGAGTGGAACACGACCAGCGCCGTGACGTAGGTCGGCGCCTCGGCGAGGACGACGTCGCCCGGGTCGATGAAGAGCTTGGTGATCAGCTCGAGCGCGTGCTGCGAGCCGGTCGTGACGACGAGGTCGTCGACCGAGGCGCGGATGCCCTCGAGCGCCATGACCTCGAGGATCTGCTCGCGCAGCCGCGGCAGGCCCTGACCGGATCCGTACTGCATGGCCTGGGGGCCGTGGTCGTTCAGCACGCGGTCGAGCGCGCCCTGCACCAGCTCCTTCGGCAGGGCGGAGACGTACGGCATGCCGCCGGCGAGGCTCACGACCTCGGGCCGCGACGCGACGGCGAAGAGCGCTCGCACCTCGGACGCCGCCAGGCCCGCGGATCGCGCGGCATAGCTGTCGTACCAGGGGTCGAGGTTCGTACCCGTCGTCATGACGGGAGAGCCTACTCCGCGGGTCTCACAGGAACTCGGCGAGCTCCGCCTCGAGCACCTGCTTCGGGCGGGCGCCGACGATCTCCTTGACCTCCTGACCGCCGCGGAACACCTTCATCGCGGGGATGCCGGTGATGCCGTACCGCATGGTCGTGGCCGGGTTCTCGTCGACGTTGAGCTTCACGATCCGGATCCTCCCGGCGTGCTCCTGCGCGATCTGGTCCAGGATCGGGGAGACCGCGCGGCACGGGCCGCACCACTCCGCCCAGAAGTCGACGAGGACCGTGTCGGTGGCGCCGAGCACCTCGGCGTCGAAGGTCGCGTCGGTGACGGCTGGGGCGCTGCTCATGGGGTTCTCTCCTGGTCGTCGGGTTCGGGGCGGGTTCGAGGGGGCGGCCGGCGCGGCCGTCTCAGCCGGCGAGGGCGGCGAGATAGTGCTCGACGTCGATCGCGGCGACCGTGCCGGAGGCCGCGGCCGTGACCGCCTGGCGGTAGGTCGGATCGACCACGTCGCCGGCCGCGAACACCCCGGGCACCGAGGTGCGGGAGGAGCGGCCGTCGACGTGGATGGTGCCGGCGGGCGTGAGGTCGAGCTTGCCGTGCACCAGGTGCGTGCGCGGGTCGGCGCCGATCGCGACGAACAGCCCGGTGACCGGGAGCGAGCGCTCGGCGCCGGTCCGGGTGTCGCGCAGCGTCAGCGACTCGACCGAGTCGCCGCCGTTGATGGCGACCACCTCCGCGTCGGTGACGAACTCGATCTTCGGGTCGCGCTGCGCGCGCTCGAGCATGATGCTCGACGCCCGGAAGGTCGACGAGCGGTGGATCAGGTACACCTTGTCGGCGAACTTCGTGAGGAAGGTCGCCTCCTCCATCGCCGAGTCGCCGCCGCCGACGACCGCGATCACCTGCTGCCGGAAGAAGAAGCCGTCGCAGGTCGCGCACCAGGAGACGCCGTGGCCGGACAGCCGCTCCTCATCCGCCAGGCCGAGCCTCCGGTAGGCCGAGCCGGTCGCGAAGATGACCGACTGCGCCTCGAGCACCGTGCCGTCGCCGAGCGTGACGCGCTTGACGTCGCCGTCCAGGTCGAGGGCGACGACGTCGTCGTAGACGACCGTGGTGCCGAAGCGCTCGGCCTGCTCGCGCATCTCCTCCATCAGGTCCGGGCCCATGATCCCCTTCGGGAAGCCGGGGAAGTTCTCCACCTCGGTCGTCTTGGTGAGCTCGCCGCCCGGCTCGATCGAGGAGGCGACGAGCACCGGCTCCAGGCTCGCCCTGGCGGTGTAGATGCCGGCGGTGTAGCCGGCCGGGCCGCTGCCGATGATGACGACCTTGTGCACTGCCATGAGGGTTCCTGTCTGCTCGACGCGGAGAACGCCGGGGGAGACCAGGCTATTCCGAGTCGCCCGGGCCCGACGACTCGCCGCCTCGGCGCGCCAGCCGGGCGCGGATCGGCCGCAGGAAGGTCCCGAGCTCCGGGCTGCGCGTCGCCAGCAGCACGCCGAGGTAGACCACGAGCATCGCGAGCCCGGTGACCAGGATCACCACGAGCGCGCCGCCGGCCGTGCCGTCCGGATAGGCGCCGAGCTCGGTGCCGCCGAGCACCCGGGCGGACAGCCACCACCCGAGCGCGGCGGCCGGGACCATGGCCGCCAGGAACCAGCCGAGCCGGCCGAGGACGCGGCTCACCCGGAGCGCCGGCACCTTGCGCCGGATGAGCGCGAGCGACAGCACCGCGTAGACCAGGATCGCGCCCGCGAGGGACAGCGCCGTCGCGACCGCGATGACGTCGACCGGCGGGCGGACGGCCGCGATCAGGACGAGCGCGCCCACGTAGAGCGCGACCTGGGTGGTCTGCAGGAAGAACGGCGTCCGGGTGTCGTCGAGCGCGTACCACCCGCGCAGCAGCACCCCGGAGACGCTCGCCGGGACCAGCCCGATGAGCGTGCAGGCGAGCACCGCGGCGACCGCGGCGCGCCCGCCCGGCTCGGAGGTGAACAGGGTCGCGATCCACGGCGCGGTGATCGCCATCGCGACGGCGAAGAACACCTGGAACAGCAGCACCGCGGTCACGGCGTTCGTCAGGTCCGCCCCGAGCGCGACCCGGTTCCCCGCCTGCGCGTGCCCGCTCATCCGGGTGAAGTAGGGCACGGCGATCGAGATCGTGACGATCGAGTACGGCAGGATGTAGATCGCCTGGGAGAGCGTCATCGCCGCGATCGATGCGCTCCCGGTCGCCAGCGACAGCACGTTGGACTCGAAGACGCCGGCGGCCTGCGAGACCAGCGTCGCGCCGAAGGTCCAGGCGGCGAGGCGGCCGAAGCGGCCGAGGCCGGCATCGCGCCAGTGGAAGTCCGGGCGCACCCGCAGTCCGGCCTGGCGGAACGCGATGACGAGCGCGAGCGTCTGGATCACGACGCCGAGCGTCGCCCCGCCGGCCAGCAGCGTGATCATCTCCGGCGTCCAGGCCGAGGCGGGCCGGGCGGCGACCTCGCCGAACGCGGTGCGGAAGCCGATCAGCACCGCGGCGAGCACGAGGTTGTTGACGACCGGCGTCCAGGCGTAGGGCCAGAACCGCCCCTTCGCGTTGAGCACCTCGGAGAGGATCGCGATCACCGCGTAGAAGAACACCTGCGGCAGGCACCAGTACGCGAACGCGATCGCCAGCTCCAGCTGGCCGGGGGCGAAGCCGCCGTCCGAGCCGGACTGCGCGTACAGCTGCACGACGAGCGGCGCGGCGACGGTCACCGCGATCGCGACGACCGCGAACACGCTGACGCCGAGCGTGACGAGCCGGTTGAGGAAGCGCGCGCCCCCGTCGCCGTCGGCGACCGAGCGGACGATCGCCGGCACGATGACCGCCGACAGCGTGCCGCCGGCGATGATCAGGTAGATGTTGTTCGGCAGCGTGTTGGCGAGCACGAAGGCGTCGGCGCCCTGCCCGACCGCGCCGATCGTGTTGTAGAGCAGCAGCGCGTTCACGAAGCCGAGCAGGCGCGAGACCAGCGTCCCGCTGGCGACCACCAGGCCGGCGCGGCCCAGCGAGCGCTGCCGCGGCGGCTGGACCGCCTCGGTCGGGTCGATGGGGGCCCGCGGCGCGGTGGGCTCGACGGGCTCACTCATCGGCGCTCGCCTCGGCCTCCGGCTCGGCGCCCGCCCGTCGCCGGCGGCGCACGGTGCGCACGATGCCGAGCACGACCATGAGCAGCAGCACGCCCGCGCCGCCCGCGGCGATGGGCGTCTCCCATCCGGCCTGGACGTTGACCGCGGCGACCGCCGGCGCGCCGATCGGCATGCCGTCGACGGACGTCAGCCTGGCGGTGACGGCGACGGTGCCGTTCGAGACGGCGGAGGCGGCGAACGACACCGAGGTCCGCGCGCCGGCGGGGACCTCGACGGTGACCGGGGCGTCGTCGATGTCGAGGCGTCCGTCCGCGGCGCGCGCCGTCACGACGACCGTCACCGCCTGGTCGAGATCGTTCGAGATCGCGACCGGGATGCTCGACCGGTCGGCGAGGAACAGCGAGTCGGCCTCGGCGATGCGCACCGAGGAGCGCAGCGTCCGGGAGTCCTCGACGGCGGTCGCCACCGCCTCCTGCCAGGCCGCCGCGTCGTGCCAGCCGGCCGATGCGAGCAGCAGGGTGCGCAGCCGTCGCTCGTCGCGGATGGCGGCGGGGTCCGCGGCGATCGCGGCGAAGGCCGCGTCGGCGGTCTCCGCCGCGACGACGGAGCGGAACGCGTCGAGCCGCGGGGCGGGCTGGGCGCCGTCGCCGAGGGCCGCCTCGGAGGTCGCGCCGGAGAGCTGGTCGAGCCCGACGAGCTGCAGGCCGAGGTCGCCGCCGAGCGCGGACAGCACCGTGGCGAGCCCCGGCCAGTCCACGACGTCGCGCCCGACGGCCGCGACGACGGACCCGCGATCGCCGTCGCCGGCGATGGCCGCGCGCAGGGCGCCGAGCGTCGCGGACGAGGGCTGGGCCGCCGCCGCGACCAGGGCCGCGCTCGTGGCGGTGTCCACGACCGCGATGCCGACGCCGTCCACCGCGGCGAGGGCGCTGGCCGGGTCGGGCCATTCGACCAGGTCGCCGTCGGCGACCAGGACGCGGGCGGCACCGGCTGCGGCGAACGCCGCGACGTCCGCCGCGCTCGTGGTGCCGGGCGTCGTCCAGACCGTGCCGAGCGCCGGGAGCGCCGCGCCGGCCTGGCGCAGCAGCGTCGGGTCGGCGTCGGCGGTGAGCAGCGGGAAGCGGTCCTGCGGCGCCCGGTCGAGCCGGGTCGTCCAGGCGAGGGCCGAGGCGGGGGCGTCCGCGCCGAGCGCGTTGACGGAGGCCGCGATGAGCGGGTCGACGGCGAGTGTCACGCGCTCGGCGCCGACCGACTCGAGCGCCTCGGCCAGCGCGCCGTCGTCCGCCGTCAGCGCCGCGAGCTCGTCGGCGGGGATCAGTCCGCTCGCGCGTGGCGGCGCCGCGAGCGCGACGACGATCGCGAGCCGGGTCGGGGTCTCCGTCGCGGTCGGCGCGGCGGCGCCGGCGGGGATCGCCCCGGCGGTCAGCAGCGCGAGCGCCGCGAGGCCGGATGCCGCGGCGCGACCGGTGGCGACCCGCCCCGCTCGTCCGTCAGCGCGGTGTGCCGGCATGCCCGAAGTCTATTTCGCCGGGCCGGGGGCGCCGCCGGGCCGCGCCGCGGCCGGCGCCACGCGACGTGCCGGGGCGCCTCGTGTCAGGCTTGTCGGGTGGTCAGCGTGGCGGATGCGATCGAGCGCCTCGACGCGCTCGCGGCGACGCCGCCACTGGCGAGGCTCGCCACGGCGTTCGCCGCCGCGGGCCGCGAGCTGGCGCTCGTCGGGGGCTCGGTGCGCGACGCGTTCCTCGGCCGTCCGCTGACCGACCTCGACCTGACGACCGACGCCCGGCCGGACGAGACGCTCGCGCTCGTCGGCCCGCTCGCGACGACGACCTGGGAGATCGGGCGCGAGTTCGGCACGATCGGCGCGCTCGTCGCGGACCAGCGGGTGGAGATCACGACCTATCGGGCGGATGCCTACGACGGGGCGACGCGCAAGCCCGTCGTCGCGTTCGGCGACGAGCTCGAGGGCGACCTGCGGCGGCGCGACTTCGGCGTCAACGCGATGGCGCTGCGACTGCCGGACCCCGCGGCCGGTGCGGGCCGCCCCGTGCTGGTCGACCCGGGCGGCGGCCTCGACGGACTGCTCGCCGGCGTGCTGGACACCCCGGGGGATCCCGCGGTGTCGTTCGGCGACGACCCGCTGCGGATGCTGCGCGCGGCGCGGTTCGTCGCCCAGCTCGGGTTCCGCGTCGCGGACCGGGTCGAGGCGGCGATGCGGGCGATGGCGCCCTCGCTCGGGATCGTCAGCGCCGAGCGGATCGCCGACGAGCTCGCCAAGCTGCTGCGCGCCGACGACCCGGTGCCGGGGGTGCGGCTCATGGTCGACACCGGCATCGCGGAGATCGTGCTCCCGGAGGTCCCCGCCCTGCGCTTCGAGGCGGACGAGCACGCCCACCACAAGGACGTCTACGAGCACACGCTGACGGTGCTGCGCCAGGCCGTCGACCTCGAGGCGGCGCGCGGGCTGCCCGGCGCGCCCGACCTCGTGCTGCGCCTCGCGGCGCTGCTGCACGACGTCGGCAAGCCGGCGACGAAGCGCGTCGAGGGCCGCGTGGTCTCCTTCCACCACCACGACGCGGTCGGCGCGAAGCTCGCGACGAAGCGGCTGCGCGCGCTCCGCTTCGACAACGACACGGTGGCCTCGGTGAGCCGGCTCGTCGAGCTGCACCTGCGCTTCTTCGGCTACAGCGACCAGGGCTGGACCGACGCGGCGGTGCGCCGGTACGTGCGGGACGCCGGCGACGAGCTGGAGCGGCTGCACATCCTCACCCGCGCGGACGTCACGACGCGCAACCGGCGCAAGGCCGAGCGCCTCGAGTTCGCCTACGACGACCTCGAGCGGCGGATCGCCGAGCTGCGCGAGCGGGAGGAGCTCGACGCCGTCCGGCCCGACCTCGACGGGCGGGACATCATGCGCATCCTCGGCCTGCCGCCCGGGCGCGAGGTCGGCGAGGCCTACCGCTTCCTGCTGGACCTCCGCCTCGACGAGGGCCCGCTCGCGCCGGAGGACGCGGAGCGCCGGCTCCGGGCGTGGTGGGCCTCGCGGTCGTGATCGGCCCGCGATCCCGCCCGGGACGCGTCTGCTACAGTTGAGGGTCGCTTTTGCGGCTGTTTCACAACCTCCTGCTCCGGGCACAGGGTCCGGGGCCGTCAGTCCGAAGGGGGTGGGTTTGTGACGCACCAGTACGAACTCATGGTCATCCTCGACCCCGAGCTCGACGAGCGCACGGTCGCTCCGAGCCTCGACAAGTTCCTCAACGTCATCCGCGCCGAGGGCGGGTCCGTCGAGCACGTCGACATCTGGGGACGCCGCCGGCTCGCGTACGAGATCGCGAAGAAGTCCGAGGGCATCTACGCCGTGGTCGACTTCACCTCGAGCCCCGAGGCCTCGATCGAGCTCGACCGCCAGCTCAAGCTCAACGAGGCCGTGCTGCGCACCAAGGTGCTCCGCAAGGAGCACGCGGTCGCGGTCGCCTCGCACGCGAAGGCGACGGTCGAGCGGCGCGCCGCGAAGGCCGCCGCCGCGAAGGCGTAAGCGCCATGCCCGACACGATCATCACCGTCGTGGGGAACCTCACGGCCGACCCGGAGCTGCGCTACACGCAGTCGGGCCTCGCGGTCGCGAACTTCACGATCGCCTCGACGCCGCGCACCTTCGACCGCGCGGCGAACGAGTGGAAGGACGGCGAGGCGCTGTTCCTGCGCGCCTCCTGCTGGCGCGAGTTCGCCGAGCACGTCGCCGGCAGCCTGACCAAGGGCAGCCGCGTCATCGCGACCGGCAAGCTCAAGTCGCGCTCCTACGAGACCCGCGAGGGCGAGAAGCGCACCTCGATCGAGCTCGAGGTCGACGAGATCGGGCCGTCGCTGCGGTACGCGACCGCGGCGGTCACCCGCGCCGCGGGCGGCGAGCGCGGCGGGCAGGGCGGTCCGGGGGGCGGCGGCCGCGGCGCGGTCGACGAGCCCTGGGGCGCTCCGGCGTCCGGCGGCGGCGGGGACGCGTGGAACGCGCCCGGCGCCTATACCGACGACACCCCGTTCTGACCCTCTGATCCGAGCATCCGGACTCTCAAGCTTCAAGACACCGAAGGACTCATGCACCATGGCTGGTAAGAGCAGCGGCGACCGCCGCAAGCCCCGCGCGAAGGGCAAGGACGGCAAGAACGCCGCCCCGCCGAAGTCGATCACCGTCGGCGTGATCGACTACAAGGACGTCGCGACGCTCCGCAAGTTCATCTCCGAGCGCGGCAAGATCCGCGCCCGCCGGATCACCGGCGTCTCCGTCCAGGAGCAGCGGCTCATCGCCACGGCCGTCAAGAACGCCCGTGAGATGGCGCTGCTCCCCTACGCCGGCGCCGGCCGCTGATCGGGGGCTGAACACATGTCGAAGCTCATCCTCACCCACGAGGTCACCGGCCTCGGCGCGCCCGGCGACGTCATCGACGTCAAGAACGGCTACGCGCGCAACTACCTCATCCCGCAGGGCTTCGCCGTCGCGTGGTCCCGCGGCGCCGAGAAGCAGATCGAGCAGATCAAGGCCGCCCGCGCCGCGCGCGAGCACGCGACCCTCGAGGAGGCGCAGGCGCTCAAGGCCGCGCTCGAGGGCGCGACGGTCCGGGTGCTCGCCAAGGCCGGCAAGGAGGGCCGTCTGTTCGGCTCCGTCACGGCCGCCGACATCGCCGACGCCGTCGCCGCGGCGGGCCTCGGCTCGATCGACAAGCGCAAGGTCGAGCTGGCCGGGCCGATCAAGGCGGTCGGCTCGCACGAGGCCACCGTGCGCCTGCGCGAGGACCTCGTGGCGGTCATCCCGCTGCAGGTCGTCGCCGCCAAGTAGGCGTGCCGGGCGGCGCGTGCGCCGCTCCCAGAGGGACGGTCCCCGAGTCGGAGGCCGTCCCTCTTCCGTCCACAGGGCGCATCCGTTCAGCGAACTCTCAACCTGGGCTGTAAGCGTTTTTCCACACACAGCGATCCTTCCGATAAATACCTGGTCAGACCTCCTATCGACTTGAGAATCCGACAGGTATCCACAGCAGAGTGCACAAGCCGCTCACAGCCCCGTCGGCGTTTCGCGCAGATCATCCACACGGTTGTCCACAGCAGGGGCCGCACCCGGATTGCGTCGCGGAGGGCGTCCTCCCTAGGGTGAAGCGGTCGCCGGACGAGGCGGGATCCGGAGTCATCGGATCGGCCTCCCGAGCGATGTCGGTGGTGCCGTCGAGACTGTGCTCGACGGACGCGAGTCGTGCCCGCCGCCGGGCTGGCACCGTCGTGCCCGCAAGCCGTGACGAACCTAAGGAGCCCGCGTGTCGATCGCCCACCTCGGCATCGCCGGAGGCCCGGACGCACGCGGCGACGCCTGGGGCGAGGCCCGTCCCGACCGGGTGCCGCCCCACGACCTGCTCGCCGAGCAGTCCGCCATCGGCGGCATGCTGCTGTCCAAGGACGCGACGGCCGACGTGCTGGAGACGGTGCGCGGGGCGGACTTCTACATCCCGAAGCACGAGCTGGTCTTCGACGCGATCCTCTCGCTCTACTCCCGGGGCGAGCCGACCGACGTCATCGCCGTCACCGACGAGCTGACCAAGCAGGGCGAGCTCGGGCGGGCGGGCGGGCCGGAGTACCTGCACAGCCTCACCTCGCTGGTGCCGACCGCGGCGAACGCCGGCTACTACGCGGGCATCGTCGCGGAGAAGGCGATCCTGCGCCGGCTGGTCGAGGCCGGCACGCGGATCGCCCAGATGGGCTACGCCAGCGAGGGCGAGGTCACCGATCTCGTCAACTCCGCGCAGGCGGAGATCTACGGCGTGCACGGCGGCGTGCAGACGGAGGACTTCGTCCCGCTCTCCAGCGCCGTCATGAGCGCCGTCGAGGAGATCGAGGCGGCGAGCAGCCGGGACGGCCTGATGGTCGGCGTGCCGACCGGCTTCCAGGGGCTCGACGAGCTGACGAACGGTCTGCACGCGGGCCAGCTCGTCGTGGTCGCGGCGCGTCCGGCGATCGGCAAGTCGACGCTCGGCCTCGACATCGCGCGGGCCGCGTCGATCAAGCACCACCTGCCCAGCATCATCTTCTCCCTGGAGATGGGCCGCAGCGAGATCGCCATGCGCCTGCTGTCGGCCGAGGCCTCGATCCCGCTGCACCACATGCGCAAGGGCACCGTCAACACGCAGGACTGGGGCACGCTCGCCCAGGTCCGCGGCCGGATCAACGAGGCGCCGCTGTACATCGACGACAGCCCGAACATGACGCTCGTGGAGATCCGGGCGAAGTGCCGACGCCTGAAGCAGCGCGCGGGCCTCAAGCTCGTCGTCATCGACTACCTGCAGCTCATGACCAGCGGCAAGCGGGTCGAGTCTCGGCAGCAGGAGGTCAGCGAGTTCTCCCGCGCCCTGAAGCTGCTCGCCAAGGAGCTCGACGTGCCCGTCATCGCGATCTCGCAGCTGAACCGAGGGCCCGAGCAGCGCGTCGACAAGAAGCCGATGCTCTCCGATCTCCGGGAGTCCGGCTCGATCGAGCAGGACGCCGACGTCGTCATCCTGCTGCACCGCGAAGACGCCTACGATCAGGGGTCGCCGCGCGCCGGCGAGGCGGACTTCATCGTCGCCAAGCACCGCAACGGCCGCACCGACACGGTGACCGTCGGGTTCCACGGCCATTTCTCCCGGTTCGCCGACCTACCGCCGAGCCGCTAGGAGGCGTAACGTATCCGCCACCAGCGGAGCCCTCTGACGGCGGTCGCGGGAGGGGAGCACCATGGCGGAGACGGCGGTGGCCGGGGCCACTATCATCCTCGATCTCGGGAAGCGCAGCCGGAAGCAGATCAAGCGCCTCCGGCGCGGCGAGGGCAAGCTCGCGGCGCGGATCGACGAGACGGTCGCGCAGCTGCGCGCGGACGGCGAGCTCGCGGAGGGCGACGTGGTGGTCGCCGTCGTGAAGCAGAAGCCGAAGTCGAGATTCAAGCTGTTCTGAGGTCCTGAGGGGGATGACCGAGATGACCGCAACCGAGTTGCCGCGCTCCTACCGCATCGCGCGGATCGCGAAGGTCGAGCGCACGGCGGACGGCGCGGTCACGCGCACCGTGCTCGCCGCGCCGAAGAAGAAGCGGGTGTCCAAGCGCTACCGGAAGGCGGACAAGGCGCTCCGCCGGCTCGCCCGCGCCCAGCAGGTGGCCTCGCAGGAATTCCTCGCGCGGCACGAGCGCTCGAATCGCAGGAAGAAGAACGGCGGCGTCAAGAAGTTCGCGAGGAACGCGTTCCGAGCCGCGCGCAAGGGCGGCAAGAAGCTCCGTCTGCGCTGACGTGACGCACGCCGACGTGACGCAGTCCGTCGCGCCATGGTGAAGGCCTCCCTGGCGCCCACGCCCCTGGTCGATCCGGCGACCGTCCCGCCGATCGAGATCGCGCCGCAGGTGCGGCCGAGACGGCAGAGCAGCTTCGGCCTGTTCTTCCGGCTGCTCGGCTTCGCCATGCGGCTGAACTGGCGCAAGAAGGTGCTCAAGCGCCCGGAGGCCGAGCTCGCGGCCGAGGTGCGCGACTTCCTGGAGGACCTCGGCGGCCTCTGGATCAAGGCGGGCCAGCTGCTCTCGCTGCGGATCGACCTGCTGTCGCCGGAGATGTCCGACCAGCTCGCCCAGCTGCAGTACCGCAGCTACGGCTTCGACCCCGCGGCGGCGCGGCAGGTCGTCGAGGCCGAGCTCGGCGCGACGATCCCGCAGGTGTTCTCCGAGTGGGACGAGCACCCCTTCGCGGCCGCCTCCCTGTCCCAGCTGCACCGGGCGCGCCTGCGCGGCGGCGAGGAGGTCGCCGTCAAGGTGCAGCGGCCCGGCATCGAGCAGGTCATGCGCCGCGACCTCGGCCTCATCGTCTGGCTGCTGCGGCGGATGCGCCGGGTCCCCAGCGTGTCCTACATCGGCTGGGACGCGATGATCCGCGAGCTCACCCGGATGCTGCACGAGGAGATCGACTACCGCTACGAGATCTCGAACATGCGGCGGATGCGGAAGATCCTGAAGCCTCATCGCATCCGCGTGCCGCGGGTGCACCGTCGGCTCTCGACCGAGCGCGTCATCGTCATGGAGTTCGTGCATGGCGTCGTGATGTCCGAGTTCATGCGCGTGCGCCGCTCCGATCCCGCCCGGCTGAAGGCCTGGCTGAAGGAGAACGACATCGACCCGCGCAAGGTCGGCCGGCACCTGATGATCTCGTTCTACCGGCAGCTCTACGAGGAGGAGATCTTCCACGGCGACCTGCACCCCGGCAACATCATGCTGCTGCGCGGCAGCCGGATCGTGCTCATCGACTTCGGCGCGGTCGGCGGCCTCGACCGCAACTACGCGCGGACCTACGGCGAGATGGCCCGCGCGATCGCGATCGGCGACTACGGCGCCGCGATGGACCACTTCCTGCTGATGTGCGACTCGATCCCGCCGCTGGACGTCGCGCGGTTCCGCACCGAGGGCGTCGAGGTGATCCGCGCCTGGGAGGCGAGGACGCATCTGCACGGGCTGACCTTCCAGGAGCGCTCGGTCTCCGGCGGGCTGTCGTTCCGCCTCGCCGACGTCTACCGCAAGTACCGCGTCAACCCGACCTGGCAGCTGCTGCGCGCGACCCGGTCGGTCGGGACCATGGACTCGAACCTCAGCGTGCTGCTCGAGGGCGAGAACCCGACGAAGATCATGCGGCGGTACTTCCGGGAGGCGCAGCGCCGCAGGCTCCGGGGGCTGGCGAGGAACGCCGTGAGCCGGATCTCGAACGCCGCCGCGAGCGCGGCGCGCACCGCGACGCTCGTCTCGGACACCATCCGCCGGCAGGCGATCCAGCTCGAGGGCGCCCAGAGCAAGGTCTCCAGGGTCTTCGCCGTCATCGTCGGGATCGTGCAGGTGGCGATCTTCGTGCTCTGGCTGTTCGTCGTCTACGACATGCTGCACGACAACGCGAGGGCGTGGCTCGGGCCGTTCGAGCAGAGCATCGGGGGCATCGGCGAGATGGCCGAGGCGACGCCGTGGCGGCCGCTCTGGCTGCACATCGGCATCATCGTCGCGGTGACCATCGCGTTCTTCCTCGCGGGCCGCGTCCGCCGCATCCTGCTGCGCAAGGACCTCCGCCGGGCCGACGGCCGGCTGGATCGCTGAACCGTCCGCTCAGCCGCGCCCACTACCCTGGTAGTCGTGCCTGAGCCGTCCCGCGCGACCGTCGTGCGCTGGCCCGTCCCCATCGCGCTCGCCGTGCCGGCGCTCGCCGCCGCGATCGCGGTGACCTTCAGCGGGGGCCACTCGGCGGAGTTCGGGCTCGTCGTGTTCGCCGCCTTCGGCGTGCTGACCGCGGTCGCCTCGGCGATCGGCGCGGGGCTGCTGCCGGCCGGCACGGCCCGGACCGGCGCCGTGCTGAAGGCGGTCGCGGCGCTCGCGGGCGGCGTCGTCGCGGCGATCCTGCCGCTCGTGCTCGGGCCCGAACCGGCGCTCAGGGCCGCGGCCCTGGTCGCCGTGATCGCGGGGACGCTCGCGCTGCTCGCCGTCGTCGACCTGGTGGTCGGCATCCGATCGCGCCGGGCCGACCGGTACGGCCGCGACTGGATCGCCACCGGCGTCATCGAGGCGGCTGGGGCGCTCGCGGTCGTCGCGGTGCCGCCGACCTTCTTCCAGGCGTTCTCCTTCACGGACCACGGCGAGGTCGTCTCCGGCGCGCTCACCTCCTCGACCATGATCGTCGGGCTGTTCGGCGCGGTCGCCGCGATCCTCGGCGTTCTCCTCGCGATTGCGGGGGTCGGGCTCGTCCCCCAGCGGCGGCGGGCCGCGGCATGACCCGCGAGGACGGGTCCCCCGAGGGGGACGCGCGCCAGGCCGCCGACCGCCGGGCACCGGTCAAGCCGACGCTCCGCGCCCGGCTGCGGCCGCTCGAGCTGCTCGGGCTCTCCCTGGCCTTCGCGGCCTTCGCCGGCCTGGTGACGCTGTTCGTGATGCATCCGTGGGGCGCCTTCGCCCCGGAGGCGGCGCAGAGCTGGCTGACCGTGCTCGTGGTCTTCGGCGCCGGCTTCGTGCTCAGCCTGGTCGTGCTCGCGATGCTCGCCCTCGGCGGCTACGAGCCCCCGAAGGAGCCGCCGTCGAACGTGCTCGACCGGGAGCCGGAGCACTGACGACGACGCCTCAGCCGGCGGCGTCCGCCGCCTGCTCGGCGAGGCGCTGCGCGATGCCGGTGTAGGTCGCTGGGGTGAGGGCGGTCAGCCGCGCCTTCGCCTCGGCGCCGATGTCGAGGCCGTCGACGAACGCCGCGAGCTCGGCCCGGCCGACCCGGCGGCCGCGGGTGAGCCCCTTCAGCACCGCGTAGGGGTCGGCGATCGACGAGCGGCCGGCGGCGACCTCGGCGCGGATGACGGTCTGGATCGCCTCGGCGAGCACCTCCCAGTTCGCGTCGAGGTCCTCGGCGAGGCGGCCGCGGTCGAGATCGATCTCGCCGAGGCCGCGCGTGACGTTGTCGACCGCGAGCAGCGAGTGGCCGAGCGCGACGCCGACGTTGCGCTGGGTCGTCGAGTCGGTCAGGTCGCGTTGCAGACGGCTCTCCACGAGCGTCGCGGCGAGCGAGTCGAGCAGCGCGGAGGCCAGCTCGAGGTTCGCCTCGGCGTTCTCGAAGCGGATCGGGTTGACCTTGTGCGGCATCGTCGAGGACCCGGTCGCGCCGGCGACCGGGATCTGCCGGAAGTAGCCGAGCGAGATGTACGTCCAGACGTCGACGCAGAAGGCGTGCAGGATCCGACCGGCGAGCGAGACGGCCTGGTAGAGCTCGGCCTGCCAGTCGTGCGACTCGATCTGCGTCGTCAGCGGGTTCCAGCCGAGGCCGAGGCTCGTCACGAACCCGCGGGACAGCGCCGGCCAGTCGAGGCCGGGGTCGGCGGCGAGGTGCGCGGCGTAGGTGCCGGTCGCGCCGTTGAACTTACCGAGCGGCTCGACGGCGGCGACCCGGGCGCGCTGGCGGCGCAGCCGGGCGAGCGTCACCGCGAGCTCCTTGCCCATCGTCGTCGGCGTGGCCGGCTGGCCGTGCGTGCGGGCGAGCATCGCGGCGTCGGCGGTCGCCGCGGCGAGCTCGCCGAGGCGCAGCAGCAGGGCGTCGAACGCGGGCAGCCAGACGCCGTGCAGCGCGTCGCGGATCGTGATCGCGTAGGCGAGGTTGTTGATGTCCTCGCTGGTGGCGGCGAAGTGCACGAGCTCGGCGAGCCGGTCGAGGCCGGTCGCCGCGAGGCGCTCGCGGACGAGGTACTCGACCGCCTTGACGTCGTGCCGGGTGACGGCCTCCTTCTCCGCCAGCCAGGCGATCTCGTCCGGCCCGAAGTCGAACGCCCAGTGCCGCAGGTCCGCCGCCTCGACCGCGGTGAGCGGCGCGACGCCGAACGCGCCCCGGTCGGCGAGCGCGATCAGCCACTCGACCTCGACCCGGACGCGGGCGCGGTTGAGCCCGGCTTCGGAGAGATGCTCGCCGAGGCCGGCGACGGCGGGCTGGTAGCGGCCGTCGAGCGGGCTGAGGGGCTGCGGCTGGAGCCTGGCCATCAGTGGTTGCGCCCCTCCTTCTTCACCAGGGGGCGGAAGACGATGCCGAGGATCCAGCCGATGACGCCGAGCACGAGCGCGGCGAGCACGCCCCACCAGAAGCCCTCCGGCCAGCCCGGCACGACCATCAGGCCGAAGCCGGCGAGCGTGGAGAGCCAGTGCACGAGCCAGAGCAGCAGGCCGTTGACGATGATCGAGATGAGCCCGAGCGTCAGGATGTAGAGCGGGAAGGCGACGATCTTCACGATCGTCCCGACGACGCCGTTGACGATGCCGAAGACCAGGCCGATCAGGAGGTAGGTCAGGACGTTCTGCCACCATTCCGGGCCGAACGGGGTCACGAGGACGTGCCCGCCGAGGATGAGGGTCATCAGCCACAGCGCGAGCGCGTTGAGGATGACCCTGACGATGAAGCGCACGTGACCATCCTCCCATCCGCCGCGGTTTTAGGCTGGACGCGATGAGCGAAGCACGAGTGCGCCTGCGTCCCGACGTCGCGAGCATCGTCCCGTATCGGCAGGGGCGGCTCGCCGCCGAGGACGCGTTCAAGCTCTCCTCGAACGAGAACCCCTACCCGCCGCTGCCGGGCGTGGTCGAGGCGATCCGTTCGATCGACTTCAACCGCTACCCGGAGGCCTCCACCTCCCGGCTCCGCGACCGCCTGGCGCAGCGCTGGGGCGTCGGCCCGGAGCAGGTCATCGCCGGTCCCGGCTCGGTGACGCTGCTCGCCTACCTGATCTGGGCGTCCTGCACGCAGCAGGAGGACGTCCTCTACGCCTGGCGGTCGTTCGAGGGGTACCCGATGCTCGCGAGCTCCGCGGGCGTCCGCGCGATCCAGGTGCCGAACCGCCCGGACGGCGGCCACGACCTGGCGGCGATGCTCGCGGCGATCACGCCGGCGACGCGCCTGGTGCTGCTCTGCTCGCCGAACAACCCGACCGGTCCGGTCATCACCCGCGCGGAGTTCGTCGCGTTCATGGCCGCCGTCCCGCGCACCATGCTGGTCGTGCTCGACGAGGCGTACGCCGAGTTCGTCACCGACCCGGACGCGGTGCGCGGCGCCGAGGAGCTGCCCCGGCACCCGAACCTCGTCGTGCTGCGGACGTTCTCCAAGGCGTACGGGCTCGCGGGGCTCCGGATGGGCTACGCGATCGGGCAGGAGCACGTGATCGACGCGCTGCGCGCCGTCGCGCTGCCGCTGGCGGTCACCGAGGTCGCCGAGACCGCGGCGCTGGCGAGCCTCGACCACGAGCCGGCGCTGCTCGAGCGGGTGGCGCACATCGTCGAGCGACGGGACCGGGTCCGGGCGGGACTGCTCGAGCAGGGCTGGCGGGTGCCGGCGGCGCAGGGGAACTTCGTCTGGCTGCCGACCGGCGAGCGCACCGCCGAGGTCGCGGCGCACTTCGAGCGCGCGGGCCTCATCGTCCGGCCGCTCGGCGACGGCGTCCGCATCTCGATCGGCGAGGAGGAGTCTGTCGAGAAGCTACTGCGATCCTCCGGAGAGGTTGTCGCGCCCCTCTCGTGAGCGGGGGCGCGGCGGGGTTAGGTTGGGTCCATGGCGAGCGACCCGATCCGTCTGCTGTCCCCGTCGGGAGAGCTGATCGAGTCGGAGGCGAACGCCGCCTGGCTGCCCGTGGTGGCCGAGCTCTCCGAGGCGCAGCTGATGGACTTCCATCGGCAGATGGCCGTCATCCGGCGCTTCGACGTGGAGGCGGGCAACCTGCAGCGGCAGGGCCAGCTCGCCCTGTGGATCCCGAGCCTCGGCCAGGAGGCCGCGCAGGTCGGGTCCGGCATCGCGGCCCGCCCGCAGGACCATGTCTTCCCGGCCTACCGCGAGCACGCCGTCGCCCGCATCCGCGGCGTCGACCCGATGCGGATCATCGAGCTGCTGCGCGGCCTCGACCACGGCGGCTGGGATCCGAAGGCGCACGGCAACTTCCACCTCTACACGCTCGTGATCGGCTCGCAGACGCTGCACGCCACCGGCTATGCGATGGGCATCGCCTTCGACGGCCCCGGCGGCGACCCGGAGCGGGACGAGGCGGTGCTCGTCTACTTCGGCGACGGCGCGACGAGCCAGGGCGACGTCAGCGAGTCGCTCGTCTTCGCCGCGAGCTACCAGACCCCGCAGGTGTTCTTCCTGCAGAACAACCACTGGGCGATCTCGGTGCCGGTCTCGACCCAGTCCCGCACGCCGCTCTACCGGCGTGCGCTCGGCTTCGGCATCCCGAGCATCCAGATCGACGGCAACGACGTGCTCGCGGCCTACGCCGTCACGCGCACGGCGCTCGACGAGGCGCGCGGCGGCAAGGGCCCCCGGTTCGTCGAGGCGCTCACCTACCGGATGGGTGCGCACACCTCGAGCGACGACCCGAGCAAGTACCGCGACGAGGCGGAGCTGGAGCACTGGATCGCGCACGACCCGATCGTGCGCTTCGAGGCGTTCCTGCGCGCTCGCGGCGCCTCGGACGCCTTCTTCGCCGAGGTGCACGAGGAGGCGGAGGAGCTCGCGGCCGACGTCCGCCGGCGCACCGTCGCGCTCGTGCCGCCGCCGGTGACCAAGATCTTCGACCACGTCTACACGGATCCGCATCCGGACATCGAGGAGCAGCGCGCCTGGCTGCTCGCCTACGAGGCGTCGTTCGGGGGGCAGGCATGACGCCGGAGAACCAGGCCGGCGGCCTCGGCACCTCGGCCTCGCCCGCGATCGACCTGCGGGACCCCGCCTCGGGCGGTCCGGAGGACGGCTCGAGCCCGCGGGGCGTGCAGACGCTGACCATGGCGAGGGCGCTGAACGAGGGCCTGCGCGCCGCGCTCGGCGCCGACGACCGCGTGCTGCTGATGGGCGAGGACATCGGCACGCTCGGCGGCGTCTTCCGGGTGACCGAGGGCCTCAAGGCCGAGTTCGGCGACCGCCGCGTGCTGGACACCCCGCTCGCCGAGTCCGGCCTGGTCGGCACGGCGATCGGGCTGGCGATGCGCGGCTTCCGCCCGGTCGTGGAGATCCAGTTCGACGGCTTCGTCTATCCCGCCTTCGACCAGATCACCTCGCAGCTGGCGAAGCAGACCTATCGGCATGCCGGCAGCCAGGCCTTCCCGGTCGTCATCCGGATCCCGTACGGCGGCCACATCGGCGCGGTCGAGCACCATCAGGAGTCGCCGGAGGCCTACTTCGCGCACACCCCCGGTCTCCGGGTGGTCAGCCCGGCGACGCCGCACGACGCGTACTGGATGATCCAGGAGGCGATCGCCGGGAACGATCCCGTCGTCTTCCTCGAGCCGAAGTCGCGCTACTGGCCGAAGGGCGAGGTCGACCTCGACCGCGCCGGCGCCGGGCTGCACGAGTCGAGGATCGTCCGCCGCGGCGCCGACGTCACGCTCATCGGCCACGGCGCGATGGTGGCCACGCTGCTCGACGCCGCCGAGCTCGCCGAGCAGGAGGGCACCAGCGCGGAGGTCGTCGACCTGCGCTCCCTCTCGCCGATCGACTACGGGCCGATCCTGGACTCGGTGCGCCGCACCGGGCGCGCGGTCGTGGTGCAGGAGGCGCCGCAGCGGGTCTCGGTCGGCTCGGAGATCGCGGCGACGATCGCCGAGCGGGCGTTCTACTCGCTGCAGTCGCCGGTGCTCCGGGTGAGCGGGTACGACACCCCGTTCCCGCCGGCGAAGCTGGAGGGCGTCTACCTGCCCGACGCGGACCGCATCCTGGAGGCGGTGGACCGTGCCCTCGCCTACTGAGACCCGGATCCGAGACAGGGGAGTCGAATGACCATCGCCCAGTTCCCCCTCCCCGACGTCGGCGAGGGCCTGACCGAGGCGGAGATCGTCGCCTGGCGGGTGGCGCCGGGCGACCGGGTGTCGCTCAACCAGGTCATCGTCGAGATCGAGACGGCGAAGTCGCTCGTCGAGCTGCCGAGCCCGTTCGAGGGCATCGTCGCCGAGCTGCTCGTCGCGGAGGGGCAGACCGTCGAGGTCGGCACCCCGATCATCCGGGTGGACGCCGCCGGCGCGATCCCGGAGCCGCCGGCGACCGCGCCGGTCGAGGTGATCGAGGCGGTGCAGGACGCCGCGGCGACCGTCGCCGAGGAGGACGAGGGCTCCGGCGCCGTGCTCGTCGGCTACGGCTCGAGCGGCCACGTGCGCTCGCGGCGCCGGGCCGTCGAGCGGGCGATCCCGGCGTCGGCCGCGACCCCGGTCATCGCCAAGCCACCGATCCGCGCGCTCGCCCGCGAGCTCGGCGTGGACCTCGCCACCGTGATGCCGACGGGCCTCGCCGGCGAGGTGGTGCGCGAGGACGTCATCCGGCACGCCGACCAGGCCAAGGTCTTCCACAACATCGAGACGCCGCCCCGGCCGACTGGCCGTGAGGAGCGCATCCCGGTCAAGGGCGTGCGCAAGGCGATCGCCTCGGCGATGGTGGCCTCGAAGTTCACCGCGCCGCACACCAGCGTGCTCACCGAGGTGAACGCGACGCGCACCATGGAGTTCGTCAAGCGGCTCAAGGCCTCGCCCGAGTTCGCCGGCGTACGCGTCTCGCCGCTGCTGGTGATGGCGAAGGCGCTCATCTGGGCGGTGCGGCGCAACCCGGTGGTCAACTCGACCTGGACGGACGAGGAGATCATCGTCCACCACTTCGTGAACCTCGGCATCGCGGCGGCGACCCCGCGCGGGCTCATCGTGCCGAACGTCAAGGACGCCCAGGACCTGTCCCTGCTCGAGCTGGCGAAGGCGCTCGAGCAGCTCACGCTCGTCGCGCGCGAGGGCCGGACGACGCCGCAGGACCTGCAGGGCGGCACCATCACCATCACGAACCTCGGCTCGTACGGCATCGACACGGGCATCCCGATCCTGAACCCGGGCGAGGTCTCGATCATCGTGCTCGGCGCGATCCGGCAGCGGCCGTGGGTGATCGACGGCGACGTCCGCCCCGCCCACGTGACGACGGTCGGGGGCTCCTTCGACCACCGGGTGGTCGACGGCGACGTCATCTCGCGGTTCGTGCAGGACATCGCCTCGGTGCTCGAGGAACCGGCGCTGCTGCTCGACTGAGCCGATCGGCGCGCTCGCCGCGGATTTGATATTGAGAATGAATATCAATACTATCGCGGAATGACCTCCCGCCGACCCCTGCTCCGCATCGCCACCCCCGTCGCCGCGCTCGCGCTCGCCTCGCTCGGACTCGCCGGCTGCGCCGGGGGCGCGGCCCCCGACGGCGGGGGCACGGCCGCTCCCGACGGCCGGATCAGCGTCGTCGCGGTCACCGACGTCTACGGCGACATCGCCGGAGCCATCGGCGGCGACCTGGTGTCGGTCGAGAGCCTCATCTCCGGCTCGGCGCAGGACCCGCACAGCTTCGAGGCGACCGCGCAGGACCAGCTCGCGGTCGCCGACGCCGACGTCGTGATCGTCAACGGCGGCGGCTACGACGACTTCATGGGCACGCTGCTCGCCGCCGCGGGCGGCGACGCCGTCGTCCTCGACGCGGTGGAGCTCTCCGGGCTGCCGGGCGCGGGCGAGGACGGCTTCAACGAGCACGTCTGGTACAGCTTCGACGCCGTCGAGCGCGTCGCGACGCAGCTCGCGGACACGCTCGGCGGGATCGCGCCGTCGAGCGCGTCGGTCTTCGACGCGAACCTCGCGACCTTCGTCGACGGCGTCGATGCGCTGAAGGCGCGCGCCGCCGGCATCGCCAAGGTCGCCGACGGCGCCGGCACCCTGGTGACCGAGCCCGTCCCGCTCTACCTGCTCGAGGCGAGCGGCTTCGAGAACCTGACGCCCGAGGCCTTCTCGGAGGCGGTCGAGGAGGGCACCGACATCTCGCCGGCACTGCTCGACGAGGTCCTCAGGCTCGTCCAGGGCGGCACCGTCGCGCTGTTCGCGTACAACTCGCAGACCGCCGGCCCGGAGGCGGAGACGGTGCGCGCGGCCGCGGAGACGGCCGGGGTGGCAGTGGTCTCCTTCACCGAGACCCTCCCGGATGGGGAAGACTACCTGTCGTGGATGTCGGCGAACCTCGACGCGGTCTCCGCGGCGCTGGGGTGAGCCGCGACGACGTCCCGGTCCTGACGACGCACGACGCGTCGCTGCGGGTCCGCGGGCGCACCCTGTTCGCCGGCCTCGACCTCTCGGTCGACGCCGGCGAGCTCGTCGCCGTCCTCGGCCCGAACGGCTCCGGCAAGACCAGCCTGTTCCGCGCCATCCTCGGGCTGGAGCGGCTCGCGACCGGCTCGATCGAGCTGCTCGGCGAGCCGGCGCGGCGCGGCGACCGGCGCATCGGCTACGTGCCGCAGCAGCGCATCTGGCCGCGCGGCATGCCGATGCTCGGCCGGGATCTCGTCATGATGGGCCGCACCGGCGCCAGGTTCGGCATCCCGGTCGCCGGCCGGGCGGACCGCGAGGCCGTCGCCAGGGCGATCTGGTCGGTGCGCGCCGAGTCGCTCGCGCATCGCCCGGTCGGGGACCTCTCCGGCGGCGAGCAGCAGCGGCTGCGCATCGCGCAGGCGATCGTGGACGAGCCCCGCCTGCTCCTGCTCGACGAGCCGCTGTCGAGCCTGGACCTGCGCAACCAGGGCGAGATCGTCGAGCTCGTCGACCGGCTGCGTGAGAGCGGGACGGCCGTGCTGTTCATCGCGCACGACGTGAACCCGATCCTCGGCTCGGTCGGCCGCATCGTCTACCTCGCCCAGGGCCGGCACCGCGTCGGCACCGTCGACGAGGTGCTGACCACCGAGTCGCTCAGCGAGCTGTACGGCACCCGCGTCGAGGTGGTGCGGATCGACGACGCGACCGGGTCCGGCCCCGCGCGGGTGTTCGTCGCCGGCGTCCCCGAGCACGGGCACCACCACCCCGCCCAGGACCGGGACGACGACGAGGTCGCCAGGCTGGAGCGCTCGGCATGAACTGGGCGGACGTCTTCGACTACAGCGACTACGGGCGCATCCTCGCGCTCGTGTCGAACTCGGTCATCGCCTGCGCGATCCTCGGCATCGTCGGCGGCCTGATCGGCGTCTTCGTGATCCAGCGGGACATGGCCTTCGCGGTCCACGGGATCAGCGAGCTCTCCTTCGCCGGCGCGGCGGCGGCGCTGCTGATCGGCGTCGACGTGCTGGTCGGCTCGGTCGTCGGCTCGCTCCTCGCCGCCGCGATCATCGGACTGCTCGGAGCCAGGGCGCGGGACCGGAACTCGGTCGTCGGCGTGCTGATGCCGTTCGGCCTCGGCCTCGGCATCCTGTTCCTCGCGCTCTACCCCGGCCGCAGCGCGAACAAGTTCGGGCTGCTCACCGGCCAGATCGTCGCGGTCGGCGGCGGACAGCTGTGGGCGCTCATCGGCGTCTCCGCCGTGGTGTTCGCCGTGCTGCTGCTCATCTGGCGCCCGCTCGCCTTCGACAGCCTCGACCCGGACGTGGCGGCGTCCCGCGGCGTGCCGACCCGGCGCCTCTCGCTGGTCTTCATGCTGCTGCTCGGCCTGATGGTCGCGGTCGCCCTGCAGATCATCGGCGCCCTGCTCGTGCTGGCGCTGCTCGTGACCCCCGCGGCCGCGGCGAGCCGGGTCACGCACTCGGCGGTCATGATCCCCGTCCTCAGCATGGTCTTCGGGCTGGTCTCCGCGCTCGGCGGGATCCTCATCGCGATCGGCTCGACCCTTCCGGTCAGCCCGTTCATCACGACGATCTCCTTCGTCATCTACCTCGTCTGCCGCGACGTCGGCCGGACGCGCGACATCCGGCGCTTCCGGCGCGCGGCCGAAGCGCGCACACTGGAGACGGCATGAGCGAGCCCACGATGAGCGGCGCCCCCCGGCGCCGGACCTGGCAGCGGGACGCGGTCCGCGACGCCCTCGGCGAGCGCGACGGCTTCGTCTCCGCGCAGGCGCTGCACGCGGGGCTCCGCGAGGCGGGCTCCCCGATCGGTCTCGCGACGGTCTACCGCGCGCTCGCGGACCTCGCGGCGGACGGCGCCGCCGACCATCTGCAGGTCGAGGGCGAGGCGCTCTACCGCGCGTGCGGCAGCTCGGGCCATCACCATCACCTCATCTGCCGCTCCTGCGGGAAGACCGTCGAGATCGGCGCGGCCGAGGTGGAGGCCTGGGCGAAGGCCGTGGCGGCCGAGCACGGCTTCCGCGAGGCGGAGCACGTCGTGGACGTGTTCGGCCTCTGCTCCGACTGCTAGCCCGAGGCGCGCGTCGACCGCTCGCGCCGCGTCGGCCTCAGCCGCCGGCGCACCAGTCGGGGCGCCCGCCGGTCAGCGTGCGCATCGTGGCGCCGGTGCGGGCGTCGACGAGGTAGGTCAGCGGCGGCTGGTCCGGGGAGGACGGGTCGACGAGCGTCACGGCCAGCAGCTGCGCGTTCGGCGAGGCGCACAGACCCGTGATCGCGCCGGACGGCGGGCGGAACAGCTCGCGCATGCCGTCCTCGCCGATCCCGACGACGTAGGAGGTCGCCCAGCGCGCCACCGGGTCGTTGACGAAGACGTGCACCACCTGCGCGAACCGCGCCGCGCCGAGCGGGATGAAGTCGCCCGCGACGTCGCCCGCGTCGAGCCGGATCGCCGGGATGTCGACCGGCGTCGTCTCGGCCGTCGTGAGGTCCGTCTCGAAGGTGTCCGGCCACTGGTCGGTGAGCAGCACCGGGGTGCCGGGCACGAAGCCGCGCAGCCGGCCGAGCGTGCCGAGCGGCACCGGCTCCCCGCCGGCGGGATCGACGATGTATCCCTGCAGGTCGAGCGAGCGCACCAGGATCGAGGTCGTCCCCCGCACGTAGGTCCAGTCGGCGACCGAGAGCGGTCCGCCGTCGAAGCCGGTCACCTCCGTCTCGATGTCCGTCGCCGCGTCGACGAGCTGCAGCACGCTGTCGTAGACGGTGCGCTCGGGCCCGACGCTCGCGCTGGTCAGCACCACGCCGTAGCCGCGGCCGTCCGGCGAGGCCCGCAGGGCGCGATAGGTCGCGTCGGCCGGTCCGCCGAGCACGAAGACGCGGCCGTCCGGTGTGAGGTGCCGCACCCGGGGGCCGTCGCCCTCGTCCGAGATCACGACCAGGCCGTCGCCGACCCGGACGAACTCGCTGATGTGCTCGGCGCGATAGCGCTCCGTCGGCGGATCGCCCGCCGTCGCCGAGGCGCTCATGATCCGGTCCCCGTCGGCGCCGGGCACCAGCAGCAGGATCTGCTCGTCGGGCGTCGTGAACGCCACCTCGACCCGCCCGGTCGCCCCCGTCGCGGCGCTGCGGACCCCGTCGATGCGGACCGCGTAGTCCGTCGCGTAGTCGAGCATGCCCTCGAAGCGCACGGTCAGCGTGCTCCCGTCGGCGGTCAGCGACGCCGGGGCGGCCGGCTCGACGGTCAGCTCGAGCCCGTCGGGGGCCACCGGCTGGTCGAGCGTCACGACGACGCGCTGGCCGAGGCGAGTGACCAGCGCCTCCGGGGCGACGGCCGTCGACGAGACCCGTGGCGGCGTGACGGCGGCGACCGCGACGAGCGCGCCGGCGGCGACCGCCAGCACGGCGACGATGACGGCGACCAGGCGGCCGAATCCGGCGCGGGACCGCGGCGGCTCAGTAGACATACGGCTCCGCGGGCTGGTCGACCGGTTCCGCCGAGCTCGCCTCGAGCACCCAGCCGTCGTCCTGCGGCACGAAGCGGCCCTGCACCTGTACCCACGAGCCGCTCGCGAACCGCTCCTGCCAGCCGGGCAGCCGGACGGTCACCCCGACCGGCTGCGCGTCCACGGCGCAGCAGGTGATGACGTAGCGGGCGACGGCGAACGTCGACTCCGGCTGGTCGGGGTCCGCGATCACGAAGCCGACGAGCTGCGGCTCCACCGACTCGAGCGTGCGCGACGAGGCGCCGTCGGCGATGAGGACCGCCCAGTCCTTGATCGTGAAGCCGGCGGGATCGGCCTGCGCGAGCTGGAGCGCGTCCTCGCCGCCGGTGATCCCCGCCGCGTTCAGGTCCCGTCCGCTCGCCAGCGACCCGGTGAGGGTGGTCGGCGGCAGGGCGAGCAGGACGGCGGTGAGCAGCACGAGCACGCCGCTGGCGACGCCGGCGAGGCGCCCGCGGCGGCGGCGCGTCCGGCGCGGCTCGACGGGCTCCTCGTGGTCGTGATCGCGCTGCCGGGGGATCAGCAGCGTCACGACGACGAACGCCACCGCGATCGCCGCCATGACGACGGTGAACGCGAAGTACCTGGGATGGATGTAGAGCCCGAGCTGCCCGGAGAGCGCGAGCCAGATCGTCGCGCCGGCGCCGAGCGCGGTCAGCAGGATCCCGCGCCAGTACTTGAGGAACGCGTCACGCAATGAGGTTCACCGCCAGTCCGAGCACGAGCGAGGCGAGGCCGACGACCGCCACGATCTGCGCGATCGCCGCCGTGCGGAAGGTCGTGCGCATCAGCGCCACCATCTTCACGTCGACCATCGCGCCGAAGGTGAGGAAGGCGACGATCCCGCCTGGGAGGAAGACCGAGCCGAAGGCGAGCATGAAGAACGCGTCCACGTTCGAGCAGATCGAGACGACGAACGCGAGCGCCATCAGCGCGAGGACCGACCACCACGGGTTCGAGCCGAGCGCCTCGAGCCACTCGCGCGGGATCCCGACCTGGATCAGCCCCGCGATCGCGCAGCCGACGGCGAGCGCCGGCAGCAGCGTGCTGGTCTCCTCGGCGAACCGCGCCACGGAGCGGCTCCAGCGCCGGTCGCCGTCGGCGTGCTCGTGGTGCGCGCGGCAGCTCGCCGCGAAGGACGGCGTCAGGATCGCGCCCTGGTCGGGGTGCCGGCTGAACATCCAGCCGACCAGGTTCGCGATGACGAAGCCGCCGAGCACCCGGGCGACGAGGATGCCGTGGTCCCAGCCGAAGGCCTGGTAGGTCGTGATGATCGTGACCGGGTTCAGGATCGGGGCGGCGAGCAGGAAGGTGATCGACTCGGCCGGCGCGAGGCCGCGCGCGACGAGCCCGCGGGCGAGCGGCACGTTCCCGCACTCGCACACCGGCAGCAGGATGCCGAGCAGCGACAGCACGCCGCGCCGCAGCCACGGCGTCCTCGGCAGCGCCCGGTCGATCCAGCGCGCGGGCAGCCAGATCTGGACGACGATCGACAGCAGCACGCCGAGCACGATGAACGGCAGCGACTCGATGAACACGCTGATCGCGAGCGTGACGCCGTCCTGCAGCGCGTCCGGCAGGGGGGCGCCGCCGGAGGCCGCGAGCCGGACGCCGATGCCGCCGAGCACGAGTGCGAGCGCGACCAGCGGCCAGAGCAGCCGGCCGCGCCGCCGCACGGGCGAGGCGGCGGGAGCCGGCGCGAGCGTCGCCTTCACCCGGGGAGGGTACCTGCGAGCCGCCATGAAACCGCCGACGCCGCAGGATGAGAACTACCTCAAGGCCGTCTGGTCCGACGAGGAGTGGGACCGCACGACGACGAACGGCACGCTCGCCGCGGCGCTCGGCCTCGCGCCCTCGAGCGTCACCGAGGCGGTCCGCAAGCTCGCCGACGCCGGGCTGCTCGCCCATGCCCGCTACGGCGCGGTGACCCTCACGGAGGCGGGTCGCGCGATCGCGGTCGGCATCGTCCGCAAGCACCGGCTGGTGGAGACCTTCCTGGTCGACGAGCTCGGCTACGGCTGGGACGAGGTCCACGCGGAGGCCGAGGTGCTCGAGCACGCGGTCAGCGACCGCTTCGTCGACGCGCTCGACGCGCGCCTCGGCCGGCCGGCGCGCGACCCGCACGGCGACCCGATCCCGCGCGCCGACGGCGTCGTCCCCGTCGGCGGCGAGGTGCCGCTCGAGGAGGTCCCGGCGGGCACCCGCGTGCGCATCGTCCGCGTCTCGGACGCGGTCCCCGGCCTGTTCGCGCTGCTAGACGCGCGGGGTCTGCGCCTGGGCTCGGAACTCGTCGCCGGCGAGCTCCCCGGCGAGGTCGTCCGCGGCGTGCTCGTCGCCCCGGTCGGCTGAGCGTCCCGACGACTGCATGTCGGCGGCGGGTTGGACCGGATGATGCGGGCCATCGACGAGGGCACGGTGCATACGAAATTCTGGGCACCGTAGAAAAGCACTAAGGCCCTGCATCGCAGGGCCCCAGGCCGGACAACGTGGCGAACACCGCCCCGTCGTGCGGCCCAGGATACACCGGACCCTCGACATCGCGCCGCCGGCGCATCTCCGCTACACTTGATCGGTCGCTCCTCCGGGAGCGGCTTCCGGTGGGCCCGGTGACGGGCCCGCAGACATGTGATCATGGGTCCGGCCCTCGTCAGCGAAAGCGGAGAGCCGGGCGGTAGCCGAAGGAAGGACGCCATGGCAGCCGTTTGCCAGGTGACCGGAGCCACCCCCGGCTTCGGGCACAACATCTCGCACTCGCACCGTCGCACCAAGCGCCGGTTCGACCCGAACATCCAGAAGAAGACGTACTACGTCCCGAGCCTCAAGCGGAACGTCACGCTGACGCTCTCCGCCAAGGGGATCAAGGTCATCGACGCGCGCGGCATCGACGCGGTCGTCGCCGAGCTCATCAAGCGCGGGGAGAAGATCTGACATGGCGAAGAAGGGCCAGGACATCCGTCCGATCATCAAGCTGCGCTCGACCGCCGGGACGGGCTACACCTACGTGACGAAGAAGAACCGTCGCAACGACCCCGACCGGCTCGTGCTCAAGAAGTACGACCCGGTCATCCGCAAGCACGTGGAATTCCGAGAGGAGCGCTGACATGGCGAAGAAGTCCAAGATCGCTCGCAACGAGCAGCGCAAGATCGTCGTCGCGCGCTACGCCGCCAAGCGGGCCGAGCTCAAGAAGACGCTCGTCGACCCGAACGCGACCGACGAGGCCCGCGAGGCCGCCCGCGTCGGGCTGCAGAAGCTGCCGCGCAACGCGTCGCCGGTCCGGGTCCGCTCGCGCGACTCGATCGACGGCCGCCCGCGCGGCGTGCTCTCCAAGTTCGGCATCTCCCGGGTGCGCTTCCGCGACATGGCGCACCGGGGCGAGCTGCCCGGCATCACGAAGTCCTCGTGGTGAGGGTCGGCTAGGACGCATCCGCGAAGGGGTCGGGACGGCTGTCCCGGCCCCTTCCGCATGCTCCGACGGGATTCAACCCCGACTTGAACCCGAAATCGCGAACAGCCCCGTGATTACAGGGCCAGCGGCCCCCTCGCTGGTAACGTCGCGTGCGATTCCGGGCCGGTCCCGGGATCGTCCAGTCCCAGTAGAACGAGTCCGAGGAGGACAACATGGCGGACAGCCTGAACAAGGGCGACCTGGTCGCCGCAATCGCCGGCGAGACCGGTCTCACCCAGACGGCGGTCGCGGGTGTGCTCGACGCGTTCTTCGGCGTCGTGTCCAAGTCGGTCGCGAAGGGCACCAAGGTCGCGATCCCGGGCTGGGTCTCCTTCGAGCGCACCAGCCGCGCCGCCCGCACCGGCCGCAACCCCGCGACGGGCGCGACCATCAACATCCCCGCGTCGAAGAGCGTCAAGGTCTCGGCCGGCAGCAAGCTCAAGGCCGCGGTCAAGTAGCTCGCACCACCACGTCGGAGGCGTCGGACCCGCGGGTCCGACGCCTTCCTCGTTCCCGGCTCCGCCGCGCACCTATCTAGGCTGGATGTCGTGCCAGCGCGCGCCATCGCACCGCTCGCCGCCGTCTCGCTCGTGGTCGCGGGCCTCGCGGCGGTGCTCGTCGGCCTCGCGGTCACCGGCGCGGCGCAGACCCCGCTGCTGCTGGACCCGGGCGCGTTCGTCCGCTACGGCGTCCCGATCGTCGCGCTGCTGACGAGCCTCGCCGCCGCGGCGACACTCGGCCCGCTGGTGCTCGCACTGTTCGCCGTCCCGGTCGGCTCGCCCGCCTTCGAGCGGCTGCTGCGGCTGGCGGGCGTCGGCGCGACGGTGTGGACGCTCGGCGAGCTGTTCGACGCGCTGCTCGGCTACGCGCAGGCGATCGGCTCGCCGCTGCGCCTGGACGCGACCTTCGGCGCCGGCTTCTGGCAGTACCTCACCGACACGGATGCCGGGCTCTCGCGCCTGTGGGGCATCGGGCTCGCCGCGGCGGCCGCGATCGTCATCGCGTTCGCGAGCGGACCGTGGCTGCTCGCCGGCGCGGTCGTGCTCGCCGCGGCCGCGCTCGTCGCGCTCTCCCAGCTCGGCCACCAGGGCGGCACGGCCGACCACGACGTGGCGTGGGGCGGGCTCTTCCTGCACGTGGCCTTCGCGGCGGCCTGGCTCGGCGGGCTCGGCGGCCTGCTGCTCGCGCGCGACAAGCCGATCGTCGAGCGCTACTCCTCGATCGCGCTGGTCTGCTTCCTGGTCGTCGCCGGCTCTGGGATCGTGAGCGCCTGGGTGCGGATCGGCGGGTTCGCGGGCCTCGCCACCTCCTACGGCGCCATCGTCGTGATCAAGGCCGTCGCGCTGCTCGCGCTCGGCGCGCTCGGCGTCGTCCACCGCGCCTGGGCGATCCGCAGGCTGCCCCGGCGGACGGCGTTCTGGGGCATCGTCGTCGGGGAGCTCGCGCTGATGGGCATCGCGAGCGGCATGGGCGCGGCGCTCGCCTCGAGCGCCCCCCCGGTGGACCCGACCCCGCTCGGCACCAGCCCGTCGGAGCTGCTGACCGGGTCGCCGCTGCCGCCCGACCCGAGCGCCGCGCACTACTTCTTCGGCGTCGCGCTCGACCCGATCTGGCTCGCGATCGTGCTCGCCGGCGGCGCGTTCTACCTCGTCGGCGTGATCCGGCTCGCGCGCCGGGGCGACCGCTGGCCGGTGCTGCGCACCGTGTCCTGGTTCGCCGGCCTGCTCGCGCTGCTCTGGGCGACGAACGGCGGCATCGGGGCCTATGTCGACAAGCTGTTCAGCGCGCACATGATCATGCACATGGCGCTCGGCATGCTGATCCCGGTGCTGCTCGTGCCGGGCGCTCCCGTCACGCTCGCGCTGCGGGCGATCGCGCCGCGGAAGGACGGCAGCCGGGGCGCCAGGGAGTGGATCCTCGCCGCGGTGCACTCCCGGTACGGGCGGTTCATCGCGAACCCCTACGTCGCCGCGGTCATCTTCGTGCTGAGCCTCTGGGTCTTCTACTACACGCCGCTCTTCCGCTGGGCGGCGACGACCCACCTCGGTCACGAGTGGATGATCGTGCACTTCCTGATCAGCGGATACCTGTTCACCCAGTCGCTGATCGGCGTCGACCCCGGGCCGGCGCGACCCGCGCACGCGGTGCGGCTCGTCATCCTGCTGGCGACGATGGCGGTGCACGCCTTCTTCGGCCTCGCGGTGATGAGCAGCACCGGGCTGCTGCTCGCGGACTGGTTCGGGGCGATGGGCTGGGACACCGGCGTCTCGGCGCTGCAGGACCAGCAGCGCGCCGGCGGCATCGCCTGGTCGGTCGGCGAGCTCCCGACGCTCGCGCTCGCGATCGCCGTGGCGATCCAGTGGGCGAGGACCGACACCCGGGAGCAGCGGCGGCTCGACCGCAAGGCGGACCGGGACGGCGACGCCGACCTCGAGGCGTACAACGCGATGCTCGCGCGGGTCGCCGCGCGGGACGACGACGCGGACTGATCAGCCGCCCTCGCCGAGCATCGGCGTCAGGACCACCTCGCTCGCGCCGACGAAGGTGACGACGAAGCCGAGCGAGAACTCGACCTGCGTGTCGAAGGCGTAGACGCTCCCGTCGTAGGTGTCGACGACGTCGACCTGGAGCCGGGCGACCCCCGTCGCCTGCGGCACCGTCCACTCGCCCGGCGTCGCGGTCGGCCGGATGACGACGTCGGGGTACTGCACGATCGACCAGGCGGGCGCCGAGGCGAGCCGGGGGTCGGCGACCCCGTGGCCGAACGGGCAGCCGGCCGGGAAGAGCCGCTGCTGCGTCGCGCACTCGTCCAGGTAGGCGCGCACCTGCTCCTCGACGACCGAGGTGAACACGTCGTTCGCCTGCGCGCCGACCAGGACGCTGCGCTCGATGCTCGGCGAGCCGAGCACGAGGGTCGTCGGATCGGCGCGCAGATAGGCGGACTCGTGCCCGAACACGATGACGCCGGGCGTGAAGGCGAGGTAGGAGCTCGGCACGTCCTGCACCGGGGCGACGAAGCGGACACCGTTCGCCGTGAAGTCGCGCGCGTGCTGGACGGTGAGCTCGATCTGCGCCAGCGGCGTGGCGGCGAACCCCCAGGTCGGGAACATGCCGAGCACGGACCCGACCTGCTCGACCTGGAAGGCCGCCGTCCCGTCCCGCCCGGCCATCCGGTAGTCGACCGTGACGGTGTGCACGTCGCCCTCGACGTCGGTCTCGGCGATGGTGACCGAGTCCAGGTCGCGGAGCAGCTCGACGGTGAGCAGGTCGGTCCGCGTGCTGCTCGTCGGCGACGGCCCCGCCATCGCGAGCGCGGCCGCGACGTCGTGCCGGGCGAGCGCGTCGAGGTAGCCGCGCACGAAGCCCGCCGGCGTGTAGACGGTCTGGTTCAGCACGATCACCGCGGTGACGAAGGCGACGACGAGCAGGCCGCCCGCGATCGCCAGCCGGACCCAGAGCGCGCGCACGGGCCAAGTCTAGGTTTCGACGCGGCGGCGGCTCGATCCGGGCTCCGGGTAGCCTGGCCGGGTGCTCGACGCGCCCGATCTCACCCCGGAGCAGGCGGCGGTGTTCGACGCGATCGAGCTGTCGATGGAGCATGTCCTCGTGACCGGCCGCGCCGGCACCGGCAAGTCGACGCTGCTCGCGCACCTCGCCGAGCGCAGCAGCAAGCGGCTCGCGGTCTGCGCGCCGACCGGGGTCGCCGCGCTCAACGTCGGCGGCCAGACCATCCACTCGCTGCTGCGTCTGCCGATCGGCGTCATCGCCGACCAGCCGCTGCCGCACCCGGAGGAGCTGCGACGGCTGCTGCGCGGCATCGAGACCCTCGTCGTCGACGAGGTCTCGATGGTCAACGCCGACCTGATGGACGCGATCGACCGCACGCTGCGCGAGTCGCGGAACCGCCGCCAGGAGCCGTTCGGCGGCGTGCAGGCGGTGCTGTTCGGCGACCCCTATCAGCTCGCGCCGGTGCCGCCGAGCGACCCGCACGAGCGCGCCTACTTCGCCGACCGCTACCGATCGCCGTGGTTCTTCGACGCGCGGGTGTGGGAGGAGGCGCCGCTGGAGGTGCGGACGCTGGAGGAGATCCACCGGCAGCGGGATCCCGAGTTCACCCGCATCCTGAACGCCGTGCGCTTCGATGAGGTCACCCAGGAGATGGCGGACCTGCTCAACGAGGCGGGGGCGCGGCCGGTGCCGGACGGGGCCGAGGCGATCACGCTGGCGACGACGAACGCGGCGGTCGCGGCGATCAACGCGCGCGGCCTCGCGGCGCTGCCCGGCTCGACGCGCACGAGCGTCGCGGAGGTCGAGGGCGAGTTCGGCCGGGGGGCGTTCCCGGCGGACGAGTCCCTCGAGCTGAAGGCCGGCGCGCGGGTGATGTTCCTCCGCAACGACGTCTCGGGCGACGCCCGCTGGGTGAACGGGACGACGGGGACCGTGGTGGGCATCGGCGACGAGCTGAGGGTCGAGGTCGACGGCGCGGTGCACGAGGTCCGGCCGACGACCTGGGAGAAGTTCCGCTACGAGTACGACGCCGGGACGAAGCAGCTGAAGAAGGAGGTCGTCGCGGAGTTCACCCAGTTCCCGCTCCGGCTCGCCTGGGCGGTCACGATCCACAAGTCGCAGGGGCAGACCTACGACCGGGCGCGGATCGACCTGGGCTCGGGGGCCTTCGCGCCGGGCCAGACCTACGTCGCGCTCTCCCGGCTGCGCTCGCTCGACGGCCTGCACCTGTCGCGCCCGCTGCGCCGGCGCGACGTGATGGCCGACCGGGACGTGCGGCGCTTCATGGGCGGGCTCGAGGACTGACGCCGGCTTGCCCCCGGCGGCGATGTTCCGGCAGGGTGTTGGGAGCATCGACACGAAGGGAACCCCATGAGCGACGCGAGCACCGGCGGCACGCCGGCCGGTTGGTACGAGGACGGCGTCACCGCCGGCCAGGAGCGCTACTGGGACGGCACGCAGTGGACCGACCAGTTCCGCCCGCTCGCTCCGGCGGCGCCCGTCGTCGAGCCGACGCCGGCTGCGGCGCCCGCCGCGGCTCCGACCGCCTACCCGCCGTACCAGCCGGCCACCGGCGCGGCGCCCGCTGCCGCTCCCGCGGCGGCCGCTGCCGCGTACCCGGCGTATCAGCCCGCCTCCGCCGCGGCGCCCGGCGCCCCGCGGAAGGGGCTCTCGAAGGGCGCGCTGATCGGCATCATCGTCGCGGCCGTCGTGGTCGTCGCCGCGATCGTGGTCGTCATCATCGGCGCCTCGACGAACTGGTTCCAGGGCGGCGGCGCCTCGAGCGCCCAGCAGTCCCAGTTCCTGCAGCACGTGAAGGCCTCCGGCGCATCGGGCGCCTCCGATCAGGACCTCCTGAAGGCGGGCAACTCGCTGTGCGACGCGGGCCGGATGATGATCGGCGGCGACTACTTCGGCGGTGCGACGAAGGCGATGGAGCTCTACAGCAGCAACCTCGACCTGATGACCCTCGGCTACGTCAGCCAGTACGCGATGAGCGACCTGTGCCCGGACGTGGCGGCGAAGCTCGCCGAGCTCGGGGAGTCCGTCACGCCCTGACGCGTGCGTGCGACGGCCGGGGCCCGCGGGTCCCGGCCGTCGGCGTTCCGGGATCCCGGATCAGGATCGACCCGGCACGCCGGCCAGCAGCTCCGCGAAGACCTCGCGCACGTCCGTCGACCGCGCGAGCGGCGCGGCCTGCCCGAGCCAGAGCGACAGCAGCTCGCCGACGCCGCGCCGGCCGGCCTCGGCGCGGAACTGCCCGGTGAGCCAGTTCTGCGCCGGGAAGGGCGCGATCGCGTCGGCCGCCTCGATCGTGCGCACCGCCAGGTTCGGCGCGCCGCGGGCGAGGCGGCCGCTCATCGCGCGGGTGAGCACGGTGCCGTGCGCGGGGGTCGCGGCGATCGCCTCGCGGTGGGGCTCGGTCGCCGCGGACGCGCTGGTGCGCAGGAACGCCGTCCCGGCCAGCGCCGCCTCGGCTCCGAGCGCGAACGCGGCGGCGACGCCCCGCCGGTCGGCGATCCCGCCGGCGGCGATCACCGGCACGCCGACCGCGTCGACCACCTGCGGCACCAGCGCGACGGTGCCGACGAGCGACCGCTCCGCAGGCCGGAGGAAGGACACCCGATGGCCGGCGGCCTCGAAGCCGGTGGCGACGATCGCGTCGACGCCGCCCGCCTCGAGCACGACGGCCTCCTCCACGGTGGTCGCGGTGCCGATCAGGCGGATGCCGGCTGCGCGTGCGCGGTCGACCAGCCAGGGCTCCGGCACGCCGTAGACGACGCTGATCGCCGCAGGGCGGGCCGCGATGGCCGCGTCGAGCTGCTCCCGCGGATCCGGGAGGAAACGGGCCGGCCGCGGAGGGACGTCGATTCCGAGCTCGTCGAAGAGCGGCCGCACCGCCGCGATCGCGGCCTCGTCGATGCCGTCGTCCGGCCGGACCTCGTCGCCGGTCGGCAGCCAGAGGTTCAGCGCGAACGGGCGCCCGGTGCGCTCGCGGATCGCGGCGGCGGTCTGGGCGATGCGCTCCGGGACGTAGCCGTAGAGCCCGTAGGAGCCGAGGCCGCCGAGCTCGCTGACCGTCGCGGTCAGCTCGACGGAGGAGAGCCCGCCGAAGGCGCCGAGCACGATCGGCGCCTCCACGCCGAGCAGCTCCGCGATGCGGTCACGCCTCGTGCTCATCCTCGGCCTCCTCCTCGCCGCCGCCCCGCTCCCGGTCCCCGAGCCTCCTGCCGCATCGCCAGCAGGTCGCCGTCGCGTGCTCGGCGAGCGCGCCGCAGTCCGGGCACACCCGGTCGAGCCAGCAGACCGCCTCGCCGCCCTCGTCGCTCATCCGGCGGGCGCCTCCAGGACGTCCCGGAGCACCACGGCATGGTTGATCCGGGGGTCGTGCGCGGCGAACAGCAGGGTCGTCACGGGATGATCGCGGATCACCCCGCGCAGCTCGTCGAGCGCCGGGCTCGTGGCGAGCTCCGCCCGGTAGCGCGCGGCGAACTCGTCCATCCGCGCGGGATCGTGCTGCCACCAGGTGCGCAGCGCCGGGCTCGGCGCGACGGCGCCCAGCCACAGGTCGACGTCCGCGCGCTCCTTGCTCAGGCCGCGCGGCCAGAGCCGGTCCACCAGCACCCGGTAGCCGTCGGCCGCCTCGGGTGCGTCGTAGACCCGCTTGATGCGCAACGTCGGATCCGCCACGATCGCCTCCTCGTGCCTGCGGCTCCCGCCGACCCGAGACTACTCCCGGCGGCGGAGCGCCGGCCGACTACCAGACGGGCGGCTCGGCCCCCCAGGCGCCGCCGATCTCCGGATACTCGGCCGGAGCGCCGGCGTAGGTCAGCACGGGCGCGGCCGTGACGAGGGCCGTCCCGCCGCAGCGGCCGATCTGGACGGTCTCGGCCGGCCGGCTGTCGGAGCGCCGCGAGGCCGTGGCGCCCGCGGCCAGCAGCTCCTGCGCGACGCGCGCGAGCGCGACCGACACCGTCGCGCCGTCGCCCGCCGCGTGCCGCGTCACGAGGGCGCGGACGATGCCGGCCGCGAGGAGGTGGCCGGCGCTGTGGTCGAGGGCCTGCGCCGGGAGGGCGCCGGGCCGGACGCCGTCCTCGGACTCGACCACGGCGATGCCGCTCGCCGCCTGCACGATGCTGTCGAAGCCGCGCCGGTCGCCCCACGGACCGGCGTCGCCCCAGGCGCTGACGCGCCCCACGACGATGCCCGGTCGCCGCTCGGCGAGCGCGTCCGGAGACAGCCCGAGCCGGTCGAGGCCGCCCGGTCGGTAGCCGGTGACGACGACGTCGGCCGCGGCCAGCAGCTCGTCGAAGGAGGCTCGGTCGCCCGGCGCGGCGAGGTCGAGCAGAGCGGACCGCTTGCCCTGCCCGGTGTCCAGGTGCTGCCACGGGATCTCCGGGAGTCGCGGCGAGTCGATGCGGAGCACGTCGGCGCCGGCGAACGCGAGATCGCGGCTCGCGACCGGTCCGGCGATGACGCGGGTCAGGTCGAGGACGCGGACGCCGTCGAGCGGTCGACGCGCGGCGCCCCAGACCCGCCCGCCGTCGCCCGGCAGCGGGCGGAGGTCGACGAGGGGCGTCGGGGCGAGCGCCGCGGCGTGCGGATGCCGCGCCCACTCGTCGGGGGTCCGCACCCGGACGGCGATCGCACCCGTCTCGGCGGCCCGATCCTCCAGATCCTGGGCGGCCATGGCCCGGAACGCCGCCGCGACCGCCTCCTGCGGGCCGTCCTCGGGGACGCCGAGGAGCGCCCGGAGCCGCGCGGCGTGATGCGGGTAGTTGCCATGGGTGCGCACCCATCCGTCGCCGGTCCGGAAGAAGCCCGACAGGGGCGCCCAGGCGTTCGGCGCCTCGCCGCCCAGCCGGAAGCTGCGCTCGCTGCGGATCGAGGTGCAGAGCCGGTCGCCGGAGAGCCGCACGGTCGGGATCGCCTCGACGAGCCCTCGCGCGACCATCGCCTCGTGCACGGCCAGCGCCGCCGCGGCGACGCTGTCCGAGGCCAGGCCGACGACGTCCAGCCGGGAGGGAAGGCTCGCCGGCGGCTCCATCGGGGCGACGGCCTCGAGCGCGCCCGGGTCGCCGCCGAGGTCGTGCCACGCCCTCCGGCCGAACCGTCCGATGCCGCTCATCTGCGACCTCCCTCCGCCGTCGCTCGACCAGCCCGGAGATCGGTACTCGGAGGGGATGACGGGAATCGAACCCGCGCTACCAGCTTGGGAAGCTGGAGTTCTGCCATTGAACTACATCCCCGTGCACGTGGAGTGCCGTACCACCATACCGGCTCGGTCCGGCCGCCGACCGGGCACCCCCCATTCGGGGGACATTTCGGGCATACTGGTGTCGAGGCCTCGGGCCGGCGGGCACGTCGACCCAACCAGCCGGGCCGCGACGCAGGATCCCCGCCCCGCGTCGCGGCCCACTTCTTTCTCGTTACGCTTTCCGCATGCTCCTCTCCGACCGCGACATCCGCGCCGAGCTCGCGGCGGGCCGCATCGGGCTCGAGCCGCTCGACCTCGGGATGGTGCAGCCCTCGAGCGTCGACGTCCGCCTCGACCGCTGGTTCCGGCTGTTCGACAACCACAAGTACGCGCACATCGACCCCGCGCAGGAGCAGGCCGAGCTCACCCGGCTCGTCGAGGTCGACCCGGACGAGGCCTTCGTCCTGCATCCCGGCGAGTTCGTGCTCGGCTCGACGTACGAGCAGGTGAGCCTCCCGGACGACCTCGCGGCGCGGCTGGAGGGCAAGTCGAGCCTCGGGCGCCTCGGGCTCATGACGCACTCGACGGCGGGGTTCATCGACCCGGGCTTCTCCGGGCACGTCACGCTCGAGCTCGCGAACGTCGCGACGCTGCCGGTCAAGCTCTGGCCGGGGATGAAGATCGGGCAGCTCTGCTTCTTCCGCACCAGCTCCCCGGTCGAGAGCCCCTACGGCACCGGCGCCTACGGCAACCGCTACCAGGGTCAGCGCGGCCCGACGGCGTCCCGCTCCTGGCAGGGCTTCCACCGCACCCGCGTCAGCGACTGAGCCGCGGCGCTACAGGCGCTCGTGCCTCGGCAGCCGGACGAGGAGCAGCAGCACCAGGCCGACCAGCAGCACCAGCGTGATGCCGAGCACGCCCCAGATGGTCGACGCGGCGATGGCGATGAACGTCGACCACATGAGCGGCGCGATGAAGCTGGCGACCCGGCCGGTCGTCGCGTAGAGCCCGAAGATCTCGCCCTGCATCCCCGCGGGCGTGACCCTGGCGAGCAGCGAGCGGCTCGCCGCCTGCGCCGGGCCGACGAACGCGGACAGCAGCAGGCCGGAGACCCAGAACACGATCCTCCCCTGCCCCGCGAGAGCGAACATGACGACCCCCATGACGACGAGGCCGCTGAGGGAGAAGATGATGACCGCGCGGCCGCCGAACCGGTCGTCGAAGCGGCCGGCGACGATCGTCGAGATGCCGGCGACGACGTTCGCGGCGATGCCGAAGAGCATCACCTCGGTCGGAGGGAAGCCGAACGCGACCGCGGCGAGCACCCCGCCGAACGCGAACACGCCGGCGAGGCCGTCCCGGTAGACCGCGCTCGCGAGCAGGAACCAGAAGGTCGGGCGGTGGTCGCGGAACAGGCGCGCGAGGTCCTGCACCAGGATCGCGTAGGAGCGGAGGAAGCCGACCCGGGTCTGGTCGCCGTGCGGGGCGCCCTCGGGCACGTTGCGCCAGATCGGGATGGAGAACACGAGCGTCCAGACCGCCGCGCCGACGGCGATCAGCCGGTAGCCGAGCCCGTCCTCGGCCGGCAGCAGGTCGAACTGGCTGAGCACGACGACGATGCCGAGCGCGACGATGCCGCCGATGTAGCCGAGGCCCCAGCCGAGGCCGGAGATCCGCCCGATCGTCTTCGGCGTCGAGACCTCGGCGAGCATCGCGTTGTAGTTGACCCCGGCGATCTCCGAGATGACGGCGCCGAGGGCGAGCACGATCGCGCCGAACCAGAAGTAGGCCGGGTCCTCGAAGGTGAAGAACAGCGCGAACTGGGCGAGCGCGAGCAGCATGGTGAAGACGAACAGCCAGCGCTTCTTGCGCCCGGTGGCGTCCGCGCGCTGGCCGAGCACCGGCGCCAGCAGCAGGATGAGGATGCCGGCGGCGGTGGTCGCCCAGCCGTAGCCGCTGGACAGGTCGGCGAGCGAGCGGCAGTACTCGGTCGCGGTGTTCGCCGCCGTGTCGCAGCTCATCCGGATCGGATCGCCGGTGGCGTCGACGCCGACGACGCCGCTCGCCGCGACGTCCTCGGGGAGGAAGTGCCAGGAGACCAGGTAGAGGCTCGCCCAGACGAAGGTGAGGATGACCGAGTTGAACGGCTGGGTCGCCCAGTCCCAGAACGCCCAGCTCACGACCGCCTTGCGCGGCGCGGCCTCGGGCGTGGCGCCGCGGCCCATGGCGCCGACCGCGCCGGTGTTCGCGGTGGGCGGGGGCGTGGGAACGGCGTCCTCGCCGTCGGCATCCGTCATGGGACGAATCTATTGGTGCCCGGTGAGCGCTCGGTAGCCCTTCGTCGAACGCATCCCCGCCGTCCGGATCGCCTGCCGTCCGGGGCGCAAGACTTGAGCGATACCGGCTCAGGTTTGGGTTGACAGCCGAACAAGAAGGACTAGGATTGAGGGAGTGCGACTCAAGTTTCGCGCGAAGACTTCCGAACCACCATCGAATCAAGGAGAGCCCCCACCATGGCACGAGCAGTCGGCATCGACCTCGGCACCACGAACTCGGTCGTCAGCGTCCTCGAGGGCGGCGAGCCGACCGTCATCGCGAACGCCGAGGGCCTGCGCACCACCCCCTCCGTCGTCGCGTTCACCAAGGACGGCGAGGTGCTCGTCGGCGAGACCGCCAAGCGCCAGGCCGTCACGAACGTCGACCGGACCATCGCCTCCGTCAAGCGCCACATGGGCACCGACTGGAGCGTCGACATCGACGGCAAGAAGTACACCCCGCAGGAGATCTCGGCCCGCATCCTCGCGAAGCTCAAGCGCGACGCGGAGCAGTACCTCGGCGAGCCGGTCACCGACGCGGTCATCACCGTCCCGGCCTACTTCAACGACGCCGAGCGCCAGGCGACGAAGGAGGCCGGCGAGATCGCGGGGCTGAACGTCCTGCGCATCATCAACGAGCCGACCGCGGCGGCGCTCGCCTACGGCCTCGACAAGGGCAAGGAGGACGAGCTCATCCTGGTCTTCGACCTCGGCGGCGGCACCTTCGACGTCTCGCTGCTCGAGATCGGCAAGGACGACGACTTCTCCACCATCCAGGTCCGCGCGACCGCCGGCGACAACCGGCTCGGCGGTGACGACTGGGACCAGCGGATCGTCGAGCACCTCATCAAGAAGTTCAAGGAGACCACCGGGGTCGACGTCTCGAAGGACAAGATCGCGCTGCAGCGCCTCAAGGAGGCCGCGGAGCAGGCGAAGAAGGAGCTGTCCTCGCAGATGACGGTGAGCATCCAGCTCCCGTACCTCAGCCTCACCGAGAACGGCCCGGCGAACCTCGACGAGTCGCTCACCCGCGCGCAGTTCGAGCAGATGACCAGCGACCTGCTGGAGCGCACCCGCAAGCCGTTCGAGGACGTCATCAAGGAGGCCGGGATCAAGGTCGCCGACATCGCGCACGTCGTGCTCGTCGGCGGGTCCACCCGCATGCCGGCGGTCTCCGAGCTCGTCAAGAAGCTCACCGGCAAGGAGGCGAACAAGGGCGTCAACCCGGACGAGGTGGTCGCCGTCGGCGCCGCCATCCAGGCCGGCGTGCTGAAGGGCGACCGGAAGGACGTGCTGCTCATCGACGTGACCCCGCTCTCCCTCGGCATCGAGACCAAGGGCGGCATCATGACGAAGCTCATCGAGCGGAACACGGCGATCCCGACCAAGCGCAGCGAGACGTTCACGACCGCCGACGACAACCAGCCGTCGGTCGCGATCCAGGTCTTCCAGGGCGAGCGCGAGTTCACCCGGGACAACAAGAACCTCGGCACCTTCGAGCTCACCGGCATCGCGCCGGCGCCCCGCGGGGTGCCGCAGATCGAGGTCACCTTCGACATCGACGCGAACGGCATCGTGCACGTCTCCGCGAAGGACAAGGGCACCGGCAAGGAGCAGTCGATGACCATCACGGGCGGCTCGTCGCTGTCCAAGGAGGACATCGACCGCATGGTCAAGGAGGGCGAGGAGCACGCCGCCGAGGACAAGCGCCGCCGCGAGGCCGCGGAGGTCCGCAACGGCGCCGAGCAGCTCGTCTACTCGGTCGAGAAGGTCATCGCGGAGAACGCGGACAAGCTCGACGAGACCGTGAGGTCCGAGGTGCAGGCCGACGTCGACGCGCTCAAGACCGCGCTCGCCGGCAGCGACGAGGACGCGGTGAAGGCCGCGGCCGACAAGCTCGCGCAGTCCCAGGGCCGCCTCGGCGAGGCGATCTACCAGGCCGGCGCGGCTGCGGCCGACGGCGCCCCCGAGGCCCCGGCCGACGACTCCGGCGACGACATCGTCGACGCCGAGGTCGTCGAGGACGACAAGTAGGCGGCGGCATGTCGGAGCGGGACGACGAGGACGACCTCCTCGGCCGGCCGCCGTCGGACCGGCCCTCCGCTCAGGAGGGCGCGTCCGGCGAGCAGGACGAGGAGCTGATCGCGGTCGACGCGGCGCACGACGCCGAGGCGGAGGCGCTCTCGGAGTCGGACCAGGCGATCCTGGACGGCGCCCAGCAGGACCTGGTCGCCGAGATGCGGGACCGCGCCGCGCGCGCGGAGGCCGAGCTGGTCAACTTCCGCAACCGCGTCGAGCGCGACCGCCAGGCCAACCGCGAGGCCGCGATCGCCGAGGTGCTGCGAGCGCTGCTCCCGGCGCTCGACGACCTCGACCGGGCCGAGGCGCACGGGGACCTGCCGGAGGGCAGCCCGATGGGGATGATCGCGGCGAAGCTGCGGACCGGGCTCGAGCGCTTCGGGCTCACCTCGTTCGGCGCGGCCGGCGACCCGTTCGACCCGGCGCTGCACGAGGCGCTGTTCCAGCAGCCGACCCCGGGCGCGCAGTCCCAGACGGTGCTCGAGGTCGTCGAGGCGGGCTACCGCTTCGGCGACCGGGTGGTCCGCCCGGCGAAGGTCGCGGTCGCGGTCCCGGCGGAGTGACGCTCCCGGTCGCCCCGCCGCGATGGACCCATACTGATCCCGAGACGCCCTGATCCCGAGACGCCGAGAGGAGGCACCGGATGGCGAGCCAGGACTGGTTCGAGAAGGACTTCTACGCGTCGCTCGGCGTCGCGAAGGACGTCTCGGACGCCGAGCTGAAGAAGGTCTACCGCAAGCTCGCGCGGCAGCACCACCCGGACTCCAACCCGGGTGACGCCGCCGCCGAGGCGCGGTTCAAGGAGATCAGCGAGGCGTACGCCGTGCTCTCCGACCCGGAGCAGCGCCAGGAGTACGACCAGCTGCGCGCGCTCGGCGCGGGCGGCGCGCGGTTCTCGCCCGGCGCCGGCGGCGACTTCGAGGACCTGCTCGGCGGCCTGTTCGGCGGCGGCGCCCGCGGCGGCTTCGGCGGCGCGGGCTACGGCGGGAGCTACGACGACGTGCTGGGCGGCCTGTTCGGCGGCGGCGCCCGCGGCGGCCGGGCCCCCCGCGGTCCCCGCCGGGGCCGGGATCAGCACGCCTCCGTGACGCTCGACTTCCAGACGGCGTCGAACGGCGACACCATGACGCTGCAGACCGGCGACGGCCGGTCGGTGAACGTCCGCATCCCGCCCGGGGTCGCGGACGGCCAGAGGATCAAGCTGCGCGGCAAGGGCGAGCCGAGCCCGAACGGCGGCGAGCCGGGCGACCTCGTGCTCGAGGTGGCGGTGCGCCCGCATCCGGTGTTCACCCGCGAGGGGCTGAACCTGCGCGTGGTGCTGCCGGTGACGTTCGTCGAGGCGGCGCTCGGTGCGACCGTCGAGGTGCCGACGCTCGGCGGCGAGCCGGTCAAGGTCAAGGTGCCGGCCGGCACCCCGAGCGGCCGCGTGCTGCGGGTCAAGGGCAAGGGGATCTCCTCGAAGAAGGGGCAGGGCGACCTGCTCGTCGAGGTCCAGGTCGCCGTGCCGCGCCGGGTCGACGGCGCCGCGCGGGAGGCGCTCGAGGCGTTCGCCGCCGCGATGCCGGCGGAGGATCCGCGCGAGGACCTCCTCGCCAAGGCGAGGGCCGCACGATGATCGACGAGCGCTCCCCCGTGCTGCCCATCCAGGCCGCCGCCGACCTGGCGGGCATGCATCCGCAGACGCTGCGCCAGTACGACCGTCTCGGACTGGTCTCCCCGACGCGCACCGCCGGGCAGTCGCGGCGCTACTCGCTGCGCGACGTCGAGCGGCTCCGTGAGGTGGCCCGGCTGTCCGGCGAGGGGCTGAACCTGGAGGGCATCCGCCGCATCCTCGACCTCGAGAACCAGGTGCTCGCGCTCGCGCAGCGCGTCCGCGAGCTGGAGTCGGCGCTCGCCGACGAGGTGCGGAACCGCCCGGGCCGGCGCGTCTTCGCCGCCGGCGCCGAGGGCGAGGTCGTCACGGTGCGCTCCGGCACCCGCGTGAAGCGCGCGAACGCCGTCGTGCTCTGGTCGCCGCGAGCGCAGTAGCGGCCGCGCCGGCCTCAGGCGCTGACGCTCGCCGGGACCCGGGCCGGGACCGCCCGCGGCAGCAGCCGCGCCGGATCGATCGCGACCAGCGCGAGCCGCCCGGTGGCGGCGAGGAACAGCAGCACGACGAGGACGTTGCGCAGCGTGAGCACGATGGCCGCGAACGGCTCGCCCTCGACGAGCGGCATGTAGAGGATCGGGAAGACCATCGTGGTCAGCAGCGAGATCGCCGCGAGCCACAGCGCGACGCCGCGCCAGCGCGCCCGGTCGACCGCCAGGCCCGCGACCACGATCGGCACCAGCCAGAGCATGTACTGCGGCGAGCCCACCTTGTTCAGCGCGATCAGCGCGGCGGTGAGCGCGAGGGCGCCGAGCAGCAGCAGCCGCGGCTCCATCCCCCCGGCGTCCGGTCCGAGCCGGCGCAGCCGCAGCCGCGCGACGACGAGCAGGGCGACCACGACGACGCAGGCGAGCATCATCGCGACGCCGATCGCCTCGGCCGCCTCGGTCGCGCCGGGGCCGGCCACCTCGCGCGTCGCGAGCCGCAGGTCCTCGAAGATCCGGTAGCCCTCGCCGCCGAGCACCGCGCCCCAGACCCACGGCGTCGCGATCGGCGCCTCGAGCTGCAGGGCCCGGTCGGACTGCACGGTCACGAAGCTGAGCAGGTTCGGCCCCCCGCCGCCGAGCACGACGACCAGCGCGACGGCGGCGCTCATCGCGAGGCCGCCGAGCGCGATCGCCCAGCGGCGCCGCGAGACGACGAAGGCGCTCACCGCGAGCGACACGGGCCACACCTTGACCCAGGCCGCCGCGGCGATGAGCGCGCCGGCGACGGCCGGCCGGCGGACGACGAGCGCGAGCGCCATGATCGCCAGCGGCACCGTGACGGCCTCGAGCCGCAGCAGCGCGACCGGGGCGAGCAGGAACTCGAAGAGCAGGAACCACCAGGCGGCCGGATACGCGCGCCGGTCGCGCAGCCGTCGGGTGAGCGTGAGCACGGCGGCGGCGTTCAGCGCGGTCATGATGACCAGCCAGACGGCGAGGTAGCCGCCGCGGCCGGCGAGCAGCGCGAGCACGATCGGCAGCAGGGCGCCGGCCGGGTAGACCCAGGGCTCGTCGAACACCGGTCCGTGCCCGCTCATGGTCTGCATCGCCCAGGTCCGGTAGAGCGGCAGGTCGCCCTCGGTGCCGCCGCGCAGCATGATCGGCAGCAGCGCGAGCGCGTAGGCGAGGTGCAGCGCGGCGAACCCGGCGGCCAGGCCGTAGGGGCCTCGGCTGAACGAGACCAGCAGTCCCGTGATGCGAGCGACGCCGGAGGCCGCCCGCGCGTCGTCGCGGCCCATGGGCATAGCGGGGATTGTAGGCAGCTTCCCCGGACGTTCCCCGCGAGTGCGGCCGCGGGGAGGCTCCGGTCGCGACGTGGCGGACGGATTCCGGTGACCGCCTCTGGCGTTCCGACGAGGAACAGGCTAAACTTGAGTCTCAGCAACTCAAGTTTGGAGAGACCAGGACCATGGCGAACATGCAGGGCGCGCCCTCCACGGACGAGGACGCCAAGACCGCCCTCGAGCAGTACGGCGTGAACCTCACCGAGATCGCGCGCAGCGGCAAGCTCGATCCCGTCATCGGGCGCGACTCCGAGATCCGACGGGTCTCCCAGGTGCTCACCCGCCGCACCAAGAACAACCCGGTGCTCATCGGCGAGCCCGGCGTCGGCAAGACCGCCGTCGTCGAGGGCCTCGCGCAGCGCATCGTCGCCGGCGACGTCGCCGACTCGCTGAAGGACAAGGAGCTCATCGCGCTCGACCTCGCCGCGCTGGTGGCCGGGGCCAAGTACCGCGGCGAGTTCGAGGAGCGGCTGAAGGCCGTCCTCAAGGAGATCGACGAGTCCGAGGGGCGCGTCATCACGTTCATCGACGAGCTGCACACCCTGATGGGCGCCGGCGGCGGCGAGGGATCCGTCGCGGCGGCGAACATGCTGAAGCCCATGCTCGCCCGCGGCGAGCTGCGCCTCATCGGCGCCACCACGCTCGACGAGTACCGGCAGTACATCGAGAAGGACGCGGCGCTGGAGCGCCGGTTCCAGCAGGTCTACGTCGGCGAGCCGACCGTCGAGGACACCGTCGCGATCCTGCGCGGGCTCAAGGAGCGCTACGAGGCGCACCACCGGGTCACCATCGCCGACTCCGCACTGGTCGCCGCCGCGACGCTCTCGAACCGCTACATCTCCGGCCGCAAGCTGCCCGACAAGGCGATCGACCTCATCGACGAGGCGGCGAGCCGGCTCAAGATGGAGATCGACTCCTCGCCGACCGAGATCGACCAGCTCAAGCGCGCCGTCGACCGGCTGCGCATCGAGGAGCTGGCGCTGAAGAAGGAGAAGGACGAGGCCGCCAAGGAGCGCCTCGCGAAGCTGCGCGCCGACCTCGCCGAGCAGCAGCGGGAGCTCGACGCGCTGGAGGCCCGCTGGAACGCGGAGAAGGCCTCGCTGCACGGCGTCGGCGACCTGAAGACCCGGCTCAACGACGCCCGCATCGAGCTCGACCGCGCGATGCGCGAGGGCGACTACGCCAAGGCGTCGAAGCTCAACTACGAGGTCATCCCCGGCATCGAGCAGCAGCTCGCCGCCGCCGAGCAGACCGAGGTCCGCAAGGAGGACCGGATGGTCGGCGACCAGGTGACCGAGGACGACGTCGCCGCGGTCGTCGCGCAGTGGACCGGCGTCCCGGTCGACAAGCTCACCCAGGGCGAGACCGAGAAGCTGGTCGGCCTGGAGGCCGAGCTCGGCAAGCGCATGGTCGGCCAGAGGGCCGCCGTGCAGGCGGTCGCCGAGGCGGTCCGCCGCACCCGGGCCGGCATCTCCGACCCGGACAGGCCGCAGGGCTCGTTCCTCTTCCTCGGCCCGACCGGCGTCGGCAAGACCGAGCTCGCCAAGGCGCTCGCGGAGTACCTGTTCGACGACGAGAAGGCGCTGGTGCGCGTCGACATGAGCGAGTACGGGGAGAAGTTCTCCGTCTCGCGGCTGGTCGGCGCCCCTCCCGGCTACGTCGGCTACGAGCAGGGCGGCCAGCTCACGGAGGCGGTGCGCCGCCGTCCGTACTCGGTCATCCTGCTCGACGAGATCGAGAAGGCGCACCCCGAGGTGTTCGACGTGCTGCTGCAGGTGCTCGACGACGGCCGGCTCACCGACGGCCAGGGCCGCACCGTCGACTTCCGGAACACCATCCTGATCCTCACCTCGAACCTCGGCTCGATGTACCTGGTGGACCCCGACCTCGAGTGGTCGGAGAAGCACGCCGCGGTGATGGACCTGGTCCGCAAGTCGTTCAAGCCCGAGTTCGTCAACCGGCTCGACGACATCGTCGTGTTCGCCCCGCTCACGCGGGAGGAGCTCGGCCAGATCGTCTCGCTGTACGTCGACCGGCTCGAGCGCCGGCTCGCGCAGCGCCGACTCCAGCTCGCGGTCACGCCGGAGGCGCGGAGCTGGCTCGCCGAGCGCGGCTACGACCCGGTGTACGGCGCGCGGCCGCTGCGCCGCCTCATGCAGCGGCAGATCGACGACGCGCTCGCGAAGGCGCTGCTGACCGGGCAGATCCGGGACGGCGACGTGGTGCGCGTGGAGGTCGCGCCGGACGGCGAGTCGCTCGTCGTCGACCGGGCCGAGCTCTGATGCCCGCGGCGGTCTCGATCGGCCTCGCCGGCGGCGTGCCGGTCCAGGCGATCGTCGAGACCGCGACGGCGGCCGAGCGCGCCGGCCTGCGCGCCCTCTGGCTGAACGAGACGCCGGGCGTCGACGCGCTCGCCGGGCTCGCCGCCGCCGCCGCGACCGAGCGGCTGCTGCTGGGGGTCGGCGTGGTGCCGCTGGACCGGTTCCCCGCCGACGTCCTCGCGGCGCGCGTCGAGCGCGCCGGCATCCCGCCCGAGCGGCTGCTGCTCGGCGTCGGCTCCGGCCGGGCCCCGCACGCGGCGGCCCTCGTCGAGCGCGGGGTCCGCGGCCTGCGCGACCGGGTGGGCTCGCCGATCCTGGTCGGCGGGCTCGGGCCGCTCGTGCGCCGGGTCGGCGCCGAGCTCGCGGACGGGCTGCTGCTGAACTGGCTGCCGCCGGACGCGGCCGCGGCGGCCGCGGACGACGCCCGGCGGCAGGCGGCCGCGGCGGGCCGGCCCCGCCCGCACGTCGCGCTCTACGCGCGCACCGCGATCGATCCCGCGGCGCACCCGGCGCTCCGCGCCGAGGCCGAGCGCTACGCGGCCTTCCCCGGCTATGCCGCGAACTTCGCCCGCATCGGCCGCGGGCCGCTGGACGGCTCGATCCTCGCGGCCGACGCCGCCGGGCTCCGCGCCGGCGTCGCGGCCTACGCCGCCGCGGTCGACGAGCTCGTGCTGCGCGCGATCACCGCGAACGGCACTCCGGCCGAGATCGGTCGCCTCGTCGACGCGGTCGCGGCCACGGCCTAGCGCGCCAGCGCGGTCCCGATCGCGTCCCGGATCAGCGGGATCAGCGTGGACACCCAGGTCGCGGTCAGGTGGTCCTTGTCGCGGTAGACGTTCGCGCCGCCGATCACGGCGCCGCAGTCCTCCCCCGGGCAGTAGACGTCGCTGAGGTCGACGACGGCCGCGGCGCTCGTCGCCCCCGCCGCGCGCAGCGGATCGTCCGCGTCGAGCCCCTCCGCGCGCGGCACCGTGCAGTCCGCCGCGTCGCCGCGCTGCCGCAGGCACTTGTTCGGGTCGTCCGACCAGGAGGGGTTGTCGACGACGGCGACGATCGGCGACCCGGCCGCGGTCCACGCCGCGACGAGCCCGTCGACCGCCGCGGGCGCGCCGCCGCGATAGACCGTCTGCGCGAACGCGGTCGTCACGATCGCGTCGAACGACGCCTCGCCCGCGAGCTCGTCGGCGAGCCGCTGCTGGAACTGCGCGCACCCCTCCCCGAAGGCGCCGCCCTCCGCGAGCGGCGCCGCGTTCCACGGGCAGGCGCCCTTGAGATAGGTGGTCAGCGACCAGCCCTCGGCATCGGCGAGCGCGATCATCGCGTCCAGGTACTGGTAGGCGTGGCTGTCGCCGATCAGCGCCACCCGGGGGGCGTCCGGCCGGTCCGAGCCGAAGACGCAGGGTCGCAGCGTCGGGTCGTTGAGCTGCGACAGGCACTCCGGGTGCTGCGGCGAGTCGGCGCCGGCGAAGCCCCAGCTCGGGATGATCGCGTCGGCGAGCTCCGGGTTCTCGCAGCCGTCGAGCGCGGCGGCGGCGCCGAAGCACGCCGGCGGGTCGGCCTGCACCTCGGCGAGCTGCGCCGCCTCCGCCCGGTACCGCGGGTCCTGGACCGCCCACGCGGCGCCGATCACGAGCGCCGCGACGCCCATCAGGGCGACCGACGCGACGGCGGTGCGCCGCGCCCGGTGCTCGGTGAGCGTCCGCCAGCGCCGCGCCGGGTCCTCGACCAGTCGCTTGGTGCCCCAGGCGAGCAGGATCGCGGCGACGAGCAGCAGCACGCGGTTCCACCACTGCAGCGGCCAGCCCGGGATGTAGGGCGCGACGATGATGAGCGGCCAGTGCCACAGGTAGAGCGAGTAGGAGATGTCGCCGAAGAAGCGCATCGGCGCGATCGCGAGCACGCGGCCCGGCAGCCACCAGCCGTCCGATCGCCGCGCGGCGATCGCGAGCGCGGTGCCGAGCACCGGGATCATGGCGATCCAGCCGGGGAAGGCGGTCTGCCGGTCGAAGAACCAGCCGGCGCCGAGCACGAGCAGCACGCCGAGCCAGCCGACGATCGCCGACAGCCAGCGCGCGGAGGGGCGGATGGCGGGCAGCAGCGCGAGGAGCGCGCCGACCGCGAACTCCCACATCCGGGTGTAGGTCGTGAAGTACGCCGGCGGGCCGATCAGCTGGGTGAGCACGCCGCTGAGGATGTAGCTCGCGAGGCCGACGACCACCACCGCCCAGAGGATCGCCCGGCGGCGGCGCCCCGCGGGATCGCCCGCGGCGTGGCCGACGTCGCCGACCGCGGCCGTGCGCCGCGCGACCCCGCGTGCCGCGAGCCAGGCCGCGAGCAGCAGCAGGAGCGGCCAGACCACGTAGAACTGCTCCTCCAGCGACAGCGACCAGTAGTGCTGCGCGATCGACTCGTGCCCGCCCGCGAGGTAGTCGGTGGAGGCGCCGACGAGCGCCCAGTTCTGCACGTAGAACGTCGAGGCGAGCAGCTCCCTGACGTTCGTCGGCATCGAGGAGACCGGCATCAGCGTCAGGCACAGCACCGCCGACACGATGATGACGAGGATCGCCGCCGGCAGCAGCCGGCGGGCGCGCTTCGCCCAGAACGTGCCGAGCCGGACCCGCCCGGTGGCGGCGATCTCGCGGACCAGCTGCCCGGTGATGAGGAAGCCCGAGATGACGAAGAACACGTCGACGCCGATGTAGCCGCCGGTGAGTCGGCCGGGCCAGATGTGGAAGACGACGACGAGCAGCACCGCGATCGCGCGGAGCCCCTGGATGTGCGGCTCGAAGTGGTCCGGCCGGGGCGTGCTCACCCAGCCGAGGCTACCGGCGACCCGCCGTCGCACCGGTCCGCCGGGCCGGGGTCGCACCGGCTCAGAAGACCATCGGCCGGTCCGCGTCGTCCTCGTCGCCGTCGAGGTCGACGTCGACGGCGACGGGCACGTGGTCGCTCGGCGCCTCGCCCTTGCGCTCCTCGCGGTGGATGGCGGCGTCCGTGACGGCCTCGGCGAGGGCGGCGGAGGCGAGCACGAAGTCGATCCGCAGCCCCTCGTTCCGCGGGAAGCGCAGCTGCTGGTAGTCCCAGTAGGTGTAGCCGGTGGGCACGATGGGCCGCACGACGTCGGCGAGGCCGGCCGTCAGCAGCGCGGAGAACGCGGCGCGCTCCGGCTCCGAGACGTGCGTCGAGACGCCGGGGACGATGGTCGGGTCGCCGTTGTCGGCGTCGGTCGGCGCGATGTTGAAGTCGCCGACGAGCGCGAGCGGCAGCGCGGGCTCGGCGGCGAGCCAGCCGGCGGCCGCCGCGCGGAGCGCCTCGAGCCAGTCCAGCTTGTAGCGGTAGTGCGGGTCGTCGAGCGAGCGGCCGTTCGGCACGTAGAGGCTCCACAGCCGCACGCCGTCGCCGACCGTCGCACCGATGGCGCGCGCCTCCAGCGGCTGGTCGGGGCCCTCCATGCCCTTCGCGAAGCCGGGCATGCCGTCGAAGGCGGTCGCCACCTCGCCGATGCCGACCCGGCTCGCGATGGCCACGCCGTTCCACTGGTTCAGGCCGTGCACGGCGACCTCGTAGCCGGCGCGCTCGAACTCGGTGTGTGGGAACTGGTCGTCCCGGCACTTGATCTCCTGCATGGCGAGCGCGTCGACGTCGGCGCGGACCATCCAGTCCACGATCCGGGCGACCCGGCTGCGGACGGAGTTGACGTTCCAGGTGGCGATGCGCACGAACCCACCGTAGGTCGATCGGCGCCGGACCGCGGCATCGAGCGCCGCACCCGCTCACTACGCTGGTCCCCATGTCCGACCGCGACGACCTGATCGGGTTCATCAAGTCCGAGGCCGTCTTCCACGGCGACTTCACGCTCACCAGCGGCAAGCGGGCGAGCTACTACGTCGACCTGCGGAGGGTCTCGCTCGACCATCGCGTCGCGCCGCTCATCGGCCGCGTCATGCTCGACCTGATCCGCGACCTCCCGGGCGTGGCCTCGGTTGGCGGGCTCACCATGGGCGCCGACCCGATCGCGTCCGCCGTGCTGCACCAGGCGGCGGCCCAGGGCGTCGCGCTCGACGCGTTCGTGGTGCGGAAGGAGCCGAAGGACCACGGCCGCGGCCGGCAGGTGGAGGGCCCCGACGTCGAGGGCCGCCGCGTCGTCGTGCTGGAGGACACCTCGACCACGGGCGGCTCGCCGCTGAAGGCCGCCGCGGCGCTGGAGCGCGCGGGCGCGACCGTCGTCGCCGTCGCGACCGTCGTCGACCGCGCCACGGACGCCCGCCAGGCGATCGAGGACGCCGGCTACGAGTACCGCTCCGCGATCGGCCTGGCGGACCTCGGCCTCGAGCCGCTCTAGGCGGCCCCGGGCGCGCGCGTGGAGGCGGAGGGCATCGGCGTCGGCCCGTGGCGGGGCCCGTGGCCGGACGACCCGCGCTACGACCCGGAGCTGCTCGCGCACGGCGACCGGCGCAACGTCGTCGACCGCTACCGCTACTGGCGCGTCGAGGCGATCGTCGCCGAGCTCGACGCGCGGCGCCACGCGCTGCACGTCGCCATCGAGAACTGGCAGCACGACCTGAACATCGGCTCGATCGTGCGCACCGCGAACGCGTTCAACGCCGCCGCCGTGCACGTCGTTGGCCGTCGCCGGTGGAACCGCCGCGGCGCGATGGTGACCGACCGCTACCTCTCGATCGAGCACCACGAGACGGTGGGCGACCTCGCGGCCTGGGCCCGCGCCCGGCGGCTGCCGATCGTCGCCGTCGACAACCTCCCGGGCGCCGTGCCGGTGCAGCGGGCCGAGCTTCCCGCGGCCTGCGTGCTGCTGTTCGGCCAGGAGGGCCCGGGACTCACGCCCGAGGCGCTCGCGGCCGCGGACCTGCGCGTCGAGATCCCGCAGTTCGGCTCGACCCGCTCGATCAACGCGGCGGCCGCCGCCGCGATCGCGATGCACGAGTGGGTGCGGCGCCACGCCGGCGCCGCGCCGGGCTGAGACCGCGTCCCGCGGCGCCCTGCGCGCTCGGCGTCGCGGATCGACGCCCCCGAACTGGGGTGGGATGAAAGCCCGTATTCACCCCGAGCGCGCCCTCGGGGTCTGGTTACCTAGTCGGGTAGCCGCTCGCTACCCGACGGAGCGGCTATTCGGCCTGCGGGGGCCAGTGCTGCAGGCCGGCGGACCAGCACTCCGAGGAAGCGTCTTGTCACGATCCCTTCGCACTCCCACGCGCTCGCGCGCCCGCAAGGGCCTGCGCCCGAACGGCTTCGTCGCCGGCCTGCTCGCCCCGCTGCTCGCCTTCGCCGGCATCGGCACGGGCGTGCTGCTCGCGGCCTCCAGTGCCTCGGCGGACGACGGCACGACGCCGACCACCTCGGTGACGAGCGTCGGCTCGGGCGGCAAGGACTTCATCCTCGCCGGGGAGAACGCCTCCTTCGACATCTCGGTGACCAACGGCTCGGGAGCCGACAAGTACAACCTCTCGCTGGCGGCGCTCGTCCCCGCCGGCGTCGACTTCGTCTCGGCGACGCTGATCGGCAGCCCCCAGCGATACACGGCGGGCATGGCCCTGCCGAACGCCACCCGGACCGGCGGCCCGACCCCGGCGACCGACTGCGTCGCGCCGCTGGTGCCGTTCGGACCGTCGAGCCCGCTGTGCGCCGTGCCGGCCGGCTACGAGTTCTGGGTCTGGCAGAACGTCGCCGACCTGCCCGACACCGCGACGGTGAGCTCGACGGTGACGGTCATGCCGTCGGCGGCGACCTTCCCGGTCGGCACCGACGCGCTGCGCATCGACGTCCAGGCCTACACCTCGAACGACCCGACGCTGCTCGCGGCCTTCGACGGCTCGACGTCGGTCGCGTCGAACGCGAACCACACGTCGAAGCCGGGCACCTCCTCGGCCACGACCGACGTCCGCGCGCTGCGCGTCACGAAGTCGGAGCCGAGCCCCGAGCAGGAGCTGCTCCGCGGCGTGCACGACAACACGACGACGTACACGATCGTCGTCGACAACACCGGCGAGGACGACACCGGCAGCGTGGTCGTGACCGACTACCTGCCGGCCGGGCTCGAGTACCTCGGCGCCGGCGTCGAGGACAACACGGTGCTCAACCCGTCGCCCTACCTGTTCCCCTCGGGCGGCGGCGGCACCCTCGAGTACCCGGGCGCGTCCTCGCTCACCGGGACCCCGCCCCCGGCGCCCAACACCGGCGACACCCCCGGACCCGGCTGGAACGGCCTCGGCGAGACGGTCGAGACGGTCTCCCTCGACGCCTCCCAGGCGACCGCGCTGGGGCTGCCCGGCCCCGGCGTCTACACCAAGGTCACCTGGACCATCGGGACGCTCTCGGGCGGCACCGCGCAGGACTTCGGTGCGAAGACGGCCGGCACCCCCGGCAGCTACACGATCCGCTACCGCGCCGCGGTGCCGCTCTTCGAGAACACGATGGACTGGCCCGGCGCGACCCCGGGGATCAACGGCGAGCAGGGCTCGAACCTCGGCAACAACACCGGCGCCTCCACGCGGCACGGCATCGGCGACCCGGACTACAACTACGCCCAGCAGTACACGAACACGGTCGGCGTCGTCGGCAGCTACCAGGGCCCGGTCACGAACCCCGGCGACGAGGTCTCCTCCGATGACGACGCGGTCACGATCGAGGCGGTCGACCTCCGGGTGATCAAGAGCGTCAACCCGGACTCGTTCTTCACCGGTGCGCTGGCGACGTATCGCCTGGATCTCGCGACGAGCGAGTACACCAGCGCCTCCGGCATCACGCTGACCGACGCGATCGCGAACGGCCTCTGCCCGGCGTTCCCGGACCAGGTGCCCCAGCCGACGCTCCTGGTGGACGGCGTCGCCAAGACCCTCTCCGAGTGGAACACCGCGGTCGGCGCCGAGTGCGCCTATCCGAACCCGGCCGGCACCGTGACCCCCAACGTGACGGTGACCTCGATCGCCTTCACCTCGGCCGACGGCTCCTTCGACGTCGAGTTCGCCGCGGCCTCGATGCCCGCGCAGAGCACCGCCGTCATCCAGTACACCGCGATGCAGCGCAGCGCCTACATCCCGGACACCCCGAGCGCCCCGCGCAACGGCGCGACGAGCTCCGGCGACACGATGGTCAACCACGTCGAGGTCACCGGCACCACGACCGCGATCCCGGCGCTGGACACCGTCGAGAGCGCCTCGGGCGCTCCGGCCTACGGCGACGAGACCGTCGCCGACGACTCCACGGCGGAGATCATCTCGCACTTCTCCGGCCTGACCAAGAAGGTGCTCGAGCGGGACAAGGACCCGGACCAGTCCAAGCCGAACAGCTCGGACAACGGCAACTGGCCCGCGGACGACTACGGCGACTGGGTCGACCACGCGAGCCAGTCCTTCGCGCTCGGCGACAGCGTCTGGTACCGGGTGCGCGTCGACTTCGCGCCGGACATCGAGACGCGCCAGCCGCGGCTGACCGACTTCCTGCCGCAGGGCGTGCAGTACGTCGGCGTCAGCTACTCCTGGGACCTGCCCGGCGTCGGCTCCGCCACCGACACCGCCACCCCGGATCCCGCCTACATCGGCGCCCCGACGGTCGGCGGCGGCGGTCCCACCGGCGGCGGCGTGCTCACGTGGCTGCTCGGCGACGTCAACCACGGCGACTCCAGCGACCGCTTCATCCCGATGGGCAGCTGGATCGAGTTCACCATCCAGGGCCGCGTCGTCGGGCAGTCGGCCTCCTCCAGCCTCGTCGACAAGCCGGAGAACCAGGCGAAGTACCAGCAGCAGAACGTCGAGGGCGACGTCTTCTTCCTCCGCGACGACGCGTCGATGGACCTCGACTACGGCGCGAGCCTGGTCGCGAAGGGCATCCGGGACGTCAACGGGAACTCGACGCTCCCGGCGCAGAGCCAGGTCGGTCCGGACGGGACGGTCTTCGGCTCCAACCGCGACGGCATCACCGTGCGGCAGACCGACGTCGTCACCTACCGCCTCGACCTCACCGCGCCCGAGACGGACCTCAAGGACTTCGTGGTCTGGGACGCCCTGCCGGTCGGGATCCGCGCCGCGGACGTCAGCGGCGTCACCGCCGCGACGGTCGAGAAGGTCGGCGTCGGTCCCTGGAGCCAGAGCCCCCTGACCAGCCCGGGGGACTTCGCCTTCGAGGTGGTGAACCCGGGCGATCCGGGCTACCCGGCCGGAGTGGCCGCCGCGTACAGCACCCGCTCGCTCGTCAAGTGGACGGTCTCCAAGGTGATCCCCGGCTCGGATCGCGACACCGACCCGGCGCTCGACACGATCCGCGGGCTCACCCTCGGCTACGCCGTCACGATCCCCGACGGCACCAACCCGCTCGGCGGGCCCGAGGCGGAGATCACCCAGGACTACGTCAACAACGCCTCGATCGTGAACTACGCGGTCGTCAACAACGGCGACGGCATGAACGGCGACGGCACCTCGACGCTGGTGCCCAAGCCGGAGGCCGCCGGGCAGGTCTCCGGCGTCCCGCCGCTGACCGGTCAGTTCGAGGTGCCCTCGGACGGCACCTACGACCCGTCGAACGTCACGGTCCGCGACGCGTCCTTCGCGAAGACGCTCGTCTCGACCGAGATCGCGCCGAGCGGCACGACGGTCACCGACTCGAACAACCCGGCGAACGCGATCGCCCAGGGCGAGTACGCGACGTTCCAGTACGCGGTGACGATCCCCGCCCACACCTCGGTCTCGAACCTGCAGCTCTCCGACGGCGGCGCCCTCGCCTACCCGTCGCCGGGCTGGGGCTCGAGCGTCACCTACGAGTACCTGGCCGGCAGCGCGCAGTTCTTCGGCCCGAGCAACACCGGCAGCGTCCCGGACACCTGCGGCGCGGGAGAGCTCACCGGCTTCACCTGCGCGGAGACCTCCGGCGCGACCCACGGCGTGCTCGCGTACTCCGGGGTCTACCAGAACGACACCGCGACCGATCAGGTCTTCCGGGTGCGGGTCACGGTCTGGGTGAAGGACACCGACGAGTCGCACCCCTCGTACACGCCGAACCTGGCGAACAACACCGACCTGCGCAACACGGCGACGTTCCGCTTCGACGACCCGGATGGCCCGGGCACGATCTCCCGGACCGCCAACGCCCAGGTGCAGTACCGCGAGCCCGCGCCGACGCTGACGAAGGCGGTGACGAACCCGCCCAGCGGGATCGTCGGCGCCAACGGCGACGTCACCTTCCGCCTCACCGCGGGCAACCAGAGCGGCCGGGTCGCGCTCTACGACGCGGTGGTCTACGACTGCGTCCCGCAGGGCTTCACCGTCCCGTCGCCGGCCTTCGTCGCCTCCTCCGGCTCGGCGTCCGTCGTCCCCGGCGGCTGCACGGTCACCGGCACCGGCGCCGGTCAGCGGGTCGTGCCGGGCGGCGGGGTCAACACGCTCATCGAGTGGAACATCGCCCGCATCAACGGCGGCGCATCGGCGACGCTCGACTTCACCGCGAAGGTGGACAGCACCGCCGGCGGCGGCGCGAGCTACGTCAACCACGCGCACCTCGTGGGCTACACGCTGCCGTCGACCCTGCCCGACGCCGCGACCCGTCGCGGCGACCGCGCCACCGGCGCCGAGGCCCCGGTGACGCTGTCGCAGGCGAGCCTCGCCAAGTCGGTGACCACGCCGAACGGCCTCGGCTCGGCGCCGGTCGGCGAGACCGTCCACTACACGCTCGTGGTGAGCCTGCCGGCGAACGCCAACTTCTACGACGTGACGCTCACGGACACGCTGCCCGCCGGCGTCGCCTACGTCCCCGGCTCGAGCGCCGTGACGATCGACTGGCAGGGCGCGCCCGACGAGCCGACCGTCGGCACCGTGGTCGGCGGCGACCTGCACGAGCCGACGATCACCGGGAACGTCCTGGACTGGGCCATCGCTCCGGACGACATCGCGCTGCACACCGCGGCGCGGACCATCACCGTCGAGTTCGACGCGACGATCACGAACACCGTCCCCGACTCGGCGACCTCGGTGACGAACAACGCCCAGTTCGCCTGGAACACGGTGAACGGCACCCCGGCCACCCGGCTCCACGACGACAAGGCCGCCGCGGTCACGATCCTGAACCCGGCGCTGCAGATCGTGAAGAAGGTCGACACGGTCGACGCGATCACCCGGAACCCGGACGCCGGCTTCGCCTACACGCTGGCCGTCAGCCAGACCGGGGCGGGCAACACCCCGGCCTACAACGTCCGCGTGCAGGACGTCGTCCCCGCGGGGGTCGTGGTCACGACCGGCACCATCAGCCCGACGCCGACCTCGGCCGATGCCGGGGTGTTCACCGGCGCCGGCGGCACGATCGTGTGGGATCTGCCCGGACCGCTGTACCAGTCGGCCGGCGCCGGCACGCCGAAGTCGATCCCGCTCGGCTACAGCGCGACCTTCGTCGACTCGACCGGGCTGACGGCCGCGGCGCTCGTCAACACGGCGAACGTGACGCACTTCGAGTCCTTCGGCACCGGCGGTCGCAGC
>MKVN01000035.1:0-1165 GCA_001898855.1 Micrococcales bacterium 73-13
TCCTACCAGATCCTCGAAGATCAGTTCCAGACCTTCGACAGCCGCCTGCGCAATCTCGATTTCGAAGGGCAGTTCGGGCTGATCCGTCAGGCGAACGCGTCCAGCGTCTCGGATTTCAAGGCGGAGGTGGCAAGCGGCGTCGATGAACTGCATGGTCTGCGCCGCAACCTGAAGACCGCCGAGGACGAAATGGTCGGCTTCAAGGCGAAGCACAAGCTGCAGCGGGCAGCAAAGGTTTCCAGCCGGGCGGCATGGGGCTTCAAGGTTTCGCTCATCGTTTTCCTCGTGCTCATCGAAATGGTGATGAACGGCAGTTTTCTCGCCAAGGGAAGCGAACAGGGTCTCGTCGGCGGTGTGACGGAAGCGGCAGCCTTCGCCTTCCTGAACATCGGCACGGCACTGATGTTCTCCTTCTTCTGCGTGCGCTTTCTGGTGCATCGCTCCTTTGCACTGAAGCTGCTTGGCCTCCTCGGGCTTGTCGCCTATGTCGCCGTCGCGCTGGGCATCAACATTGCATTGGCGCATTACCGCGAAGTCTCGGCGACGATTTTGAGCGGGGCTGGCGCCGAGGTGATCCAACGCCTTAAGGCGGCACCCCTCGGGCTGCAGGAGCTGAACTCCTGGATGCTCTTTGCCATCGGCCTGATGTTCTCGCTCGTCGCCTTCATCGATGGCTGCTATCTGACCGATCCCTATCCGGGTTTTGCCGGCGTGCAGAAGCGTCTCGATGCGGCGCGGGACAATTATATCGACCGCAAGCTGGATCTGATCGAGGATCTCCGCGAAATCCGCGATGAGCACAACAGCAAGATCGAGGAGATCATCCGTGATCTTTCCCTTCGCCGGCAGGAAACGGCCGCCATCATAGCCCATCGCGCGAGGACGGCGGGGCTCTTTGCCGAACACCAGAACCACCTCGAGCGTTCCGCCAATGTGCTGCTCACCTCCTATCGCGACGCCAACCGGGCTGCGCGAAGCGAGCCTGAGCCCTCCTATTTCAAGGCTGCGTACAGGATGGAGCGTCTGACGCCTGTCATCCGCACCGAGGAGGAGTGGGACGATAAGGTGCTGGGATCGCGCATCCAGAGTGCGCAGGCGGAGCTTTCGGAGCAGATCAAGCGGATCGGCGACGAATTCGAGCGCGCCATCGAGAAATATCACCAGC
>MKVN01000035.1:1338-4911 GCA_001898855.1 Micrococcales bacterium 73-13
GGCGTCGCAGCATTCGAGCTACATCGCGTGGCACCCGGCACCTGTCGCCAATCGACCTGAGTTGGACCCGTTCTCCCGCGACCCGTTCGAGGCACTCCCGGTCAGCTCCCGGCGAGGACTATCACTATGAGCCCCGGCGACCGCGAGCGCCTGCACACCACGGTCCTGCTCGACCCGGCAGGCGAGCGCCGCGCCGCGCGGAAGGCGCGACGGCGAGCGGCGAGCAAGATCGAGACCGCCGACCGCAAGGCTCAGCAGGAGCGGGCGCGGGCAACATGGGAGGCGGAACGCGAGGCAAGGCGGGCGACGACCTACCTGCCACCGTCCGGCGAGACGCGGCCCGCAGCACTCCGCACGCCCGGCCGTTTCCGGCTGCCGCGCCACCAGGACACAAGCGCGACGCTGGCAGGGGCGTATCCGTTCCTCGCCGAAGGCGGGCTCGGCTCCGCTGGCGTGTTCGTCGGCCAGGATCTCTACAGCGGGGCGTCGTTCGTCTACGACCCGTGGGTGCTCTACGCGCAGGGCATCATCACTGCACCGAACATCGTGCTCGCGGGGATTGTCGGCTCCGGCAAGTCCTCGCTCGCCAAGAGTCTGTATACACGGTCAATCCCATTCGGTCGGAGGGTGTACGTCCCCGGCGATCCGAAAGGCGAGCACACGGCCGTCGCTGAGGCGGTCGGCGGCCGGGCGATCATGCTGGGGCACGGGATGTCTACGCGGCTGAATCCCCTCGATGAGGGGCACCGGCCTTCGGGCCTCAGCGATGCCGAGTGGCAGAGCCAGGTCACCTCCCGACGACGCGACCTGATCGGCGCACTCGCCGAGACCGTCCTCGACCGCGGCCTCACCCCACTGGAGCACACAGCCGTCGACATCGCGCTCGCCGATGCGGTGCGCTCGGCCGAGGTGCCGATCCTTCCGATGGTGGTCGACCGCATCCTCGCTCCGAACGCCGAGAACGACGACGGCAGGCTCGCCGAGGACGGCCGACTCGTCGGACACGCGCTGCGGAGACTCGTGGCCGGTGACTTGGCGGGATTGTTCGACGGCCCGAGCACCGTGCGCTTCGACCCGTCGCTGCCGATGGTGTCGCTAGACCTGTCGCGGGTGGCGGAGAACTCGACGCTCATCTCCGTGCTCATGACGTGTTCGTCGGCGTGGATGGAATCGGCGCTGCTCGACCCGGCGGGCGGCCCGAGGTGGGTCGTTTACGACGAGGCGTGGCGGCTCATGTCGCATCCGGCGCTGCTGCGCCGGATGGACGCACAGTGGCGGCTCGCGCGGCACTACGGCATCGCCAACCTGCTCATTTTCCACAAGCTCAGCGACCTCGACAACGTAGGCGACCAGGGCTCGGCGATGCGTGCGCTCGCCTCGTCGCTGCTCGCCAACGCGGAGACGAGGGTGATCTACCGGCAGGAGAGCGATCAGCTCGGCGCGACCGCCCAGGCCCTGGGGCTCACCGGAACCGAGCAAGGGCTGCTCCCCGGTCTCGGCACCGGGCAGGGGCTCTGGAGGATCAAGAACCGCTCGTTCGTCGTCCAGCACCAGCTCCACCCTGCCGAACTTGCGATGTACGAGACAGGTCAGAAGGCCAGAGGAGCGTGAAATGTCCATCACCCTTTCGCGGCGACGCCGCGCTCGCTCAGCGAGCGCCGAGCAGGAGGACTCAGCCAACGTGCCGCCCGTGCTGCCGGTCGTGACGATGACCGTGCAGGCGAACGCGACGCTGCGCGTCGCGGTCGACGGAGAGCCGTTCGGCCCACCGACGTTCGCTCCGCCGTGGCAGCGGCACTCGTTCGCGCAGATCATCAGCGAAGTGATCGAGCAGCGCCGCTCCCCCGTCCGCGTCGTGGTGCACGAACTCGACGGCACCGTCTACACGGACATCGTGACCGCTCCACTGCACCCTGCATCCCTCGACCAGTCCCCAGCTGAGCTGCCGCCGGCCTCCGTCGAGCACGACGACCTTGCACCCGACGATGCTGCGCCGCTGCACCCGCTCGCACTCCAGAACGCCGAGGGCTTCGTGCCGGGCGAGGATGTTGCCGTCGCGGTCATCGTGCGGCACACCGGAGCAGGCCGCGAAGGTGCAGCTCGGGCGTTGATTGAGACGGGTCTGCTCGACCTCAGCCCCACGCACGAGGTCATCCTGCTCGGCCGCGTATCCGGCACCTGCATCGTCGGGCACCCGGCATGACCAGTTCGTCACCGCGAGCCGGGGCGTTCGGCGACGAGCTGACGAACCTCGCCCTCGGCGCGCTCATCGGTGCGTTGCTGCTGGCCGGTGCGCTGCGCTTGGCCGGGAGCATCGCTGCGTTCGTCACGGGCGCGCCCCAGCCCGCGGCGGGTCTCGAAGCGGGAGTCGGAGTGGTCTTCCGCGCCGACGACCCCGGCTCGGTACTCGGCTCCGCGTCGCTCAGCCCCGTCGCCTACTGGATCACCGTCGCACTCCTGCTCGCCGCCATCGGCACCGCGGCGTGGTTCATCTGGCGATGGGTGCGCGAGCTGGGCAAGCGGACCAAGGCCGACCCGAACCGGATCGAGGGAATCGCCGATGCGCGCGACGTGCAGCGCGCCGCATCCGAACGCGACCTTCTGCGTCGCGCGAAGACGCTGCGCCCCTCGCTCACGGACCCGAAGCCCGAGCAGGTCGGCTACCTCCTTGGCACCTCGCGCGGCAAGGGCGTGTGGACATCCGTGGAGGACTCGATCCTGCTCATCGGCCCGCCGAGATCCGGGAAGGGTGCGAACATCGTCATCAACTCCATCCTCGACGCGCCCGGTGCGGTCATCACGACCTCGACCCGGCCGGACAACCTCACGGCGACGCTCCGCGCTCGCCAGGCGCGTCGCGGCCCGGTCTCCGTGTTCGATCCCCAGCATCTCGCCGAGGGCGTGCCTGCGGGTCTGCGATGGTCGCCGATTCGCGGGTGCGAGGTGCCCCTGACTGCGATGATCCGCGGCACAGGTCTCGCCGCGGGAACCGGCCTCTCCGGCCCCTCCGTCGAGAACGGTGGATTCTGGGAGGGCAAGACGCGCACGGCGCTTCAGGCGCTTCTGCACGCCGCAGCCCTCGACCATCGGCAGCCCGCCGAGCTGTTCCGCTGGACGCTCGACCCCGCGGCTGCCGCGGATGCCGTCTCCATTCTCGCCTCGCACCCCCAGGCTGCGACCGGATGGGCCGAGTCGCTCGACGGGATGCTGCAATCCGACCCGCGCACGCGAGACTCCATCTGGCAGGGCGTCTCGCTCTCTCTCGCCTCCCTCGCCGACCCGCGGGTGTTGGAAGCGGTCAGTCCTAGCGAGGACGAGCAATTCGACCCCGAGGCGTTCCTGCGCGACTCCGGCACGCTTTACCTGCTTGCGACAGGAGCCGGAGCCGGAGCGTCCTCGTCGCTCGTCGCGGCGTTCATCGAAGATCTCGTGGAGACGGCCCGGCGCATCGCCGCGCGCTCGCCGGGCGCGCGGCTCGACCCGCCCGTGCTGCTCGCACTCGACGAGATCGGGAACCTCGCGCCTCTGCCTTCGCTCCCGGTCCTCATGGCAGAGGGCGGCGGCACCGGGCTC
>MKVN01000036.1:0-9782 GCA_001898855.1 Micrococcales bacterium 73-13
GCGAGCGCGTCCAGGCCCTTGCGCGTGCCGACGGCGACGATCACGTCGCCGGCCTGGAGGACGGTCGAGGGCCCCGGCGAGGGGATGACCTGGCCGTCCCGCGCGATCGCGACGATCGAGGAGCCGGTGAGCGTGCGGGCGCGGGTGTCGCCCATCGGGCGGCCGCCGAAGCCGCTGTCGACCGGGATCACGATCTCCTCGGTGTACAGGCCGACGGCCCCGTCGCCGAGCTCGGTGAGCTTGCTCAGGGTCACCGAGGCGCCGAGCATCTCGCCGATGCGGGTGGCCTCGTCGTCGGTCAGCGCGACCGAGTCGGTGCAGGCGTCCGGGTCGTCCCGGTCGAAGATCGCGATGTCCCGCTCGCCGGAGCGGTAGCCGATGACGGAGATGCGCCGGCCGCCCTCGGTGAGGATGTCGTTCCGGACGCCGATGCCCGGGAGGTCGACTCGTTCGATGCGCACGCCCACGGCGCCCGAGCCTACCAGGGCGACACGGTCGCGGCCGTGCCGGTGTGCGAGGATCGGAGCGTGCGGCGACCCGGCTCGGCCCGAGCGCTCCGCGGCCTGATCGCGGGGCTGCTGACCTCGTTCCTCGCCCTGCTCTTCCACGTCCTCGGCGGCGGCGAGACGCCCGATCCGCTCGCGCTCGCCCTGTGCGCCGCCGCGGTGGTCTGGGTCGCGATGCTGCTCGGCCGCCGCGCGCCATCGCTGCCGCTGCTGGTCGCCGCGGTCGCGGTCGGGCAGGTGATGCTGCACACGGCGTTCGCGGTGGCGACCGGCGGCGCGATCCTGGTCGGCGACGACCACGCCGGTCACGGCGACGGCCTGCTCGGCGTCGTCGGGGCGCATGCCGGCGGCGCGATGTGGGGCGCGCATCTCGCGGCCGGAGCGCTGACGATCCTGGTGATCCGGCGCGGAGAGCGGGCGCTGCGCGTCGTGGCCGCGACGACCGGCACCGCGGTGCGTCGGCTCGTGCGAGCGCTCCCGGCGCTCGCCGCGCTCGCGCCGGTCGCGCCGCCGCGTCCCGTTCGGACGCTGCTGCGTCCCTCGCCTCCGGCGGCGCTGCGCGTCGTCGGCATCGGCTCCGCGGTCGTCCGGAGGGGTCCGCCGGTCCTCGGCGTCTGACCCTCCCGAACACCAAACGCTGCGCGCCGCCGATCCGCGGTCGTCACCGCTGCGGCGCGCCCGAGCACCGAAGGAATCATCATGCACTCCAACCGTCCCCGCCTCCGCGCGCGCCTCGGCGTCGCGGCGGCGGCCTCCGCCGCGCTCGTCGCGAGCGCGGTCCTGCTCGTCGCGGCCCCGGCCGCGGCGCACGTCCATGTCGACGGCGACGCCCGGCCCGGGGAGCGCGCGACCCTGTCGTTCCGCGTGCCGACCGAGTCCGACACCGCCTCGACCACCAGCCTGACCATCACCCTGCCGACCGACGTCCCGATCACCTCGGCGCGTCCGCAGGCGAAGGCCGGCTGGACCACCGAGGTGACCCGCGTCCGGCTCGACGAGCCGGTCGTCGTCGGCGACGTCGCGATCGCCAGCGCGATCGGGTCGATCACCTGGACGGCGACCGGCGACGGGATCGCCCCGGACGAGTTCGACGACTTCGTCGTCCAGCTCGGCCCGATCCCGGACGCGGCGGAGCTCGTCCTGCCGGCGACGCAGGGCTACAGCGACGGCACCGTCGTCGAGTGGTCCGATCCGCCGGCGGACGGCGCCGAGCCGGAGCATCCCGCGCCGGTGCTCGCGATCGGCGCCGCGGCGCCGGCCGGCGAGCAGGGCACGGCGGGGCTCGCCATCGCCGGGCTCGTCGTCGGTGCGGTCGGCCTCGCGGCGGGGCTCATCGCGATCGTCGTCGCGGCGGGCGCCGTGCGGCGCGCCAGGCGCGGCTGAGCGGTCGGCGGGGTGCGGGGCGACGGCGCGTCGTCCCGCACCCCGCGTCCCGCAGGGGTGATAAAGTTGATGAGTGTCAACTACCTCCGGTTCCGTGCCGACCACCGCGTCCATCCGCACGATGAACCATCGGCAGGTCATCCAGGCGCTCATCGCCCTGATGGCCGCGTTCTTCGTCCTCATCCTCTCCGGCACCGTCGTCGCCACCTCGCTCCCGGTCATCGTCAACGACCTGAACGGCACGCAGTCCGACTACACCTGGATCGTCACGGCGAACTTCCTGACCATGGCGATCTCCACCCCGATCTGGGGCAAGCTCGCCGACGTCTTCGACCGCAAGCTGCTCATCCAGATCGCGCTCGGCGTGTTCACCGTCGCGACCATCGTCGCTGGCTTCTCGACGACGGCCGGCTGGCTGATCGCCTGCCGCGCCTTCCAGGGCATCGGCGTCGGCGGCCTGATGTCGCTCGGCATGGTCGCGATCGCCGACCTGGTCAGCCCGCGCGAGCGCGGGCGCTACATGGGCATCATGGGCGCGATCATGGGCATCGCCCAGATCGGCGGGCCGCTGCTCGGCGGCGTCGTCACCGACGCCCTCGGCTGGGAGTGGAACTTCTTCCTCCCGGTGCCGGTCGCGATCGTCGCCTTCATCCTCATCCAGGTCACGATGCACCTGCCGCGGCACAAGCGGAAGGTGAAGGTCGACGTCGTCGGCGCCGCCCTGATCGCCGCGAGCATGGGCCTGATCCTGGTGTGGATGAGCATCGGCGGGAAGACCGCGACCTCCGGCGGCTTCGCCTGGGACTCGCCGGAGAGCATCGCGATGATCACCACCGGCGGCGTGCTGCTCGTCGCCGCGGTGCTCTGGGAGCTGTTCGGCACCAAGGAGCCGGTCGTGCCGCTGCGCCTCTTCGCGCAGCGCACCTTCGCCCTGGCGACCGTCGCCTCGCTCTCGGTCGGCGTCACGATGTTCGGCGCGACCGTCTTCCTCAGCCAGTACCTGCAGCTCGCCCGCGGCATGACCCCGACCGAGTCCGGGCTGTTCACCATCCCGATGGTGGTCGGCTCGCTGCTCGCCTCGCTGCTGTTCGGCCAGGCGATCACCCGCACCGGCCGGTGGAAGGGGCTGATGATCATCGCGGCGGTCGTGCTGTCGGCCGGGCTCGCGCTGTTCGGCACCATCCACTACGACACCTCGATGTGGCTCGTCGGCCTGTACATGGCGATGCTCGGCGTCGGCACCGGAGGCCTGATGCAGAACCTCGTGCTCGTGACGCAGAACCAGCTGCCCGCGACGCAGATGGGCGCCGGCACCGGGGCGATCACGTTCTTCCGCAGCCTCGGCGGCACGATCGGCATCGCGGTGCTCGGCAGCCTGCTCGCGACCTGGGTCGCCGAGAAGATCGCGACCGGGATGCAGGCGCTCGGCCCGTCGGCGCTCATGGACCCGGCGTGCGCGAGCAGCCTGGAGGCGCTGCGCAGCGGCACGCTGCCGCATCCGAGCGAGCTGTGCGACCCGGTCCGCACCGTCATCGAGAGCTCGTACGGCGACGCCATCGCGGCGCTGTTCTGGCTGTGCGTGCCGCTCGCGGTCGTCTCCCTGATCGCCGTCGCGCTGCTGCCGAACAAGTCGCTGTCCCGCAAGACCGCGGTGCAGCAGCTGGAGGAGGAGCTCGGCGCCGAGTTCGTCGCGCTGGAGCCGATCGACGCGCGGGGCGACCTCGCACCGGTCGAGGGCGGCGCGCCGCTGCCGGAGGTCGGCGAGAATGATGAGCATGCCGGGTCCGACGCGCGGGGCTGATCCCGTCGGGAACGCGGACCTCGACGCGCTCGAGGCCGCCTTCCGCCGGATCGCGCACGTCGTCAAGCGCGGCTTCCGCGAGTTCGCGACCGCGATGCACCCCGACCTGCGGCAGGCGGGCTGGGCGATCCTGACCACGGTGCTGCGCGCCGACAACGAGGATCGCCGCGCGACGGTCGGCGAGATCATCGCGGAGACCGGGATCGACAAGTCGGTGGTCAGCCGGCAGCTGCGCGCGCTGAGCGACTGGGGCCTCGTCGTCCTCAGCCGATCCGAGGCGGACGCCCGCGTGGTGGTCGTGGCCGGCACCCCGCTCGCGCACGAGCGGCTGCGCGCGGTGCGGGCGCAGCAGCGCGAGCGGTACGCGGAGATCCTCGGCAGCTGGTCGGCGGCGGACCGGCGACGGCTCGAGGAGCTGCTCAACCGGGTCGCCGACGGCTTCGTCGAGTAGCCGCGGCGTGCCGGGCGCCGCGGCCCGTGCTCAGCGCGAGCGGACGATGCCGGCGCCGATGAGCTGGTCGAGCAGGCCCGCGCCGTCCGGCGCGAAGAACCAGCGCACCGGCGACTCGGCCTCGCGGTGCGCGGCCTTGATCCGGCCGCGGGCGAGCACCGCCTCGGTCGGGGTGAGCTGGCGGATGCAGACGGCCGCGACGTTGCGCGGATGCTCCCGGGCGAACTCCGCGTAGAGGTCCTCGTCGTGCTGCCCGTCGTCCCCGATCAGCAGCCAGCGGACCTGCGGGAACTCCGCGGCGAGCCGGCGCAGCTGCGCGCGCTTGTGCTCCCGGCCGTTGCGGAAGAACCGGTCGTGCGTCGGGCCCCAGTCCGTCAGCAGGAAGGGTCCCGGCGGGAACAGGTTGCGGGTGAGGAAGCGGTGCAGCGTCGGCGCGATGTTCCACGCGCCGGTCGAGAGGTAGATGATCGGCGCCCCGGTGTGCTGACGGCGGATCCGCTCGTAGAGCACCGCCATGCCGGAGACCTGGATGCGGGCGTGCTCGTCGACGATGAACGTGTTCCACGCGGCGACCAGGGGGCGCGGCAGGGCCGTGACCCAGACCGTGTCGTCGACGTCGGAGACGATGCCGAAGCGCTCCTGCCCGTCGACGACGAAGACGCGGGTCGCCACCGCCTCGCCGTCGCCGGCGGAGAGGTCGATCGAGTGCCAGCCCGGGGTGAGCTCGGCGGGGACGATCGCGTCGACCACGCCGCCGCGGTCGATCGGCACGGTGCGCGTGCTCGCGCCGATCCGCACGCGGATCTCGGCGTCGTCGCTCGGGGTGCTCAGGAAGCTCCGCCAGCCGCGCACCTTCGCCGCCCGCTGCTCGGCCGGCGCGTCCGGCTTGACGAGCACGACGCGGGCGAGCACCCGGACCCAGCCGGTGCCCTCCGTCCCGGGCGCCCCGTAGCCGGGGTAGGCGATGACCGTCGAGACCCGGCCCCTGGCGCGCGCGCGGCGCTGCCGCCAGCGGTGGAACGCGTCCTCGACGCGCGCGGCGATGTGCCGCTTCCGCCGGCCCCCGCCCGCTGTCGCGTCAGACGGGCTCGTCGTCTCGGACATCGCCGTCCATCCTGCCATCCCCGGTCTCGGCGAGGGCGGCCTCCTCGCTGCGGGCGAGACGGCGCTTGACCAGCCACACCGCGATGAAGAACAGCACGATGAGCCCGGCGAAGACGTAGCCGGCGTAGTGCAGGCCGCGCACCAGCAGGTCGCGGAACGCGACGCCGGCGAAGGTCCCGGCCGAGACGTAGGCCGTCGCCCAGAGGACCGCGGCAGGCGTCGCCCAGGCGATGAACCGCCGGTACGGCATCGTCGTCATGCCCACGGTGACCGGCATCACGGCGTGCAGCACCGGCAGGAACCGCGAGACGAACACGGCGACGCCGCCGCGCCGCTCGATGTAGCCGGCGGCGCTGTCCCAGGTCCGCTCGCCGAGCCGGCGGCCGAGCCGGGAGCCGCGGATCGCCGGCCCCCACCAGCGGCCGAGCGCGAAGCCGACCGACTGGCCGGCGAGCGTGCCGACGATCACCGCGACCAGGAGCGCGACGAAGTGGACCGGGTCCTGCACCGCGGTCGCCGCGGTGACCACGATGGTGTCGCCGGGGACGACCAGGCCGATGAACAGCGAGGTCTCCAGGAAGATGCCCGCGGTCGCGATCAGCGTGCTCCACACCGGGCCGATCGCGACGACCAGGTCGAGCACCCAGGCGATGCCCTGCGACAGCCAGGTCCCGAAGGCCTCGAACGGGTTCACCCTCCCATCCTGCCCGCCGCACCGGAGGATCGGCTGCTCCCGCGGCGCGGGCGGCCTCCCGGCACGGCAGAATCGGGGGATGCGCGATCGGGTCCTCGTCCACGAGGTGCCGGGCGTCGTCGACGCCGAGGCGGCGTTCGCGGCGCTCTACGCGGACCGGGAGACGGCGTTCTGGCTCGACAGCGGGTCCGGGGGCGCCGGGACGAGCTTCCTCGGCGCGGCGGAGTGGACGGTCGACGCGGAGGAGATCCGCGCCAGGGGCGGGGACGTGCTCGGCTGGCTGCGCGCCGAGCGGGCGCGCTGGGACGTCGACGCCTCGGCGGTCGATGGCGGCTTCGCGCTCGGGATCGTCGGCTGGTTCGGCTACGAGCTGTACGCCGAGACGATGGGGCTCGGCGCCGCGGCGCCGCGGCGCTACCCCGACGCGCTCTTCCTGCGGGTCGACCGGGCGCTCGCGATCGACCACGCGACCGGTCGCGCGCGCCTGCTCGCCCGCGGCCGCGGCTGGGACGGCGAGCTCGCCGCCTGGCGGGATCGCGCGCTCTCGCTGCTCGCCGCGGCGCCGGAGCCGCAGGGCCCGGAGCCGGCGGCGGGGGAGCGGGTGCGCTGGGCGTACTCGGACGCCGAGTACCTGGCGATGATCCGGGAGTGCCAGCACGCGATCGCCGAGGGCGACGCGTACGTGCTCTGCCTGACCACCGAGGCCCGGATCGACGGCGCCTTCGACCCGTGGGAGGTCTACCGGCGGCTGCGGCGGATCTCCCCGTCGCACCACGGGGCCTTCCTGCGCGCCGGGCCGGTCGCGCTGCTCAGCGCCTCGCCGGAGCAGTTCCTGCGCGTCGACCGCGACGGCTGGGTCGAGACGAAGCCGATCAAGGGGACCCGGCCCCGGGGCGCGACGCCCGACGACGACGACGCGCTGCGCGAGGCGCTGCGCCGCGACGAGAAGGAGCGCGCGGAGAACGTCATGATCGTCGACCTGATGCGCAACGACCTGTCCCGGGTGTGCCGGGTCGGCACCGTGGAGGTCGTCAAGCTGCTCGACGTCGAGACCTACCCGCAGGTCCACCAGCTCGTCTCCACCGTCGGCGGGCGGCTCGCGGCCGGTCGCGACGCGGTGCACGCGATCGGCGCCTGCTTCCCGGCCGGCTCGATGACCGGCGCCCCGAAGCACTCGGCCGTCTCGATCCTCGCCCGCCTCGAGCACCGCTCGCGCGGGATCTACTCCGGGGCGTTCGGCTACCTCGGCTACGACGGCGCGGTCGACCTCGCGATGACGATCCGCTCGATCGTCGTCGATGCCGAGGGCGCGACCGTCGGCACCGGCGGCGGCATCACCGCGCTGTCCGTGCCGGAGGAGGAGCTCGCCGAGACGCGGCTCAAGGCGGCGGCGCTGCTCGCGGCGCTCGGCGCCTCGGACGGGACCGCGCTCCCGGCAGTCGTGCCCTAGGTGGAAACCGCTCAGTGCGATGAGGGCGCCCGGCTCGACACGATGGAGTCGGCGGGCGGGGGTCCGCCGGGGACGAGGCGCCAATGACGCGGTCGGGACGACGGGGGATCGCCGCCGCCCTCGGGTTGGCGGCGCTGCTGCTGGCCGGCTGCGCGCCGGCCGCGCCCGGACCGCCCGGCGCGGGGTCGGCGCTGCCCGGATCGCCCGGCCTCGGGGGCTCGGACGCCGGCGACGCGCAGCCGGAGGCCGACGCCGGGAACGGCGACGAGCGCAGCATCTACCTCGACATCAAGGCGAACGGGTTCCCGGCCGGCTCGACCGTCACCTTCCAGCGGAAGAGCGCGAACTGCGTCCGGGGCGAGATCGAGGGCACCTACCGGATCCCGATCAACGAGCTGCGGATCATGTCGGCCGTCGGCTCGGGCGCGTCCACCTGCGCGACCGAGACCTCCTGGGCGACCTGGACGCTGACGGTCTCGCTCGGCCCGAACGCCTGGTACAGCTATCCGCCCACGACCTTCGAGGCGGCGCAGACCAGCACCCCGAGCCTCGCCGTCCCCTGGGTGATGGAGGCGAAGTGCTGGGACGCCGTCATCTACCGCTCGGTGGACTGCACCGGCAGCACGGTCACGCCGGAGCACTGGTCGGATCCCATCCACCTGACGCTCACGCTCACGAAGACGTGAGCACGATGAGGCGGGAGACGAGCATGGCACCCGGGGGACGACCGCTCGCGGCCGCGGCGCTGCTCGGCGCCGCCCTGCTCGCCGGCTGCGCGCCGGCCGCGCCGGGCTCGCCCGGGCTCGGGGAGTCCGACGGCGAGACCGCCGTGCCGATCGCTCCGGACCGGAGCGCGCCGGCCGACCCGGGCGGTCGGGAGCACGACGTCTACCTCGACATCGACGCGCTGCACGCCCCGCCGGGCACGACCGTCGCGTTCCGCCGGAAGAGCGCGAACTGCGTGCGCGACGAGGTCGAGGGCACGTTCGATGCCTCGGCGACCCGCATCAAGACCATGTACACGGTCGGCACCGGCTACGGCACCTGCGTCTCGGAGCGGTCGTGGGCGACGTGGACCATCACGGCGAGGACGCCGGACGGGCGCACCGCCTCGACGACGTTCGAGATCGCGCAGACGAACACGCCGCTGGACCGCACCATGGCGATGGAGGCGAAGTGCTGGGGCGACGGCACGCTCGCCTGCCGCGGCAGCGAGGACGCGCAGGCCGGCTGGGGCACCGACATGCATCTGCGGCTGCACCTCGACTGGCCGTAGCCGCCGCGGAGCCCTGGACGCCGCGCTCGGCGCGGCCCGGTAGGCTGGATGGCCGTGACCGACGGGGACGTGACGACCAGCGCGACGGAGGGCCAGGAGTACGACATCCGCGCCGTCCAGGCGAAGTGGCTCGCGTACTGGGAGGCGGATCGCACCTTCGCGACGCACGACGACGACCCCCGCCCGCGCAAGTACGTCCTCGACATGTTCCCCTATCCGTCGGGGGACCTGCACATGGGCCACGCGGAGGCCTTCGCCTTCGGCGACATCGTCGCGCGCTACTGGCGCCAGCGCGGCTTCAACGTGCTGCACCCCATCGGCTGGGACTCCTTCGGCCTGCCCGCGGAGAACGCGGCCATCCAGCGCGGCGCGAACCCCGTCACCTGGACGTACGACAACATCGCCCAGCAGCGCGAGTCGCTGCGCCGCTACGGCGTGAGCTTCGACTGGGACCGGGTGCTGCACACGAGCGACCCCGAGTACTACAAGTGGAACCAGTGGCTCTTCCTGCAGCTCTTCGAGCGCGGGCTCGCCTACCAGAAGGAGGGCTGGGTCAACTGGGACCCGGTGGACCAGACGGTGCTCGCGAACGAGCAGGTCCTTCCCGACGGCACCTCGGAGCGCACCGGCGCGCTCGTGGAGAAGAAGAAGCTCACGCAGTGGTACTTCCGGGTCACCGAGTACGCCGACCGGCTGCTCGACGACCTCAACCAGCTCGAGGGGGCCTGGCCGAGCCGGGTGCTGCAGATGCAGCGCAACTGGATCGGCCGCTCCACCGGCGCCGACGTCGACTTCGCGATCGAGGGCCGCGACGGGCTCGTCACGGTGTTCACGACGCGGCCCGACACGCTGTACGGCGCGACCTTCATGGTCGTCGCCCCCGACTCGGACCTCGCAGCCGAGCTCGCCGCGGGCTCGACGCCGGAGGTGCAGGCGGCCTTCGCGGCCTATCTGGAGGAGACCGGACGACTCACCGAGATCGAGCGCCAGGACGCCGAGCGCCCGAAGACCGGGGTCCCGCTCGAGCGCTTCGCGATCAACCCGCTGACGGGGGAGCGGCTGCCGATCTGGGCCGCGGACTACGTGCTCGCCGACTACGGTCACGGCGCGATCATGG
>MKVN01000036.1:9819-56041 GCA_001898855.1 Micrococcales bacterium 73-13
CCGCCGCTTCGGCCTGCCGGTGCGCATCGTGGTCGACACCACCGCGCCGATCACCGGCGCGATCCCCGTGGTGGCGACCGATCCCGAGACCGGCGAGCCGATGGACGTCGTGACGCTCGACTCGATCGACCCGGCGGTCACCGGCAGGGCGCTCGCCGGCGACGGCCGGATGCTGAACTCCGGTCCGCTCGACGGTCTCAGCAAGCAGAACGCGATCCGCCGCGCCATCGAGATCCTCGAGGAGGCCGGCACCGGGCGGGCGGCGAAGAACTTCCGGCTCCGCGACTGGCTCATCTCCCGGCAGCGGTTCTGGGGCACCCCAATCCCGATCGTCCACGGCGCCGACGGCGCGCTGATCCCGGTCCCGGTCGACCAGCTCCCGGTGCGGCTGCCCTCCACCGAGGGGCTCGACCTGAAGCCGAAGGGGCAGTCGCCGCTCGGGGCCGCCACCGCGTGGGTCGAGGTCCCGGATCCGCGCGACGGTTCGCCGGCCCGCCGCGACGCCGACACGATGGACACCTTCGTCGACTCGTCCTGGTACTTCCTGCGCTACCTGTCGCCGCACGACGATCGCGTCGCCTTCGACGTGCGGGCGGCGGAGCAGTGGGCGCCGGTCGACCAGTACGTCGGCGGCGTCGAGCACGCGATCCTGCACCTGCTGTACGCCCGGTTCATCACCAAGGTGCTCTTCGACATGGGACTGGTCTCGTTCACCGAGCCGTTCAGCGCGCTGCTGAACCAGGGCATGGTGCTCGGCACCGACGGCAAGAAGCTCTCCAAGCGCAGCGGCAAGGGCGCGACGTTCGCCGGCCAGCTCGAGGAGCACGGCGCGGACGCGCTCCGGCTCGCGCTCGCCTTCGCCGGCCCTCCGGAGGACAACATCCACTGGGAGGACGTCCAGCCGGCGGCCGCCGCCCGCTTCCTCGGCCGGGCGTTCCGCCTCGCCACCGAGGTGACCTCGGTCCCCGAGGTCGCCTGGCGGGACGGCGACCCGGCGCTGCGCCGGCTCACCCACCACTTCCTCGCCGACGGCGTGCTGCTCGCGGAGTCGCTCAAGTTCAACGTGCTCGTGGCCCGGATCATGGAGCTCGCGAACGCGACCCGGAGGACGCTCGACGCCGTCGGCGGCGCGGATCCCGCGGTGCGGGAGGCGGTCGAGGTGATCACGGTCGCGCTGTCGCTGTTCGCCCCGTTCACCGCCGAGGAGATGTGGGAGCGGCTCGGCTATCCGGCCTCGGTCGCCTACGCGGGCTGGCGGAAGGCTGATCCCGCGCTGCTCGTCGACGAGACGGTGACGGCGATCGTGCAGGTCGACGGCAAGGTCCGCGACCGGATCGAGGTCTCGGCGAAGATCCTGCCGGCGGAGCTGGAGGCGCTCGCCCGGGCATCGGAGAACACCCGGCGCGCGATCGGCGAGCGGGAGATCGTCAAGGTCATCGTCCGGGTGCCGAACCTCGTGAACATCGCGACGAGAGGCTGACCTCCCTCTCAACGTGCGGCCCATGCGGCCTCTCCACAGGAAGGGATGGTTCCCGGCCCCGCGAGTCGGCGGGGCTGCCTAGCGTGACGGGATGCCCCGCCCTCGCGCCCCGGACGCCGCGCCCGAGGCGTCGCTCCTCCTCGCCGCCCCGCCGCGGCCGCGCTGGCGCGTCGCCGTGGGAGCCGTCGTCGTCCTGCTGCTGATCGGCCTCGGCGGGGCGGTCGTCGCCTCGTTGCTCGCGCCGCGGGGCGGGTCCGTGACGGTCCCGGCCTCGTCGCCGGGCACCGGCGCCCCGGGCGGCGCGGAGGAGGTGCTCGTCGTCGTGGTGCACGTGCTCGGCGCCGTCGCGGAGCCCGGGCTCTACCGCCTGCCGGAGGGATCGCGGGTCGTCGACGCGGTCGCGGCGGCCGGCGGCTTCGCCCCGGAGGCGGAGCGCGGCGGGCTCAACCTCGCGCGCCGGCTCGTCGACGCCGAGCAGGTGGTCGTGCCCGCGATCGGCGAGACGGCCGCCTCCGGCGCCGGACCGCCCGGCATGACGACCGATGGTCGCGTGAACCTGAACACCGCCGACCGCGCGGCGCTCGAGACGCTCCCGCGCGTCGGCCCGGCGATGGCCGAGCGCATCATCGCCTGGCGGGCGGCGAACGGCGGCTTCCGCGCGGTGGAGGACCTGCTGCAGGTCTCCGGCATCGGCGACCGGACCTTCGAGGCGATGCGCGAGCTGGTGTCGACATGACCGGATCCGGGCGATGACGACCTCCTCGCGGCCGGAGGTCCCGCTGCGGCCCGCGGTCGGGGGGCGCAGGCCCGGTCGGGATCTGCGGCTGCTGCCCGCGGCGATCGCCGCCTGGATCGCCGCCGGGGCGCTCGTCGGCGAGCCGCACGCGAGCGGGGCCGTCGCGGCGATCGCGGGCGTCGCCGCCATCGCGGCCGTGGCGATCGCGGCGCGGTCGCGCGGCCGGAGCGGTCGGCGGGACGCGATCGGCGCCGTCGCGCTCGCGCTCGGCGCCATCGGGCTCGTCGCGACCACCCTGGTGCTCCGCGCCGACGTCCGGGCGCCGCCGCGGCTGCTCAACGAGCGGGGTGTGGTGACGATCGAGCTCGTCGTCACGGGCGAGGTCGCCGCGGGCGGCGATCGGCTCCGCGGCAGCGCCTCGCTGGTCGGGACCGCTCGCGGCGAGATGCCCGTGCTCGTGGTCGGTGCGACGATCGATCGGGACGTGGGCATCGGCACGACGCTGCGGCTGCGCGGCACGGCGTCGGCGCTCGAGCCGGGCGGCGCGCTCGCGGCGGTCGTGATCGCCGACGGGAGCCCGGTCGAGGTCGTCGCGGAGCCGCCGCCGTGGCTCGACTGGGCGAACGCGATGCGCGCCGGGTTCCGCGAGGTCGCGGCGGGCCTGCCGGGGGACGGCGGCGCGCTGCTGACCGGTCTCGCGATCGGGGACGACCGCGGCGTGCCGCCGCCCCTGGCGGACGCGATGCGGGCCAGCAGCCTCACCCACCTGACCGCCGTCTCCGGCGCGAACTGCGCGATCGTCGTCGGTGCCGTGATGGTCGGCGGGGCGCTGCTCGGGGTGCGGCGCCGCTGGCGGATCGTCGGGGCGCTCGCCCTGCTCGGCGCCTTCGTCGTGCTCGTGACGCCGCAGCCGAGCGTGGTGCGGGCGGCCGTGATGGCCGCGTTCGCGCTCGGCGGGCTCGCCGTCGCCAGGCCCATGCGGGGGCTGCCGCTGCTCTGCCTCGCCGTCGCGGGCATCCTCGTGGTCGACCCGTGGGCGGCTCGGGAGTACGGCTTCGTGCTCTCCGCGCTCGCGACCGCCGGCCTGCTGGTGCTCTCCGCACCGCTCGGACGCCTGCTCGCGATCGTCCTGCCGCACCGGCTCGCCATGGCCGTCGCCGTGCCGGCCGCGGCGCAGCTGGCCTGCCAGCCGACGCTCGTGCTGCTCGACGCCTCGCTGCCGGCGTACGGCGTCCTCGCGAACCTGCTCGCCGTCCCCGCGGCACCGCTCGCGACGGTCGCGGGGCTCCTCAGCTGCCTGCTCGCCCCGTTCGTCGCGCCGCTCGCGGTCGGGATCGCCTGGACCGCCTGGCTGCCGTCGAGCTGGATCGGCGGCGTCGCCACGACGTTCGCCGGGATGCCCGGAGCACGGCTCCCGTGGCCGGAGGGCGCGGTCGGGGTCGCGCTGTGCGCCGCGGCGACGATCGCCGTCGGGCTCGTCGCACTCGGCCGGGGTCGCGTCCGGCTGCTCGGCGGGTTCCTGGTCGCCGCGACGGTCGTCGGCTATGTCGCGATCGTCGCGACCTGGCACGCCGCCGGGGCGCTCGCACGCCCCGCCGACTGGCAGGTGGCGATGTGCGACGTCGGGCAGGGGGACGCCGCGGTCGTCCGCAGCGCCGGCGAGGTCGCCGTGATCGACACCGGCCCGGAGCCGGACCGTCTCGCGGCGTGCCTCGACGGGCTCGGCATCGCCCGCGTCGACCTGCTCGTGCTCTCGCACTTCGACTCCGACCACGTCGGCGGCACCGACGCGATCCTGGGCCGCGTCGTCCGGGTGCTCACCGGCCCCGCCGACGATCGCGCGGCGGCCCGGGTGCTCGGACCGCTGGCGGCGGGCGGCGCGGTCGTCGAGCAGGTCCGCCGCGGCGCGGCCGGCACGCTCGGGGCGCTCGCCTGGCAGGTGCTCTGGCCGCGCGCCGACCCGGCCGTCGAGCCGGGGAACGCGGCGAGCGTCGTCGTCCGCTTCGCGCCGGTCGACGGCGACCGGGGCTGCCCGCCGGGCGGGTGCCTTTCGACGCTGTTCCTCGGCGACCTCGGCGAGGCGGAGCAGCTCCGCATGCTCGGGGCCGGTGCGGTCGGCCGGGTCGACGTCGTGAAGGTGAGCCACCACGGCAGCGCGGACCAGGCGGAACGGCTCTACCGAGCGCTCGGCGCCCCGGTGGCGCTCATCGGCGTCGGCGCGGACAACTCCTACGGCCACCCCACCGAGCGGCTCCTCGGACTGCTCTCGCGGCTCGGCGCCGCGGTCGGCCGGACCGACGTCGACGGGCTGCTGCTCGTCGGCGCGAGGCCGGGCGGCGGGATCGAGCTCTGGCGCGAGCGGGTCGGAGGCGCCGGATAGGCTCGCAGGCATGGCTCGACCGGCGGCACGCGCGACCCGCGGCGGCGCCGCGCCGAGCGGTCTCCCGTGGCATCAGATCCGGCCGGCCCCGGCCGTGCTGCTGAGCGGGCCCGAGGAGTTCCTCGCCGATCGCGCCGCGCGGCTGCTGCGCGACCGGCTCCGGGGACAGGACCCGAGCCTGGAGGTGCACGACGTCGACGCGTCGACCTACGCCCCCGGCGAGCTGCTGACGCTCGCGAGCCCCTCGCTGTTCGGCGAGCCGCGCCTGATCCGGGTCGGGAACGTCGAGAAGGCCTCGGACGAGTTCCTCGAGGAGGCGCTCGGCTACCTCGAGGCGCCCGCGGACGACACCGTCGTGGTGCTGCGCCACTCGGGCGGGGTTCGCGGCAAGCGGCTGCTCGACGCGCTGCGCGCCGGCCTCGGCGGCGCGATCGAGGTCTCCTGCGGCGAGCTGAAGGGCGACCAGGAGCGCGCCGACTTCGTCCACGCGGAGTTCCGCACCGCGGCGCGGACCATCACGCCGGGCGCGGTCCGGGCGCTGGTCACCGCGTTCTCGGCCGATCTCGGCGAGCTCGCCGCGGCCTGCCGGCAGCTGATCGAGGACACCGACGACGACGTCACCGAGGCGACGGTCGACCGATACTACGGCGGCCGGGTCGAGACGACGGCGTTCGACGCCGCCGACGCGGCGATCGCGGGCCGCGCCGGCGACGCGCTCGTGCTGCTCCGGCACGCGCTCGAGTCCGGCGCCGACCCGGTGCCGATCGTCGCGGCGTTCGCGATGAAGCTCCGCGCGATGGCGAAGGTGGTGGGCATGCGCGGCGGCGGCGCCGAGCTCGCCGGCCGGCTCGGGATGGCGCCGTGGCAGGTGGATCGCGCCCGTCGCGACGGCCAGGGCTGGACCGACGACGGCCTTGCGAACGCGATCGAGACGATCGCGGCCACCGACGCTGCGGTCAAGGGCGCCGGTCGAGACCCGGTCTACGCCCTCGAGCGGATGATCCTGGTCATCGCGGATCGGGGCCGGTAGCGGGCGGAAGACCCCGGTGCGGGGCGCCGTATCGGCCCGAGGGGGTGCGGCGTCGGGTCCGGACGCGAGCCATCCGGATCGTGTGACATCGGGACCGGGAGACGCCGAAGGCCCCGCTCGCGCGGGGCCTTCGGACGGGGCTGTACCTCGGTCGGCCTCAGAGGGACGCGACCTGGGACGCGATCGCCGACTTGCGGTTCGCGGCCTGGTTCTTGTGGATGACGCCCTTCGAGACGGCCTTGTCGAGCTTCTTCGACGCGTTGGAGAGAGCGGCGGTGGCCTTCTCCTTGTCGCCGGCGGCGACCGCCTCGCGGGTGCGGCGGACGGCGGTCTTGAGCTCCGACCTCACGGCCTTGTTGCGCTCCTCGGCCTTCTTGTTCTGGAGGTTGCGCTTGATCTGGGACTTGATGTTCGCCAAGAGTGCTCTTTCGTCTGGATGCGGCAGGTGAGTTCCCGGCCGGTTAGAGGAGTCCTGCCGGAGAGCCGCGCGGTGTGGGCCACGCGCGGAAGCCAACAGACGACTTTACCAGGAGGCGGCCGCACCCGCCATCAGCAGCAGGTGCGACACGGTCCGCGGCGCCGCGAGGTTGACCAGATGCGACGCCCCGGGGACGAGCGTCCGCCAGGCGCTGCCGGCGGCCGCGGCGAATCGGCGCTGCTCGATCCGCATCTGGTCGAGCTCGCCGTTCACGAACCAGGTCGGCAGGCCCGCCTCGGCGACGCGCCGGAGCGAGGCGATCGGGTCGAGCGTCGCGACCGCGGCGACCGCGTCCAGGGCGGCCGCGATCGAGTAGCCGCCGGCGAGGAACGCGAGGGCGGCGGACTTGCCGCCGACGAGCCGCTGCATCGCGACGTCGACCGCGAGACCCTGGTCCGGCATCCGGCGCAGCGTCCGCGTGATCCCGCGGTACACCCCCACGCCGAACGCGCTGGGGCGCGCCGAGCAGGCCATCGGGATCAACCCGTCGATCCGCTCCGGGTGGCGGCCGGCGTACTCCATCGACAGGTAGCCGCCGAGCGAGAGCCCGACCAGGATGACCGGCCCGGGCGGGGCGTGGGTGCTCCGGGCGGCGTCGGCCACCGCCTCGTCGATCGTCGCCATCGCGGCCTCGAGCCGGAACGCCTCGTCGCGCCGCCGCCCGTGACCGGGCAGGTCGGGCGTCCTGACCTCGTGGCCCGCGTCCCGCAGCGCCGCGGCCTGAGGGCGCCACATGGTGCGCGAGGTGTAGAGCCCGTGCACCAGCACGAACCGGGCCGAGGGCGCGGTCGCCGCCGCCGCTCCGGTGCTCCCAGCCATGGCGCAAGGCTAACGCCGCCCGGGGACGGGTTCGCGCACGGCAGCCGGCGCTCTAGGCTCACGGCATGGACGTCGCGGTCGTGGGGGCGGCCGGCGACGTCGGCCGGACGATCGCAGCGCAGCTCATCGAGCAGGGCGTGGTGCCGCCGACGGCACGGATGCAGCTCGTCGGGCGCCGCGGTGGCGGCGGAGAACGGGTCGTCCACGGGCTCGTGTCGGACCTCTACGACGCCTTCGACGAGCGGACGCCGACGCTCGAGCCGGTCTTCGATCCCGAGCTGATCGCGCGGACGTGGTCGTGCTCGCCGCCGGGCGCACGCCGCCGGCGACGCTCGGCGGCTCCACGGACCGGGACGCGCTCGCCCGCGACAACGCGGAGGTCTTCCGGACGTTCGCCGACAGCCTCGCGAGCCGCGGCAGCGGCCGCGAGGTGGTCATCGTTGTGTCGAACCCGGTCGAGCTCGGCGTCGCGATCCTCGCCGACGCGCTCGGCCGCGAGCGGGTGATCGGGATGGGCGCCTGGCTGGACACGCTGCGCTTCCGACGAGCGGTGGCCGCCGAGCTCGGCCTGCATCGGCAGCGGGTCGGGGGCTTCGTCCTCGGCCAGCACGGCGACGCGGTGGTGCCGCTGTGGTCGAGCGTCCGGCTGCACGGCGTGGATCCGGAGCAGCAGCGGGAGGCGCTCGCGCGGCTGCGGGGGGATCGGACGCTCGCGACCTATCCGGCCGAGCTCGCCGACGCGAAGCTGCGCATGGCCGACGCGGCGGCGAGCGACTTCGGGAGCGCCTACGAGGTCGTCGACGCGTTCCCGCCCGACCTCCGCTTCGTCGCGGCGCCCTGGCTCACCCACCAGTCCGGGGCGAAGACGCGCAACGGCACGGCCGGCGCCGTCGTCGACCTGGTGCGCACCGTGCTCGACGGCCGCGAGATCCTCGTCGCCGGTCAGGTCGCGCTGGCGGGCGAGCTGGTGCTCGCCGGAGAGCCCGTGCACGGGGTACTCGGCGTCCCGATCATCGTCTCCCCGGAGGGCTGGGGCGGCCGGGTGGTGCCGTTGCCGCTCGCCGCGGACGAGGAGGCCGGGCTCGCCGATGCCGCCCGTCGGATCCGTGCCCTGCTCTCGGACTGGGGCGCATGACCGGACGGCGTGCCGCGGCCGCTTCGGTAGGCGAGAATGGAACGCCATGCCCCGAGCGACCAAGCCCCTGACGCCCGCTGCGACCGACCCGTCCGCGATCCGCAATTTCTGCATCATCGCGCACATCGATCACGGCAAGTCGACGCTGGCCGACCGGATGCTGCAGATCACCGGCGTCGTCGCCGAGCGCGACATGCGCGCGCAGTACCTCGACCGGATGGACATCGAGCGCGAGCGCGGCATCACGATCAAGTCGCAGGCCGTGCGCATGCCGTGGGCGTCCGACGGCGCGACCTACGCGCTGAACATGATCGACACGCCCGGTCACGTCGACTTCACCTACGAGGTCTCCCGCAGCCTCGCCGCCTGCGAGGGCGCGATCCTGCTCGTCGACGCGGCCCAGGGCATCGAGGCGCAGACCCTCGCGAACCTCTACCTCGCGCTGGAGAACGACCTCGCGATCGTGCCCGTGCTCAACAAGATCGACCTGCCCGCGGCCGACCCGGAGAAGTACGCGAGGGAGCTGGCGCAGCTGATCGGCGGCTCGCCGGACGACGTGCTGCGCGTCTCGGGCAAGACGGGGGAGGGCGTCGAGGCGCTGCTCGACGAGGTCGTCGCCCGCATCCCGGCGCCGGTCGGCGACCCGGGCGCGCCCGCCCGCGCCATGATCTTCGACTCCGTCTACGACGCGTACCGGGGGGTCGTGACCTACGTCCGGATGGTCGACGGCCGGCTGCAGCCGCGCGAGCGCATCCAGATGATGTCGACGCGCGCGGTGCACGAGCTGCTCGAGATCGGCGTCAGCGCCCCGGAGCCGGAGCCGACGAGGGGCCTCGCGGTCGGCGAGGTCGGCTACCTGATCACCGGGGTCAAGGACGTCCGCCAGTCCAAGGTCGGCGACACCGTCACGAACAGCGCCAAGCCGGCGACCACCCCGCTGCCGGGCTACACCGATCCGAAGCCCATGGTGTTCTCCGGCCTGTACCCGATCGACGGCAGCGACTACCCCGACCTGCGCGAGGCGCTCGACAAGCTGAAGCTGTCCGACGCGGCGCTGCAGTACGAGCCGGAGACCTCGGTCGCGCTCGGCTTCGGCTTCCGCTGCGGCTTCCTCGGGCTGCTGCACCTGGAGATCGTCACCGAGCGGCTCTCCCGCGAGTTCGGCCTCGACCTCATCACCACCGCGCCGAGCGTGATCTACGACGTGACGCTGGAGGACGGCAAGGAGTTCCAGGTCACCAATCCCTCGGAGTTCCCGACCGGCGGCAAGGTGAGCGAGGTGCGCGAGCCGATCGTGCGGACCGCGATCCTCGCGCCGAAGGATTACGTCGGCACCATCATGGAGCTCTGCCAGTCCCGCCGCGGCACGCTGCTCGGGATGGACTACCTCGGCGAGGACCGCGTCGAGATCCGCTACACGATGCCGCTCGGCGAGATCGTGTTCGACTTCTTCGACCAGCTGAAGTCGAAGACCGCCGGCTACGCCTCGCTCGACTACGAGCCGGCCGGGGAGCAGGCCGCCGACCTGGTCAAGGTCGACATCCTGCTGCAGGGGGAGCAGGTCGACGCGTTCTCGACCATCGTCCACCGCGACAAGGCCTACGCCTACGGCACGATGATGGCCGAGCGGCTGCGCAAGCTCATCCCGCGCCAGCAGTTCGAGGTGCCGATCCAGGCGGCGATCGGGTCCCGCATCATCGCCAGGGAGAACATCCGCGCGATGCGCAAGGACGTGCTCGCCAAGTGCTACGGCGGCGACATCACCCGCAAGCGCAAGCTCCTCGAGAAGCAGAAGGAGGGCAAGAAGCGCATGAAGATGGTCGGCCGCGTCGAGGTCCCCCAGGAGGCGTTCATCGCCGCGCTCTCCGGTGACGTCGAGAAGAAGGCCGAGAAGAAGTAGCGGCGCCGCGCCGCCGGTCGCCCGGCACGGCAGGATGGAGCCATGACCGCTCCTGAGATCACCCTGAACAACGGCGTTCGGATCCCGCAGCTCGGCCTCGGCATCTGGCAGGCGAGCCCCGAGGAGACCGAGCGCATCGTGCGCTACGCGATCGCCGAGGCCGGCTACCGGCACATCGACGGCGCGAAGGCGTACGGCAACGAGGAGGCGCTCGGCGCCGGCGTCCGGGCGAGCGGGGTGCCGCGCGAGGAGGTCTTCGTCACCACGAAGCTGTGGCCGACGGAGTTCGGGCACGACGAGGCGCTCGCCGCGCTCGACGCCAGCCTCGACCGCCTCGGCTTCGACTACGTCGACCTCTACCTGCTGCACTGGCCGAACCAGGACGACGCGAAGCGGGTCGAGACCTGGCTCGCGCTGGAGGAGGCGCTCGCCGCGGGCAAGGCGCGGGCGATCGGCGTCGCGAACCACGAGCCGCACCACCTCGCGGACCTCCTCGAGGGCGGCTCGGTCGTCCCGGCGGTCAACCAGATCGAGCTGCACCCGGCGCTGCCCCAGCGGGAGCTGCGGGCGCTGGACGCGAGCCACGGCATCGTCACGCAGGCCTGGAGCCCGCTCGGCGGCGGCCCGACGACGCCCTGGGGCCGCCTGAACCCGCACGGGACGGCACTGCGGGAGAACGTCGTGCTCGCCGAGATCGCGCGGCGGCACGGCAGGTCGCCGGTCCAGATCATCCTGCGCTGGCACATCCAGCAGGGCGTCGTCGCCATCCCGAAGTCGGTGACCGAGGACCGCGTCGCGCAGAACATCGACGTCTTCGACTTCGAGCTGTCGGCCGAGGATCTCGAGGCGATCGCGGGCCTCGAGGTGCCGGACGGCGCCGGGCGCACCGGGACGCACCCGGACGACGCCTCGTTCTGAGGGCTACCGCTCCGACCGCTCCGGCCTCTCCGGCGCGAAGAGCATCCGGGTCAGCAGGAGCAGCATCAGGGCGACCGCCCCGACGGCGGGGAGCGCGGCCCACCACCAGCCGACGAAGACGCCGAGCAGCACGCCGACCGTGATCGCGAGGATCCACAGCACGGCGGTGTAGATGCCGAAGCGCGCGGCGGCGTTCGGGTCGCGCTCGAAGCGGTCGCCCGGGTGCCGCCGCCTCGCGGCGCCGTCGCCGTGCGCCTGCTCGGCGCCGTGCGTCCAGGCCTGCTCGGCCCCGCGCATCCAGGCCTGCTCGGCCTCGCGCGCCCAGGGCTTCCGCCGGTTGGTCATGCCGGCCCCGAGACCCGCGAGGACCGCGATGCCGACGACGATGCCGACGGCCCCGAGCACGAGCCAGAGCCAGAGCGGCAGCGGCGGCGCCCAGCACAGCGCGATCGCACCGGCTCCGGCCAGCAGCACGCCGAGGCCCACGCCCATCCCGATCGCGCGTCCGCGCGCCATCGGGTAGCTCGTCGAGGTCTCCTGCTGCAGCGAGTCGGCGGTGACGAAGCCGATGCAGCACGCGAACACGGCCATCAGCAGCACGGGGATCAGCGGGCTGAGCGCGTCCGGCGCCGGCGCCTGCGGCGCGAGGGCGGCGAGCACGATCGACGCGGCGAGCGCGAGCGCGCCGACGATCGGGAGCACCGTCGCACGGATGACGAAGGCGGGGCGGTGCCGCACGCGGTGGCGCGCCCACTGGTCGACGGGGGAGTCCTCGCCCGCGAGGTCCTCCAGGGCCTCGTCGAGGAACGACCGGAAGTCGCCGACCTGGGCGAACGCGCGCCGGGCGGCCTCGTCGGGCGCGAGGCCGGCGGCCTCCAGCTCCTCGACCCGGGCGACGAGGCTCGCGCGCAGCTCCTCCTTGAGGTCCTGGGTCGTCGGCGTCGCCGGGACTCCGGCGAAGGCCTCGTCGAGGAGGCGGTGGATGGCGAGGTTCGCGGTCATGGTCGTCATGGCTCCGTCGTTCTCTCAGTCCCGGCTGCCCAGGAGCGTGTCGATGATGTCCCTCGTGGCGCGCCAGGCGCCGACGTTGCGGCGGAACACGGCGCGCCCGGCGTCCGTGATCCGGTAGTACTTGCGGCGACCGCCCTGGGTCTCGTCGCCCCAGTAGGCCTCGACCAGGCCGTCCTTCTCGAGGCGGCGGTAGGCGGCGTAGAGCGTCGCCTCCTTGATCTCGTGATCACCGCCCGCCGCGTCCCGGATCGCCTTGTAGATCTCGAAGCCGTAGCGGTCGCGGCGCTGCAGGACGCCGAGCACGATCGTGTCGGTGTGGCCTCGCAGGAGGTCCGACGCGAAGGCGTCGCCCAGCTCTTCTGTCACGTCAGGTACTATAACAGATCAAGTACCTGATGCAAGCGGGATACAAGGACCGTGCGATGCGGGTCGGCCGGCTTGTCGGCGAGCGCCAATCGAGGCGTCGATCGGTGCCAGGATCGCTACAGTCGCCTGGTGACCGACTACCGCCCGCCCGTCTCCGACATCGTGTTCGCCCTCCGGGTCGCCGGCTACGACCGGCTCGTCGAGCTCGAGGCCTTCGAGCACGCCGATCTCGACACCGTCGCCGGGATGCTCGAGGAGGCGGGCGACTTCGTCGCGAAGGTCGTCGCGCCGACGAACCGCGACGGCGACCGCATCGGCGCGGTGCACCACCCGGACGGCACGGTCACCACCCCGGACAGCTTCAAGCCCGCCTACGACCGCCTGGTCGACTCCGGCTGGCTGACCGTGCCCTACCCGGAGGAGTGGGGCGGCGGCGCCTTCCCCGGCGCCATCGGCTTCGCCATCCAGGAGCTCGTGCAGTCCTCGAACATGGCGTTCTCCCTCGGCCCGCTGCTGACCCACGGCTTCCTCGACGCCTTCCTCGCCTACGCCTCCGACGAGCTGAAGGCGACCTACGTCGAGAAGATGGTCACCGGCCGCTGGATGGGCACGATGAACCTCACCGAGCCGCAGGCCGGCACCGACGTCGGCGCGCTCACGACCAGGGCCGTGCCGAACGGCGACGGCAGCTACGCGATCACCGGCCAGAAGATCTTCATCACCTGGGGCGAGCACGACCTCACGGAGAACATCGTCCACCTCGTCCTCGCCCGCACGCCGGGCGCGCCGGCCGGCACCAAGGGCATCTCGCTGTTCGTCGTCCCGAAGCTCCTGCCCGACGAGCACGGCGACCCCGGCGCGCGGAACGCGCTGGAGTGCATCGGCATCGAGGAGAAGCTCGGCATCCACGGCTCGCCGACCTGCACCATGGCCTACGACGGCGCGACCGGCTGGCTCGTCGGCGAGGAGCTCGGCGGGATGCGCGCGATGTTCGTGATGATGAACGTCGCACGGCTCTCCGTCGGCATGCAGGGCCTCTCCCAGTCGGTCCGCGCCCACCAGCAGTCGGTCGAGTACGCGAAGGAGCGCGTGCAGGGGCGCACCGTCACCGGCGAGGCGACCATCATCGGCCACCCCGACGTCCGGCGCATGCTCATGACCCAGCGGTCGACGATCGAGGCGCTGCGCGGCCTGCTGCTGCTGAACGCGGTGCAGATCGACCTCGCCCACCACCACCCGGACGCCGCCGTGCGCGAGCGCGCCGAGGAGCTCGCCGGCCTGCTCACCCCGATCAGCAAGGCCTGGGGCACCGATCTCGGCGTCGAGAACGCGTCGATCGACATCCAGGTGCACGGGGGCCACGGCTACATCGAGGAGACCGGCGCGGCGCAGTTCTGGCGCGACGCGCGGATCTCGCCGATCTACGAGGGCACCAACGGCGTCCAGGCGGCGGACCTGGTGGCCCGCAAGCTGCCGGTGCGGGACGGGCGGTCGTTCCTGGAGTTCGTCGCCGAGCTCGAGGGGATCCTGCCGGAGCTGCGCGAGCGGGGTCACGCGGCCCTCGCGGACAGGCTCGCGGCGAGCCTGTCCGGCCTGCGCGAGACGACCGGCTGGATGCTGCGGACCGGGGCCGAGGGCGACGCGGCCTCGGTGCTCGCCGGCTCCGCGCCCTACCTGCGGATGTGGGCGCTGAACGTCGGCGCCTGGGTGCTCGCCAGGGGCGCGCTCGTCTCCGACGGCGACGCCGAGCGGGTGGCGCTCGCGGAGTTCTTCGCCGCGCAGCTGCTGCCGGAGGCGGGGGCGCTCGCCGCCGCCGCGACGGCCGGCTTCGCGTCGCTGGCGGCCTACCGGTTCTGAGCCGCGCCGTCGCGCCGTCGACCGGGCCGGCCGGACCGGTCCGCGGGACGGGCCCGCGCGATACTTGACCCATGCCCAGCGCCCTGCCCGACGGCGAGCCCGCGCCGCCCGACGGCTCGCTGCCGGCCGGCGTGCTCGAGGGCGCGGCGGAGCGCGCGTTCGGCGTGTATCTGCACGTGCCGTTCTGCCGGGTGCGCTGCGGCTACTGCGACTTCAACACCTACACCGCGACCGAGCTGCAGGGCGCCCGGCAGGAGGACTTCGCCGCGCAGGCGGTCGCCGAGGTCCGGTTCGCGCGCGGCGTGCTCGACCGGGCCGGCCTGCCGTCCCGACCGGCGAGCACCGTCTTCTTCGGCGGCGGCACGCCGACGCTGCTGCCGACCGCCGACCTCGCCCGGATGCTCGACGCGGTCCGCGACGCGTTCTCGCTCGCCGACGGCGCCGAGGTGACGACCGAGGCGAACCCCGACTCGGTCGACCGCGAGGCCCTGCTGCGGCTCGCCGACGCGGGCGTCACCCGGATCAGCCTCGGCATGCAGTCGGCCGTGCCCCGCGTGCTCGCGGTGCTCGACCGCACCCACGATCCGGCGCGCATCCCCCTCGTCGTCGGCTGGGCGAGGGAGGCGGGCCTCGCCGTCAGCCTCGACCTCATCCACGGCGCGCCGGGGGAGACGCTCGATGACTGGCTGGAGAGCCTGCGCGCCGCGCTCGGCCTGGAGCCGGATCACGTCTCGGCCTATGCGCTCATCGTCGAGGAGGGCACCCGGCTCGCCGCGCGGATCCGCCGCGGCGAGCTGCCGGCGCCGGACGACGACCTGCAGGCGGAGATGTACGAGGCGGCCGACGAGCTGCTCGGCGCCGCGGGCTACGCCTGGTACGAGGTCTCCAACTGGGCGCGCACACCCGCGGACCGCTCCCGGCACAACCTCGCCTACTGGACCGGCGAGGACTGGTGGGGCGTCGGCCCCGGCGCGCACAGCCACGTCGGCGGCGTCCGCTGGTGGAACGTCAAGCACCCCGGCGCCTACGCCCGGCGGATCGCGGACGGCGCGTCCCCGGCGCAGGCCCGCGAGCGGCTCGACGCGGCCGCCCGGGTGCAGGAGGAGCTGCTGCTGCGGACCCGGATCGCCGACGGCTACCCGATCGAGCGGCTCGGGGATGCCGGTCGCCGCGCCGTCGCCGGTCTCATCGCGGACGGGCTCGTCGACGGCGCTGAGGCGATCCGCGGCCGGCTCGTGCCGACCCTGCGCGGACGGCTGCTGGCCGATCTGGTCGTGCGCACCCTCGCCGACTGAGGGCGCCCGCGGACACGCGAACGGGGCGGGCCACCCGCGCGCCCGCCCCGTTCGGACGTATGACTACTTGATGAAGCGGATGTTGAAGGGGTAGCGGTAGGAGCCGCCGGCGGCGACCGTCGACTTGCCCTTCAGACCCCAGATCAGCGCGACGACGAAGATGCCGACGATGATCAGCCACTGCAGCAGCGGGAAGATCCACCAGCCGCCCCAGCCGGCGCTGAAGCCGTTGACCCAGTCGAAGCGCGGCCCGGTGACGCCGGTGAGGATGCCGAAGACGATGTTGACGATGATCGTCGCCGCGGCGACCACGATGCCGAAGTTCAGCGCCTCCTTGCCCTCGTGGTTGACGCGCTGGCCGCGCTGCCGGAAGACCAGCCAGATGATGAGCGGGCCGATGAACGCCGCCCAGCCGAGGCAGGCCAGCACGTAGGCCCAGCCGGAGTAGGAGATGTCCTGCTCGACGGTCAGCGGCGCAGCCGGCTGCGGCTGAGGCTGCTGAGCGCCCGGCTGATACTGCGGCTGCTGCGGCGGGATGTTCGGGTCGGCGGGGGGTGGGGTTGTCATGCGGAACAACCTAGTGAGGCGCTATGCCGTGCGCAACGATCGTGTAACGCCGTGTCGGGCGTGTCGCGGCGATAGACTTGGCACTCTCGGGGGTCGTGTGCCAGCCGCCGACCCCGGGCCGCGGCGAGGAGAGGTGACGATGGTCTCGGATCGAGGACTCGAGGTGCTGCGCGTCATCGTCGAGGACTACGTCGCCACGCGCGAGCCGGTCGGGTCCAAGTCGATCGTCGAGCGCCACGGCTTCGGCGTGTCCGCGGCGACGATCCGCAACGACATGTCGACGCTCGAGGAGGAGGGGCTGATCGCCGCGCCGCACACCTCGTCCGGCCGCATCCCCACCGACAAGGGCTATCGCGCGTTCGTCGACCAGCTCAGCGCCCTGCGCCCGCTGTCGCCGGCGCAGCGCCAGGCGATCGAGTCGTTCCTCGGGCAGGCCGTCGACCTGGACGACGTGCTCGCGCGGACGGTCCGGCTGCTCTCCCAGCTCACCAGCCAGGTCGCGGTCATCCAGTATCCGACGATGTCGACGATGCGGGTGCGGCACGTCGAGGTGCTGCCGCTCGGCCCCAGCCGCGCGATGACCGTGCTGATCGCCGACGGCGGCCGCGTCGACCAGCGCCTGCTCGACCTCGGCGCGCCGGTCGCCGAGGAGACGCTCGCGGAGATCGGCTCGCGGCTGAACGCGGCGGTCCAGGGCCGCACGCTGGACGAGGCGATGGTCGCGCTCGGCGCCTACGCCGACGCCGCGCCGCCGGAGCGCCGCGCCCTCGTCGACCAGCTCACGGCGGCGCTCGCGGACCAGGCGATCGGGGAGCGCCAGGACCGGCTCGTGATGGCCGGCGCGGCGAACCTCGCCCGCACCGAGCCCGACTTCCCGGGGAGCATCACGCCGGTGCTGGAGGCGATCGAGGAGCAGGTGACGCTGCTGCGGCTGTTCGGCGAGATGCAGCTCGACCAGCACGGCGTCGCGGTGCGGATCGGGCGGGAGAACGGCGCGGCCGGCCTCACCGAGACCTCGGTGCTCGCGGGCGAGTACACCACGCCCGGCGGCTCGTCCCGGGTCGGCGTGCTCGGCCCGACCCGGATGGACTACTCGACGAACATCGTCGCGGTGCGCGCCGTCGCGCGCTACCTCTCCAAGCTGCTCGGGGAGCGCGCATAGTGGCCGATCACTACGAGACCCTCGGGCTGCAGCGCGACGCCACCCAGGAGGAGATCAAGAAGGCGTACCGGCGCCTCGCGCGCGAGCTGCACCCGGACGTGAACCCGAGCGCGGAGGCCGCCGAGCGGTTCAAGTCGGTCACCCACGCCTACGACGTGCTGAGCGACCCCGACGCCAGGGAGAAGTACGACCTCGGCGGCTCGGGCGGCGGGGACTTCGGCTTCGGCGGCTTCGGGAGCTTCGGCGACGTCTTCGAGCAGTTCTTCAACGCGGCCGCCGGCGGCGGCGCCGGCCGCGGCCGTCCGCGCTCGCGCGCCGAGCGCGGGCAGGACGCCCTGCTGCGCGTCGAGGTGGGCCTCGAGGAGGTGCTCGCCGGCACCCGTCGAGACCTGCAGGTCACCACGGCGGTGCGCTGCGAGACCTGCGACGGCTCGTGCTGCGCGCCGGGGACCGCCCCGGTCACCTGCGACATCTGCGGTGGCACCGGGCACGTCCAGCGGCAGATGCGCTCGCTGCTCGGCACCGTCATGACCACGGCGCCGTGCGGCACCTGCCGCGGCTACGGCACCGTCATCCCGTACCCCTGCGCGACCTGCGCGGGCGAGGGACGGGTGCGGGCGTCGCGGACGATCCCGGTGGACATCCCCGCCGGCGTCGACACCGGCGTGCGCATCCGGCTCGCCGGCGCCGGCGAGGTCGGCCCCGCCGGCGGCCCGAGCGGCGACCTGTTCGTCGAGATCACGGTCGCGCACCACGACGTCTTCAGCCGCTCCGGCGACGACCTGCTCGCGACCATCGAGGTGTCCATGACGGACGCGGTGCTCGGCGCCCAGGCGACCCTGCAGGGCCTCGACGGCGAGATCCGCCTGGACATCCCGGCGGGGGTGCAGTCCGGCGCGGCGCTCACCGCGAAGGGGCGCGGCATCGCGCACCTGCGCGGCGCCGGCCGCGGCGACCTGCGGATCGCCGTCCAGGTGCTCACGCCGCAGGGCCTCTCGTCCAAGGAGACCCAGCTCATCCAGCAGCTGCAGGCCTCGCGCCGCGACGCCGAGCCGCGGTTCACGAAGTTCAAGCAGGGGTTCTTCGCGCGACTGCGCGAGCGCTTCCACGGGGTCTTCTGAGCCGCGCGGCGATGGCGACGCTCTATCTCAACGAGGACCTGCATCCCGACGCGTTCGCAGTCGGTGCGCGGCTGCCGGTGTGGGGCGCCGATGCGCGGCATGCCGCGCAGGTCGCCAGGGTGCGCACGGGCGAGCGGATCGGCGTCGGCGACGGGCGGGGCCGGATCGGCTGGGGGCCGGTCGTCCACGTCGCGCAGCAGGAGGTCGCGATCGAGGTCGCCGAGCTCGCCGTCGACCCTGCGCGCCGGCCGCGGCTCATCCTCGTGCAGGCGCTCGCGAAGGGGGACCGGGACGAGCTCGCGGTGCAGGCGGCGACCGAGCTCGGGGTCGACGAGATCGTGCCGTGGCAGGCGGCGCGCTCGATCTCCCGCTGGGAGGGCCCGAAGGCGGCGAAGGCCGTCGAGCGCTGGCGCAGCGTCGTGCGCGAGGCGAGCAAGCAGGCGATCCGGGCCACCGTCCCGGAGGTGCGGGCGCTCGCCACCACGCGGTCGCTCGCGGAGCGCCTCCGCGGGTCGGGCGGCGACGACGCGGATGCGGGCCCCGTGGCGCTCGTGCTCGAGCCCGGGGCGCAGGAGTCGCTCGCGGGGCTGCTGGTCCCGACGGGCTCGATCCGCCGCTCCGGCTCGAACGGGTCCGTCGACGACCCGCCGGGCGGGCTCGTCGGCAGGATGGGCGCGGCGGAGTCCGTCCTGCTCGTCGTCGGCCCCGAGGGCGGCATCGCCCCCGAGGAGCTGCGCGAGCTCGAGCTCGCCGGGGCGCGGCTCGTGCGGCTCGGACCCGAGGTGCTGCGCACCAGCACCGCCGGACCGGCGGCGATCGCGGCGCTGTCCGCCCTCCTCGGCCGCTGGTAGGCCGGCGTCCCTAGACTTGTCGGCATGACGAGCGTGTTCACCCGGATCATCGAGCGGGAGATCCCCGCGGACGTGGTCTACGAGGACGAGCAGGTGATCGCCTTCCGCGACATCGCGCCGCGGGCTCCCGTGCACCTGCTCGTCGTCCCGAAGTCCCCGGACTACGCGGACGTCGTCGAGCTCGCCGCCGGCGACCCGGCGCTCCTGGCGCACCTCGTCGCCACCGCCGACGCGCTCGCGAGGGAGCACACCGGCGGCGACTTCCGGCTCGTCTTCAACACCGGGGAGGGCGCCGGCCAGACCGTCTTCCACGTCCACGCGCACCTGCTCGGGTCCCGCGCGGGCATGACCGAGGAGAGCCTTGGCGAGCTCTGAGGACACGGCGATCGTCGACGAGATCGAGGTCGACGGCGTCTCCATGGTCCGGCTGCTCGGCCCGCAGGACCGGCTGCTGCGCACCATCGAGCGGCAGGTGCCGGCGGTGCGGGTCTCCGTCCGCGGCAACGTGGTGCGCCTCGAGGGCGCGGCCGACGACGTGGCGCTCGCCCGGGCGCTCGTCGAGGAGCTCGTCGCGATGGTGCGCGGCGGCGTCGACCTCGATGAGGTCGGGGTGGAGGCGTCCCGGCGCGCGCTGGAGACCGGCGGCGTGCCGTCCCAGGCCTTCGGCGAGGCGATCCTGACCAGCCGCGGGCGCACCATCCGGGCCAAGACGATCGGGCAGAAGGCCTATGTCGACGCCATCGACCGGCACACGATCGTGTTCGGGATCGGGCCGGCGGGCACCGGCAAGACCTACCTCGCGATGGCGAAGGCCGTGCAGGCGCTGCAGCGCAAGGAGGTCGACCGGATCATCCTGTCCCGGCCCGCGATCGAGGCCGGTGAACGGCTCGGCTTCCTGCCAGGGACGCTCACCGACAAGATCGACCCCTACCTGCGACCCCTCTACGACGCGCTCAACGAGATGATGGACCCGGAGCTCGTCCCGAAGCTGCTGGCCACCGGCGTCGTCGAGGTCGCGCCGCTGGCCTACATGCGCGGCCGGACGCTGAACAGCTCCTTCGTGGTGCTCGACGAGGCGCAGAACACCACGCCGGAGCAGATGAAGATGTTCCTCACCCGGCTCGGCTTCGGCTCCCGGATGGTCATCACCGGCGACATCACCCAGGTCGACCTGCCCGCGGCCGCGAGCGGGCTGAAGCTCGTGACCCGGATCCTCGACCGCATCGACGACATCGCGTTCGCCCGGCTCACCTCCGACGACGTGGTGCGGCACTCGCTGGTCGGGCGGATCGTCGACGCCTACACCGCCTACGACGCGCAGCAGCTGGCGAGGCAGCACCGCGAGGAGCAGGCCTCGAGCCGCGCCGCCGCACCCAGGTCCGCGATCCGGAAGAGGCGCTGATGGCGATCGAGATCAACAACGAGTCCGGCGTCGACGTCGACGAAGCCGCCGTGCAGCGGCTCGCGACCTTCGTCCTGGACCAGCTGCACGTGCACCCCGACGCGGAGCTCGCGATCGTGTTCGTCGACGAGGGCGCGATGGAGCAGCTGCACGTGCAGTGGATGGACGAGCCGGGGCCGACGGACGTGCTGAGCTTCCCGATGGACGAGCTGCGGCCGGGCACCGACGAGGAGCCGACCCCGGCCGGGCTGCTCGGCGACATCGTGGTGTGCCCGCAGGTGGCGGCGGCGCAGGCCGAGACGGCCGGGCACTCCGCGCTCGAGGAGGTCCAGCTGCTCGCCTGCCACGGCCTGCTGCACCTGCTCGGCTTCGACCACGCGGAGCCCGAGGAGGAGCGCGAGATGTTCGGGCTGCAGCGGGACCTGCTCGTCGGCTTCGCCCTGGCGGAGCGGAAGCGCTGATGCGCGCCGCCGGGCGGGAGCGGTAGCCGCGGCGTGGGCGCGCTGCAGGCGATCGCGCGGCCGGTCGGGCACTTCTTCGTCCGGGTCGGCACCTGGCTGCTGGCCGGCGACCGGGAGTCGGGCGAGCAGCTGCTGTCGATCGTCGACGAGGCCGCGGAGCTCGACACCATCGAGGAGGACGAGCGGGAGCTGATCCGCTCCGTGTTCGAGTTCGGCGAGACGGTGGTGCGCGAGCTGATGGTCCCGCGCACCGACATGGCGACGGTCGAGGCGACCGCGACGATCGGCGAGGCGGTCGCGGCGTTCCTGCGGCGCGGGGTCTCGCGGATGCCGGTGATCGGCGAGGACGCCGACGAGGTGGTCGGGATCCTGCACCTGCGCGACACGGTCGGCGCGGATCCGGCCGACGCGGTCACCGCGCGGGCGCGGGCGGCGGCGTTCGTCCCGGAGTCGCAGAAGGCCGACGAGCTGCTCCGGCAGATGCAGCGGGAGCGCTTCCACCTCGCGATGGTCGTCGACGAGTACGGCGGCATCGCCGGCCTGGTCACGATGGAGGACCTCATCGAGGAGCTCGTCGGCGAGATCTCCGACGAGTCGGACGTCGATCCGTCCCAGGTGGAGGAGCTCGGCCCCGGGCGGTACCGGGTCGCCGCCCGCTTCAACGTCGAGGACCTCGGCGAGCTGTTCGGCATCGAGCTCGCCGACGACGACGTCGACTCGGCCGGCGGCCTGCTCACGAAGGCGCTCGGCGAGCTGCCGAGGTACGGCGCCTCGGTCGTCGTCGCCGGGCTGCGGCTCACGGCGGACCGCATCGAGCGCCGCCGCGTGATGACGGTCGTCGCCGAGCGCGACGAGGCGCTGGTGGCGGCCGAGGACGCCTTCCCGCCGACGGGGAGGACGCGATGAGTCCGGGCCGCGCCGGCTTCGTCTCCTTCGTCGGCCGTCCGAACGCCGGCAAGTCGACGCTCACGAACGCCCTCGTCGGCGAGAAGGTCGCGATCACCTCCGCCAAGCCGCAGACCACCCGTCGCGCGATCCGCGGCATCCTGCACCGCCCCGACGGGCAGCTGGTGATCGTCGACACGCCCGGCGTCCACCGGCCCCGGACGCTGCTCGGCGAGCGGCTCAACGACCTCGTCGAGTCGACGCTGGCCGACGTCGACGTGATCGCGTTCTGCGTCCCGGCCGACGAGCGGATCGGGCCGGGGGACCGCTTCATCGTCGAGCAGTTGGCGCGGTACCCGCGTGCGCGCAAGGTGGCGGTCGTCACCAAGACCGACAAGGCCTCGCGGGCGCGGGTGGCCGAGCAGCTCGTCGCCGTCGCCGGGCTGTGCGACTGGGACGAGATCGTGCCGGTGTCGGCGCTCGCCGACGAGCAGGTCGGGGTGCTCGCCGACGCGCTCATCGCCCTCATGCCGGAGTCCGAGCCGCTGTACCCCGTCGACGCTGTGACGGACGAGACGGACGAGGACCGCATCGCCGAGCTGATCCGGGAGGCGGCGCTCGAGGGCGTGCAGGACGAGCTCCCGCACTCGCTCGCGGTCACCGTCGACGAGATCGCGCCGCGGCCGGCCGCCGAGGCGGCCGAGGGCGGCTCGAAGGGCCCCATCACCGACGTCTACGCGAACGTCTGGGTCGAGCGGGACAGCCAGAAGGGCATCGTCATCGGCCGCCGGGGGGCGCGGCTCGCGGAGATCGGCGCCCGGGCGCGCCCCGGCATCGAGGCGCTGCTCGGGACCCGCGTCTACCTCAGCCTGCGGGTCAAGGTGGCCAAGGAGTGGCAGCGCGACCCGAAGCAGCTCGGCCGTCTGGGCTTCTGATCCGGCCGGGACCGGGGCCGTGCGGCGCCGCATCGGGGCCCGGTGCTAAGCTGGCGTCGTGCATTTCGGTCTGCTCCTCCTTAGCTGCCGCGACGAGTCCTAGTCGGCCTCACTCGTCGCGGAGCTTCCAGTTGGCCCCGAAACCCGCAACGAGACTCAGGAGCAGACGCACATCATGAAGAACAACCAGGCCGCGAGCGGCATGCCGATCCACCGGTACAAGCCGTACCACGAGCAGTTCGCCGTATCCCTCCCCGACCGCACCTGGCCGGACGCGCGCATCACGACCGCCCCGCGCTGGTGCGCGGTCGACCTCCGCGACGGCAACCAGGCGCTCATCGACCCGATGAGCCCCGAGCGCAAGCGCATCATGTTCGACCTCCTCGTGCAGATGGGCTTCAAGGAGATCGAGGTCGGCTTCCCCTCCGCCTCGCAGACCGACTTCGACTTCGTGCGCTCGCTCATCGAGGAGGGCGCGATCCCGGACGACGTCACCATCCAGGTGCTGGTGCAGGCCCGCAAGGAGCTCATCGACCGCACCTACGAGTCGATCCGCGGGGCCAGGCAGGCGATCGTCCACCTCTACAACTCGACGTCGACGCTGCAGCGCGAGGTGGTGTTCAAGACGGATCGGCAGGGCGTCGTCGACATCGCGCTGCAGGGCGCCCGCTGGTGCAAGGAGGCGGAGGCGACGATCCCGGAGACCACGGTCTACTACGAGTACTCGCCGGAGTCCTACACCGGCACCGAGCTCGAGTTCGCCGTCGAGGTGTGCAACCGGGTGATGGAGGTCTTCGTCCCGACCCCCGAGCGCAAGCTCATCATCAACCTGCCGGCGACCGTCGAGATGGCGACGCCGAACGTCTACGCCGACTCGATCGAGTGGATGAACCGGCACCTCGACCACCGCGAGGACGTCATCCTCTCCCTGCACCCGCACAACGACCGCGGCACCGCGATCGCGGCGGCCGAGCTCGGCTACCTCGCCGGCGCCGACCGGATCGAGGGCTGCCTGTTCGGCAACGGCGAGCGGACCGGGAACGTCGACACGGTCGCGCTCGCGATGAACCTGTTCACGCAGGGCGTCGACCCGCAGCTCGACCTCTCCGACATCGACCGGGTGCGCCGCACCGCCGAGTACTGCAACCAGATCCAGGTGCACGAGCGCTCGCCGTGGGCGGGCGACCTGGTCTACACGGCGTTCTCCGGCTCGCACCAGGACGCCATCAAGAAGGGCTTCGAGGCGATGGCGGCGCGCGCCGCGGCCGAGGGCCGACCGGTCGAGGACGTCGCCTGGGCGGTGCCCTACCTCCCCGTCGATCCCAAGGACATCGGCCGGGGCTACGAGGCCGTGGTCCGGGTCAACTCGCAGTCCGGCAAGGGCGGCGTCGCCTACCTGATGAAGGCAGACCACCACCTCGACCTGCCGCGCCGGCTGCAGATCGAGTTCTCCCAGGTGGTCCAGGCGAAGACCGACGGCGAGGGCGGCGAGGTCACCAGCGAGGCGCTCTGGGACGTGTTCGTCGACGAGTACCTCCCGGCGGCCGACCCCGGGGACAAGTGGGGGCGGTACGAGATCCTCTCCACCCGGACGGCGTCCGAGATGACCGGGACGGTCACGCTCGACGCCCGGCTGCGGATCGGCGACGAGATCGAGGAGGTCGGCGGGGTCGGCAACGGGCCGATCGCCGCGTTCCTCGCGATCCTCGCGAAGCAGGGGTTCGCGATCGAGCTCTACGACTACGTCGAGCACGCGATGTCCTCCGGCGGCGACGCGCTGGCCGCGGCCTACGTGGAGCTCAACGTGAACGGCCGGCGGCTGTGGGGCGTCGGGATCGACGCGGACATCTCGACGGCCTCGCTGAAGGCGGTCGTCTCCTCGGTCAACCGGGCGATCCGGGCCGAGGTCGGCCAGCTCGCGGCGGTCTGAGGCCGTCGCCCGCTAGTCCGCGGCGTGCGCTCGCGCCCACTCGGCGAAGGTCTGCCGCCCGGCCCCGGGCAGCGTCCCGAGGCCGGCGCCGGCGCGCAGCGCACGCCCGGACGCCCCCGGCAGCGGGAGCTCCCAGACGAGCGGCCGGCGGCCGCGGGCCGTGAACCAGACGCGGGCGAAGCCGGCGAGCGCGCCCTGCTCGGGCCCGGCGAGGTCGGCGACCCGGCCCGAGGGGCCGGCCTCGACCAGCTCGACCAGCCGTTCGGCGACCTCGCCGACCGCGATCGGCTGCATCGCCCACTTCGGCGCGACGACGACGGCGCGCTGCCGTCCCACCAGCCGCGGCACGAAGTCGTGGAACTGGGTCGCCCGCAGGATCGTCCACGGCACGCCGGCGGCCCGCACCGCCTCCTCCGCCTCGACCTTGCGGCGGTAGTAGGAGAACGGATGGCCGTCGATCCCGACGATCGAGATGTAGAGCAGGTGGTCTACGCCAGCGGCAGCGGCGGCCGCCGCGAGCCGCCGGGTGTGCTCGGCCTCGTCCGAGCCGCCGTAGGCGAGGTGCACGACGGCGCCGACGCCGGCGAGCGCCGGCTCGAGGCCCTCACCGGTCGCGAGATCCCCCTGGATCCGGCCCTCGCCCGGCTGACGGCTCAGCACGCGCACCTCGCGCCCCGCGGCTCGGAGCCGCTCCACGGTCGGCCGCCCGACGGTGCCGGTGCCGCCGGTGACGAGGATGGGGGAATCGCCAGTCGGCATGCGACCATTCTCCACCCGGGGCGCGGATACTTGAGCGGTGCCGACGTACCGTGACGAGGCGATCGTGCTGCGGACCCACAAGCTGGGGGAGGCGGACCGGATCGTCACCATGCTCGGCCGCTCGCGCGGCAGGATCCGCGCGGTCGCCAAGGGCGTCCGGCGCACCGGCTCGCGGTTCGGGGCGCGGCTCGAGCCGTTCATGCTCGTCGACCTGCAGTGCTACCAGGGGCGCTCGCTCGACACGGTCACGCAGGCGGTGACGCTCGGCGCCTACGCCGGCGACATCGCCGCCGACTACGGGCGCTACACCGCCGCCTCGGCCATCGTGGAGGCGGCCGACCGGCTCACCGAGGACGACGGCGGCGCGCACGCGGGCGGCGGGGAGCAGTTCGCCCTGCTCGTCGGCGCGCTGCGCTCGCTCGCGCGCGGCGAGCACCCGTCCGGCCTGATCGTCGACTCCTACCTGCTGCGCGCGCTGTCGATCGCCGGGTGGGCGCCGAGCCTGGACGACTGCGCCGTCACCGGCGAGCCGGGGCCGCACACGACGTTCGTCATCCAGTCCGGCGGCGTCGTCGCCGACCGGATCGCCCCGCCGGGCGCGCCGCGCGTCGACCTGATGACGCTCGCGCTGCTCGCCGCGCTGCGGGACGGCGACTGGCCGGTCGCGGAGGCCTCCGACGAGCGCACCAGGGCGCGCGCCACCGGCCTGGTCGCCGCCTATGCGCAGTACCACCTCGAGCGCGGGCTGAAGAGCCTCCCGCACGTCGACCGCACGCCCGCCTGAGGCGCGCGCGGGATACTGGACGGGTGGCGCGCACCAGGGAGCCGATCCCGCTCCGACCGGTCGACTGGACCGGCGAGACGCCGCCGGCGTTCCCCGCGGGCTCCGTCCCCGGCCACGTCGCGATCGTGATGGACGGCAACGGCCGCTGGGCGAACCGGCAGGGCCTGCCGCGCGTGGAGGGGCACCGCGCGGGGGAGGCGACGATGCTCGACGTCGTCGCCGGCGCGATCCAGGCCGGCGTCGGGCACCTCAGCCTCTACGCGTTCTCCACCGAGAACTGGGCGCGCTCCGTCGACGAGGTCCGCTTCCTGATGGGCTTCAACCGCGACGTGCTGCACCGGCGCCGCGACCAGCTCGTCGACTGGAACGTCCGATTCCGCTGGGCGGGCCGACGCCCGCGGCTCTGGCAGTCGGTCGTCAAGGACCTCGTGCTGACCGAGCGCGCGACGGCCGGGAGCACCGGGATGACGCTCAACCTGTGCGTCAATTACGGCGGCCGGAACGAGCTCGTGGACGCCGTCAACGCGATCGCCGGCGAGGTCGCCGCCGGACGCCTCAAGCCCGGCGGCGTCACCGCGCGCACGATCGCGAGGCACCTCTACGTCCCCGACATGCCCGACGTCGACCTGTTCGTGCGCACCTCCGGCGAGCATCGCACCTCGAACTTCCTGCTCTGGGAGTCCGCGTACGCGGAGCTGGTCTTCCAGGACGTGCTCTGGCCGGACTACCGGCGCGCCCACCTGTGGTCGGCGATCGGGGAGTACGTCGGCCGCGACCGCCGCTTCGGCGGGGCCGTCGACCGGCCGGGGGACGACGGCCTGCCGGCCGATCCGCCGGGCCGCCCCCGGTAAACTCGTGCCTCGTGCCATCGCAGACCACGCTCGACGCCGTCATCGCCCTCGCCAAGCGCCGCGGGTTCGTCTTCCAGGCCGGTGAGATCTACGGCGGCACGCGCTCCGCGTGGGACTACGGCCCGCTCGGCGTCGAGCTCAAGGAGAACATCAAGCGCGAGTGGTGGCAGACCTTCGTCCGCGGTCGCGACGACATGGTCGGGCTCGACTCGTCGGTGATCCTGCCCAAGCAGGTGTGGGCCGCGTCGGGGCACATCGCCACGTTCACGGACCCGCTGGTCGAGTGCCTGCAGTGCCACACCCGGCACCGTCAGGACCATCTCGAGGAGGCCTTCGAGGCGAAGCACGGCCGTCGGCCCGCCGGCCTCGAGGAGGTCAACTGCCCGAACTGCGGCACGAAGGGCCAGTGGACCGAGCCGCGCGCGTTCTCCGGCCTGATGAAGACCTATCTCGGCCCGGTCGACGACGAGGAGGGGCTGCACTACCTGCGGCCGGAGACGGCGCAGGGCATCTTCGTGCAGTTCGCGAACATCGTCACGACGTCCCGCCGCCGGCCGCCGTTCGGCGTCGGCCAGGTCGGCAAGGCGTTCCGGAACGAGATCACGCCGGGCAACTTCATCTTCCGTACCCGCGAGTTCGAGCAGATGGAGATCGAGTACTTCACGCCGCCGGACGAGGCGCCCGCCTGGTTCGAGCACTGGGTCGAGGCCTGCTGGGACTGGTTCGTCGACCTCGGCATCGACCCGTCGCACCTGCGCCGGTACGATGTGCCGAAGGAGGACCGCGCCCACTACTCGGCGGGCACCATCGACATCGAGTACGACTTCGGCTTCGCCGGCGGCGGCTGGGGCGAGCTGATGGGCGTCGCGAACCGCACCGACTTCGACCTGGGCTCGCACGCCGAGGGCTCCGGGAAGGACCTCTCCTACTTCGACCAGGCCACGGGGGAGCGCTACGTCCCCTACGTGATCGAGCCGTCGTTCGGGCTCACCCGCGCGATGATGGCGTTCCTGGTCGACGCCTACCGTGAGGAGGAGGTGCCGACCGCGAAGGGGGGCGCCGACACCCGCGTCGTGCTGCGGCTCGACCCCCGGCTCGCCCCGGTCAAGGCGGCCGTGCTGCCGCTCAGCCGCAACGAGCAGCTGAGCCCGGTCGCCCGCGAGCTCGCGCAGACCCTCCGCCGGCGGTGGAACGTCGACTTCGACGACGCCGGCGCGATCGGCCGCCGCTACCGCCGTCAGGACGAGATCGGCACGCCGTTCTGCATCACCGTCGACTTCGACTCGCTCGAGGACGGCGCGGTCACCGTCCGCGAGCGCGACACGATGCAGCAGGATCGCGTGCCGACGGCCGGGCTGACCGGCTACCTCGCGGAGCGCCTCGGCGGCTAGCTGCGCCGCGCCCGCCGCCGGCCGGTGCGGGTGCGGGCGATCGCCGCCCACAGCACGAGCCCGATCACGACGATCGCGGCGCCCGAGGCGATCCACAGCGGCCCGACGAGCCCGTCGACCTCGCGCTGCGCGGCCTGCGCGGCCGCCGCCGAGGTCTCGACGGAGGCCGCCGCGGCGGTCTCCGCGCGGTTCGCCGCGTCGACCGCGGCGGCCTCGTTCGCCTGCAGCGAGTCCTGCATCGCGCGGACCTCGGCGAACGCCGGCGAGGAGCCGCTGATGGAGAAGCCCGGCTCGTGCGGCTGCGCGGCGATCTCGTCGATGATCTCCTGACGGCGCTCGTCGATCGCGGTCTGACCGGCGCGCAGCGCCTCCTCCGCGGCCGCCACCTCGCCCTGCGCGGTGCCGAGGGCGGTCTTCGCCTCGGCGGCGCTCGCGTTGGCGGCCTCGAGCCCGCGCACCGCGTTCCCGAGCAGGGCGGCCATGATGCCGATGACCACCGCGGCGAGCACGACCGTGACGAGGAACACGAGCCACGCCCTGGCGCCGCGCGGGCGCTGGGGCACGATCGGCGGGGTGATCAGCCGCTCGTGCACATCCGTCGTCATCGGGCCCGTCCTTCGACCGGTGGAGCCTTGCTCTGCACACTGTACCCCGGGACCCCGGACATCGGGCCGGAGATTCCGCCGCGTCGGCGGGGTCGGCGCGGCTAGGGGCGCGGGTCCCGCGCGTCGTACGCGCGCCAGGCCGCGCTGCCGCGCAGCAGCGCCCAGATCAGGACCAGGATCGCCGCGCCTCCGATGATCGGCGGCGCCCACAGCGCGTCCGGGCCGACCGCCGGCGGGACGGCGAGCGCGACGACCGTCGCGAGCCCGCCGGCGACGAGGTCGCCGATCCTGGGCCCGCCGGTGACGACGGCGATGAATACGCCCTGGGTCCGGCCCCGCATGTCGTCCGGCACGGCGGTCAGCATCATCGTGGTGCGGAAGATGGCGCTGAACTCGTCGGTCACCCCGGTGCCGGCGAGCGCGACGAAGGCGAGCAGCAGCGCGGGCCAGGAGACGTGCTGGAAGTCCGGTCCGACCGGGCCGAACCAGCCGAGCATCGCGGCGCCGATCACGAGTCCGAACAGGATGGTGAACCCGGCGTAGGCCATGATCGCCCGGCTCACCGCGACGCCCTGGAGGCGGATCCGGGCGACCGGCCCGCTGAACAGGCCGGCGAGGAACGTCCCGACCGCCATCGCGGCCGTGAGCAGGCCGACCGTGATCGGCCCGCCGCCGATCGCGACGACGCCGATCGCGGGGAACAGCACGTGCGGGCGCCCGAGCGTCATCGCGATGAGGTCGACGACGAAGCTCATCCGGATCACCGGCGCCCGCCGCAGGAAGGCGAGGCCGTCGGCGAGCGAGCGCCAGCCCGGGCGGGCGACGTCGCTGAGCGGCGGCAGCCGGGGGAGGCTGACCACCCCGAGGAAGCCGGCGGTGAACAGCACCGCGTCGACCGCGAACGTCGCCGGGTAGCCGACGGCGGCGATCAGCACGCCCGCGACCGCCGGGCCGACCGCGATCTGGAAGCCGAACGTCATGCCGTTCAGGGCGGCCGCGCGGGAGACCATGTCCTCCGGGACGATCCGGGGGATGATCGCGGTGCGCGCGGCGGAGTTGACCGTCGAGGCGACCGCGTTCACCGTCGTGATGAGGTAGAGCGGCCAGATCTCGATCCGGGCCTCCGGCGCGATCGCCGCGTCCCACCAGGCGAAGCCGAGCAGGGCGAGGGTCGAGAGCCAGCTGAGCACCGCCGTGACGACGGCGACCATGCGCCGGTCGAAGGCGTCGACGAGCATCCCGCCCCACAGCCCGGCGACGATCGTCGGCAGCAGCGAGATCGGGCCGACCAGGGCGACCAGCAGCGTCGAGCCGGTGATGTCGAAGATGAGCAGCGTGACGGCCGTCATCGTCAGCCACGCGCCGATGCCGGAGATCGCCTGCCCGGCCCAGAGCCGTCCGAACGCCGGCGACACCCGCAGCGGTGTCAGATCGACGAAGGTGCGATGGGCGGCTGGCGCGGGCTCGGCGTCGTCGCCCGGTTCGCCGCTCATCCCGTCGAGACTACTCCGCGCCAGGGGCCCGCTCGGCAGGCCGTGCGGTCCGCTCGCCCGCCGGAATGCGCGGCGGGCGGGCGGCGTTGGGCCGGGTATGAGCGAGCCCATCAAGGTGGACATCTGGTCGGACGTCGCGTGCCCGTGGTGCTTCATCGGCAAGCGCCGGTTCGAGGAGGCCGCCGCGCGGTTCGACGGCGAGGTCGAGGTCGAGTTCCACTCCTACGAGCTCTCCCCGGACACCCCGGAGGACTTCCCGGGCACCCACCGCGACTACCTCGTCGGCCGCGGCTTCCCCGCCGAGCAGGTGGACGCGATGGACGCCAGGGTCGGGACGATCGCGGAGTCGGTCGGGCTGCACTACGACTTCGCGGCGAACCGTCCGACGCGCACCCGCCGCGCGCACGAGCTCATCCATCTCGCGAAGGCGCACGGCCTGCAGGCGGCCATGAAGGAGCGCCTGATGCAGGCCTACTTCGAGCGCGGCGAGCACGTCGGCCGGATCGACGACCTGGTCCGGATGGCCGGCGAGGTCGGGCTCGACGAGACGCAGGCGCGGACCGCGCTGGAGACCGGCGCCTACGCGGCGGCGGTCGACGAGGACATCGAGGCGGCCCGTCGGATCGGCGTGCGGGGCGTGCCGTTCTTCGTCGTGGACGGGCGCTACGGGATCTCCGGCGCCCAGGAGGCGGAGACCTTCCTGCGGGTCCTCGACGACGTCAGGGACGGGCGAGCGGCTCGCTGATGTCGGCGACGGTCGCGTCGAGCGCGGCCGTCAGGGCATCGGCGTCCACGAACATCGACAGCCCGTGCTCGCCCGCGCCGAGCGCCACCCGCCGGCCGGCGATCGCGGCGTCCGCGACGACCGGCCACGCGGTCGTGCTGCCGAGCGGCGTGATCGTGCCGCGCTCGTAGCCGGTCGCCGCCAGCGCCTGCTCCGCGTCCGGCAGCTGCAGCCTGTTCGCGCCGAGCAGGGCGCGCAGCTTCGGCCAGCCGATCTGCCGGTCGCCCGGCACCAGCGCGAACAGGAAGGTCCCGTCCGAGCGCTTGACGACGAGCGTCTTGACGATGTCGGCCGGAGCGACGCCGAGCAGCTCGGCGGCCTCCTCGAGCGAGCGCGCCCGCATCCGCTCCCGGATCTCGATGGCCAGCCCCCGAGCTCCGGCGTCGCGCTCGACGCGCTCGCGTCCGGACTCGGCCATGCCGCGACCCTATCAAGCGCCGCGGGCCGGCTGTCGGCGGCGTCTGGGAGAATCGACGGGTGAACGCGACCGCCACGGCGACCGAGCCGGCCCTGCGGCCCGGCTCGCGGCCGGTGCTGCGCATCGGGCCGCTCGAGCTCGACTCGCCCGTGCTGCTCGCGCCCATGGCCGGGATCACGAACATGCCGTTCCGCCGGCTGTGCGCGGAGTACGGCCGAGGGCTGTACGTGACCGAGATGATCACCACCCGCGCGCTCGTCGCCCGCAACCCGAAGACGATGCAGCTCATCGAGCACCATCCGAGCGAGCGGATCCGCAGCATCCAGCTCTACGGCGTCGACCCCGCGATCGTCGGCGACGCGGTCCGGATCCTGGTCGAGGAGGACCGCGTCGACCACGTCGACCTCAACTTCGGCTGCCCGGTGCCGAAGGTCACCCGCAAGGGCGGCGGCGCGGCCCTGCCGTGGAAGCGCGACCTGTTCTCCGGGATCCTGCGCAGCGCGGTGCGCGCCGCCGGGCGCGTGCCGGTGACGATCAAGATGCGCAAGGGCATCGACGACGAGCACCTCACCTACCTGGACGCCGGCCGGATCGCGGAGGACGCCGGGATCGCTGCGGTCGCGCTGCACGCGCGCACCTGCGCCCAGCACTACTCCGGGCACGCCGACTGGTCGGCGATCGCGCGGCTGAAGGAGCACGTGACCTCGGTCCCGGTGCTCGGCAACGGGGACGTGTTCGACGGCGCCGACGCGGTGCGCATGATGGGCGAGACGGGCTGCGACGGCGTCGTGGTGGGGCGCGGCGTGCTCGGCAAGCCCTGGCTGTTCGGCGAGCTCCAGCAGGCGCTCACCGGCACCGGTCCGGGGAAGCTCGAGCCGGGGCTCGGGTACGTGGTCGCCGCGTTCCGCCGGCACGCCGAGCTCACCGTCGAGTTCCTCGGCGACGAGCGCCGGGGCTGCGCGGACATGCGCAAGCACGTCGCCTGGTACTTCAAGGGTTATCCGGTCGGCGGGGACGTCCGCGCGCGCCTCGCGCGCATCGAGCGGATCGCGGACATCGACGCGGCGACGCAGGCGCTCGACCTCGACGCGCCCTACCCGGGTGCGGCGGCCGAGGGCGAGCGCGGTCGGCAGGGCACGCCGAAGCGGCCGCACCTGCCGGACGGCTGGCTGGCGAGCCGCTCGCTGTCGGCGGTCGACGCGGCGCAGCTCGGCGAGGACGAGAGCGACACCGGTGGCGGGTGAGTGGCCGCTGCCGCCCGGCTACGCGGAGCCGGACGCGCAGCGCCGCCTGCCCGAGGCGCACGACTCGAGGCGCAGCGACTTCGCCCGCGACCGCGCCCGGATCCTGCACTCCAGCGCGCTGCGCCGGCTCGCCGCGAAGACGCAGGTGCTCTCGCCCGCGGCGGGCCTCGACTTCGCGCGGAACCGGCTCACGCACTCGCTCGAGGTCGCGCAGATCGGACGGGAGCTCGGCGGCGACCTCGGGCTCGACCCCGACGTGGTCGACGCGGCCTGCCTCGGCCACGACCTCGGACACCCGCCGTTCGGGCACAACGGGGAGCGGGCGCTCAACGACTGGGCGGCCGGCATCGGCGGCTTCGAGGGCAATGCCCAGACGCTGCGGATGCTCACCCGGCTGGAGCCGAAGGTGTTCGGCCCGGACGGCGCCGCCTACGGGGTGAACCTCACCCGGGCGAGCCTCGACGCGACCTGCAAGTACCCCTGGGGCGCCGATCGGGCGGTCGAGGACCCGAGCGGGCGGCGCAAGTTCGGCCACTACGCCGACGATGCCGCGGCCTTCGACTGGCTCCGGCAGGGCGCCCCCGTCGGCCGGCTCTGCATCGAGGCGCAGGTGATGGACCTCGCCGATGACATCGCCTACTCGGTGCACGACTTCGAGGACGCGATCGTCGAGGGCTACATCGAGGTGCGCGAGCTCGGCTCGCGCGCCGACCACGACGCGCTCGTCGACGGCATGCTCCGCTGGATCGGCGGCGAGTTCGGCCCCGACGAGCTCCGCGCCGCGTTCGAGCGGCTCGACTCGATCGACGCCTGGATCACCGACTGGGACGGCACCAGGCAGCACCGCGCGCGGCTGAAGAACCTCGCGAGCAGGCTCATCGGCCGCTTCGTCGGCGCGGCCCAGCGGGCCACGCGCGAGGCGCATCCGCAGACCTCGCTCGCCCGCTACGGCGCCGATCTCGTCGTGCCGGCGGCGACACGGGCCGAGATCGCGGTGCTCAAGGGCATCGTCGGCAGCTACGTGATGGCGAACGTGACGCGCCAGCCCGTCTACGTCCGGCAGCGCGCGGTGCTCACCGAGCTCGCCGACCGGCTGCTGTCGATCGGCCCCGGTCACCTCGACATCGAGTTCCAGGGGGACTGGATCGCGGCTCCCGACGACGCGGGCCGCCGGCGCGTGGTCGTCGACCAGATCGCCTCGCTCACCGACCAGAACGCGATGACCTGGCATTCGCTGCTGGTGGCCGGGTAGGCCTCGAGGGCCGCGCCGCGCCCGGTCGCACCCCGCCTAAGATGCACCCATGGCCGGGCTGATCCGTCGAAGCGACATCGACGAGGTCCGGTCGCGCACGAACATCGCCGACATCATCGGCGACTACGTGACCCTGAAGTCCGCCGGCGTCGGCTCGATGAAGGGGCTGTGCCCGTTCCACGACGAGCGCTCGCCGTCGTTCAACGTCCGCCCCGGCGTCGGCTACTTCCACTGCTTCGGCTGCGGCGAGGGCGGCAACGTGTTCGACTTCCTGATGAAGATCGACCACGTCACCTTCCCGGAGGCGGTGGAGCGGCTCGCCGCGCGGATCGGCTACGAGCTGCACTACGAGGACGGCGGCGCGGGGGAGCGCGACCGCGGCAGCCGGGCCCGGATCCTGGCGGCGAACGCGGCCGCCGAGCGGTTCTTCCAGGCGCAGCTCGCGGCGCCGGAGGCCGAGCCGGGCCGGCGCTTCCTGGGCGAGCGCGGATTCGACCAGGCGGCGGCGGAGCGCTTCGGCGTCGGCTTCGCGCCGAGGGGCGGGGCGCTCGGTCGGGCGCTGCGCGCCGAGGGGTACACCGAGGACGAGCTCGTGCAGGCCGGGCTGCTCGGCCGCGGCGAGCGGGGCGACGTCTACGACCGGTTCCGCTCCCGCCTGGTCTGGCCGATCCGGGACACCACCGGGCAGACGGTCGGCTTCGGCGCGCGCCGGCTGCTCGAGGAGGACCAGGGTCCGAAGTACCTGAACACCCCGGAGACGCCGGTCTACCACAAGGCCCAGGTGCTCTACGGGCTCGACCTGGCCAAGCGCGACATCGCCCGGGGCAAGCAGGTCGTCGTCGTCGAGGGCTACACCGACGTGATGGCCGCCCATCTCGCCGGCGTGACGACCGCGGTCGCGACCTGCGGCACCGCGTTCGGCGTCGACCACATCAAGGTGATCCGGCGCATCCTCGGCGACAGCGACCAGGGCGCGGTCGCCTCGGCCGGCGAGGTGGTGTTCACCTTCGACGGCGACGAGGCCGGCCTGAAGGCGGCCTCCCGCGCCTTCGAGGAGGAGTCGCGCTTCAACGCCCAGACCTTCGTCGCCGTCGCGCCGGACGGCCTCGACCCGTGCGACCTGCGGCTGCAGCGCGGGGACGGCGCCGTCCGGGCGCTCGTCGAGGCGAAGAAGCCGATGTTCGAGTTCATCATCCGGCGCACCTTCGCGGGCTTCGACCTGGACTCGGCCGAGGGCCGGGTGCAGGCGCTGCGCGCGGCCGCGCCGGTGGTGGCCGGGATCCGCGACCAGGCGCTCGTCACGGAGTACTCGCGGCTGCTGGCCAAGTGGCTGGGCGCGGATCCGGGTGACGTGCTCACCGCGGTGCGCGCCGCGCGCGGGAGCGGATCCAGAGGCGCGGCACGCGGTTCCGGGCCCTCGTCCGATCCTCGGGGTCCCGATCCGCGGGGCGCGGACGCCGCCGGACCCCCGGCCGAGGCCGAGCGTCCCTCGATCACCCTCGCGAGCCTCGGCCGCGACCCGAACACCCGGCTGGAGGTCGAGGTGCTGCAGGCGCTGCTGCAGTACCCCGCCGAGGTCGGGCCGGAGCTCGCCGGTCGCGTGGTCGCGGCGGCGTTCGCGGACCCGAGCCTCGCGGTCGTGCGCGACGCGGTCGCCGTCCAGCTGCGCTCGGCAGGCGATCCAGGCTGGATCGACGAGGTCGCCGACGCCGCGCCGGAGGCGTACCGGGGGCTCGTCCGCGAGCTCGCCGTGGCGCCGATCCCGGGCAGGCCGGAGTCGCTGCCGCTGACCGTCCGCTCCGTCGCCGCCTCGGTCGTCGACCGCGAGCTGCTGCGGCGCAAGCGCGACGCGCTCGGGGCGCTGCAGCGGCTCGAGCGCGAGACGGAGCCGGAGCGCTTCGCGCAGCTGCAGCACGAGTTGGTCGCGCTCGACGCCGAGCGGGCCCGACTCCGGGGCGAATAGGCTGGGTGCGTGACCGACGAGGCCGAGCAGGTGGTGCGCGCGACCGACCTGAGCCTGCGCTACCACTCCTCGAGCCAGGTGACCCGGGCGATCGCCGTCGACGGCGTCGACCTGACGCTCGCCTCCGGCGAGATCCTCGCGGTGGTGGGGGAGACCGGATCGGGGAAGTCGACGCTCGGGCGGGCCGTCGCGCTGCGGGCCGACCTGCCCGGCGACCGGCGCTCGCCCCGGATCTCCGGCGGCGGCCTCCGCGTGCTCGGCGAGGAGGTCCGCGGCATCTCCGTGCGGCGCCGCGACCGGCTCGGCATCCGCGTCGGCTATCTGCGGCAGGAGGCGGGCCAGCACCTGTCGCCGCGCCTGACGGTGGAGGAGAACATCATCGAGCCGATCTATCTCGTCGACCGTCGCTTCGACCGGATGACCGCGGGCGAGCACGCCGCCACGCTGCTCGATGCCGTCCGGCTGCCGCTGTCGATGCTCGACGACATGCCGCACGAGCTCTCCAAGGGCCAGCGCCAGCGCGTCGCGATCGCACGCTCGCTCGTGCTCGAGCCGGCGCTGCTCGTCGCCGACGACCCGACCGCTGGCATCGACGCCACGGTCCGGCCGCAGATCCTCGAGGTGATCGCACAGCTCCAGGAGCAGCGCGCGTTCGCGGCGCTGGTGGTGACCGCTGACCTCGCCGAGGTCCGGCGCATCACCGACCGGGTCGCCGTCATGCAGCAGGGGCGCATCGTCGGCATCGGCGCGATGGACGAGGTCTTCGACGATCCGAGCCACCCCTACGTCCGACGCCTCGGCGAGTCGCTCGGCGCGATGCGGAGCGCCGCATGAGCGCCCGCCGCTCCGGCGAGCTCCGGGACCCGCTGCGCGGCACCGGCGCGCCCCGGCCGTCCTCCGCGCGCCCCGAGCCCGGCACCGTGGCGATCCTGCCGAACGCGGCGCCGCACCTGGTCGCGGCCGTCGAGGCCGCCGGGGGCGAGGTCGCGCCGATCGGGCCCGGCACGAGCGCGCTGATCTGGGTGCACCCCTCCGATCCCGACGGGCTCGCCGCGGTGCTCGAGGCGCACCCCGACATCGCCTGGGTGCAGCTGCCCTGGGCCGGGGTCGACGCCTTCGCGGCGGTGCTCGCGGCGCACGCCGACCGACCCGTCCCGGTCTGGACGAGCGCGAAGGGCGCCTACTCGGAGCCGGTCGCCGAGCACGCGCTGACCCTTGCGCTCGCCTGCCTCCGCGAGCTGCCGGAGAAGGCGCGGCGCACCTCCTGGACAGCGCGCTCGGGGGAGACCCTGTTCGGCCGCCGGGTGCTCATCGTCGGCGCCGGCGGGATCGCGCAGGAGATCATCCGCCTGCTCGCGCCGTTCGAGACCTCGATCACCATCGTCCGGCGCTCGCCGGGCGAGGTGCCGGGCGCCGACCGCGTCGTCACCGCCGACCGGCTCGACGAGGTGCTGCCGGAGGCCGAGATCGTCATCCTCGCCGCCGCCGCGACGGGGGAGACGGCACGGCTCATCGACGAGCGGCGCCTCGCCCTGATGGACGAGCGGGCGATCCTGGTGAACATCGCGCGCGGCTCCCTGGTCGACACCGTCGCGCTCGCCGAGGCGCTCCGGCGCGGGCATCTCGCCGGCGCCGGGATCGACGTGACCGACCCCGAGCCGCTGCCGGACGGCCATCCGCTGTGGACCGCGCCACGCGCGGTCATCACCTGCCACTCGGCGGACACCGAGGAGATGGTCGCGCCGCTGCTCGCGAGTCGCGTCGAGTCGAACACCAAGGCGCTGCTCGGCGACGGCGGCTTCATCGGGATCGTCGACCCGGCAGCCGGCTACTGAGCCCGAACAGGCTCCTGACCAGGGATTCTGCTCCCCCACTTGGACTCGAACCAAGAACCTATCGGTTAACAGCCGATTGCTCTGCCAATTGAGCTATGGAGGACCGCGCCGCCGGAGCGGCCACCCGAGTATAGCAAGACGGCCTCGGGCCGATCGCCGCGCGCGCTAGCCCTCGAGGCGGTCGATGCCGGGCAGCCAGGAGGCGCCCGGACGGCCCCAGCCCTCGCGCTTGACCGCCTTGGCCGCGGCCTTCGCGTGCGCGTGCTCGAGCCGGTCCGCGTACAGCACGCCGTCCAGGTGGTCGAACTCGTGCTGGAAGATCCGGGCGAGCCAGCCGTGCGCCTCGATCTCGAACGGCTCGCCGTCGAGCCCGCGGGCGCGCAGCATCGCGCCCTCCGCCCGGCGCAACGGGAACCGCTCGCCGGGGAGGGAGAGGCAGCCCTCCGACTCGGTCTCGTCGTCGGCCGGGCCGATCGTCGTCGGGGTGACCCACAGCTCCGGGTCGACCGCCACGCCGGCGTGCACGATGCCGGGGTCCTCCTCCCAGTGCCAGACGAAGAGCCGCAGCGGCACGCCGACCTGCGGCGCCGCGAGGCCGACGCCGGGCGCGGCGTGCATCGTCTCGACCATGTCGGCGACGAGCGTGCGGACGCGGTCGTCGACGGCGCCGACCGCTCGGGCGGGGGTGTGGAGGACGGGGTCGCCGGTGATGACGATCGGAAGCACGGCCATGGTGGATCCCAGCCTAGATGCCGCTCGTCGGATACCCTCGGGGGGTGGATGCCCCCGATCTCGCCGCCGTGTTCGGGGGCCACACCTGGATCGGCATCGTGCTCGCGCTGGCCAGCGGCGTCATGCTCTCGCTCGGCACCCAGTTCCAGCACCGGGGCGTCGCGGTGGTCGACGAGCACCACAGCGGCGGGGCGAAGCAGGGCCTCTCCGGCGCGCATCTGAAGTCGATGCTCGCGCGGCCGACCTGGATCGTCGGCACGCTGCTGCTCGGCCTCGCGATCATGCTGCAGCTCGCCTCGCTGTGGTTCGCGCCGATCACCGTGGTGCAGCCGCTCGGCGCGATCGCGCTGGTCATCACCGCGATCCTGAACGCCCGGCTCACCCGCACCCGGCTCAGCGCCAGCGCGATCGCCGCGATCGCGCTGTGCGTCGGCGGCGTCGGCCTGTTCGTGACGGTCGCGGCGCTCTACGCCCGCCTGCAGCCGATCACGAGCACGGAGCTCGTGACGGTGCTCATCGCGCTCGCCGTGATGCTCATCGTGTGGGGGGCGCTGTTCGTCGTCTACCGGCGGCGGCCGAACGCGCTGTTCTACATCGTCGCCGCGGGCACGCTCTTCGGCTTCCTCGCGACGCTCGCGAAGGTCGTGATCGGGCGGGTGCAGACCCTGATCGAGAAGGGCTGGCGCTTCGGCGCCGAGGAGTGGCTGACGATCCTGTGCCTCGCGGGGATCGTGCTGGCGACCATCGTCGGCGGCTGGTTCGTGCAGAACGCGCACATGTACGGCCCGCCGGACCTCGTCGTCGCCGGACTCACCGTCGTCGACCCGATCGTGGCTGTCTCGATCGGCGCCTTCGTGCTCGGCGAGACCGTGGGCGCGCCGCTCTGGGCGACGATCGCCATGCTGCTGACCGGCGCGATCGCGGTGATCGGCGTGTTCTGGCTCGCCCGGCAGCACCCGCAGATGCGCGACGGCAGCTACGACACCGGGCCCACGTCGCGGGTCGCGACGCCCTGACGGCGGTATCGGCTCGGACGCGATCGGTGGGGCGGACGGGACTTGAACCCGTGACGACCTGATTATGAGGGGTGCCCTGGCCTGATACCAGGCCGAACCACTCCAATCCGACATGTCCCAACTCGGACCGCCTCTGCCCTCATATTGACGGGCTATCGGCCAGCGTAGTCGGAGCGAGTCGGGCGGGCTCGGACGGCCAGCGAGAGGCGCGGTAGGAGTGCTTTCGGAGTGTTTCACCGGACACGACGACGCCCGCCCAAGCTGTGAGGCCGGGGCGGGCGTCGGTGAGGGGTCGGACTACGCGGCTTGCAGGCGCTTCCTGCGGTGGCGCGGCGGTCGGGCGTCGTCAGGGTGGTCGGGGCCGAAGTTCTGCATTAGCGCGAACACGTCCTCGATGAACTGCTCGTAGAACTCGTCCCACGAGCACAGCCGCGGGGACTGCTCCCAGCGGTCCATGAGCTGATCTTCCATACCGTCGAGTAGGTCGCCGTACCGAGCGAACACGGCCCAGTCTTTCTCGGCGATCACGGAGTCACGTCCGCGACGTACTCCGGTGCGAGCTCGATGGCGACAGCGTCGAGTCGTCCCGCGGCCCGCACGTCCGTCCGGTCAGCCTCGATCTCTCGGTGACGCGCGACGGCCTGATCGAAGGCGTTGCGGTTGATGACCTCCGCGAGCATCCGGTGCAGTGCCTCCCAGTCCGGCTCGGGGCTGTCGAGGTCGACCCCGGCCCTGACCCACGCGAACAGAGTGTCGAATGCCTCACTCGCGGCGTGCGAGACGCCCTCAGCGAGCCACTTGGCGTTGCTCACGAGGGCTTCGGTATCGGTGTTCATGGTGATCCTTCCTGCCGGGAAGGTGCGCCTGAACGACGGAAGCCGGGCAGGAGCGCGACCCGGCAACCTTTGGGTTGATAGGTGTTGCTCCACTGCTCGGCTTCACGGCCCCTGTGCGTAGGTCGAGTGGTTCCGCTACGTCGCCAGGTGGTTTGCAAAGCCGCTGTGCGCCGTCAGGTTTCTTCACGCTTCGGTGGTCCCGATCGGACAGCGGTTCTGCAATCTTACCGAATCCGAGTCGGTCGGCGTCGGCTCAATGTCTGCGGTGCCGTGCATGATGGGGGCATGTCCGACTTCCTCGACAAGGTGCGCGCCCGGAACAACGACATGCTCGTCAAAGCGCACGAAGCGGCACTCGGAGCGGCCAAGGTGCAGGGCGAGCGCGACGCCGTCCACCGACGGACGGCAGAAGCCGCGGTCGCCACGAGCGAATCGCTCGGGCAGGTCATCGAGGCGCTGAACGCCAGCCTGGAAGTCGCCCGCAACGCGAAGGCTGACGCCGACCGCGCCCAGCGACTCAGTACCGGCATCGCGTGGGGGTCGCTCGCGGTCGCGGTGGCCTCACTCGCCGTGGCGATCATCGCCATCGTCGTGACCCTCGGCTGAGGAAGCGGAAGCGCCCCTCACCGACTGGGGCAAGGGGCGCTCTGCGGGGTGCGACGGTCACGCCTCTCTTCGGAACGGGAGCTCGACCACGTCCTGCACGGGTGCAGCCGTCGGCGCGAGGTAGGCGTCGAGCCGGTCCATGTCCTGCTGGAAGTCGTCGGGGAAGAAGCCCAGGTAGACCTTGTAGGTGATGGTCGTGTCGGCGTGGCCCAGGATGCGGCTCACCCGTGCCAGCGGCATGCCGGACGCCGCGAACAGCGACGCCGCCGTGTGCCGCAGGTCATGGAAGCGCAGGCCGGGGTGCCCGAGCGCCGCCGCCGCGGGCGCGAAGCGGTTCCGGTAGAAGCTGGCGTAGTCCATGCGTTTGCCGTAGTCGAGCCCGCCCCGCCACTCGCCGCCGCCCGCGTAGTTGCGCCCCGGCCACAGCGGAGCCTGCGGCTCGTCCCTGCGCGGGTGCTGAGCCAGGTACGCCGTTAGGCGCTCGACCAGCGCACGCCGGAGCGGGACCGTCCGTATCGACTTCTCGGACTTGGGGGTGTCCTCGACCCAGCCACCCTTGACGAACTGCAAAGTCCGCTCGACGCGGAGCGTCCGACGCATGAGGTTCACGTCGCGGACTTGCAGCCCCAGCATCTCCCCGGCGCGCAAGCCGGTGTAGGCGGCGAGCTCCACGAACAGGTCCGCGGGGTAGGCCCCGGCCAGACGCGCCACCAGCGCGTCCACCTCCTGCGCCGTGAGGAAGTCCGGCTCGAACCGTTGCTCGTGCGTCACCCGCGGGAGCGCGACACCCTGCGCCGGGTCGTGCCCGATCAGCCGGTGCCGCATGGCGTACTTCAGCACCTTGTGGAGCGCGAGGTACGCCTGCTTCACGCTGGACGGGTGGAGCGGCGCGCTAGGCTCGGGGTGCGGGTTGGCCTTGGACGGGCGCGGTGAGCGCGGCTCAGTAGCGAGCTTGGCGATCCAGTCCTCGACCTCGTGCATGGTGATCGTGGACACCTTGCGCGCGCCGAAGGTCGGGTAGACGTGCTTGCGGAGCGTGCCGACCTCGCTCTGCGCCGTGGTCCGCTTCAGCTTGTGGTGCGTGGTGGCGATCATGTCCTCGGCCACCTGGCGGAAGGTCTTGCCCGAGCGCACGAGCGCCGCGGTCGACGTGCCTTCCTCCAACTGGCTCTCGATGCGGAGCTGGAACCGCTCGGCCTCGCGCTTGACCGTGAAGGACCGCTGACGGAAGCGCCCGCCGTCCCTCCATCGCACGGTGTAGGTGGTGCCGCCGTCGCGGGCGTTCTCGATGATGTGTGCCATGACTGCTACTCCTTGGGTCTGTCAGTCGCGGGTCAGGCCGCATCCACGCGGCGCAGGAAGGCGGCGATGACCGAGTGGTGCCAGGCACCGCCGCGCTGGGAAGGGACGCCATCTGCGGTGAGCGCGGCGGCGATAGCTCGGGCGGATAGGCCCTCGCCGTGCAGGTCGAGGATGGTCGCCGCGGTGTCGTCCTCGATCTCGGAGGGCTTGCCGAGTTGCTTGGTGCGACCGATGATCTGCAAGGCGTCGCGGGTCCGCTCTCCGATCAGGCGGCGCTCGAACTCTGCGAACACCGCGAGGATCATGGCGTGGAGCCAGCCGCTCGCGGTGGACGTGTCGATGCGCTGATCGAGCACGGCGATGTACCAGCCGCGTCGGTCGGCCCGTTGCATCAGGTCGTACCACGTCACCACTTCGCGGCTGAGGCGGTCGAACTTGGCGATCATCAGCATCTCGCCGCGCTTGACGGCGCGGAGTGCGGCCTGGAAACCCTCGCGCCGGGTGTTGGCGCCGGTCCTGCCGTCGTCCACGAACATCTGCACGAGCTCGTCGCCGTTGCGCTCACAGGCGCGCCGGATCGCCTCCTCCTGCGCCACCAGGGAAGCGCGCTGGCGCTTCTCCACGTCCTCGGGACTCTCGCCCTTGCGCGGGCGGTCGGCCTTGGACAGCCGTGTATAGCCGTAGACCCTCACTCGGCCACCGCCTCCGTCGTCGCGGCCTTCGGGGTGCGAACACGCTTCGGCTTGGCCGGCACGGTGATGCTGGCGAGCGTCGCGGCCTTGGCTTCACGGTTGCCCTGCTGGAAAGCGACGCGGAGCGCCGAGCCGATGAACACGGAGCGCGGGTCCACCGGGTAGCCGGTCTGCTCGGTCAGCCACGCGGCGTAGGCCTGCATGGTCGGGGTGATCGCCTTGTCCGCGTACTCGGCACGGGGCGCGGCGGGCTTGCTGGCCTTGGTCTGCTTGGTGGTCATCTTGGGTTCCTCCTTCGGTTGGACGGCGGGGTGACGGACGTCACAGCGCCGGGATGAGGAGGAACTCTCGGACCTTGCATGTGCCTGGCGCTCGCTCGCGGGCGACCCGCATTCGGGTGTCGCGTGGAGCGCCCATTGCTGGCCCGTAGCGTGGTCGGCGCGCCGCCGAGCACTCCTACTGCGACCCGCGGGCGTTCGTTGGTCCCTGTGGTGGAGGGCCACGCGCTGGGGCATGTTCAGCGCCTCCCGCCGTTCGCGGGCCGGAGCACCACGCCGCCGCTCTTGGCGCTGTCGTCCACGCCCAGCCGCTCGCGGAGCAGGCCCTCGCGCCTGCGGTGGACCTCGCGGCGTGCGCTGTCAGCGGCGCGCTGGGCGCGAGCCTCGCTGGCGTGCTTGGCGCGCTCCTTCCCCGCGGCCTCGCTCGCGGCGTCCGCGGCTTCCTCGACCACCTCGGCTTCCAGCACCGGGAGCTCGGCTCGCGGCGGCAGGGGCACGCTCAGGTCGTCCTCGGACTCGTCGCCCAGCGACTCGATGAGCACCCGCTGCCAGGTCTGCATGCGGGCGTCGAGCTCGATGTTCGTCTTGCCGACCACGTTGGCCCGGTTGAGCAGGTCTTGTGCGATCTGCGTCCGATCCTTCACGGGCACGGCGGGGTCCGCCATGAACTCGACCAGCATCTCGGCGGCATAGCCGGACGCCCCTGCGATGACCTTGGCGGCCTTGGCCTTGGAGCGCCCGTTGGCTCCATGCATGTTGCAGGTCACCTGGCCGAGCGCGCAGTACCGCTTGCATCGCTCGCCGGTGCGCTTGCTCATGGCCTTGCACTGGCGACGCGGAGCCAGCCGGGCGCTATCGACGTCGTCCAAGGGGTTCCCGCGTCCTAGAGGATCACGCTTGCGCTTCGCCATGTCCTTCTCCACTTCTCCACTTCACTTCTGCACTTCTCGTTGAGCCCGACCGGACGGGGAGGGTGACCGTCAGCACCCGTCCGGTCGGGGGCTTGTATAGGCATTCGTCCGGACCGCAAGTCCTGGCCCTCGCGCTGACCGGCACCGGACCGCGCGGTCCTACTACCCCGAAGGGGTAGGACCCCGGTCCGGTCCGGTGCGAGGACCATCGGACCTAGGTCCGGTGCGGTCCGGTGCGGTCCGGTCATGCGGTCACGTCCTCGGGGAGCGCGTACTCGGTCGCGTTACGCGGGGCTGGGCGGGTCACGACAAGCCCGCGCACCGCGAGCGATTCGAGCGTGTTCCCGGTCGCGTCGGTGCCGATGCCCTTGCCTGCCGTGAACGCGCGGACTTTGCGCCCTGACTGCCAGGGGTTGCCCCGGAGGTAGTCGAGCACCACCCGGTCGTTGTCCGACTGGTTGGCGACGACGAGCTCGCGCACGCGGGCACGCTGACGCTCGACGCCGGACGTGCGCTCGGCGGACGCGCGAGCGGCGGCGTACTCGGCACGGGACATGCGGGCTTCCATCGACAGCACGAGCGAGTCCTCTACGGCCAGCGGCGCAACTTCCATCGCCAGCGGCGCGGCGAAGCGGTTCTTCTCCTGCACGACGCCGACGACGCCGCGCTCGGGGTCGATGCGCTCCATACGGACATGCACCCCGGCGCGCATACGCATCTGGTCGCCACCGCGGGCACGCTCACCCGCCGCGTTGCTGTGGTGGCCGACCACGACGGCGACGTGCAGATACCGGGCGAGCGCACGGACACCGCGGGTGAACAGGTCCATCGTCTCCACGTCCTCGTTCGGCATGAACTCCACCGCGGGGTCGAAGGCGACCACCCGCACGCGCTCGCCCCAGCGGGCCTCCGCGGAGCGAACCGTGCGGACCACACGGGCGACGCCCTCGGGCGTGGACAGGTCGATGCTCACCGCGCCCGATAGCCCCGGCGCGAGGTCCGCGGGCGAGAGCTCCTGATAGGCGTTCCACGCCGCGATGCGCGGCTGTAGCTGGGTCAGGCCCTCACCCTCGAACAACAAGGTCGCGCCGCGCACAGTCGGGTTGCCGAGCCACGGGACACCAGCCCGTACCGACCGCAGTAGGTCGAGGATCGCGAACGTCTTCATCACGCCAGGCTCGCCGTAGATGGAGGTGTAGTTGTCGATCAGCGCCCAGCCGTGGACGGTCCAGGCGGGCGGGTCGAGCTCGCCTATCTGCTCGTCTGTGAGCATGTCGGGTAGGAAGTCCTGCACGGCGGACTCGTCGCCTTGCACCATCAGGTCCGCGAGCGCGGCCACGAGCCCGTCGTCGTCCGGGCCGAGTGCCCGCAGGCGCTCCAACTCCGCGGTGAGCTTCGCGGCGGTGCCGCCGAAGGCGCGGAAGTAGTCGCTCAGGTCGGCACCCCTGCCGCTAACGCCGAGCCGGGCCAGGTCGAGCGCGGCGGCACGCGCGCCCGCCTTGCCGAGCGCGGCCACCATCTTGTCCATGCCCTTGCGTCCGGCGTCGTCTAGGTCGAAGGCGACGTAGACCTCGCGCCCGGCGAGCTTCGACAGGTCGCGCGGGACCGTACCCGCGCCGCCCGTCACGGCGACGGCGACGTACTGGCCGTCCGACTCCTGCATGGCGAGCAGGCAGTCGCCTTCCCCTTCAGTGAGCAGGACCGGGAGCGTCGGGTGCTCGTCCAGCCACTCTGCCGGCCACAGCATCGCC